>NZ_JBIAEC010000006.1:19511-160652 GCF_042868225.1 Streptomyces sp. NPDC007856 | reverse complement strand
CCAAATTTGCGGGGGTTCCCACTTTTTTTTTTACGGGGGCCCCCTAACCCCCCCGGGGGGGGGGGCGGCGCCGGGGGGGGGGGGGGCCCCCCCCCCCCCCGCCCCGCCGTCATTGTCAGTGGGACCCGATAGCCTGCACAAACACGTGATCGAGGCGATCGGAGGGAGGGGCCCGGTGCGGGTACTGGGGGTGGACCCGGGACTGACCCGGTGCGGTGTCGGCGTCGTCGAGGGGATAGCGGGCCGCCCGCTCACCATGCTCGGCGTCGGTATCGTGCGCACGCCCGTGGACGCCGATCTCAGCCACCGCCTCCTCGCCGTCGAACAGGGCATCGAGCAGTGGCTGGACGAGCACCGGCCCGAGTTCGTCGCCGTAGAGCGCGTCTTCAGCCAGCACAACGTGCGCACGGTGATGGGCACCGCCCAGGCCAGCGCCGTGGCCATGCTGTGTGCCGCCCGGCGCGGCATCCCGGTCGCGCTGCACACCCCGAGCGAGGTCAAGGCGGCCGTCACCGGCTCCGGGCGCGCCGACAAGGCGCAGGTCGGCGCCATGGTCACCCGGCTGCTCCGGCTCTCCACGCCACCGAAGCCGGCCGACGCCGCCGACGCTCTCGCGCTGGCCATCTGCCACATCTGGCGCGCCCCCGCCCAGAACCGGCTTCAGCAGGCGGTCGCCCGCCACACAGTCCACGCAACGAAAGGCCGTACGACATGATCGCCTTCGTCAGCGGCACGGTCGCCGCGCTCGCCCCGGACGCCGCGGTCGTCGAGGTGGGCGGCGTCGGCATGGCCGTCCAGTGCACGCCGAACACGCTGTCCGCGCTCCGCATGGGCCGGCCCGCCAAGCTGCACACCTCGCTCGTCGTCCGCGAGGACTCGCTGACCCTGTACGGCTTCGCCGACGACGACGAGCGTCAGGTCTTCGAGCTGCTGCAGACCGCGAGCGGAGTCGGCCCGCGCCTGGCCCAGGCCATGCTCGCCGTGCACACCCCGGACGCGCTGCGCCGCGCCGTAGCCACCGGTGACGAGAAGGCCCTCACCGCCGTCCCCGGCATCGGCAAGAAGGGTGCGCAGAAGCTCCTGCTGGAGCTGAAGGACCGGCTCGGCGAGCCCCTCGGCACGGCCCCCGCGATCGGCGCGCCGGTCACCCAGGGCTGGCGCGACCAGCTGCACGCGGCCCTCATCGGCCTGGGCTACGCCACCCGCGAGGCCGACGAGGCCGTCGCCGCCGTGGCGCCCCAGGCCGAGGCCGCCGGCGGCACCCCGCAGGTCGGACAGCTGCTGAGAGCCGCCCTGCAGACCCTGAACCGCGCCCGCTGACCCACGCGAACCCGGCCCGCCGAACCGCGCCCGCTGACCCACGACGATCGAGGCACACCACATGAACTGGGACGACACGACCGACACCCCCGCCCCCGAGCGGCTCGTCGCTGCGTCCGCCGACCGGGAGGACCAGGCCGTCGAGGCCGCCCTGCGCCCCAAGGACCTCGGCGAGTTCATCGGCCAGGAGAAGGTCCGAGAACAGCTCGACCTCGTCCTGCGGGCCGCGCGCGCGCGTGGCGCCACCGCCGACCATGTTCTGCTGTCCGGCGCGCCCGGCCTCGGCAAGACCACCCTGTCGATGATCATCGCCGCCGAGATGGGCGCCCCGATCCGGATCACCTCCGGCCCCGCCATCCAGCACGCCGGCGACCTCGCCGCGATCCTCTCCTCCCTCCAAGAGGGCGAGGTCCTCTTCCTGGACGAGATCCACCGCATGTCCCGGCCCGCCGAGGAGACGCTGTACATGGCGATGGAGGACTTCCGCGTCGACGTCATCGTCGGCAAGGGTCCCGGCGCCACCGCCATCCCGCTGGAGCTGCCGCCGTTCACCCTGGTCGGCGCCACCACCCGCGCGGGCCTGCTGCCGCCGCCGCTGCGCGACCGCTTCGGCTTCACCGCGCACATGGAGTTCTACGAGCCGCGCGAACTGGAGCGGGTCGTGCACCGCTCGGCGAGCCTGCTGGACGTGGAGATCGTGCCGGACGGCGCCGCGGAGATCGCCGGCCGCTCCCGCGGCACGCCCCGTATCGCCAACCGCCTGCTGCGCCGCGTCCGCGACTATGCGCAGGTCAAGGCGGACGGTGTGATCACCCGCGAGATCGCCGCCGCCGCCCTCGCCGTCTACGAGGTCGACGCGCGCGGCCTCGACCGCCTCGACCGCGCCGTCCTGGAGGCCCTGCTGAAGCTCTTCGCTGGCGGCCCCGTCGGCCTGTCCACGCTCGCCGTCGCGGTGGGGGAGGAGCGGGAGACCGTCGAGGAGGTCGCCGAACCGTTCCTCGTGCGGGAGGGACTGCTCGCCCGCACCCCGCGGGGCCGGGTCGCCACCCCGGCGGCCTGGGCACACCTCGGCCTGACCCCGCCCCACTCGGCGAGCGGGGGGCCGACCGGGGGAAACGGACAACAGGACTTGTTCGGGTCCTGACGGCGCGATGATGTCTCGGTGGCGGCGAGGACATTGGCCCGGTCAGGAACTCAGGTGCCATGCTGAGCGTTGTTCCATGCACACGGACTCGCTTAGACTCCGCCGATGCCGCCCTTGTGGGCGGCGCCGACCCACACCCCCATCAACAGGCCGCTCTCCGTCGCGGTCGCGCGAAGGAAACCCCGTCCCGTGAATGCCTTTACCCTTCTCCCCTTCATCGTGCTCATCGCGGCCATGTTCCTGATGACGCGCTCGGCCAAGAAGAAGCAGCAGCAGGCCGCCAATATGCGGAACGAGATGCAGTCCGGCTCCGGTGTCCGCACGATCGGGGGAATGTACGCGACGGTCAAGGAGGTCAACGAGGACACCGTCCTCCTCGACGCCGGCCCCGGCGTCGAGCTCCTCTTCGCCAAGAACGCGATCGGCGCCGTCCTCACGGACGACGAGTACAACCGCATCGTCCACGGCATCGAGCACGACCTGAAGTCCGACGCCGACATCGTCCCGGACGACGCCTCCTCCCTCACCGAGACCGACGAGTCCGACTCGCCCGCTGCCGCCGCCTCCGACGACAAGGCCGTCGACCTCGGTAAGAAGGACGCCGATGAGGACGGCACCGACACGGCCGAGGCCGCCGAGACCAAGGCGGACGACGAGCCGAAGAAGACCGACGGCGACTCCGACGCGAAGTAGTCACGCCCCGGTGGTGCGCTGCGCGGCATAATCGCGCCCCGCGCACCACCGGGCGTCTGTTTCCCGGAACAGCCCGACACCATGTCATGGCCGACCGCGCCGACCGCGCGGGACGGCCCGAGAGGGAGTACGAGAAGGTGGCAGCACCTAAGAGGGGCCGGAGCGCGAGCGCCCAGAGCAAGCCGGGACGCTCGCTGGCCCTCATCCTGATCGCCATCGTGGCGCTCACCGGAGGCATGTTCCTCTCCGGGAACAAGACTCCGCGTCTCGGCATCGACCTCGCCGGTGGTACGAGCATCACGCTCAAGGCGAAGGCGGACCAGGGGTCCGCGGTCAACAAGGCCAACATGGACACCGCGGTCGACATCATGAACCGCCGTGTCAACGGCCTCGGCGTCTCCGAGGCGGAGGTGCAGACCCAGGGGACCGACAACATCATCGTCAACATCCCCAAGGGCACCAACTCCAAGGAGGCCCAGCAGCAGGTCGGTACCACCGCCAAGCTGTACTTCCGCCCGGTCCTGGCCAGCGAGCCCAGCGGCGGCGCCACGCAGAGCCCCTCGCCGAGCGCCTCCCCCAGCGGCAGCTCCTCGCCGAAGCCGAGCACGAGCCCCTCCGCGAGCTCCTCCTCCAAGGAGAAGGCGTCCTCGTCCTCCACCGCGTCCCCCAAGGCCTCGGCGACCTCCCAGGGCCGTGCCGTCACCGACGCGCTGAAGGCCGGCTCCACCCCCACGCCGAGCCCGTCCGCCTCCGGCAGCTCCACGCCGTCGACCACCCCCTCGGCCTCCTCCAGCGCCGGCACCACCGCCGCCAAGCTCCAGGCCCAGTACGCCGCCCTGGACTGCACCAAGCCCGCCGAGCGGGCCAAGGTGGGCGGCGCCGCCAAGCCCGGTGAGCCCACGGTGGCCTGCGGCCAGATCCGGAAGGTCTGGTACAAGTACGTGCTCGGCCCGGCCGCCGTCGACGGCACCGAGGTGAAGAAGGCGCAGGCCATCTTCGACACCCAGGGCGCCTCCGGCTGGCAGGTCCAGATGACCTTCAGCTCCAGCGGCTCCAAGAAGTTCGCCGACATCACGGGCCGGCTGGCGAAGAACCAGTCCCCGCAGAACGAGTTCGGCATCGTCCTCGACGGCGAGGTCGTCTCCAGCCCGTACGTCAGCCAGGCCATCACCGGCGGCCAGGCGGAGATCTCCGGCAGCTTCACCCAGCAGGACGCCCAGAGCCTCGCCAACATGCTGTCGTACGGCGCCCTGCCGTTGTCCTTCCAGGAGCAGTCCGTCACCACCGTGACCGCCGCGCTCGGCGGTGAGCAGCTGCACGCCGGTCTGCTCGCCGGCGCGATCGGCCTCGCCCTGGTCGTGATCTACCTGGTGATCTACTACCGCGGCCTGTCGGTCGTCGCCATGGCCTCCCTCGTGGTCTCCGCGATCCTCACCTACGTGATCATGTCGCTGCTCGGCCCGGCCATCGGCTTCGCGCTGAACCTGCCGGCCGTCTGCGGTGCCATCGTCGCCATCGGTATCACCGCGGACTCGTTCATCGTGTACTTCGAACGCATCCGGGACGAGATCCGCGAGGGCCGCTCGCTGCGCCCCGCCGTCGAGCGGGCCTGGCCGCGCGCCCGGCGCACCGTCATGGTCTCCGACTTCGTGTCGTTCCTCGCCGCCGCCGTCCTGTTCATCGTGACCGTCGGCAAGGTCCAGGGCTTCGCCTTCACCCTCGGCCTGACCACCGTGCTCGACGTCGTCGTCGTCTTCCTGTTCACCAAGCCGCTGATGACCCTCCTCGCCCGCCGCAAGTTCTTCGCCGGCGGCCACAAGTGGTCCGGCCTCGACCCGAAGAGCCTGGGTGCCAAGCCGCCGCTGCGCCGCACCCGCCGTCCCGCCGGCCCCGCCGCCGGCTCTGTCGACCCGAAGGAGGCCTGAGCAATGTCGAAACTCGGCAACCTCGGCGCTCGACTGCACCGCGGCGAGATCTCGTACGACTTCGTCGGCAAGCGCAAGATCTGGTACGGCGTCTCCATCCTGATCACCATCACGGCCATCCTCGGCCTGGCGGTGCGCGGGCTGAACATGGGCATCGAGTTCAAGGGCGGCGCGGTCTTCACCACGCCGACCCACATGAGCACCTCGGTGACCCAGGCGGAGACCTACGCCAAGGACGCCTCCGGCCATGAGGCGATCGTGCAGAAGCTCGGCAACGGCAGCCTGCGCATCCAGATCGCCGGCATCGACACCGGCCAGTCCGACAAGATCAAGCAGGAGCTGGCCAAGGACCTCAACCTCAACCCCGAGAAGCTCGCCGCCGACCTGGTCGGCCCGAGCTGGGGCCAGCAGATCGCCAACAAGGCCTGGGAGGGCCTGGCGATCTTCATGGTGCTCGTCGTGATCTACCTGGCCATCGCCTTCGAATGGCGCATGGCCATCGCGGCCCTGGTCGCGCTGATCCACGACATCACGATCACGACCGGTATCTACGCCCTCGTCGGTTTCGAGGTCACGCCCGGTACGGTGATCGGTCTGCTGACGATCCTCGGTTACTCGCTGTACGACACGGTCGTCGTCTTCGACAGCCTCAAGGAGCAGACGCGGGACATCACCAAGCAGACCCGGTTCACCTTCAGCGACATCGCCAACCAGTCGATCAACGGCACCCTGGTCCGTTCGATCAACACCACGGTCGTCGCCCTGCTGCCGGTGGCGGGCCTGCTGTTCATCGGCGGTGGATTCCTCGGAGCCGGCACGCTGAACGACATCTCGCTGTCGCTGTTCGTCGGCCTCGCGGCCGGCGCCTACTCGTCGATCTTCATCGCCACGCCGCTCGTCGCCGACCTCAAGGAGCGCGAGCCGGCGATGAAGGCCCTCACCAAGCGAGTCATGGCCAAGCGTGCCCAGGCCGCGGCCGAGGAGGGCCTCGCCGCGGAGCGTGCCGCCGCCGATGACGACGATGCGGCCCCCGCCGTCGTGGGCCCGCGCAACCAGCCCGCGTCCCGCAGCCGGGGCCGTGGCCGCCCCTCCGGGAAGCGCCGATGACCGACATCGAGGAGCTGCTGCTCAGCCGGATCCGTGACGTCGCCGACTACCCCGAGCCGGGCGTGATGTTCAAGGACATCACCCCGCTCCTGGCGGACCCGGCCGCGTTCACGGCGCTCACGGACACACTGGCCGAGATCGCCACGAACACCGGCGCGACCAAGGTCGTCGGCCTGGAGGCCCGGGGCTTCATCCTGGGAGCCCCGGTCGCCGTCCGCGCGGGCCTCGGCTTCATCCCCGTCCGCAAGGCGGGCAAGCTGCCCGGAGCGACGCTGCGCCAGGCGTACGACCTGGAGTACGGCTCGGCCGAGATCGAGGTGCACGCGGAGGACCTGGCATCCGGTGACCGGGTGCTGATCGTGGACGACGTCCTCGCCACGGGAGGTACGGCCGAGGCCGCGATCCAGCTGATCCAGCGCGCCGGGGCGGATGTCTCCGGCCTCACGGTGCTGATGGAGCTGGGCTTCCTGGGCGGCCGGGTCCGGCTGGAGCCGGCGCTGGACGGGGCGCCGCTGGAGGCGCTGCTTCAGGTCTGAGCGGATCGCTGCACAAGCGGCCTCGGCATCGCCGAAGGCCGCTTCGTGCTTCCCGCCCGCACCACCCGAGCCGCACGCGCGTGCAGGAACCACCCACGGTCGAGGCCACCCCCGGGACACCTCCCGCACGACCCCGAATCACCCGGAATCCACCTCCCGGAATCCGGCGGAGGCTCCCCGCGTTGCACAGGTGGACGGTCCTCACTTCCGGCTGAAGGCGATGACCAGCCGCAGGATCGCTACCATGGGGTCTCCGGAGCCTGACCGGGGGACCCGGATCGCGCACGAGGAGCCCTCTTGCCAGACGAGGCCCAGCACCTGACCGCCGCAAAGCCCGAGTCCGCCTCGGCCGCCGCGGCGAAACCCGCGTCGCACGTGTCCAACGCGAAGAACGACACCCGCGGGCCGATCGAGCACGCCCAGTCCGCGCCCGTCGAGAAGGCTGCCGAGGCCTCGCGTCCCAAGCCCGCACCCCCCGAGCGCCCGGCCCAGCCGCCCGTGGTGCGCCCGCCCGTCGTCCAGCCCGGCCGCACCGGCTCCTCCAACCGCGTCCGCGCCCGCCTGGCCCGCCTCGGCGTGCAGCGCGCGAACCCCTACAACCCGGTCCTGGAGCCGCTGCTGCGGATAGTGCGCAGCAACGATCCGAAGATCGAGAACTCGACGCTGCGCCAGATCGAGCGCGCCTACCAGGTCGCCGAGCGCTGGCACCGCGGGCAGAAGCGCAAGAGCGGCGACCCGTACATCACGCACCCGCTCGCCGTGACCACCATCCTCGCCGAGCTGGGCATGGACCCCGCCACGCTCATGGCGGGGCTGCTGCACGACACCGTCGAGGACACCGAGTACGGCCTCGACCAGTTGCGCCGCGACTTCGGCGACACCGTCGCCCTGCTCGTCGACGGCGTCACCAAGCTCGACAAGGTCAAGTTCGGCGAGGCCGCCCAGGCCGAGACCGTGCGCAAGATGGTCGTCGCGATGGCCAAGGACCCGCGCGTCCTGGTGATCAAGCTCGCCGACCGCCTGCACAACATGCGCACCATGCGCTACCTCAAGCGCGAGAAGCAGGAGAAGAAGGCGCGCGAGACCCTCGAGATCTACGCGCCGCTCGCCCACCGCCTCGGCATGAACACCATCAAGTGGGAGCTGGAGGACCTCGCCTTCGCGATCCTCTACCCCAAGATGTACGACGAGATCGTACGGCTGGTGGCCGAAAGGGCGCCGAAGCGTGACGAGTACCTGGCCATAGTGACCGACGAGGTCCAGGCCGACCTGAGGGCCGCCCGCATCAAGGCGACCGTCACCGGACGCCCGAAGCACTACTACAGCGTCTACCAGAAGATGATCGTGCGAGGCCGCGACTTCGCCGAGATCTACGACCTGGTGGGCATTCGTGTCCTCGTCGACACGGTCCGCGACTGTTACGCCGCCCTCGGCACCGTGCACGCGCGATGGAACCCGGTCCCCGGCCGGTTCAAGGACTACATCGCGATGCCCAAGTTCAACATGTACCAGTCGCTGCACACGACGGTCATCGGGCCCAACGGCAAGCCGGTCGAACTGCAGATCCGCACCTTCGACATGCACCGCCGCGCCGAGTACGGCATCGCCGCGCACTGGAAGTACAAGCAGGAGGCCGTCGCCGGCGCCTCCAAGGTCCGTACGGACGCGCCCAGGACGTCCGCGAAGGACAAGGACGCCATCAACGACATGGCGTGGCTGCGGCAGTTGCTGGACTGGCAGAAGGAGACCGAGGACCCGGGCGAGTTCCTGGAGTCCCTGCGCTTCGACCTGTCCCGCAACGAGGTCTTCGTCTTCACCCCCAAGGGCGATGTCATCGCGCTGCCCGCGGGGGCCACGCCCGTCGACTTCGCGTACGCCGTCCACACCGAGGTCGGCCACCGCACCATAGGCGCGCGGGTCAACGGCAGGCTCGTACCGCTCGAATCCACCCTGGACAACGGCGACTTGGTGGAGGTCTTCACCTCCAAGGCGCCCGGCGCCGGACCGTCCCGCGACTGGCTCGGCTTCGTCAAGTCGCCCCGGGCGCGCAACAAGATCCGGGCCTGGTTCTCCAAGGAGCGCCGGGACGAGGCGATCGAGCAGGGCAAGGACGCGATCGTACGGGCGATGCGCAAGCAGAACCTGCCGATCCAGCGCATCCTCACCGGCGACTCCCTCGTGACCCTCGCGCACGAGATGCGCTACTCGGACATCTCCGCGCTGTACGCGGCGATCGGCGAGGGCCATGTCTCCGCGCAGCACATCGTGCAGAAGCTCGTGCAGGCCCTCGGCGGCGAGGAGGCCGCCACCGAGGAGATCGACGAGGCGGTCCCGCCGTCCCGCACCCGTGGCCGCAAGCGCCGCTCCAGTGCCGACCCGGGCGTCGTCGTGAAGGGCGTCGACGATGTGTGGGTCAAACTGGCCCGCTGCTGCACGCCGGTGCCGGGCGACCCGATCATCGGGTTCGTCACGCGGG
Organism: Streptomyces sp. NPDC007856; assembly: GCF_042868225.1. NCBI lineage: Bacteria > Bacillati > Actinomycetota > Actinomycetes > Kitasatosporales > Streptomycetaceae > Streptomyces > Streptomyces sp. NPDC007856. The sequence continues at coordinate 151,451 of NZ_JBIAEC010000006.1, read as the reverse complement.
GCAGCGGCGTGTCCGTTCACCGCAGCGACTGCGTCAACGTCGACTCGCTGTCCCGTGAGCCCGAGCGCATCCTCGACGTCGAGTGGGCGCCGACCCAGTCCTCGGTCTTCCTGGTCGCCATCCAGGTCGAGGCACTGGACCGCTCCCGGCTGCTGTCGGACGTCACCCGAGTCCTGTCCGACCAGCACGTCAACATCCTCTCCGCGGCCGTCCAGACCTCGCGCGACCGGGTGGCCACCTCCCGGTTCACCTTCGAGATGGGCGACCCCAAGCACCTCGGCCACGTCCTGAAGGCCGTACGGGGCGTGGAGGGCGTGTACGACGTGTACCGCGTGACCTCGGGACGCTCCCGGTCGTGAGCACGCAAGCGAAAGGCCCCGTACGCGCGCCGTACGGGGCCTTTCGCATGTGCACCGCGGGGGGTTTCAGCCGCCGAACTCCTGCAGGCCCTTCAGAGCCTGGTCCAGGAGCGCCTGGCGGCCCTCCAGCTCGCGCTCCAGCTTGTCGGCCTTGGAGTTGTTGCCCTGGGCGCGGGCCTGGTCGATCTGCGCCCGCAGCTTGTCGACGGCGGCCTGCAGCTGACCGGTCAGACCCTCGGCACGCGCGCGTGCCTCCGGGTTCGTCCGGCGCCACTCGGCCTCCTCGGCGTCCTGGATCGCCCGCTCGACCGCGTGCATCCGGCCCTCGACCTTCGGCCGCGCGTCCCGCGGGACATGGCCGATGGCCTCCCAGCGCTCGTTGATCGAGCGGAAGGCGGCCCGCGCGGCCTTGAGGTCCGTGACCGGGAGGATCTTCTCGGCCTCCTCGGCCAGCTCCTCCTTCAGCTTCAGGTTCTCGGCCTGTTCCGCGTCCCGCTCGGCGAACACCGAGCTACGGGCGGCGAAGAACACGTCCTGGGCGCCGCGGAAGCGGTTCCACAGGTCGTCCTCGTGCTCGCGCTGGGCGCGGCCCGCGGCCTTCCACTCCGCCATCAGCTCGCGGTAACGCGCCGCCGTCGGACCCCAGTCCGTCGAACCCGACAGCGCCTCGGCCTCGGCCACCAGCCGCTCCTTGGTCCGGCGGGCCTCCTCGCGCTGCGCGTCCAGCTGCGCGAAGTGCGCCTTGCGCCGCTTGGAGAACGCCGACCGGGCGTGCGAGAAGCGGTGCCACAGCTCGTCGTCGGACTTGCGGTCCAGACGCGGCAGACCCTTCCAGGTGTCCACCAGCGCCCGCAGCCGCTCACCGGCCGCCCGCCACTGGTCGGACTGCGCCAGCTGCTCCGCCTCGGTGACCAGGTCCTCCTTGGCCTTGCGGGCCTCGTCCGACTGCTTGGCCCGCTGCTGCTTGCGCTCCTCGCGGCGGGCCTCGACGGTCTCCACCAGCTTGTCCAGCCGCCCTCGCAGCGCGTCCAGGTCGCCGACCGCGTGGTGCGCGTCCACCTGCTCCCGCAGGTGGTCGATCGCGGCCATGGCGTCCTTCGCCGACAGGTCGGTGGTCCGCACTCGCTTCTCGAGGAGGCCGATCTCGACAACCAGGCCCTCGTACTTGCGCTCGAAGTAGGCCAGCGCCTCCTCAGGGGAGCCGGCCGCCCAGGAGCCGACGACCTTCTCGCCGTCGGCCGTACGCACGTACACGGTCCCCGTCTCGTCGACGCGGCCCCACGGGTCGCTGCTCACAGCGCCTCCTCCACATGATGCCTGCGGTGGGTCTCAGCACCCCCGGGCATCGTCCACAGTTTCGTCACGGCCAACATAGGCGACCAGCGGGTTGCCTGTCCGCATCCAGCGCGACCGAAATTCCGCAGCTGGCCGTCTTGAGTTCCAGGACGGCGTCAGGACTTCGTCACCGTCGCCTTGTTGATCACCACGGTCGCGTTGGGCGCGGTGTTGCCCGAGGTCGGATCGGCCGCCTGGGCACCCGCGGCGGCGATCTTCTGCAGCACCTTCATGCCCGCGTCCGAGACCGTGCCGAACGGTGTGTAGCTGGGCGGCAACGGGCTGTCCTTGTAGACCAGGAAGAACTGGCTGCCGCCGGTGTGCTTCTGACCGGTGTTGGCCATCGCCACCGTGCCCGCCGGGTACGTGTTGCCCTTCAGGCTCGTGTCCTTGAGGTTCTCGTCCGGAAGCGTGTAGCCCGGCCCGCCCATGCCGGTGCCCTGCGGGTCGCCGCACTGGAGCACGTAGATGCCGGACGTGACCAGGCGGTGACACTTGGTGTGATCGAAGTAGCCCTTGCCCGCCAGGAAGTCGAACGAGTTCACCGTGTGCGGGGCGGCGGCCGTCTTCAGCGCGATGTCGATGTCACCGCACGTCGTGGCGAGCTTCATCGTGTACTTCGCCGACGTGTCGATCGCCATCGCCGGCTCCTTCTTCCAGCTCAGCTTCTTCGCCGAGCCGGCCGCCGGCTTCGCGCACGGGTCCGGGGCCTTGCTCGGCGTGGCGCTGGGCGTGACGTCGGCGGCGGCATTGGTCTTCTTGTCGTCGCCCTTCAGCGCCCCGGTCGAGTACAACGCGACACCGCCGATGACGACCACGCCAAGTACCGACGCGATCACGGAGTTGCGCGTGCGGGACTTGCGGCGCGCCTGGGTGCGCCGCTGCTGCTGCCGCAAGAACTTCTCCCGGGCGAGCTGACGCCGCCGCTGCTCCTGGCTGACCACCGGGTTCTCTCCTCATACGTGTCGTGTGTCGACCGGTACGCGTGCGTGCTCGTGAGCCGACTGGTGCGTGTAGCCCCGTACCGTATATGGGTTCGCTGAGGAAACGGCAGCGCCGGTAGGCTCTGGACCACAGCTTGTGGCCATCCGTGTCGACACAACGAAGGACGATCGTGCTCATTGCCGGGTTCCCCGCCGGGGCCTGGGGGACGAACTGCTATCTCGTCGCCCCCGCCGCCGGTGAGGAGTGTGTGATCATCGACCCCGGCCACCAGGCCGCCGAAGGCGTCGAGGAAGCACTGAAGAAGCATCGGCTCAAGCCCGTCGCCGTCGTCCTCACCCACGGGCACATCGATCACGTGGCCTCGGTCGTCCCGGTCTGCGGCGCGCACGACGTGCCGGCGTGGATCCACCCCGAGGACCGGTACATGATGAGCGACCCCGAGAAGTCACTCGGCCGGTCCATCGGCATGCCCCTGATGGGCGAGCTGACCGTGGGGGAGCCGGACGACGTCCGCGAGCTGACGAACGGCACCACCCTCGAACTGGCCGGTCTGGAGTTCTCCGTCGCGCACGCGCCGGGCCATACCAAGGGGTCGGTGACCTTCCGGATGCCCGAGACCTCCGACATCCCGTCGGTGTTCTTCTCCGGGGATCTGCTGTTCGCCGGCTCCATCGGACGCACCGACCTGCCGGGCGGATCCATGGCGGAGATGCTCGAGTCGCTGGCCCGCGTGTGCCTGCCGCTCGACGACTCCACCGTGGTGCTGTCCGGTCACGGCCCCCAGACGACCATCGGCCAGGAGCGCGCCACCAACCCCTATCTGCGGCAGGTGGCGGCCGGCCAGGGAGCGCGGACCGACGACGCTCCCCGACGAGGAATGTGACGAGAGACTTCCGTGAGCACTTTCAAGGCCCCCAAGGGCACCTACGACCTGCTGCCGCCGGAGAGCGCCGAGTTCCTGGCCGTCCGCGAGGCGATCGCCGCGCCGCTCAGGAACTCCGGCTACGGCTACATCGAGACGCCCGGTTTCGAGAACGTGGAGCTGTTCGCGCGCGGCGTCGGCGAGTCCACCGACATCGTGACGAAGGAGATGTACGTCTTCGAGACCAAGGGCGGTGACAGGCTGGCCCTGCGCCCGGAGACGACCGCCCCCGTGCTGCGCGCGGTCCTGGAGGCCAACCTGCACAAGACGGGCAACCTCCCGGTGAAGGTCTGGTACTCGGGCTCGCAGTACCGCTACGAGCGCCCGCAGAAGGGCCGCTACCGGCACTTCTCCCAGGTCGGAGCCGAGGCGATCGGCGCGGAGGACCCGGCGCTGGACGCCGAACTGATCATCCTGGCCGACCAGGCGTACCGCTCGCTGGGCCTGCGAGACTTCCGGATCCTGCTGAACAGTCTGGGCGACAAGGAGTGCCGTCCGGTGTACCGGGCCGCGCTGCAGGAGTTCCTGCGCGGCCTCGACCTGGACGAGGACACCCGCCGGCGCGTCGACATCAACCCGCTGCGGGTCCTCGACGACAAGCGCGAGTCGGTGCAGAAGCAGCTGACCGGCGCCCCGCTGCTGCGCGACTACCTGTGCGACGCCTGCAAGGCGTACCACGAGGAGGTCCGCGAGCTGATCACGGCGGCGGGGGTGTCGTTCGAGAACGACCCGAAGCTGGTGCGCGGCCTGGACTACTACACCCGCACCACCTTCGAGTTCGTCCACGACGGCCTGGGCTCGCAGTCCGCGGTGGGCGGCGGCGGCCGCTACGACGGACTGTCCGAGATGATCGGCGGCCCCGCGCTGCCGTCCGTGGGCTGGGCCCTCGGCGTCGACCGCACGGTGCTCGCCCTGGAGGCGGAGGGCGTGGAGCTGGCCCTCCCGTCCACGACGTCGGTGTACGCCGTCCCGCTCGGCGAGGAGGCCCGCCGGGTGCTGTTCGCGAAGATCACCGAGCTGCGCAAGGTCGGCATCTCGGCGGACTTCAGTTACGGCGGCAAGGGCCTGAAGGGCGCCATGAAGAACGCCAACCGCAGCGGGGCGCGCTACGCGATCGTCGCCGGCGAACGCGACCTCGCCGAAGGCGTCGTCCAGCTCAAGGACATGGAGTCCGGCGAGCAGACGCCGATCGGCGTGAACGAGATCGTGGCGGAGCTGGAGTCCCGGCTCGGCTGAGTTCAGCGACGACAAGAGGGCGCCGGGCATTCCCGGCGCCCTCTCACTGTTCCAGCAACCCGTACCGCATCGCGCTGGTGACCGCTGCCCTCCGATCGTCGACTCCCAGCTTGCCGAAGACACGCAGCAGATGGGTCTTCACGGTCGACTCGCCGATGAACAGCCGGCGTCCGATCTCGGCATTGGTGCAGCCGTCGGCCACCAGGCGGAGGACCGCCGTCTCGCGCTCGGACAGCCGGGGACGTTCCGGCTTGGTGCGCAGCTGGTCGACCAGGCGGGCCGCCACCGATGGAGCCAGTACGGTCTCGCCCCGCGCTGCGGCCCGCACCGCGTCCGCCAGTTCCCGCCGCGGCAGGTCCTTGACCAGATAGCCCGCGGCGCCCGCCTCCACAGCCCGCAGGATGTCCCGGTCCGTCTCGTACGTCGTCAGCACGATCACCCGGCACGGCAGACCTGCCGCCGCCATCCGCACGATCGAGTCCACACCACCGCCGCCCGGCATGCGCAGGTCCATCAGCACGATGTCCGGGCGCAGTTCCGCCGCCAGCGCCTCGGCCTGCGGCCCGCTCACCGCGTCGCCGACCACCTCCAGGTCCGGTTCGGCGCTCAGCATGGCGCGCAGTCCCTCCCGTACCACGGGGTGGTCGTCGGCCAGGACGATCCGGATCACGGGGTCTCACTCCTTGCGGCGGAAGCCACGCCGCCGGGGACGGGCAGGCGTACGGTCACCGTCGTAGCGTCGCCGCTGCGGACGGTCGCCGTGCCGCCCACTTCGGCGGCGCGGGCGCGCAGCCCCGCCAGACCGTATCCACTCGGCACGGCGTCCGGGTCGAAGCCGCGGCCGTCGTCGTGGACGGAGACGGTCAGCGTGCCGTCGGCGTAGTCGAGCCGGACCCCGACCCGATCCGAACTCCCGGCGTGCTTCTGGGTGTTGGTCAGCGCCTCCTGGCAGGCGCGCAGAGCCACCACCTCCACTCCGGCCGGCAGCGTGCGCACCGGGCCGGTGACCTTGAGCGTCGCCTCGTGCCGGGCGGTCGGGCGGTCCAGCGCGTCCGGCAGCGAGGCTTCCGCCAGATCGGTCGGCGCGCCCCCGGCGACCAGCGCACGGGCCTCGGCGAGATTGCGGCGGGCCGTGTCGTCCATGAGGGCGAGGTGGCGGCGGGCCTGCGCGGGGTCCGTGTCGAGCTCGGCGTCCACGGCCTGCACCAGCATCAGCAGCCTGGTGAAGCCCTGGGCCAGGGTGTCGTGGATCTCCCGGGCGAGCCGTTCGGGCTCGGCGAGGGCCCCGAGCGCGCTGGACAGCCGTGCCACCTCGTGCCGGCTGGCGTCCAACTCCGCGATGAGTTCCGCCCGTTCCGCGCTCTGCTCGATGATCCGGATGATCCAGCCGCCGATCGCCAGGGAGAACATCAGGCCGACCACGGCGAACAGGGCGTTGGCGAAGAGATCCTCGGTGGCGGGCTGCCACAGCAGCGCCCAGCCCGCGACCGGGAGCAGGTTGACCACCGTGACCGTGACCAGCGCACCCCGTGCGCGCAGGGTCATGAAGCACTGGGGGATCAGGGCGAAGGACAGCAACCGGGTCTCGCCGGCCAGTACCCCCGACAGCAGGAACGGTGCCAACGCGCCGACCAGGTAGTACACGGCGCGGCGCTCGTCCGGCGGGTTCTGGCCCAGCAGCGGGCGGCCCACCAGCAGGTACCAGGGGACCAGCGGTACGAGCAGGCCGGCCGCGACGGCCCGGACCGGCCACACCGGGTGCTCCGCGCCCAGCAGCATGGCCAGCGTGGCCGCCCAGGTCAGCGCGAAGTACGCGTCCCAGACCCGGATCGACCGGTGCCGGGCATGGACGCCCCGGGCCCGGTCGCCCCTCACCCGTCGCGCCGGCTCTTCCACCGGAATGTCAGCAAGCACAGCACCAATCCTCCGACGCACCACGCGCCCAGCACCCACGCGATCCGCCCGAACTCCCAGGCGTGGGCCTGCTCCAGCATCTTCGCCGAGTCGGGCAGGAGCACCCCGCGCAGCCCCTGGCACAGCCACTTCAGCGGGAACACGGCGCCGATGTCGAGCATCCAGCCGGGAATGGTGCCGATGGAGATGTACACCCCGGAGACGAACTGGAGCAGCAGGAACGGCAGGACGACGACGGAGCTGGCGCTCTTCGCCGACTTCGGCACCGAGCTGATCGCGATGCCGAGCAGCGCGCACGCGGTGATGCCGAGCACGAAGATCCACGTGAAGTCCAGCCAGCGTCCGGCGTCGGACGGCAGATGGAGGTCGTAGAACGCCGTGCCGACGGCCAGCAGGATCGCGGTCTCCAGGACACCGGTGCACAGGACCAGCCAGATCTTGCCCAGGAAGTAGGCGGCGGGCGGCATCGGCGTGCCCCGCAGCCGCCGCAGCACCTTCTCGTCCCGCTCGACCGCGATGGAGATGCCGAGCGACTGGAAGCTCGTCGACATGATCCCGGAGGCCATCATCGCGGGCACGTACAGCTGGGAGGCGGTGATCCCGGTACCCCGGACGTCGTCGTGGAAGATCGACGATCACGCCGAGCACCACGTCGAGGCGGCGCCGCTGGCCGCCGGAGAGGGCCTTGATCCGGCTGTTCGCCTTCGCCTCCAGGCCGACCAGGCGGATGACCTCCTCCGGGTGGCGCGGACGCGGGTAGTAGCGGGCGAAGTGCCGTACCGTCTCGCGGACCGTCAACTCCGCCGGTGCCGATTCGTCCTGCCAGACGATCCCCACTCGGGACCTCCACGCGCGCGTGCCCGTCGCCGGGTCCGCGCCGAGGACGGACACCTCGCCCCCGTCCCGGTCCCGGTTGCCCTGGAGGATCTCCACCGTGGTGCTCTTGCCGGCGCCGTTGGGCCCGAGCAGGCCGAACACCTCACCGCGCCGGATGCCGAGATCGAGCCCGTCCACCGCGGTCACGTGCCCGTAGCGCTTGCGCAGCCCCCGGACGTCCACCGCGAGTTCGTTCACGTGTGCTGTCATGCCCCCGAGCATCGGCCGGAACCGAACGCTCCGTGACCACCGTGCGTACCTCCTTATGTCCATCGAACGGTGGACACACACGTGCGTGCGGCACAATGAGCCGTGCCCGAAGATGGTCCAACTCTCAAGTGACGGAATCGGCGGATGAGCAAGACGACAGTCAACGACGTCTCCACGGAGTCGGGTCCCGAGCGGGCCACCGATGCCCCGCGCGCGGTGGGCGGCAGCCGTGCCTTCGCCCTCCTGCTGGTGATCACCGGCGCGGCCGGACTGCTGGCCGCCTGGGTCATCACGATCGACAAGTTCAAGATCCTCGAGGCCAAGGTCGCGGGCAAGACCTTCACGCCCGGCTGCAGCGTGAACCCGGTCGTCTCCTGCGGCAGCGTCATGGAGAGCAAGCAGGCGGCCGTCTTCGGCTTTCCGAACCCCATGCTCGGCCTGGTCTGCTACGGCATCGTGATCTGCGTAGGCATGAGCCTGCTGGCCCGCGCCCGCTTCCCGCGCTGGTACTGGCTGACCTTCAACTTCGGCACGCTCTTCGGCGTCGGCTTCGTCACCTGGCTGCAGTTCGAGTCCCTGTACCGGATCAACGCGCTGTGCCTGTGGTGCTCGCTGGCCTGGGTCGCCACGATCACCATGTTCTGGTACGTGACCTCGCTCAACGTCCGCAACGACTTCCTGCGCGCCCCGCGCCGGCTGAAGTCCTTCTTCGGCGAGTTCACCTGGGTGGTGCCGGTCACGCACTGCGGCATCATCGCCATGCTGATCCTGACCCGCTGGGGCAGCCAGCTCTGGGCCTGACCCCCGGCCCGGCCGCGTTGTCAGTGGCGTGTCTTAGGGTTTCAGCGTGGAACCCGACCTCTTCACCGCCGCAGCAGAAGAACGCCAGGAGAAGGACCCGGCAGCCAGCCCCCTGGCCGTGCGGATGCGCCCGCGCAGCCTCGACGAGGTCGTGGGCCAGCAGCATCTGCTGAAGCCCGGCTCCCCGCTGCGCCGGCTGGTCGGCGAGGGCTCCGGCGGCCCGGCCGGACCGTCCTCGGTGATCCTGTGGGGTCCGCCCGGCACCGGCAAGACCACCCTGGCGTACGTCGTCTCCAAGGCGACGAACAAGCGGTTCGTGGAGCTGTCCGCGATCACCGCGGGGGTCAAGGAGGTCCGCGCGGTCATCGACGGTGCCCGCCGCGCCACCGGCGGCTTCGGCAAGGAGACCGTCCTCTTTCTGGACGAGATCCACCGCTTCAGCAAGGCCCAGCAGGACTCCCTGCTCCCGGCGGTCGAGAACCGCTGGGTGACCCTGATCGCGGCCACGACCGAGAACCCGTACTTCTCGGTGATCTCACCCCTGCTCTCCCGCTCCCTGCTGCTGACGCTCGAACCGCTCACCGACGACGACATCCGCGGCCTGCTGGGCCGCGCCCTGACCGACGAGCGCGGCCTGAAGGACGCCGTCGGCCTCCCCGAGGACACCGCGGAGCACCTGCTGCGCATCGCCGGCGGCGACGCCCGCCGGGCCCTGACCGCCCTGGAGGCCGCCGCCGGAGCCGCCCTCGACAAGGGCGAGAGCGAGATCAGCCTGGAGACGCTGGAGCAGACGGTCGACCGGGCGGCGGTGAAGTACGACCGCGACGGCGACCAGCACTACGACGTCGCCAGCGCCCTCATCAAGTCGATCAGGGGCTCCGACGTCGACGCCGCCCTGCACTACCTGGCCCGCATGATCGAGGCCGGCGAGGACCCCCGCTTCATCGCCCGCCGCCTGATGATCTCCGCCAGTGAGGACATCGGCCTGGCCGACCCGAACGCCCTGCCCATCGCGGTCGCCGCGGCCCAGGCCGTCGCGATGATCGGCTTCCCGGAGGCCGCCCTCACCCTCAGCCACGCCACTATCGCCCTCGCGCTCGCCCCCAAGTCCAACTCGGCGACCACCGCTATCGGCGCCGCCATGGAGGACGTCCGCAAGGGCCTGGCCGGCCCGGTCCCGCCGCATCTGCGCGACGGGCACTACAAGGGCGCCGCCAAGCTGGGCCACGCCCAGGGCTATGTGTACCCGCACGACCTGCCCGAGGGCATCGCCCAGCAGCAGTACGCCCCGGACGCCCTGAAGGACCGCGAGTACTACACCCCGGGCCGGCACGGCGCCGAGGCGCGGTACGCGGACGCGGTGGAGTGGACCCGCAAGCACCTTGGTCGCAGGCGGTCGTGAGCGCCCTGTAGACTTGCCCGAAGTGCTGAGTCCCGCGCAGTCAGAGCGGGACACCCGGCCGGAGTCCGGCCCCTGGGGCCAGTCCTCGGGAAAACGGACTCCAGGAGCGTCGCGCACCGTCGAACGGTGTCGCGGGCAGCCCACCACCACCCGGAGCCCCGGGACGGTCGGTGGGCCACTCGCGTGCTGCACGTATGTGCCCAGACCAGGGAAGCGGCTGCCCGGCAGGTCCCGCAGGGGCCCGGCGGGTTTTCCCGGCTGCGGATGCGACCTCCCTAACGCTGACGAGCCGAGAACTACGAAAGAGATTGAGACAGTGGCGAACCAGTCCCGCCCCAAGGTCAAGAAGTCGCGTGCCCTCGGCATCGCGCTGACCCCGAAGGCCGTCAAGTACTTCGAGGCCCGCCCCTACCCGCCGGGTGAGCACGGCCGCGGCCGCAAGCAGAACTCGGACTACAAGGTCCGTCTGCTGGAGAAGCAGCGTCTGCGCGCTCAGTACGACATCTCCGAGCGCCAGCTGGTCCGCGCCTACGAGCGCGCGTCCAAGGTCCAGGGCAAGACCGGTGAGGCCCTGATCGTGGAGCTCGAGCGCCGTCTCGACGCCCTGGTCCTGCGTTCGGGCATCGCCCGCACCATCTACCAGGCCCGTCAGATGGTCGTCCACGGCCACATCCAGGTCAACGGCCAGAAGGTCGACAAGCCGTCCTTCCGTGTCCGTCCGGATGACGTCGTGCAGGTCCGCGACCGGTCCAAGGACAAGACGCTCTTCACGATCGCCCGCGAGGGTGGCTTCGCCCCCGAGGGTGAGACCCCGCGCTACCTGCAGGTGAACCTCAAGGCCCTGGCGTTCCGCCTGGACCGCGAGCCGAACCGCAAGGAGATCCCGGTGATCTGCGACGAGCAGCTCGTCGTCGAGTACTACGCCCGCTGACCCCAGCCACGGCGTAACACCTCAGCCCGCCGTCTCCCCACCCGGCCCTGCCGGGCGGGCGAGGCGGCGGGTTCGCGCTTCCGCTCCTTCGGCCAGCACGGGCGGGTGCAGCCTGGCCGCACAGCACGGGCGGGTGCAGCCTGGCCACACCCCACGGCGAAGCCGCCCGGCGATACGCCCCACCCCGCCCCTGCGGCCCGCCGCCGCTACGGGTCTGCTGGCCCTGCGATCGGCCCCTTTGCGGTCTGCTGCTCCCGCGGTCCGCCGCTGCTACGGTCTGCTGCCCTTGCGCCCGCTGCTCCTGCTGTCTGCTGCCCTTGCGGTCCGCTGCCTCTGCGGTCCGCTGCCTCTGCAGTCCGCTGCCCCTGTGCTCCGCTGGCCCTGTGGTCCGCCGCCGCTACGGTCTGCTGCCCTGCGGTCCGCGGCCGCTGTGCTCGGCTAGCCCTGCGGTCCGTCGCCGCTACCGTCCGCTGCCCTGCGGTCCGCCGCCCCAGCGTCCCACCACCTCTACTGCCCACCGTCTCTACCGCCCACCACCCCCTACGTGGCGCGTGAGCCCCGTGCCGGGTCGGTGGCGGGCTCAGTGGATTCAGTGCGGTTGGCGGCTCCGCCGCCGTGCGGCATCGGTCCACGGGGAGTCGGCAGGGCGCCCAGTGGCCGTACCGGGCCACGGCCCAGTGCCCGGTCCACCGCTGTCGCGCGGTCCAGTCGGGCCCCTTCCGCAGCGCACTCCTCGTAGCGCGCGTCCCCCAGTGCCTGCCGTGCGATCGCCTCGCACTGATCGTGCGGCGCGTTAAAGTACGCCGAGCCGAACAGCGGCAGCCCCACAGACGGCCACATCCGGCCGGCCGCCCCCTGGAGCAGCGCCGCCTCGGCCGGTTCGCCCTGGGCCGCCGTCACCAGCGCCAGCAGCTCCATCGACAGCACCGAACCGAGCAGGTCGTGGAAGGCGTGCGCATTGGCCAGGCAGTCCGTGAGCAGTTCACGCGCCCTGTCCGGGGCGCCCTCCAGCCGGGCCGCGTACGCCAGCACGTACAGCGCGTAGGAGCGGGCCCAGCGCTCCCCGTGGTCCTCGCACACCCGGCGCACGTCCTCGCACAGCCGTACCGCGTCCGGCAGATCCCCCTGGAAGGCCCGTGCCATCGCCAGCTCCACCTGGCCCATCAGCACATTGCTGTTGAGCTCGCCGATCTCCTGATAGCGGTCCAGCGCCGACCGCAGCAGCGTTTCTGCACGGGCCAGGTCATCGGTGACCAGGGCCAGACAGCCGGTGCGGTGCTCGGCGTACGCCACCGCCGCCGGATCCGCGAACCGCTCGGCCTGCTCCCGGCACTCCCGCAGCGCCGCAAGCGCCGGCACGGTGTCGCCCTGGAGGATCGCCACATAGCCGAGCACCCACAGCGCCTTCAGCCGCGACTGCTCGTACCCCGACTCCAGCTCCACACTGCGCGCCAGCCAGCGGCGGCCCTCCGCGAGCCGCCCGCAGCCGACCCAGCAGAACCACAGCGACCCCGCGAGGTACTGGCCGAGATGGGCCTCCTCCGGCTCGGTCAGACAGAACTCCAGCGCCGCCCGCAGATTGGGCAGCTCCGCCTCCACCCGCGCGGCGACCTCGCCCTGCCGGGGCGAGAACCAGTCCAGCTCGCACCAGGTGGCCAGGCCCAGGTACCAGTCCCGGTGCCGTCTGCGCAGCCGGCCCGCGTCCCCGATTCCCTCCAGCCACTCGGCGCCGTAGGCCCGGACCGTGTCCAGCATCCGGTAGCGGGGGCCGGCCGGGGTCTCCTCGCGGGTCACGACCGACTGGGCCACCAGCTCCGACAGCACGTCCAGGACGTCCTCGGCCGGCAGCCCGTCCCCGCTGCACACGTACTCCGCCGCCTCCAGGTCGAAGGTCTGCGCGAACACCGAAAGACGCGCCCACAACAGCCGCTCGGCGGGCGTGCACAGCTCATGGCTCCAGCCGATCGCCGTGCGCAGCGTCCGGTGGCGGGACGGAGGGCCGCCGGGGACCGGGCGCGGGGCACCCTCCCAGCCGCTCGTGGCCAGCAGCCGGAACCGGTCGTCCAGCCGCTGCAGCAACTGCGCCGGCGACAGCGCCCGCAGCCGCCCGGCCGCCAGCTCCAGCGCCAGCGGGATCCCCTCCAGCCGCCGGCACAGCTCGCGCACCTCGGGGCCGTCGGACACCTCCAGGCCCTGCGCCCGGGCCCGGTCGGTGAACAGCTCCACCGCCTCGTCCTCGGCGAGCGGCGCCAGCGGGAACAGCCGCTCGCCCGCCAGCCCCAGCGGACGCCGGCCCACCGCCAGCACCCGCAGCCGAGGCAGCTTCCGCAGCAGCTCCGCCGTCAACTCGGCGCAGGCGTCCAGCAGATGCTCGAACCCGTCCAGCACCAGCAGGACCGGACGGCCGGCGAGACGCTCCAGCAGCGCCTCCCGGGGCGGCCGGGCGGTGTGGTCGGTCAGCCCCAGCGCCTCCGCCACCGCGTACTCCACGAACTGCGCATCGCGCACCGGCGCCAGCTCCACCCGCCCGGACCCGTCGGTCCACCCGGCGGCGAGCCGCGCCGCCAGCCGCGACTTGCCGACGCCACCGACCCCGGTCACGGTCACCAGCCGCGCCCCGCCGAGCAGGTCCGTCAACCCGGCGAGCTCGGGCCGGCGCCCGACGAACGCGGTCAGTTCCAGAGGCGGATCGCCGGCGGAGAACGGATCTGGGCGCTGAGGACCTCGCATGGGACACGGAGCGTACTGAAGTGTGTTCAATGCGTACAATCGCTTCCCGCAACTCCGTCCCTGCCGCCCGGTAATCCGGTACGGAGCCCAGGCAATGGCGCGATAGGCTCGGACACGACTTTTTCGATGGTGAGGCACGTTTCAGGGAGCGGGTGCGCACAGTGTCCGGTGGAGAGGTGGCCGGGATCCTGGTGGCCGTCTTCTGGGCGATCCTGGTCTCCTTCCTCGCGGTGGCTCTCGCGAGGCTGGCCCAGACGCTCAAGGCGACCACCAAGCTGGTGGCGGACGTGACCGACCAGGCCGTCCCGCTGCTCGCCGACGCGTCCCAGGCGGTGCGCTCCGCGCAGACCCAGATCGACCGCGTCGACGCGATCGCCTCCGACGTCCAGGAGGTCACGTCGAACGCCTCCGCGCTGTCGACCACGGTCGCCTCCACCTTCGGCGGCCCGCTGGTCAAGGTCGCGGCGTTCGGCTACGGCGTGCGCCGCGCGCTCGGCGGCCGCAAGGAGGACGTGCCCGCGAAGGCGCCCCGGCGTACCGTGATCGTGGGCCGCACGGTCCCTGCCGCACGACGCAAGCGGAAGTAAGGACTGAGACCGAGCGATGTTCCGCCGTACGTTCTGGTTCACCACCGGTGTCGCCGCCGGTGTGTGGGCGACCACCAAGGTCAACCGCAAGCTCAAGCAGCTGACCCCGGAGAGCCTCGCCGCGACCGCGGCGAACAAGGCCCTGGAGACCGGTCAGCGCCTGAAGGACCGCGCGGTCGTCTTCGCGCTGGATGTCCGCGACAACATGGCCCAGCGGGAGGCCGAACTGGAGGAGGCGCTGGGGATCCACGAGAACCCCGAACTCCCCGCCCCTCGGCGCTACACCGCCATCGAGAGCGACCGCAGCAACGACCACAGCGACAACCGCAGCACACCGAAGTACATCGAAGCCCCGATGTACTCGTACAACCGGAATGAGGACCACTGATGGAGTCGGCCGAGATTCGCCGCCGCTGGCTGAGCTTCTTCGAGGAGCGCGGGCACACCGTCGTCCCTTCGGCGTCGCTCATCGCGGACGACCCGACTCTGCTCCTCGTCCCCGCCGGCATGGTGCCCTTCAAGCCCTACTTCCTGGGTGAGGTCAAGCCGCCGTTCCCGCGCGCCACCAGCGTGCAGAAGTGCGTGCGCACGCCCGACATCGAAGAGGTCGGCAAGACCACGCGCCACGGCACCTTCTTCCAGATGTGCGGCAATTTCTCCTTCGGTGACTACTTCAAGGAAGGCGCCATCAAGTACGCCTGGGAGCTGCTGACCACGCCCCAGGACAAGGGCGGTTACGGCCTCGACCCCGAGCGTCTGTGGATCACCGTCTACAAGGACGACGACGAGGCCGAGCGCATCTGGCACGAGGTCGTCGGCGTGCCCAAGGAGCGCATCCAGCGCCTCGGCATGAAGGACAACTACTGGTCCATGGGCGTCCCCGGCCCCTGCGGCCCCTGCTCCGAGATCAACTACGACCGCGGCCCCGAGTTCGGCGTCGAGGGCGGCCCCGCCGTCAACGACGAGCGGTACGTGGAGATCTGGAACCTCGTCTTCATGCAGTACGAGCGCGGCGAGGGCACCGGCAAGGACAACTTCGAGATCCTCGGGGAACTGCCGAGCAAGAACATCGACACGGGCCTCGGCCTGGAGCGGCTCGCCATGATTCTGCAGGGCGTGCAGAACATGTACGAGATCGACACCTCCATGGCCGTCATCAACAAGGCCACCGAGCTGACCGGCGTCCGCTACGGAGACGCCCACGACTCGGACGTCTCCCTCCGTGTCGTCACCGACCACATGCGCACCGCCACCATGCTCATCGGCGACGGCGTCACCCCCGGCAACGAGGGCCGCGGCTACGTCCTGCGCCGCATCATGCGCCGGGCCATCCGCAACATGCGGCTGCTGGGCGCCACCGGTCCGGTCGTCAAGGACCTGCTGGACACCGTGATCCAGATGATGGGCCGGCAGTACCCGGAGCTGGTCACCGACCGCGAGCGCATCGAGAAGGTCGCCATCGCCGAGGAGAACGCCTTCCTCAAGACGCTGAA
Organism: Streptomyces sp. NPDC007856; assembly: GCF_042868225.1. NCBI lineage: Bacteria > Bacillati > Actinomycetota > Actinomycetes > Kitasatosporales > Streptomycetaceae > Streptomyces > Streptomyces sp. NPDC007856. The sequence continues at coordinate 135,710 of NZ_JBIAEC010000006.1, read as the reverse complement.
GGCCGGCACCAACATCCTCGACACCGCCGTCACCGAGACCAAGCAGGCCGGCGGTAAGGTCCTCTCCGGCGACAAGGCCTTCCTGCTCCACGACACCTGGGGCTTCCCGATCGACCTCACCCTGGAGATGGCCGCCGAACAGGGCCTCTCCGTGGACGAGGAGGGCTTCCGCCGCCTGATGAAGGAGCAGCGGGAGCGCGCCAAGGCCGACGCCCAGGCCAAGAAGACCGGCCACGCCGACATGGGCGCCTACCGCGAGATCGCCGACACCGCCGGCGAGACCGACTTCATCGGCTACACCGACACCGAGGGCGAGACCACGATCGTCGGCATCCTGGTCGACGGCCTCTCCTCCCCGGCCGCCACCGAGGGCGACGAGGTCGAGATCGTCCTCGACCGCACCCCGTTCTACGCCGAGGGCGGCGGCCAGATCGGCGACACCGGCCGCATCAGGGTGGACTCCGGTGCCGTCATCGAGGTCCGCGACTGCCAGAAGCCGGTCCCGGGCGTCTACGTCCACAAGGGCGTCGTCCAGGTCGGCGAGGTCACCGTGGGCGCCAAGGCCCACGCCTCCATCGACAACCGCCGCCGCAAGGCCATCGCCCGCGCCCACTCGGCCACCCACCTGACCCACCAGGCCCTGCGCGACGCCCTCGGCCCGACGGCCGCCCAGGCCGGTTCCGAGAACCAGCCCGGCCGCTTCCGCTTCGACTTCGGCTCCCCCTCCGCCGTGCCGACGGCCGTGATGACCGACGTCGAGCAGAAGATCAACGAGGTGCTCGCCCGGGACCTCGACGTGCACGCCGAGATCATGGGCATCGACGAGGCCAAGAAGCAGGGCGCCATCGCCGAGTTCGGCGAGAAGTACGGCGAGCGGGTCCGTGTCGTGACCATCGGCGACTTCTCCAAGGAGCTGTGCGGCGGCACGCACGTGCACAACACCGCCCAGCTGGGGCTGGTGAAGCTGCTCGGCGAGTCCTCCATCGGCTCGGGTGTCCGTCGTATCGAGGCCCTCGTCGGTGTGGACGCCTACACCTTCCTCGCCCGCGAGCACACGGTCGTCAACCAGCTGACGGAACTGCTCAAGGGCCGCCCGGAGGAGCTGCCCGAGAAGGTCTCCTCGATGCTCGGCAAGCTGAAGGACGCCGAGAAGGAGATCGAGAAGTTCCGCGCCGAGAAGGTGCTGCAGGCCGCCGCCGGTCTCGCCGAGTCCGCCAAGGACGTGCGCGGGGTGGCCGTCGTCACCGGCCAGGTCCCGGACGGCACCACGCCGGACGACCTGCGCAAGCTGGTCCTCGACGTGCGCGGCCGCATCCAGGGCGGTCGTGCCGCCGTGGTCGCCCTGTTCACGGTGAACAACGGCAAGCCGCTGACGGTCATCGCCACCAACGAGGCCGCCCGCGAGCGTGGCCTCAAGGCCGGTGACCTGGTCCGCACCGCCGCCAAGACCCTCGGCGGCGGCGGTGGCGGCAAGCCGGACGTCGCCCAGGGCGGCGGTCAGAACCCGGCCGCCGTCGGTGAGGCCGTCGACGCCGTAGAGCGGCTCGTCGCCGACACCGCCAAGTGACGGCGAAGTAAGGAAACGGTCGGAAATGCGCAGAGGACGTCGACTTGCGATCGACGTCGGGGACGCCCGGATCGGGGTCGCCTCGTGCGACCCCGACGGGATCCTCGCCACCCCGGTGGAGACGGTCCCCGGCCGGGACATCCCCGCCGCCCACCGCCGGTTGCGTCAACTGGTGGAGGAGTACGAGCCGATCGAGGTCGTCATCGGACTCCCTCGCTCCCTCAAGGGGGGCGAGGGCCCGGCCGCCGTCAAGGTCCGCGCCTTCGCCCAGGAACTGGCCAAGGGCATCAAGCCGGTGCCGGTCCGGCTGGTGGACGAGCGGATGACGACCGTGACGGCCAGTCAGGGGCTGCGCGCCTCGGGCGTGAAATCGAAGAAGGGCCGCGCGGTCATCGACCAGGCGGCCGCGGTCATCATCCTGCAGCAGGCGCTCGAATCCGAACGAATGTCAGGTAAAGCACCCGGCGAGGGCGTCGAAGTGGTCATCTGATCGCGATACGGTAACGTTCCGCGCGATGTGCCGGTGTTCGAACAGCCGGCACACAGCAAGAGGCGGAACGGAAGCGGGCCCACCGGCCGCGTGACCGGTCAGCCGCGGCTCTAGGGGATCGATGACTGAGTATGGCCGGGGCCCAGGCCCCGAACCGTGGCATCCGCAGGACCCGTTGTACGGGGACGGCGGATGGGAAGGGCAGCAGGCCGACAGCGGCCAGCAGCCTGCCTACGGCGGCCAGCCGCAGCAGTACTACCCGCAGCAGCCGCAGTACGGCGACTGGAGCCAGCAGCCCCAGCAGGGGTACGGCCATGAGCAGTACCCGTACTACGACGAACAGGGCCATCAGCAGTACGTCGGCCAGACCCCGCAGCAGTACCAGCACCAGGGCGGCTGGGACGCGGCCGGCGGCCAGGGCCAGATGCCGTACCCCACCGACCCGGGCGACCCCTATGGCCAGCAGCCCCATGCCTACGACGGGCAGCAGCCCGATTTCTACGGCACCGAGGACGCGTACCCGCCACCGCAGCCGCCCGGCCGCAGGCGCCCCGAACCGGAACCCGAGCCCGAGGACACGCCCGAGGAGGAGGCTCACCCCTTCTTCGCGGGCGGCGGCGATGACGACGACGAGGAGCACGAGCTCCAGAGCCGCAGCGACCGGCGCGGCAAGGGGAAGAAACCCGGCAAGAAGGGTCAGAAGCGACGCAGCGGCTGTGCCTGCATGGTCGTCGTCCTGGTCCTCGGCGGCGGCGTCGCCACGGCGGGTTACTACGGCTACCAGTTCTACAAAAATCGTTTCGCCCCGGCGCCCGACTACACGGGCGACGGCATCGGCCAGACCGTGGTGGTCGAGATTCCCAAGGGTGCGGGCGGCTGGGACATCGGCAACCGCCTGAAGCAGGCCGGGGTCGTCAAGAGCGCCGAGGCGTTCGTGCATGCGCAGAGCACCGTCCCGGGCGGTGGCACCATCCAGGCCGGCGCGTATCTCCTGAAGAAGGAGATGTCCGCCGCCAGCGCCGTGAAGATGATGCTGGACCCGAAGAGTCAGAACAATGTCATCGTGACCCCGGGCGAGCGCAACGCGGGGGTCTACGCGGCCATCGACAAGAAACTCCAACTCGCCGACGGAACCACCCAGACCGTTGCCCAGAAGGAATACAAGAGCCTCGGCCTGCCGAGCTGGGCACAGAACACGCAGTACGCCGGCGAGATCAAGGACCCGCTGGAGGGCTTCCTCTTCCCGGGTACCTATCCGGCCGCCAAGGGCATGAAGCCGGACAGCATCCTCAAGGAGATGGTCGCGCAGGCCAAGTCCAGGTACGACGCCCACGGTCTCACCGCGAAGGCCCGGGCGCTGGGCCTGAACAACGCGTTCGAGCTGGTCACGGTCGCGAGCCTGGTGCAGGCCGAGGGCAAGACGCAGGACGACTTCCGCAAGATGGCGGAGGTGGTCTACAACCGCCTCAAGCCCACCAACACCGAGACGAACCAGTACCTGCAGTTCGACTCGACCTACAACTACATCAAGGGCACCAGCCACATCCACATCTCTCTCAAAGAGATCAACGGCAACCACAGCCCGTACAACACCTACACCCACAAGGGACTCCCGCCCGGCCCGATCGGCAACCCCGGCGAGGACGCGCTGAACGCGGCACTGGATCCGACTCACGACGGCTGGATCTATTTCGTCGCGACGGACGGAGTGAACAACACCGAATTCGCCAAGACCCTTGCCGAATTCCAGCGCCTCAAGGACAAGTTCAATGCCAACTCGGGCAACTGACGCCCGCCGCGCCGCCGTGCTCGGTAAGCCCATCGCCCACTCGCTCTCCCCGGTACTGCACCGCGCCGCGTACGACGAACTCGGGCTCGCCGACTGGTCGTACGACCGCTTCGAGGTGGACGAGGCCGGTCTGCCCGGCTTCTTCGAGAAGCTCGGGCCCGAGTGGGCGGGGCTGTCGCTGACCATGCCGCTGAAGCGGGCGGTCATCCCGCTGGTGGACGAGATCAGCGAGACGGCCGCCTCCGTGGACGCGGTCAACACGGTCGTCTTCGCCGAGGACGGCCGCCGCGTCGGTGACAACACGGACATCCCGGGCATGGTGGCCGCCCTGCGCGAGCACGGCGTCGAGCAGGTCGACTCCGCCGCGATCCTCGGCGCCGGCGCCACCGCCTCCTCCGCCCTCGCCGCGCTCGCCCGGATCTGCACCGGCGAGGTCGTGGCCTACGTCCGCAGCGAGGCCCGCGCCGCCGAGATGCGCCAGTGGGGCGAACGGCTCGACGTGGAGGTGCGTACGGCGGACTGGGCCGACGCAGAGCGGGCGCTGCGCGCCCCGCTGGTGATCGCCACCACGCCCGCCGGCACCACCGACGCCCTGGCCGCCGCCGTACCCGAGCGCCCCGCCACCCTCTTCGACGTGCTCTACGACCCCTGGCCCACCGTGCTGGCGGCCCGCTGGTCCATGTTCGGAGGTGCCGTGGTCAGCGGCCTCGACCTGCTGGTCCACCAGGCCGTGCTGCAGGTCGAGCGGATGACCGGCCGCTCCCCGGCGCCCCTGGAGGCCATGCGCCGCGCCGGTGAGAAGGCACTCGCCGGCCGCTGATCGCTTCACCACGTCCGCCTTGTGGACCGGCGTCCGGATTCCGGCCCCGGACGTGGGAGGATCGGAGGTGGCGGGCCGGGGCCGCGCACCCGGTCGCGCCGTCGCCGTACGCGAGGACGCGTGTACGCCGGGCAGTACCGGGCGCGAACACTGAGGAGCACCGTTGAGCAGGCTGCGTTGGCTGACCGCGGGGGAGTCCCACGGTCCCGCACTTGTCGCGACGCTGGAGGGCCTTCCCGCCGGCGTGCCGATCACCACGGAGATGGTGGCGGACCACCTCGCGCGGCGGCGGCTCGGCTACGGCCGCGGTGCGCGGATGAAGTTCGAGCGTGACGAGGTCACCTTCCTGGGCGGTGTCCGGCACGGTCTGACGCTGGGCTCCCCGGTCGCGATCATGGTGGGCAACACCGAGTGGCCCAAGTGGGAGCAGGTCATGGCGGCCGACCCGGTCGACCCGGAGATCCTCGCGGCTCTGGCCCGCAACGCGCCGCTGACCCGCCCGCGTCCCGGCCACGCCGACCTCGCCGGCATGCAGAAGTACGGCTTCGACGAGGCCCGCCCGATCCTGGAGCGCGCCTCCGCCCGCGAGACCGCCGCCCGGGTGGCGCTGGGCGCGGTGGCCCGGTCGTACCTGAAGGAGACCACGGGCATCGAGATCGTCTCGCACGTCGTCGAGCTGTGCTCCGTGAAGGCTCCGCAGGGTGTGTACCCCACCCCGGCCGACGTCGAGAAACTGGACGCCGACCCGCTGCGCTGCCTGGACGCGGACGCCTCGAAGGCGATGGTCGCGGAGGTCGACCAGGCCCACAAGGACGGCGACACCCTCGGCGGTGTGGTCGAGGTCCTGGCCTACGGCGTCCCGGTCGGTCTCGGTTCGCACGTGCACTGGGACCGCAAGCTGGACGCCCGGCTCGCCGGTGCCCTGATGGGCATCCAGGCGATCAAGGGTGTCGAGCTCGGCGACGGCTTCGAGCTGGCCCGGGTGCCCGGCTCCAAGGCGCACGACGAGATCGTCAGCACGCCCGAGGGCATCAAGCGCGTCTCCGGCCACGCCGGCGGCACCGAGGGCGGCCTGAGCACCGGCGAGCTGCTGCGGGTGCGGGCCGCGATGAAGCCGATCGCGACCGTGCCGCGCGCCCTGCAGACCGTGGACGTCACGACCGGCGAGGCCGCCCAGGCCCACCACCAGCGCTCCGACGTCTCCGCGGTGCCCGCCGCGGGCATCGTCGCCGAGGCGATGGTCGCGCTCGTCCTGGCGGACGCGGTCGCCGAGAAGTTCGGCGGCGACTCCGTGGCCGAGACCCGGCGCAACGTGCGGTCGTACCTCGACAACCTGCGGATCCGGTGAGCGTCGTGCCCGCCGTCGTACTGGTCGGCCCGATGGGCGTCGGCAAGTCCACCGTCGGGCGGCTGCTCGCCGAGCGCCTCGGGCTCGGGTACCGGGACACCGACGAGGACATCGTCGCCCACGAGGGCCGCACCATCGCCGAGATCTTCGTCGACGAGGGCGAGCCCGCCTTCCGTGCCATCGAGAAGCGGGCCGTGCACGCCGCGCTCGCCGAACACGAGGGGGTCGTCGCGCTCGGCGGCGGGGCGGTCCTGGACGCCGACACGCGCGCGCTGCTCGCCGGGCACCGGGTGGTCTACCTCTCCATGGACGTGGAGGAGGCCGTCAAGCGCACCGGCCTGAACGTGGCCCGGCCGCTGCTCGCGGTCAACCCGCGCAAGCAGTGGCGCGAGCTGATGGAGGCCCGGCGGCACCTGTACGAGGAGGTCGCCACCGCCGTCGTGGCGACGGACGGCCGTAGCCCCGAAGAGGTCACCCAAGCAGCGCTGGACGCACTGGAGTTGAAGGAAGCATGAGCGAGTCAGTCACCCGGATCCAGGTCGCCGGCACCGCGGGCACCGACCCCTACGAGGTGCTGGTCGGGCGTCAACTGCTCGGTGAGCTGGGCGGGTTGATCGGTCCGAAGGCCAAGCGGGCCGCGGTGATCCACCCCGAGGCGCTGGCCGAGACCGGTGACGCGCTCCGCGCCGACCTGGCCGAGCAGGGCTACGAGGCGGTCGCCATCCAGGTGCCGAACGCGGAGGAGGCCAAGACGGCCGAGGTCGCGGCCTACTGCTGGAAGGCGCTCGGCCAGTCGGGCTTCACCCGCTCCGACGTCGTCGTCGGCGTGGGCGGCGGTGCGACCACGGACCTCGCCGGCTTCGTCGCCGCGACCTGGCTGCGCGGGGTGCGCTGGATCGCCATCCCGACCACCGTGCTCGCCATGGTGGACGCGGCGGTCGGCGGCAAGACCGGCATCAACACCGCCGAGGGCAAGAACCTCGTCGGAGCCTTCCACCCGCCGGCCGGCGTCCTGTGCGACCTGGCCGCGCTGGACTCGCTCCCGGTCAACGACTACGTCTCCGGGCTCGCCGAGGTCATCAAGGCCGGCTTCATCGCCGACCCGGGGATCCTGGACCTGATCGAGTCCGACCCCGTGGCCGCCCGGACCCCCGAGGGCCCGCACACCGCCGAGCTGATCGAGCGCTCGATCCGGGTGAAGGCGGAGGTCGTCTCGTCGGACCTGAAGGAGTCGGGCCTGCGCGAGATCCTCAACTACGGCCACACGCTCGGCCACGCCATCGAGAAGAACGAGCGCTACAAGTGGCGGCACGGCGCGGCGGTCGCGGTCGGCATGCACTTCGCCGCCGAACTCGGCCGTCTGGCGGGCCGGTTGGACGACGCGACGGCGGACCGCCACCGGACGGTCCTGGAGGCGGTCGGCCTTCCGCTGCACTACCGCTACGACCAGTGGCCCAAGCTGCTGGAGACGATGAAGATCGACAAGAAGTCCCGTGGCGATCTGCTGCGCTTCATCGTCCTCGACGGCCTGGCCAAGCCGACCGTCCTGGAGGGACCGGACCCGGCGGTCCTCCTCGCCGCGTACGGAGAGGTCGGCCAGTAGGTCCCCCTTCGCTCCGTCCGCCCGGTTCCGACCTCGACTTCCTTTGCGGAACGGGCACTTCGGGCCGCCCCCGGCCGTTTCACCAATCGACGGCGGGGGACGGTACCGTTCGGTAGGCAGCGGGTTCACCCCCGCTGCCAGCACGAACTGCCTGTACGAGACGGAGTGGCAACGGATGCAGCACGCAGTGGGGTCTCCGCTGCCGCCGCCCCACCAGCCGGGGCAGGTGCCGAACGCCGGCTGGGCGTCGGCCGCACACCACCCGGGCCCGCGCCCGGGAGCCGCCCAGGGGCCCGCCCCCGTGCCCCCGCCGCCGGGCTTCCCGGCCCCGACCGGCGCAGTCCCGCCCACGCCCCCGCGACCCCCGGCGCCCCAGCCCGCGCAGCCTGTCGCGCCTCAGCCTCACCCCCCGCAGCCCCCCGCGCCCCAGCCCCCGGCCTCGCAGCCCGCTGCCCCGCCGGCCCCCGATACCACCGGCCACGTCCCGCTGCCACCCGGCGGCCCCGTCGGCGTGCCCACGGCGCCCCCTGCCCCCGCCGCGGCGCCCGACCCGGCGACGACCACGCTGGCCGTGCTGCTGATCGGCCCGGCCGGCGCGGGCAAGACAAGCGTCGCCAAGTACTGGGCGGACCACCGCCGCGTGCCCACCGCGCACATCAGCCTGGACGACGTCCGCGAATGGGTGCGCTCCGGCTTCGCCGACCCCCAGGCCGGCTGGAACGACAACTCCGAGGCCCAATACCGCCTGGCCCGCCGCACCTGCGGCTTCGCCGCCCGCAACTTCCTCGCCAACGGCATCTCCTGCATCCTGGACGACGCGGTCTTCCCGGACCGCCCGGTCGTAGGCCTCGGCGGCTGGAAGCGCCACGTCGGCCCGGGCCTGCTGCCCGTCGTTCTCCTTCCCGGTCTGGACGTCGTCCTGGAGCGCAACGCCGAACGCACCGGCAACCGCCGCCTCACCGACGAGGAGGTGGCCCGCATCCACGGCCGCATGGCCGGCTGGTACGGCTCGGGCCTCCCGATCATCGACAACTCCCAACTGGACGTCCCGGGCACGGCGAGGGTCCTGGACGAGGTCCTGGCGAGGGCAATAGCCAGCCCACCCAGCTGGTGAACTAGGGGCAAGTGGTCCCACCCCCACCTGCTCCGCACCCCACTCGGCCCCCACAAATCGGCACAACCGCCATAAAACTCCTACGCTCATCTCATGTCAGAGGTGTACGCGACCCGCCGATCCCGGCTGAGAGACCACTTCACCGCGGCCGGCACCGCGGCAGCGCTCGTCACCCGCCCAGCCAACGTGCGCTACCTCGCCGCCGCAGCCCCGCAGGGCTCCGCGCTGCTGCTCGGCAAACGCGAGGACCTCCTCGTATGCATCGGCCAGCCCGACGACCGGCCCTCCGAGGGCCGTCCGGACGAGAGCCTGCGCCTGCATGTCATCTCGCCGAACGGCGTCGGCACCGGCGGCGACGCCGCGGTCGTGGCGGCGGACCTGGCCGCGGCACAGGACGCCGACTCCCTGGCCGTCGAGGAACACCACCTCACGGTCACCCGGCACAGAGCGATCGCCTCGGTCGCCCCCACGCTCCGCCTCGGCGACCTCGGCGGAGCGGTCGAGCAGCTCAGGGTGGTCAAGGACGAGGAGGAGATTTCGTGCCTACGCATCGGCGCCGAGATCGCCGACCAAGCCCTCGGTGAACTGCTGGAGTCCATCCTGGTCGGCCGCACCGAACGGCACCTCGCCCTGGAGCTGGAGCGCCGTCTGGTCGACCACGGCGCCGACGGCCCGGCCTTCCCGACCTCGGTCGCGACCGGACCGAACTCCGGCCGCCGCGGGCACCGCCCCACCGACCGGCGGGTGGAGGAGGGCGACTTCCTCACCGTGTGCCTGGGCGCGACCTACCGCGGCTACCGCTGCGAGATCGGCCGTACCTTCGTGATCGGCACCTCGCCCGCCGAGTGGCAGATCGAGCTGTACGACCTCGTCTTCGCCGCCCAGCGCGCCGGACGCGAGTCCCTGGCACCCGGCGCCGCCTATGGCGATGTGGACCGGGCGACCCGCCAGGTACTGGACTCCGCCGGCTATGCGGAGGCACTGCCACCGCTGACCGGACACGGCGTCGGACTCGAAATCGACGAGGACCCGCAGTTGGCCCCCGCCGCCATGGGTAAACTGGACGCTTGCGTGCCGGTCACCGTCGAACCTGGGGTCCACCTCCCGGGCCGGGGCGGTGTCCGGATCGATGACACGCTCGTCGTACGCCCCGAGGCGGACGGCGGACCCGAGCTACTCACCATCACGACCAAGGAGCTGCTCGCCCTGTAGGCAGTGGCGTGCGCCGGGGTCGTACGTCAGTCCAGGAGATTCCGCAACCGTGGCTTCCACGAACGACCTCAAGAACGGCATGGTGCTCAAGCTCGAAGGCGGCCAGCTCTGGTCCGTCGTCGAGTTCCAGCACGTCAAGCCCGGCAAGGGCCCGGCCTTCGTGCGCACCAAGCTGAAGAACGTGCTGTCCGGCAAGGTGGTCGACAAGACCTTCAACGCCGGCGTCAAGGTCGAGACCGCCACTGTCGACAAGCGCGACATGCAGTTCTCGTACATGGACGGCGAGTACTTCGTCTTCATGGACATGGAGACCTACGACCAGCTGCACATCGACCGGAAGGCCGTCGGCGACGCCGCGAACTTCCTCGTCGAGGGCTTCACCGCCACCGTCGCGCAGCACGAGGGCGAGGTTCTCTTCGTCGAGCTGCCCGCCGCGGTCGAGCTGACCATCGCCGAGACCGAGCCGGGCGTCCAGGGCGACCGCTCCACCGGTGGCACCAAGCCCGCCACCCTGGAGACCGGCCACCAGATCCAGGTCCCGCTCTTCATCACCACCGGTGAGAAGATCAAGGTCGACACCCGTACGAGCGACTACCTCGGCCGGGTGAACAGCTAACCGTGGCTGCCCGCAACACGGCCCGCAAGCGCGCCTTCCAGATCCTCTTCGAGGGCGACCAGCGCGGCGCCGACGTCCTGACGGTCCTCGCGGACTGGATCCGGCTGTCCCGGTCCGACACCCGGCAGCCGCCGGTCAGCGAGTACACGATGCAGCTGGTCGAGGGCTACGCCGAGCACACGCGGCGGATCGACGAGCTGATCGCCCAGTACGCGGTCGGCTGGACGCTCGACCGGATGCCGGTCGTGGACCGCAACATCCTGCGGCTGGGCGCGTACGAGCTGATCTGGGTCGACGAGACCCCGGACGCCGTCGTCCTGGACGAGATGGTGCAGCTGGCGAAGGAGTTCTCCACCGACGAGTCGCCGTCGTTCGTCAACGGCCTGCTCGGCCGGCTGAAGGAGCTCAAGCCGTCCCTGCGCCGGGACGAGGCGTAAGGCCGCCCCGGTACGACAATCGCCGGAGGGCCCGCAGCATGCCTCTGCTGCGGGCCCTCCGGCGTTTCCTCAGCGCACGGAAAAGGCCGCCGGGCTGTCCGGAACCGCAAAGTTCCGGCCACCCCGGCGGCACGTTTCTGCTCAGATGTCGAGCGGCTCAGCTCTCCTCGTGCGCGGCCACCGCGCGGCGCGCGTCCGCGTCCAGGACACCCCAGCTGATCAGCTGCTCGGTGAGGACCGAGGGGGACTGGTCGTAGATGACGGCGAGTGTGCGCAGGTCGTCCTGGCGGATGGAGAGCACCTTGCCGTTGTAGTCGCCGCGCTGGGACTGGATGGTGGCCGCGTAGCGCTGCAGGGGGCCCGCCTTCTCGGCCGGCACGGTGGCCAGCCGCTCCAGGTCCAGGACCAGCTTCGGCGGCGGCTCGGCGGCGCCGCCCGGCGTGGTGCCCGGCAGCAGTTCCTGCACCGGAACGCCATAGAAATCGGCCAGCTCGGCGAGCCGCTGCACGGTCACCGCACGGTCGCCACGCTCGTACGACCCCACCACCACGGCCTTCCAGCGACCCTGGGACTTCTCCTCGACACCGTGGAGGGAAAGGCCCTGCTGGGTGCGGATGGCCCGGAGCTTGGCCCCGAGCTGTTTGGCGTATTCGCTGGACATATAGCTCCCCGGACACTGTGTCGACGCGGCCGGACTGGGTTCCCGCCGCGCGGCTGGTAACTCACTGTGAGGTTACGCAGCGTGACTCTGCTGCGTCAAGCCGAATGGTCCACACCGACTCTTCCGTGGAAGCGCCGGCCGATTGCGCCAGGGGGGTGATCGGGGGCCGCCCGATGACCTGCTAGGGTGGTTGGCGCAAATCAGACGTCCTTTAAGGTCCGTCCCGTGAGGCGGAGAAGGAGGTCCTTTCCGTATGGACAAGCAGGACTCGCACGCCACCCCGCACGCGTCCGATGCGCGGCCCGTTCTCGAGGGCCCCGACATCGCGCGGGTGCTGACCCGTATCGCCCACGAGATCGTCGAGCGCGCCAAGGGCGCCGACGACGTGGTGCTTCTCGGCATTCCGACCAGGGGCGTCTTCCTCGCCCAGCGGCTCGCCGTCAAGCTGGAGCAGATCACCGACCGCAAGGTGCCGGTCGGCTCGCTCGACATCACCATGTACCGCGACGACCTGCGCATGCACCCGCCGCGTGCGCTGGCCCGCACCGAGATCCCCGGTGACGGCATCGACGGCAAGCTGGTCGTCCTCGTCGACGACGTGCTCTTCTCCGGCCGTACCATCCGCGCCGCCCTCGACGCCCTGAACGACATCGGGCGCCCCCGCGCGGTCCAGCTCGCGGTCCTGGTCGACCGCGGCCATCGCGAACTGCCCATCCGTGCCGACTACGTCGGCAAGAACCTCCCCACGTCGCTGCGGGAGACGGTCAAGGTCCAGCTCGCCGAGGAGGACGGTCGCGACACCGTGCTGCTCGGTGTGAAGGCCGGCCAGTAGCAGATCCGGCGCAGGGCCGCTCCGGCGTGCCCACCTGCGCAGCGGATTGCCTGAATTCTCCCGACTGAACTGCCTTACGGAGCCTGACAGATGCAGCGTCATCTCATCTCGGCCGCCGACCTCACCCGCGACGACGCCGTCCTGATCCTCGACACCGCCGAGGAGATGGCCCGGGTCGCCGACCGGCCGATCAAGAAGCTGCCGACCCTGCGCGGCCGCACGATCGTCAACCTCTTCTTCGAGGACTCCACGCGCACCCGGATCTCCTTCGAGGCCGCCGAGAAGCGCCTGTCCGCCGACGTCATCAACTTCTCCGCCAAGGGGTCGAGCGTCTCCAAGGGCGAGTCCCTGAAGGACACCGCCCAGACCCTGGAGGCCATGGGCGTCGACGCCGTCGTCATCCGGCACGGCGCCTCCGGAGCACCGTACCGCCTGGCCAACTCCGGCTGGATCGACGCCGCGGTCATCAACGCCGGCGACGGAACCCATCAGCACCCCACCCAGGCCCTGCTGGACGCCTTCACCATGCGCCGCCGGCTGATCGGCCGGGACACAGGCCTCGGCCAGGACCTGTCCGGCAAGCGCATCACCATCGTCGGCGACGTCCTGCACAGCCGGGTCGCCCGCTCCAACGTGGACCTGCTGCACACCCTCGGCGCCGAGGTCACCCTGGTCGCCCCGCCCACCCTGGTGCCGGTCGGCGTCGAGACGTGGCCGTGCGAGGTGTCGTACGACCTCGACAGCACGCTGCCCAAGTGCGACGCGGTGATGATGCTCCGCGTCCAGCGCGAGCGGATGAACGCCGCCTTCTTCCCGACCGAGCGCGAGTACTCCCGCCGCTACGGCCTCGACGGCGACCGCATGGCCCGGCTGCCCGAGCACGCCGTCGTGATGCACCCCGGCCCGATGGTGCGCGGCATGGAGATCACCGCCGAGGTCGCCGACTCGGACCGCTGCACCGCCATCGAGCAGGTCGCCAACGGCGTGTCCATCCGGATGGCCGTGCTGTACCTGCTGCTCGGCGGGAACGAGCCTGCCGTCACCCACGCCCGCACCAACGAGGAGAAGTAAGACCCCATGAGCAAGATCCTGATCCGTGGTGCGAAGGTGCTCGGCGGCGAGCCGCAGGACGTGCTGATCGACGGCGAGACGATCGCCGAGGTGGGCACCGGTCTCAGCGCCGAGGGCGCGGAGGTGGTCGAGGCGGCCGGCAAGGTGCTGCTGCCGGGCCTGGTCGACCTGCACACCCACCTGCGCGAGCCGGGCCGCGAGGACTCCGAGACGGTCCTCACCGGCACCCGCGCCGCCGCGTCCGGCGGCTACACGACGGTCTTCGCCATGGCCAACACCTTCCCTGTCGCCGACACCGCCGGCGTCGTCGAGCAGGTCTGGCGGCTCGGCCGGGAACACGGCTACTGCGACGTGCAGCCCATCGGTGCCGTCACCGTGGGCCTGGAGGGCAGGAAGCTCGCCGAGCTGGGCGCCATGCACGAGTCGGCCGCCGGGGTCACCGTCTTCTCCGACGACGGCAAGTGCGTGGACGACGCCGTGATCATGCGCCGCGCGCTGGAGTACGTGAAGGCCTTCGGCGGTGTCGTCGCCCAGCACGCGCAGGAACCGCGGCTGACCGAGGGCGCCCAGATGAACGAGGGCGTCGTCTCCGCCGAGCTGGGCCTGGGCGGCTGGCCGGCCGTCGCCGAGGAGTCGATCATCGCGCGGGACGTGCTGCTCGCCGAGCACGTCGGCTCCCGCGTCCACATCTGCCACCTGTCGACCGCCGGCAGCGTCGAGATCGTCCGCTGGGCCAAGTCCCGCGGCATCCAGGTCACCGCCGAGGTCACCCCGCACCACCTGCTCCTCACCGACGAGCTGGTGCGGACGTACAACCCGGTCTACAAGGTCAACCCGCCGCTGCGCACCGAGCGGGACGTGCACGCGCTGCGCGAGGCCCTGGCGGACGGCACGATCGACATCGTCGCCACCGACCACGCCCCCCACCCGCACGAGGACAAGGACTGCGAGTGGGCCGCGGCCGCCATGGGGATGGTGGGCCTGGAGACCGCGTTGTCAGTGGTCCAGGAGACCATGGTCGACACGGGCCTGCTGGACTGGGCCGGCGTCGCCGACCGGATGTCCGTCAAGCCCGCGCAGATCGGACAGGCCACCGGACACGGCCGTCCCGTCTCGGCTGGTGAGCCCGCCAACCTCACCCTCGTCGACACGGAATACCGTGGCCAGGTGGACCCCGCGGGCTTCGCCTCGCGCAGCCGCAACACCCCCTACGAGGGGCGTGAGCTGCCGGGCCGCGTGACGCACACGTGGCTGCGGGGCAAGGCCACGCTCGTCGACGGGAAGCTCACGTGACACCTGTAATCCTGCTGGCCGAGGCCAAGAGGTCGGCCGAGGTCACCGACTGGCCGGCCCGCATCGGCTGGCTCGTCGGACTCCTGCTCTTCATCGCGCTCGTCTACTGGCTGATGCGCGAGGGCTGGAAGTGGCGCGGCACCCTGCAGAGCGACCTGCCCGCGCCGCCCAGCGCGCCGGAGGAGACCGGCCCGGCCAGACTTGAACTGAGCGGTCGCTACCACGGCTCGACCACCGCAGGACAGTGGCTGGACCGGATCGTGGCCCACGGCCTGGGCACCCGAAGCCGGGCCGAGCTCACCCTGACCGACCAGGGGCTGGAGGTCGAGCGTCCCGGAGCGAGCGACTTCTTCATCCCCACCGCCGCGCTGCGCGGGGCCCGGCTCGACAAGGGCATCGCCGGCAAGGTCCTCACCGAGGGCGGCCTGCTGGTGGTGACCTGGGAGCTCGGCGACAAACTGATCGACTCCGGCTTCCGCTCGGACCACGCGGCCGAACACACCGAATGGGTCGACACCCTGAACCACCTGATCGACAACACGGAAGGCGCACGATGACGACCTCCACAAGGGGAGCCGCCAGGGTTCCCGCCGTACTCGTCCTGGAGGACGGGCGCATCTTCCGCGGCCGTGCCTACGGGGCCGTGGGGGAGACCTTCGGCGAGGCCGTGTTCTCCACCGGTATGACCGGCTACCAGGAGACGCTGACCGACCCGTCGTACGACCGGCAGATCGTCGTCGCGACCGCGCCGCAGATCGGCAACACGGGCTGGAACGACGAGGACGACGAGTCGAGCCGCATCTGGGTCTCCGGCTATGTCGTGCGCGACCCCGCGCGCGTGCCGTCCAACTGGCGCGCCAAGCGCTCCCTGGACGACGAGCTGGAGCGGCAGGGCGTGGTCGGGATCTCCGGCATCGACACCCGCGCGCTGACCCGCCATCTGCGCGAGCGCGGCTCGATGCGCGCCGGCATCTTCTCCGGCGAGGCGATCACCGCCGAGTCCGAGCTCCTCGCGCGCGTGCTGGCCCAGCCGCACATGAAGGGCGCGAGCCTCTACGAGGAGGTCGCGACCCAGGAGGCGTACGTCGTCCCGGCGATCGGCGAGAAGAGGTTCACCGTCGCCGCGATCGACCTCGGCATCAAGGGCATGACCCCGCACCGGATGGCCGAGCGCGGCATCGAGGTGCACGTCCTGCCCGCGACCGCCACGGCCGACGAGGTCTACGCCGTCAAGCCGGACGGTGTGTTCTTCTCCAACGGCCCCGGCGACCCGGCGACCGCCGACGGCCCGGTCGCGCTGATGAGCGCCGTCCTGGAGCGGAAGACGCCCCTGTTCGGCATCTGCTTCGGCAACCAGATCCTCGGCCGCGCCCTCGGCTTCGGCACCTACAAGCTGAAGTACGGCCACCGGGGCATCAACCAGCCGGTCCAGGACCGTACGACCGGCAAGGTCGAGGTCACCGCGCACAACCACGGCTTCGCCGTGGACGCGCCGCTCGACCAGGTCAGCGAGACGAAGTTCGGCCGCGCCGAGGTCTCGCACGTCTGCCTGAACGACGACGTCGTGGAGGGGCTGCAGCTGCTCGACCAGCCGGCCTTCTCCGTCCAGTACCACCCCGAAGCGGCAGCGGGGCCGCACGACGCCGCCTACCTGTTCGACCGCTTCGTCTCCCTGATGGAGGGCCAGCGTGCCTAAGCGCACCGATATCCAGTCCGTCCTGGTCATCGGCTCCGGCCCGATCGTCATCGGCCAGGCCGCCGAGTTCGACTACTCCGGCACGCAGGCGTGCCGCGTGCTCAAGGCCGAGGGCCTGCGCGTCGTCCTCGTCAACTCCAACCCGGCGACGATCATGACCGACCCGGAGATCGCCGACGCCACCTACGTCGAGCCGATCACCCCGGAGTTCGTCGAGAAGATCATCGCCAAGGAGCGCCCCGACGCGCTGCTGCCCACCCTGGGCGGCCAGACGGCCCTGAACACCGCCATCTCGCTGCACGAGAACGGCGTCCTGGCCAAGTACGGCGTGGAGCTGATCGGCGCCAAGCCCGAGGCGATCCACAAGGGAGAGGACCGCGACCAGTTCAAGGCCGTCGTGGAGGCCGTCAAGGCCAGGATCGGGCACGGCGAGTCCGCCCGCTCGGTGATCTGCCACTCCATGGACGACGTGCTCAAGGGCGTCGAGACCCTCGGCGGCTACCCGGTCGTCGTCCGCCCGTCCTTCACCATGGGCGGCGCCGGCTCCGGCTTCGCGCACGACGAGGAGGAGCTGCGCCGCATCGCGGGCCAGGGCCTCACGCTCTCCCCGACCACCGAGGTGCTCCTGGAGGAGTCCATCCTCGGCTGGAAGGAGTACGAGCTGGAGCTGATGCGCGACAAGCACGACAACGTCGTGGTCGTCTGCTCCATCGAGAACTTCGACCCCATGGGCGTGCACACCGGCGACTCGATCACCGTCGCGCCCGCGATGACGCTGACCGACCGCGAGTACCAGATCCTGCGCGACATCGGCATCGCCGTCATCCGCGAGGTCGGCGTCGACACCGGCGGCTGCAACATCCAGTTCGCGGTGAACCCCGAGGACGGTCGTGTGATCGTCATCGAGATGAACCCGCGCGTGTCGCGTTCCTCGGCGCTCGCCTCCAAGGCGACCGGCTTCCCGATCGCCAAGATCGCCGCCAAGCTGGCCGTCGGCTACACGCTGGACGAGATCCCGAACGACATCACGCGGGAGACCCCGGCCTCCTTCGAGCCCACGCTCGACTACGTGGTCGTCAAGGCCCCGCGTTTCGCCTTCGAGAAGTTCCCGCAGGCCGACTCCACGCTGACCACCACCATGAAGTCGGTCGGCGAGGCCATGGCCATCGGCCGCAACTTCCCCGAGGCCTTCCAGAAGGCGCTGCGCTCGCTGGAGAAGAAGGGCAGCCAGTTCACGTTCACCGGCGTGCCCGGGGACAAGGAAGCGCTGCTGCGCGAGGCCGTACGGCCCACCGACGGCCGGATCAACACCGTCATGCAGGCCATCCGCGCGGGCGCCACGCCCGAGGAGATCTTCGAGTACACCAAGATCGACCCGTGGTTCGTGGACCAGCTCTTCCTGATCAAGGAGATCGCGGACGAGCTGGCCGAAGCGTCCGAGCTGACCGCCGAGCTGCTCGCGGAGGCGAAGCGGCACGGCTTCTCCGACCAGCAGATCGGTGAGATCCGCGGCCTGCGCGAGGACGTCGTCCGCGAGGTCCGGCACGCGCTCGGCATCCGCCCGGTCTACAAGACGGTCGACACCTGCGCCGCCGAGTTCGCCGCGAAGACGCCGTACTTCTACTCCTCCTACGACGAGGAGAACGAGGTCGCGACCCGCGAGAAGCCGGCCGTCATCATCCTCGGCTCCGGCCCCAACCGCATCGGCCAGGGCATCGAGTTCGACTACTCCTGTGTCCACGCCTCCTTCGCGCTGAGCGACGCGGGCTACGAGACCGTGATGGTCAACTGCAACCCGGAGACCGTCTCCACCGACTACGACACCTCCGACCGGCTGTACTTCGAGCCGCTGACGCTGGAGGACGTGCTGGAGATCGTCCACGCCGAGCAGCAGGCCGGGCCGGTCGCGGGCGTGATCGTGCAGCTGGGCGGCCAGACCCCGCTCGGCCTGTCGCAGGCCCTGAAGGACAACGGCGTGCCGATCGTCGGCACCTCGCCCGAGGCCATCCACGCGGCCGAGGACCGCGGCGCCTTCGGGCGCGTCCTCGCCGAGGCGGGCCTGCCCGCCCCGAAGCACGGCACGGCCACCACCTTCGGCGAGGCCAAGGCCATCGCCGACGAGATCGGCTACCCGGTCCTGGTCCGGCCGTCGTACGTGCTCGGCGGACGCGGCATGGAGATCGTCTACGACGAGACCCGCCTCGCCGCCTACATCGCCGAGTCGACCGAGATCAGCCCCTCCCGGCCGGTGCTCGTCGACCGGTTCCTGGACGACGCGATCGAGATCGACGTCGACGCCCTCTACGACGGCGAGGAGCTCTACCTCGGCGGCGTGATGGAGCACATCGAGGAGGCCGGCATCCACTCCGGCGACTCTGCGTGCGCCCTGCCCCCAATCACTCTCGGCGGCTTCGACATCAAGCGGCTGCGCGCCTCCACCGAGGCCATCGCGCGCGGTGTCGGCGTGCGCGGTCTGATCAACATCCAGTTCGCGATGGCCGGGGACATCCTCTACGTCCTGGAGGCCAACCCGCGCGCCTCCCGCACGGTCCCCTTCACCTCCAAGGCGACCGCGGTGCCGCTCGCGAAGGCCGCCGCCCGGATCTCGCTGGGCGCGACCGTCGCCGAACTGCGCGCCGAGGGCCTGCTGCCGAAGACGGGCGACGGCGGCGAGCTGCCGCTGGACGCGCCGATCTCGGTCAAGGAGGCGGTCATGCCGTGGTCGCGCTTCCGCGACATCCACGGCCGCGGCGTCGACACCGTCCTCGGCCCGGAGATGCGCTCCACCGGCGAGGTCATGGGCATCGACTCCGTCTTCGGCACGGCGTACGCCAAGTCGCAGGCGGGTGCCTACGGCCCGCTGCCCACCAAGGGCCGCGCGTTCATCTCGGTCGCCAACCGCGACAAGCGCTCGATGATCTTCCCGGCGCGCGAACTGGTCGCACACGGCTTCGAGCTGCTCGCCACCTCCGGCACCGCCGAGGTGCTCAAGCGCAACGGCATCAACGCCACGGTCGTGCGCAAGCAGTCCGAGGGCACCGGCCCGAACGGCGAGAGGACGATCGTCCAGCTGATCCACGACGGCGAGGTCGACCTCATCGTCAACACCCCGTACGGCACCGGCGGCCGCCTCGACGGCTACGACATCCGTACGGCCGCGGTGGCCCGCTCCGTGCCGTGCCTGACCACGGTCCAGGCGCTCGCCGCGGCGGTCCAGGGCATCGACGCCCTCAACCACGGTGACGTGGGCGTCCGCTCGCTCCAGGAACACGCGGAACACCTGACCGCGGCCCGCGACTAGCAGCCCTTGAGGGGGACACCGGAAACGGTGTCCCCCTCTTCATGAGGCTCCCTGAAGCTTCAAGAGGACACAGGACATGTACAAGCTTTTCTTCCGTCTGGTTTTCCAACGGATGGACGCCGAGAAGGCCCACCACCTGGCCTTCCGCTGGATCCGCCTCGCCGTCCGCATCCCGGTGCTGCGCACCTTCGTCGCCGCCGCCCTCGCGCCGCGCTACAAGGAGCTGCGCACGGAGGCCTTCGGGTTGCGCATGCACGGCCCCTTCGGGCTCGCCGCCGGCTTCGACAAGAACGCCGTCGCGATCGACGGCATGTCCATGCTGGGCTTCGACCACATCGAGGTCGGCACGGTCACCGGCGAGGCGCAGCCCGGCAACCCCAAGAAGCGGCTGTTCCGCCTCGTCGCGGACCGCGCGCTGATCAACCGCATGGGCTTCAACAACGACGGCTCGCTCGCCGTCGCCGCCCGTCTCGCCACCCGGGAGCCGGTCTTCAGGACGGTCGTCGGTGTCAACATCGGCAAGACCAAGGTCGTCCCGGAGGCGGAGGCCGTGGGCGACTACGTGAAGTCGGCCGAGCGGCTCGCGCCGTACGCGGACTACCTGGTCGTCAACGTCTCCTCGCCGAACACGCCCGGACTGCGCAACCTGCAGGCCACCGAGGCGCTGCGCCCGCTGCTCACCGCCGTCCGCGAGGCCGCCGACCGCACGGTCGCGAACCGGCGTGTCCCGCTGCTGGTGAAGATCGCCCCGGACCTCGCCGACGAGGACATCGACGCCGTGGCCGATTTGGGCGTGGAGCTGGGCCTGGACGGCATCATCGCGACCAACACCACCATCGCGCGCGAGGGACTGGGTCTGAAAGCCCAACCCTCGCTGGTGAGCGAGACCGGCGGCCTGTCCGGCGCCCCGCTCAAGGCGCGCTCCCTGGAGGTCCTGCGCCGCCTGTACGCCCGCGTGGGCGACCGGATCACCCTCGTGGGCGTGGGCGGTATCGAGACCGCCGAGGACGCCTGGCAGCGCATCCTGGCCGGCGCCACCCTGGTCCAGGGCTACAGCGCCTTCATCTACGAGGGCCCCTTGTGGTCCCGCGCGATCCACAAGGGCCTCGCCGCCCGTCTGCGCACCAGCCCGTACGCCACCCTCGCCGACGCGGTCGGCGCCGACGTGAGGAAGCCCGCATGACTTCGTACGAGCCCTTCGGCGCCCGGCTGCGCCGCGCCATGGACGAGCGCGGCCCGCTGTGCGTGGGCATCGACCCGCACGCCTCCCTGCTCGCCGAGTGGGGCCTGAACGACGACGTGGCCGGTCTGGAGCGGTTCAGCCGCACGGTCGTCGAGGCGGTGGCCGACCGGGTCGCCGTGATGAAGCCGCAGAGCGCCTTCTTCGAGCGCTTCGGCTCGCGTGGCGTGGCCGTCCTGGAGAAGGTCGTCCAAGAGGCCCGCGCGGCCGGCACCCTCGTCGTGATGGACGCCAAGCGCGGCGACATCGGCTCTACCATGGCCGGGTACGCCGAGGCCTACCTCCACAAGGACGCCCCGCTGTTCTCCGACGCCCTGACCGTCTCGCCCTACCTCGGCTACGGCTCGCTCAGCCCGGCCGTCGCGCTGGCCCGGGAGAGCGGCGCCGGCCTGTTCGTGCTGGCGCTGACCTCCAACCCGGAGGGTCCCGAGGTCCAGCACGCGGTCCGCGCCGACGGCCGCACCGTGGGCGCGACCATGCTGGCCCACCTGGCCGCCGAGAACGCGGGGGAGGAGCCGCTGGGCTCCTTCGGCGCCGTGGTCGGCGCCACGGTCGGCGACCTGTCGTCGTACGACCTCGCCATCAACGGTCCGCTCCTCGCGCCCGGCGTCGGCGCTCAGGGGGCGACCGCGGCCGACCTTCCCGCGGTGTTCGGGCAGGCGGTGCGCAACGTCGTGCCGAACGTCAGCCGGGGCGTGCTGCGGCACGGGCCCGACGTGGGGGCCCTGCGCGCGTCCGCCGGGCGCTTCGCGGAGGAGATCCAGGCCGCCGTCGCGGGTGCCTGAGACCTCCTGGGGGGCTTCGTGGAGCGGCGGAGCGGCGATTTGAGTGTGAATACATCCTCAAATCGGGGGCATTATGTCTGAAATGTCCGTCCTGGCGGAGGCTGACCAGGACTTTTCCGCTGTTCTCGCTGACTCTGGCGGACTTGACCGCTAGTCTCCGAGCTGTGGGGACACCCCCACACCCATTAGGTAGTGGGGGAGAACGGGCGAAGCGTGTTGCTCGTAGCTCCCCAGGTGTGGGGCGACTAGGTTCCTCACCGGTCCGTATCCGACAGTTCGACATCCGAGGTGACGTAGGCGTGGCTCTTCCGCCCCTTACCCCCGAACAGCGCGCAGCCGCGCTCGAAAAGGCCGCCGCGGCTCGCCGGGAGCGGGCCGAGGTCAAGAATCGACTCAAGCACTCCGGCGCCTCCCTGCACGAGGTCATCAAGCAGGGCCAGGAGAACGACGTCATCGGCAAGATGAAGGTCTCCGCACTGCTCGAGTCGCTGCCCGGCGTGGGCAAGGTCCGCGCCAAGCAGATCATGGAGCGTCTGGGCATCTCCGAGAGCCGCCGGGTGCGCGGTCTCGGTTCCAACCAGATCGCTTCCCTGGAGCGTGAGTTCGGCAGCACCGGCTCCTGAGTCCGGGGCCGGCCGGACCGGGAGTCCCGGGCACTCCGGGATTGCTGGAATAATCGCTGCATGAGCGAACGTCCGCGGCTGACCGTGCTCTCCGGCCCCTCGGGGGTCGGCAAGAGCACGGTCGTCGCCCATATGCGCAAGGAACACCCCGAGGTCTGGCTCTCGGTGTCGGCCACCACCCGCAAGCCGCGCCCCGGCGAGAAGCACGGAGTCCACTACTTCTTCGTCACCGACGACGAGATGGACAAGCTGATCGCCAACGGCGAGCTGCTGGAGTGGGCCGAGTTCGCCGGCAACCGCTACGGCACGCCCCGCGCGGCCGTGCTGGAGCGGCTGGAGAAGGGCGAGCCGGTTCTGCTGGAGATCGATCTCCAGGGTGCCAGGCAGGTCCGGGAGTCGATGTCCGACGCCCGGCTGGTGTTCCTGGCTCCGCCCTCCTGGGAGGAGCTGGTGCGCAGGCTGACCGGCCGGGGCACCGAGCCGCCCGAGGTCATCGAGCGCCGCCTGGAGGCGGCCAGGACCGAGCTGGCGGCCGAGCCGGAGTTCGACACGACCTTGGTCAACACCTCCGTCGAGGACGTGGCGCGCGAGCTGCTAGCCTTGATGGATGTTGTGTGATCGCGAGTGTGTGATCACGACTGATCTTTTCCCACCCATCGGAAGGTAGAGCGTGTCCTCTTCCATCACCGCGCCCGAGGGCATCATCAACCCGCCGATCGACGAGCTTCTCGAGGCCACCGACTCGAAGTACAGCCTCGTGATCTACGCGGCCAAGCGTGCCCGCCAGATCAACGCGTACTACTCGCAGCTCGGCGAGGGCCTCCTCGAGTACGTCGGTCCGCTCGTCGACACCCACGTCCACGAGAAGCCGCTCTCGATCGCCCTGCGTGAGATCAACGCGGGTCTGCTCACGTCCGAGGCCGTCGAGGGCCCGGCGCAGTAACCGTTCGTTTCGCATGACAGGCCCGGCGGCGCGACTGCCGGGCCTGTGGTGTGTCATGGAGGCGTAGGTTCAACGAATGGGAGTCCCGGTGGACAAGCCGAGGGTCGTTCTGGGCGTCAGCGGCGGCATCGCCGCCTACAAGGCCTGTGAGCTGCTGAGAAGGTTCACGGAGTCGGGCCACGACGTCCGCGTGGTGCCCACCGCCTCCGCGCTGCACTTCGTCGGCGCCGCCACCTGGTCCGCCCTGTCCGGCAACCCCGTCTCGACGGAGGTCTGGGACGCCGTCCACGAGGTCCCGCACGTGCGCATCGGCCAGCACGCCGACCTGGTGGTCGTCGCACCCGCCACGGCCGACACGCTCGCCAAGGCGGCCCACGGCCTCGCCGACGACCTGCTGACCAACACCCTCCTCACCGCCCGCTGCCCCGTGGTCTTCGCGCCCGCCATGCACACCGAGATGTGGGAGCACCCGGCCACCCAGGAGAACGTGGCCACGCTGCGCCGCCGCGGCGCCGTCGTCATCGAGCCCGCGGTAGGCCGGCTCACCGGCGTCGACACCGGCAAGGGCCGGCTGCCCGACCCGGTGGAGATCTTCGAGGTGTGCCGCCGGGTGCTGGCCCGCGGCGTCACCGAGCCCGACCTCGAAGGGCGGCACGTCGTCGTCTCCGCCGGCGGCACCCGCGAGCCCCTCGACCCGGTCCGCTTCCTCGGCAACCGCTCCTCCGGCAAGCAGGGCTACGCCCTCGCCCGCACCGCCGCCGCCCGCGGCGCCCGGGTCACGCTGATCGCGGCCAACACCGGCCTGCCCGACCCGGCGGGCGTGGACGTCGTACCGGTCGGCACGGCCGTGCAGCTGCGCGAAGCCGTGCTGAAGGCGGCGGCGGACGCCGACGCGGTCGTCATGGCCGCCGCCGTGGCCGATTTCCGCCCCGCGGCCTACGCCACCGGCAAGATCAAGAAGAAGGACGGCCAGGACCCCGACCCGATCGTCCTGGTCCGCAACCCGGACATCCTCGCGGAGATCTCGGCCGAGCGCGCCCGTCCCGGTCAGGTGATCGTCGGCTTCGCCGCCGAGACCGACGACGTCCTCGTCAACGGCCGCACCAAGCTCGCCCGCAAGGGCTGTGACCTGCTCGTGGTCAACGAGGTGGGGGAGCGCAAGACGTTCGGCTCCGAGGAGAACGAAGCCGTGGTGCTGGGCGCCGACGGCAGCGAGACCCCGGTGCCGCACGGTCCCAAGGAAGCCCTGGCCGACATCGTCTGGGACCTCGTCGCGCAGCGCCTGAGCTGACGTCCGCGCGCGCTCGACGGCAGCTTCACGCCACACCGAAATCAGGTGTGGCGACCCTGGCCAAGGCCGCCCGGCATTGTGCAGAATGCCCGTGCCGCAGGTCACAGCGCTCCCGAGTGGCGGGACGGGTGACCCATCGGCCGAGTGCGACCGATAAACTGTTCACGGTCGACGCCGGGCGCAGCCCCGAGCGTCGCCGCAAATGATCAGCCAGCAGCCGCTGCAACCACAGGGAGCGTTGTGTCCCGTCGCCTGTTCACCTCGGAGTCCGTGACCGAGGGTCACCCCGACAAGATCGCTGACCAGATCAGCGACACCATTCTCGACGCGCTTCTGCGCGAGGACCCGTCTTCCCGGGTCGCCGTCGAGACGCTGATCACCACCGGCCTGGTGCACGTGGCCGGCGAGGTGACGACCAAGGCCTACGCGGACATCGCGACCCTGGTCCGCAACAAGATCCTCGAGATCGGCTACGACTCCTCCAAGAAGGGCTTCGACGGCGCCTCCTGCGGTGTGTCGGTGTCCATCGGCGCGCAGTCCCCGGACATCGCGCAGGGCGTGGACACGGCGTACGAGAGCCGGGTCGAGGGCGACGACGACGAGCTGGACCGGCAGGGCGCCGGTGACCAGGGCCTGATGTTCGGTTACGCGTCCGACGAGACGCCGACCCTGATGCCGCTGCCGATCTTCCTGGCGCACCGCCTGTCCAAGCGCCTGTCCGAGGTGCGCAAGAACGGCACGATCCCCTACCTGCGCCCGGACGGCAAGACGCAGGTCACCATCGAGTACGACGGCGACAAGGCCGTCCGTCTGGACACGGTGGTCGTCTCCTCGCAGCACGCCTCCGACATCGACCTGGAGTCGCTGCTGGCGCCCGACATCCGCGAGTTCGTCGTGGAGCCGGAGCTGAAGGCGCTCCTGGAGGAGGGCATCAAGCTGGACACCGACGGCTACCGCCTGCTGGTCAACCCGACCGGCCGCTTCGAGATCGGCGGCCCGATGGGCGACGCCGGCCTGACCGGCCGCAAGATCATCATCGACACCTACGGCGGCATGGCCCGCCACGGCGGCGGTGCCTTCTCCGGCAAGGACCCGTCCAAGGTGGACCGCTCGGCCGCGTACGCGATGCGCTGGGTCGCCAAGAACGTCGTGGCGGCGGGCCTGGCCTCGCGCTGCGAGGTCCAGGTCGCCTACGCGATCGGCAAGGCCGAGCCGGTGGGCCTGTTCGTGGAGACCTTCGGCACCGCCAAGGTGGACGCCGAGAAGATCGAGAAGGCGATCGACCAGGTCTTCGACCTCCGCCCGGCCGCGATCATCCGCGACCTCGACCTGCTCCGCCCGATCTACGCCCAGACGGCTGCTTACGGCCACTTCGGCCGCGAGCTGCCCGACTTCACCTGGGAGCGCACGGACCGCGTGGACGCCCTGCGCGCCGCCGTGGGCCTGTAAGGCCCGACCGCTCTTCTCGCCGAGGCCCGGTTCCCTTCCTGGGGGCCGGGCTTCGGCATGCCGAACTGACTGGCGGGCCAGGGCGGGCGGTGTCGACGCTGACGCCGTCGACGCCGCCCGGTGCGTAGGTCGCGGTTACTTCGTGGAGTGCGCCCTCCGGGCCGTGCGGTGAAGCTGAATCCGTACCGCTGCCGATCCGGATCTCGGGCGGACGGCGATTGTCAGTGCCGTTTGGTAAGAATGCAGGCGTGAGCAGCGAGAACGGGGCGCCCCGGGCAGACGGGGACGGCGGGGCCGAAGGGGCGCCGCCGGAGCAGCTCGCGCTCATCCGGGAAAGCGTGCGCAAGGCGAAGGTGCCGCGGGCCAAGCCGCGGACCTGGCGGGGGGCCGCGCTCGCCCCGCAGCTGCCCGTCGCGCGGGTCCTGGTCGACAAAGGCGTGCTGCATCTCGACCGGTACTTCGACTACGCCGTGCCCGCCGAACTGGACGCCGACGCACAGCCGGGCGTGCGGGTGCGGGTGCGGTTCGGGGCCGGGCGGGGCCGGGTGCGGGACGGGCGCCGGGAGGGCGGCGGGCTCATCGACGGGTTCCTCGTCGAGCGGCGGGCCGAGTCCGACTACTCCGGGCCGCTGGCCGCACTGGCCCAGGTCGTGTCGCCGGAGCCGGTGCTGAGCGAGGAGCTGCTGGCCCTCGCCCGGGCCGTGGCCGACCGGTATGCCGGAAGCCTCGCCGACGTGCTCCAGCTGGCCGTGCCGCCGCGCAGCGCCCGGGCCGAGCAGCGGCCGTCGCCCCCGCCGCCACCCCCGCCGCAGGCGCCGGAGAAGGCCTCCTGGGGGCGGTATGAGCAGGGGGAGGCATTCCTCCATGCCCTGGCCTCCGGCGGCTCGCCCAGGGCCGTCTGGAACGCTCTGCCGGGCCCGCTGTGGAGCGAGGAACTGGCCCGCGCCGTCGCCGCCACGCTCGCCTCCGGCCGCGGCGCCCTCGTCGTCGTACCGGACGGGCGGGCCGCCGCGCGGGTCGACGCCGCGCTCACCGCGCTGCTCGGCACGGGCCGGCACGCGCTGCTCACGGCCGACGCGGGGCCCGAGAAGCGGTACGCGCAGTGGCTGGCGGTGCGCCGGGGTTCCGTGCGGGCCGTGGTCGGGACCCGGGCCGCCATGTTCGCGCCCGTGCAGAACCTGGGGCTCGTCGCCATCTGGGACGACGGCGACGACAGCCACAGCGAGCAGCACGCCCCGCAGCCGCACGCCCGGGATGTGCTGTTGTTGCGGGCCGCGCTGGACAAGTGCGCCTTCTTGCTGGGGAGTTGGAGCTGCACCGTGGAGGCCGCCCAGCTCGTCGAGAGCGGCTGGGCCCGGCCGCTGGTCGCCGGTCGGGAGCAGGTGCGACGGTCCGCCCCCCTGGTCCGCACGGTCGGGGACGACGACCTCGCCCGCGACGAGGCCGCCCGCGCCGCCCGGCTGCCGACGCTCGCCTGGCAGGCGGCCCGCGACGGGCTGCGGCACGGGCCGGTGCTCGTACAGGTGCCGCGGCGCGGCTACGCGCCCCGCATGGCCTGTGACCGGTGCCGGGCGCCCGCCCGGTGCCGGCCCTGCTCGGGGCCGCTCCAGGGGCAGGACGCGGGGGTCCTGCGGTGCGGCTGGTGCGGGCGCGAGGAGAGCGCGTGGCACTGCCCGGAGTGCGGGGGCCTCCGGCTGCGGGCCCAGGTCGTGGGGGCGCGGCGGACGGCCGAGGAGCTGGGGCGCGCCTTCCCCGCCGTCCCGGTGCGCACCTCGGGGCGGGAGCATGTGCTGGACACGGTGCCGGGCACGCCGGCGCTGGTCGTGAGCACACCGGGGGCCGAACCGGTCGCCGAGGGCGGCTACGCGGCGGCCCTTCTGCTGGACGGCTGGGCCATGCTCGTACGACCTGACCTGCGGGCCGGCGAGGACGCCCTGCGCCGGTGGATCGCGGCGGGCGCGCTGGTGCGGCCGCAGAGCGAGGGGGGCACGGTGGTCGTGGTGGCCGAGCCGACCCTGCGGCCGGTGCAGGCGCTCGTGCGCTGGGACCCCGTCGGGCACGCGGTGCGGGAACTGGCCGAGCGGGCGGAACTGGGCTTTCCGCCGGTGTCGCGGATGGCGGCGGTCTCCGGGACGCCCGCGGCCGTCGCCGAGTTCCTGGCCTCGGTCGAGCTGCCGTCGGACGCGGAGGTGCTGGGACCCGTGCCGCTGCCTGCGTCGCCGCCCGGCCGGCCCCGCAGACCCGGCGCGCCGCCGACGGGTGAGCACTGGGACCGGGCGCTGGTCCGGGTGCCGCCGGGGAGCGGGGCTGCGCTGGCCGCCGCGCTGAAGACCGCGCAGGCCGCTCGTATGGCGCGGGGGAGCGGGGAGGCGGTGCGGGTGCGGATCGATCCGCCGGACATCGGGTGAGGGTGGTGTTCCGGGTGTTCTCGGGGGTTGCTCACCGTCGACGGCTGTTCGGTGGGTGTGTTGGCGCCCCGGTTTGGCTGTCCAGGCGGGTGGCTGCCCTCCCGGGTGTCCGTCCGGGAGGGCAGGGCGGAGGTGGCAGTCGCTGCTCGGCCGTTGCTCAGCCGTTGCGTGGGCCCGGGAAGGCCGTCGGGCGGGCGTCGTCGCGGTCGCGCAGGGCCGGGCTGCCTGCTGTCGGCTGTGTGGGCATCGAGCGGGCCGCGGGGACGGTCGGGACCGTGGGGAGACCGGTGTTCACATTGAGCGGGCGGGCGGCGGACGGCTCCCCGGTCCGCTCGGCCTCGGCGGCCGCCTGTGCCGCGGCACGGCGGGCGCCGTAACGGCGGTGCACCGCCTGCTTGGTGACTCCGAGAGCCGAGCCCACCGCGTCCCACGAGAAGCCGAGTGAGCGGTCGAAGTCCACCGCGGCCGTCACCAGGGTTTCGACACTGTCCCGGAGTTCCTGGGCAAGGCGCACCGTCGGGGCGGGGGCGCGTCCGTAGACGACGAAGCCCGTGGACGGGCCGGAGCGGCGCGGGCGGTAGACGTTGCCCAGCTGGGCGGTGAGCGTGCGCAGTGCGTCCACCTGCCGGCGGACTCGCTCGATGTCCCGCACCAGCAAGTGCAGGCTGGCCCGGGCCTGGGCGTCGTGGGTTGCGTGGTCGGCCATGAACAAGCCTCTCGAACCGGCGTTGAAAGGAATTGGGCCGCGAAGGCGGCCCTATGTGGTCAACTCTTTCTTGACCAACGCGTGTGCGCTCCGCTGGTCACGGGGTGGGGGCGTACGGGCATATGCGTACGCCGGTCGTTGGGGTGCGCGCCGTGTGTGGTTCGGGTTGTATGTTCTCCCGCCCGCGCACCACCCCGATTCCAGCCGGCCGAGAGGCTGGACAACCTGTGGGGGTTGCTCGCCGTCGGCGTCCGCGTGTGTGTGTCGCCTTCCCCGTCCTTCTGTGCGTCCGCTGTCCGCCTGGCGTCCGTCGTTCGGCTGCGGGTTCGCTGTCCCGGTGGCTTTCCCGTTCGCGCGCGTGTCCGCCGGGGGCGCGGCCCGCACCGTTCCGACGGTCGCCCCGCGTCCCCGTTCGCCTGGCCTTCTTCGTCCCCGCCGCGCGTCCGTCCGCGGGCATGGGGTGTCGCTCCTTGCTTGGTCATAGACTGGTGCGCTGCCCGCCCAACCCCCGCCCGAGAGGCCCGATCCCGCCCATGAAGCTTGTCTTCGCCGGTACCCCCGAGGTCGCCGTCCCCGCCCTGGACGCTCTGATCGCCTCCCGGCGGCACGAGGTGGCCGCCGTCGTCACGCGGCCCGACGCGCCGGCCGGTCGTGGGCGCAGGCTGGTCGCGTCGCCCGTGGCCGAGCGGGCGGAGGAGACCGGGATCGAGGTGCTGAAGCCGGTCAGGCCGCGGGACCCGGAGTTCCTGGAGCGGCTGACGCAGATCGCGCCGGACTGCTGCCCCGTCGTCGCCTACGGCGCCCTGCTGCCCCGCGTGGCCCTCGACATCCCCGCCCACGGCTGGGTCAACCTGCACTTCTCGCTGCTGCCCGCCTGGCGCGGAGCCGCTCCCGTGCAGCACGCCATCATGGCCGGCGACGAGATCACCGGGGCGTCGACGTTCCTCATCGAGGAGGGGCTGGACTCCGGGCCCGTCTACGGCACCGTGACCGAGGAGATCCGGCCCACCGACACCAGCGGCGACCTGCTCACCCGACTCGCCTTCGCCGGTGCCGGGCTGCTCGCGGCCACCATGGACGGGATCGAGGACGGCACCCTGAAGGCCGTACCGCAGCCGGCCGAGGGGGTCACCCTCGCGCCGAAGATCACCGTCGAGGACGCCCGGGTCGACTGGGCCACGCCCGCGCTGCGCGTCGACCGGGTCGTGCGCGGCTGCACCCCGGCGCCCGGCGCCTGGACCACCTTCCGCGGCGAGCGGCTCAAGCTGATCCAGGTCACCCCCGTGCCCGAACGCACCGATCTCGCGCCGGGGCGGATGGCCGTCGGCAAGAACAGCGTGCACGTGGGCACCGGCTCGTACGCCGTCGAGCTGCTCTGGGTGCAGGCGCAGGGCAAGAAGCCGATGCGGGCGGCGGACTGGGCGCGCGGCGTGCGCATCGCCGAGAGCGAGACACTCGGCGACTGAGCCCCGGGCGGCGGGGGCGGCGGTGCGCCGACGTAGGCTGGACACCGCACCCCTTCTTCACATCCGGAGCACCTTTTTCGTGAGCGAGCAGTCCCGGCGGCCGCGTAAGCCTGCCAAGCCCTACCGTCGTCCGCAGAAGGACCCCGTCCGCATCCTCGCCTTCGAGGCGCTGCGCGCGGTCGACGAGCGGGACGCGTACGCCAATCTCGTGCTGCCCCCGCTGCTGCGCAAGGCGCGCGAGAAGGGCGACTTCGACGCGCGGGACGCCGCCCTCGCCACCGAGCTCGTCTACGGCACACTGCGCCGGCAGGGGACGTACGACGCGGTGATCAGCGCCTGTGTCGACCGGCCGCTCCGCGAGGTCGACCCGCCGGTGCTCGACGTGCTCAGCCTCGGCGCGCACCAGCTGCTCGGGACCCGGATCCCGACGCACGCCGCCGTGTCCTCCGCCGTGGAACTCGCGCGCGTGGTGCTCGGCGACGGGCGCGCCAAGTTCGTCAACGCCGTGCTGCGCAAGGTGGCCCAGGACGACCTCGACGGATGGCTGGAGAAGGTCGCGCCACCCTACGACGAGGACCCGGAGGACCACCTCGCCGTCGTGCACTCGCATCCTCGCTGGGTCGTCTCCGCGCTGTGGGACTCCCTCGGCGGCGGGCGTGCCGGAATCGAGGACCTGCTGGAGGCCGACAACGAACGGCCCGAGGTGACCCTGGTCGCCCGGCCGGGGCGGGCCACCGCCGAGGAACTGCTCGGCGAGGAGGCCGCCGTACCGGGGCGCTGGTCGCCGTACGCCGTGCGGCTCGCCGAGGGTGGTGAGCCGGGTGCGGTGCAGGCCGTGCGCGAGGGGCGGGCCGGAGTGCAGGACGAGGGCAGCCAGCTGGTCGCCCTCGCGCTCGCGGGCGCGCCCCTGGAGGGCTCCGACAGCATGTGGCTCGACGGGTGTGCCGGGCCCGGCGGCAAGGCCGCGCTGCTGGCCGCCCTCGCCGCCGAGCGCGGGGCCACGCTGCTCGCCTCCGAGAAGCAGCCGCACCGGGCGGGCCTCGTCGCCAAGGCACTGGCGGGCAACCCGGGGCCGTACCAGGTGATCGCCGCCGACGGCACCCGGCCGCCGTGGCGGCCCGGCAGCTTCGACCGCGTGCTCATGGACGTGCCGTGCACCGGGCTCGGCGCGCTGCGCCGGCGCCCCGAGGCCCGCTGGCGTCGGCGCCCGGAGGACCTGGACAACTTCGCGCCCCTCCAGCGCGCCCTGCTGCGCACCGCGCTCGACTCGGTGCGCGTCGGCGGAATCGTCGGCTACGCGACCTGCTCCCCCCACCTGGCGGAGACCCGCGCCGTCGTGGCCGACGTGCTCAAGCAGCGCCCGGAAGCGGAACTGATGGACGCCCGCCCCCTGCTCCCGGGCGTGCCAGACCTGGGCGACCGCCCCGACATCCAGCTGTGGCCCCACCTCCACGGCACGGACGCGATGTACCTGGCCCTGATCCGCAGAACAAGCTGAAACACCGCTGCGGGCAGCCAACCCAGGGGCGCGGGGAACTGCGCGCCCAGCCCCCACCGGCCCGCAGACAAGACACAACCTCAATGGACCGCCGTTACAGCCCAGCGCAGCGGCATGGCAGGCTTGGGGCATGGCCGTGCAGATCAACCCCAGCATCCTGTCCGCCGACTTCGCCCGCCTCGCGGAGGAGGCCAAGGCGGTCCAAGGCGCCGACTGGCTCCATGTCGACGTCATGGACAACCACTTCGTCCCGAACCTCACGCTCGGCGTGCCGGTCGTGGAGTCCCTGGCACGTGCGACGGACACCCCGCTGGACTGCCATCTGATGATCGAGGACCCCGACCGCTGGGCGCCCCAGTACGTCGAGGCGGGCGCCTCCTCCGTGACCTTCCACGTGGAGGCGGCGGCCGCCCCCGTGCGGCTCGCCCGGGAGATCCGCGCCAAGGGCGCCCGCGCGTCCATGGCCCTGAAGCCGGCGACTCCGATCGAGCCGTACGAGGACCTGCTCCCGGAACTCGACATGCTGCTGATCATGACGGTCGAGCCCGGCTTCGGCGGCCAGGCGTTCCTCGACATCATGCTGCCGAAGATCCGCCGCACCCGTGAGCTGATCAGCAAGCACGGCCTGCAGCTGTGGCTCCAGGTGGACGGCGGTGTCTCGGCCTCGACGATCGAGCGGTGCGCGGACGCGGGAGCGGACGTGTTCGTGGCAGGCTCGGCGGTGTACGGGGCTAAGGACCCGGCGGAGGCGGTCCGTGCCCTGCGCGCGCAGGCCGAGACGGCTACCGCCAAGGCGTCCTGGGCATGCGACCACTGAGCCACAGCTACATGAACGGTTAAGTGAACGGCCCCTATCAGGGCCGATCCGTAGCGCCGAATCTGCAAGGATGAACGGCGAATCCAGAGTGTGAACAGCAGTGAGGAGATCGCCGTGTCGGGTATGTCGGCGGGCCGGTCAGCCATGCGGATGGGACCCGCTGAGCTGGTGCAGGCGGCGGCCATGGCCCGCCGCTTCTACCTCGAGGGCAAGTCCAAGATCCAGATCGCGGAGGAGTTCGGCGTCAGCCGCTTCAAGGTGGCCCGGGTTCTGGAGACTGCTCTCGAACGGGATCTCGTACGCATCGAGATCCGTGTCCCGGCCGAACTGGACGCCGAGCGCTCCGACGCGCTCCGCGCCCGTTACGGCCTGAGGCACGCCGTCGTGGTCGAGTCCCCGGCCGAGGCCGAGGAGACCCCCGACCCCGAGAACCTGGGGGAAGTGGCCGCAGACCTGCTCGGCGAGCTCGTCAACGAGGGGGACGTGCTCGGGCTGGCCTGGGGCCGGTCCACGATCCACATGGCGGCGGCGCTCGACCGGCTGCCGCCGTGCACGGTGGTGCAGCTGACGGGCGTGTACGACGCCGGGACCTCTGAGCGCGGCTCCGTCGAGGCGGTGCGCCGCGCCGCCCAGGTGTCGGGCGGCGACGCCCACCCCATCTACGCGCCGATGCTGCTGCCGGACGCGGCGACCGCGGCCGCGCTGCGCAACCAGACCGGGATCGCCCGGGCCTTCGAGTACTTCGACAAGGTCACGGTCGCCTGTGTCTCCATCGGCTCCTGGGAGCCGGGCATCTCGACCGTGCACGACATGCTCAGCGACGAGGAGCGGGCGCACTACGCCTCGCTCGGCGTCGCCGCCGAGATGGCCGCGCACCTCTTCGACGCCGAGGGGCGCCGGATCGGGCGGGACCTGGGGGAGCGGTGCATCACCGTCAAGGCCGACCAGCTGCGCCGTATCCCGGAGGTCGTGGCGATCGCCGGTGGTCAGCGCAAGGCGTCCGCCATCGACGCGGTGCTGCGGTCCGGGCTGGTCACCAGCCTGGTCACGGACACCTCCGCCGCGGACTACCTGATGACGGCCGGCCCGACCCCCAAGCCCACCCTCGGCCGAGCGGACCCGGACGGCCACTGACGGACCCCGACGCTCCTCCCGGCACACGAGCGGGCCGCACCGGCCGGGACAGGTCGGGACGGACGCCGGGGGCGTGGTGGCCGTGCCGGGCCCGGGACGGGGGAGGGCCAGCCCGTCAGCCCGTCGTCGGCCTTCGGCCCCGGCGTGGTGGGGCCGAGACAAGCCCGGCGCGGCGGGTCGTGCCGCCCTCGCAGCGGGACCGCCGTGACAGCATCGTCGGCATGTCGCCGCCGTTCGTCCCCCACAAGCCGAGACGGGTCCCCCGCATGCCGAGGCGTTCCCTGCCGCCGGCCCGCCTGTTCGTGGGGCTGGTGGCCGTCGTCCTCGCCGTTCTGGTCGCCGGATGTTCGTCCGGTTCGGGGCCGGGCTCCGGTGCCGGGGCGAGTGCGGGCGTGCGCGCGGCCGGGAGCAGTCCGGCGTGGGCCCACGGTATGGGCACGGTCCAGGAGTCCCAGCTGCCGGCCGAGGCGCGCAGGACGCTCGCGCTCATCGACCGGGGCGGCCCCTTCCCGTACGCCAGGGACGGCGTCGTGTTCGGGAACTTCGAGGGGCGGCTGCCGAGGCACCAGCGCGGCTACTACCACGAGTACACCGTCAGGACGCCGGGCTCCCACGATCGCGGGGCCCGGCGCATTGTCACGGGACAGGGCGGCGAGATCTACTACACCGGCGATCACTACAACTCGTTCCGGGCGGTGCTGAGATGACGGACCTCGTGATCACGCTGGACCTCGACGGGGTCACGGACAAGGCCGGCCTGATGGACCGCGCCGCCCGTGCCCTCGCGCTGCCCGACTGGTTCGGCCGCAACTGGGACGCTCTGGCCGACTCGCTCGGCGACCACTCCGTGTGGCCCGAGGGCGCCGTCGAGCGGGGCCTGCTGGTCGTCGTACGGAACTGGCAGCCGTACGCCGAGGCGCGGCCGGACGAGTGGCAGATCGCGCGGGAGGTGTTCGCCGAGGCCGCGGACCACACCCCCGCCCTCTCGGTGGCCCTGGCCCTTGGAGGATCCTCCTAGGTGATCGGCGCCCACCCTGGATGTTCCGTGGGGCAGGACCGCGACGCCGGCATGGGACAATGAAGTACGTGCTCTTTTCCCCCTGGCGCACCCGTCGGGGGGTCACCTCTGATCGACTGGGATGTGCAGCACGTGCGTTTCCTCAATGACATCCAGCCTGCGTACGACCTGACGTACGACGACGTGTTCATGGTGCCGAGCCGCTCCGCGGTGGGCTCGCGTCAGGGCGTGGACCTCGCCTCGCCGGACGGCACGGGCACCACCATCCCGCTCGTCGTCGCCAACATGACCGCGATCGCCGGCCGGCGCATGGCCGAGACGGTGGCCCGCCGCGGCGGTCTGGTGGTCATCCCGCAGGACATCCCGATCGACGTCGTCACCGACGTCGTCTCCTGGGTGAAGAGCCGCCACCTCGTGCTCGACACGCCGATCGTGCTGGCCCCGCACCAGACCGTCGCCGACGCGCTGGCCCTGCTGCCCAAGCGCGCCCACAACGCCGGTGTGGTCGTGGACGAGGAGCAGCGGCCCGTCGGTGTCGTCACCGACGCGGACCTCACCGGCGTCGACCGCTTCACCCAGCTCGAAGTGGTCATGTCCAAGGACCTGCTCCTGCTGGACGCCGACATCGACCCGCGCGAGGCCTTCAACACCCTCGACCACCACAACCGCCGCTACGCCCCGGCCGTCGACAAGGACGGCAAGCTGGCCGGCATCCTGACCCGCAAGGGCGCCCTCCGCGCCACGCTGTACACCCCGGCCGTCGACGCGAACGGCAGGCTGCGCATCGCCGCCGCCGTCGGCATCAACGGCGACGTCGCGGGCAAGGCCAAGCAGCTGCTCGACGCGGGCGTCGACACGCTGGTCATCGACACCGCGCACGGCCACCAGGAGTCGATGATCAGCGCCATCAAGCTGGTGCGCGCCCTCGACCCGCAGGTGCCGATCGCCGCCGGCAACATCGTCTCCGCCGAGGGCGTCAAGGACCTGATCGACGCCGGCGCGGACATCATCAAGGTCGGTGTGGGCCCCGGCGCCATGTGCACCACCCGGATGATGACCGGCGTGGGGCGGCCGCAGTTCTCCGCGGTGCTGGAGTGCGCCGCCGAGGCGAAGAAGTACGGCAAGCACGTGTGGGCCGACGGCGGTGTCCGGCACCCGCGCGACGTGGCCATGGCGCTCGCGGCCGGCGCGTCCAACGTGATGGTCGGTTCGTGGTTCGCGGGCACGTACGAGTCGCCGGGCGACCTCCAGCACGACGCCAACGGCCGTGCCTACAAGGAGTCGTTCGGCATGGCCTCCGCCCGCGCGGTGCGCAACCGCACGTCGGAGGAGTCGGCGTACGACCGCGCCCGCAAGGCGCTGTTCGAGGAGGGCATCTCCACCTCGCGCATGTTCCTCGACCCGGCCCGCCCGGGCGTCGAGGACCTGATCGACTCGATCATCGCGGGCGTCCGCTCCTCCTGCACCTACGCCGGTGCCGCCTCCCTGGAGGAGTTCGCCGAGAAGGCGATCGTGGGCATCCAGAGCGCGGCCGGCTACGCGGAGGGCAAGCCGCTGCACGCGAGCTGGAACTGATCCGACTCCCTTCCTCACGGCCCCCGTTGTTCCCGCTCGCCGGGAGAACGGGGGCCGTTGCCGTGCAACGGTCGACAGCCGACGCACAACGATTTGTCATTCCGGGCCGAGGAACGCAATGATCATGCGGGGACGCGCAAGGTTGCTGCATTACGCCCGTGAAGGCCACCCCCGTAAGGTGCTGCGCTGTACGTGGCGTGGCGGGGACCCCGCTCGGTGGGCCCCTGCCCGCGCAGGGCTGCCCCAGGTCCCCGTCCGCAATGACCGGCAGGATGAAGGAGCCAACGCGTGCTCGACCAAGGCGCACCCCCGCACGACCGCACAGCGACCGCCCCCGCACCCCAGGGCCTCGCCGCGCGCCTCATGCGGCGCAAGCCCGTGGAACGCCTGGTCGCGGAGGGCGGCCAGGGCGAGGGAGGCTCGCTTCGGCGCTCCCTCGGCCTGTGGCAGCTGACCATGATCAGCATCGGTGCCACGCTCGGCACCGGTATCTTCGTCGTCCTCGGCGAGGCCGTCCCCAAGGCGGGCCCGGCCGTCGTCCTCTCGTTCGTGATCGCCGGTCTCACCGCGCTGTTCTCGGCCCTGTCCTACGCCGAGCTGGCGGGCACCATCCCCGTCTCCGGCTCCTCGTACTCGTACGCATACGCAACGATGGGCGAACTGATCGCCTGGGTCTGCGGCTGGTGTCTGCTCCTGGAGTACGGCGTCTCGGTCGCCGCCGTGGCCGTCGGCTGGGGCGAGTACCTGAACGAGCTGCTGTCCGGCACCATCGGCGTCACCATCCCGAACGCCCTCGCCAACCCGCCCGGCGTCGACGGCGGTGTCTTCAACCTGCCCGCCCTGATCGTCGTGATCCTCGCGATGGTGTTCCTGATGGGCGGCGCCAAGGAGTCCGCGCGGGCCAACACCGTCATGGTGTCCGTGAAGATCGCCGCCCTGATCCTGTTCTGCGCGATCGGCTTCATGGGCTTCAAGTCCGGCAACTACTCCCACTTCATGCCGCTCGGCATGGCGGGCGTCAGCGGCGCCGGGGCCACGCTGTTCTTCTCTTACATCGGCTTCGACGCCGCCTCCACCGCCGGTGAGGAGGCCAAGGACGCCCAGCGCGACCTGCCCCGCGCGATCATGCTGTCGCTGGTCATCGTGACCGCCCTGTACGTGCTGGTCGCCGCCGTCGCCGTCGGTGCCAAGCCGTGGCGGAGCTTCAACGACTCCGAGGCCACGCTCGCCCAGATCATGAAGGACGTCACCGGGCAGAGCTTCTGGGGCACCCTGCTGGCCTTCTGCGCCGTCATCGCCATCGCGAGCGTCGTGCTGACCGTGCTCTACGGCCAGACCCGCATCCTGTTCGCCATGTCCCGCGACGGACTGGTGCCCAAGGTCTTCGCCAAGGTCCACCCGAAGACCGGCGCCCCGCGCGCCAACACGGTCATCGTGTCGCTGTTCTGCGGTGTCCTCGCCGCCGCCATTCCGCTGGGCCAGCTGGCGGACGCCACCAGCATCGGCACGCTGTTCGCCTTCGCGCTGGTCAACGTCGCCGTCGTGGTGCTGCGCCGGACCCGCCCGGCCATGCACCGCTCCTTCCGGGTCCCGCTGTCGCCGCTGCTGCCCGCGCTGGGCTTCGCCTTCTGCGTGTGGATGATGGGCAGCCTGTCGACCGTCACCTGGATCGTGTTCGGTGTCTGGATGGCCGTCGGGCTCGTGTTCTACTTCGTGTACGGCTATCGCCGTTCCCGTCTCGCGACCGGTGACGACCTCGCGGTGACGGCAGAGAAGTGACCGGACCGAAGAAGTGAACCACCCCCTGTGCTGAACGATCTCGACGAACGCATCGTGCACGCCCTCGCCGAGGACGCCCGCCGCTCCTACGCGGACATCGGGCAGATGGTCGGCCTGTCCGCGCCCGCGGTGAAGCGGCGCGTGGACCGGCTGCGCGCCACCGGAGCGATCACCGGATTCACCGTGCGGGTGGACCCGGCGGCGCTCGGCTGGGAGACCGAGGGCTACATCGAGATCTACTGCCGGCGGAACACCTCGCCGGACACCATTCAGCGGGGGCTGGAGCGGTATCAGGAGGTCGTGGCCGCGTCCACCGTCACCGGGGACGCGGACGCGATCGCCCAGGTCTTCGCCTCCGACATGCGGCACTTCGAGCGAGTACTGGAGCGGATCGCCGGCGAGCCGTTCGTGGAGCGGACCAAGTCGGTGCTGGTGCTGTCGCCGTTGCTGCGGCGCTTTTCTTCCGGGGCGCCGGGCTGATCCGGACTACGGCTCGGGGCGCTCTGCCGTGTGCCGGGTGCGGGTGATCCGTGGTTCGGCGCGCGGTTCACCGCGCCCCCTTCGGGGCGCTGATCGAGGTCAGCATGCGGCGCATCACCGCCGCATGGGCGCCGCTGCCGATCACCAGCAAGCGGTACAGCTTCCCGGCCGGGCCGGGGAACACGGCCCGGGTCTCCGCGCTCACGCGCGTGCGGCCCGGGCCTTCCGGTGCCAGGCGGAGGGTCAGCGTGTACGCCGAGAATCGGTGGCGGCCGGTGAGGACCAGCTCGCGCAGCGGATCCGCCGTCGTGACGCGGAAGCCGCGGACCGTGGAGCCCACGGCCGGCGTGTGCGGACCGGACGTCGTGCGGTCGGCGACGCCGACCAGGCGGGCGTAGCCGGCTCCCGCCCGTCCGGCGAAGGACCGGCGCATGACCTCGCCGATCGTCCGCCAGACGACGTCCGCGCCGGCGGGGACGACGGTCGTGTGCGTGTCCACGTACGGCAGCGGCACGGTCCGGACGTACGCCATGTGATCCCCCTTCGGCAGCCCTCACTCCGCGGTCTTGCGGGCCAGGGCGTTGTTCCCGATGGAATTGTGCACGCTGAAGCTCACCGCGTCCGAGCGGTACCGGTCGTCCGACCACTCCACCGGGCGCCCCTCGCGGGTCGTCGTCACCCGGCGGACGCGCAACAGCGGACTCGTACGGCGGACACCGAGCAGTTCGGCGTCCTGGGCGCCCGCCGCCACCGCGTCGATGATGTGCTCGCCGTAGGCGAAGACCAACCCCGAGTCGTCGTAGAGGCGTTGGGTGACCGACGGG
The DNA here is from genome assembly GCF_042868225.1 of Streptomyces sp. NPDC007856. NCBI lineage: Bacteria > Bacillati > Actinomycetota > Actinomycetes > Kitasatosporales > Streptomycetaceae > Streptomyces > Streptomyces sp. NPDC007856. The sequence continues at coordinate 95,824 of NZ_JBIAEC010000006.1, read as the reverse complement.
CATTCCGGCTCGATCGACTCGACGGCGGGGGAGATCCAGTCGGCGTACACCGTGCGCTCCAGCAGCACCGGCTCGCCGTCCAGGCCGCGCACCCGGAGCACGTGCAACACCTGTGTGCCGACGGGCAGTTGGAGGCGTACGGCGTCCTCGTGGGTCGCCGGGCGGTACTCCTGGGACACCACCTGGCCGGTGGCCTCGCGGCCCATCGCCCGGGCCCACTGGGCGAAGCTGCGCAGTTCCTCGAAGCTCTGGCTGCGGCGGCTGGCCAGGACGACGCGCCGGGCACCCTGACGGGAGCCGATCAGGCCTTCGGAGGTGAGGGTCGCGACGGCCTGGCGGACCGTGCCGCGTGAGACGCCGTACTGCGTGGCGAGTTCCGACTCCGAGGGCAGGCGGCTGCCGACCGTGTACTCCTCGCGGTCGATGGCCCGCCGCAGCTCGTCGGCGATCTCCTCGTGTCGCGCGGTCATGCTTCCCCTCTGCTCAGGTCACTGTGCACAGCGTGACCAGCCTAATCGAGACCTGAGCGTGATCTGAAACGGTCTGGATTGTGCAGCCAACCAGGGCCCAAAGTTTCGCTCCCGTTTACAGACAGGACACCGCGAGCGGGCGTACTGTGACGCAACTTGTTCAGACAAGTTCTCCGCAACCCTCATGCGTCCCCTGGAGAGACCGTGATCGTGTCCCTGCCGAGAAACGCCGTCCTCGGCGGCTCCCTCGCCGTCGTCGCCGCGCTCGCGCTCAGCGCCTGCGGCGCCGCCCCCGACAACGCGTCCACCACGACCAAGGACGGCAAGAACGCCGCCACCGCCACCTCCGCGGCCGACTTCGGCGGCATGGACGCCCTGGTCAAGGCGGCCAAGAAGGAAGGCACGCTGCACATCATCGCGGTGCCTCGCGACTGGGCCAACTACGGCGCGATCATCGACGGTTTCCAGAAGAAGTACGGCATCAAGATCCAGGACGAGAGCCCCGACGGCACCAGCCAGGACGAGATCAACGCCGTCACCACCCGCAAGGGCCAGGACCGCGCCCCCGACGTCCTCGACCTCGGCTCCTCCTTCGCGCTGAGCGCCGCCCAGCAGGGCCTGCTCGCGCCCTACAAGGTCGCCTCCTACGCCGACCTCCCCGAGGCCCAGAAGGACCCGCAGGCCCGCTGGTTCAACGACTACGGCGGCTATGTCTCCATCGGCTGCGACGCCAAGCGCGTGAAGACCTGCCCGACCAGCTTCAAGGACCTCCTCAAGCCCGAGTACAAGGGCCAGGTCGCCCTCAACGGCAACCCCACCAAGTCCGGCTCGGCCTTCGGCGGCGTCTACGCGGCGGCCCTGGCGAACGGCGGCTCCTTCGACAACATCCAGCCCGGCCTGGACTTCTTCGCCAAGCTGAAGAAGAACGGCAACTACACGCCGGTCGAGTCCACCCCGGCCACCGTCGAGAAGGGCGAGACGCCGATCTCGATCGACTGGGACTACCTGAACGCCGGCTACGCCGACGAGTTCAAGTCCAAGGGCCTCGACTGGAAGGTCGTCATCCCGAGCGACGGCCAGTACGCCCAGTACTACTCCCAGGCCATCACCAAGGACGCCCCGCACCCGGCGGCCGCCCGCCTGTGGCAGGAGTACCTGTACAGCACCGAGGGCCAGAACCTGTGGCTCAAGGGCTACGCCCGCCCGGCCCTGATGGCCGCCATGGACAAGGCCGGCACCCTCGACAAGACGGCCGCCGCCAAGCTCCCGAAGGTCACCGGCACGCCGTCCTTCCCGACCGAGACCCAGCAGAGCAAGGCCAAGACGGTCATCGCCCAGGGCTGGGGGAAGGCCGTCTCCGGATGACCGCCGCTCTCCCGCGCGCGGACGTGGCGCCCGTCGCTTCGGCGAAGCGGCGGCGCCGCGCCCCCGGCTGGCTCGCCGTGGTGCCGCTGCTGGCGTTCACGGCCGTCGCCTTCGGCCTGCCCGCGCTGGCCATCGTCAACGGCGCCTTCTCGGTCGACGACGCCACCACGGGCGCCACCACCTACACCGGCGCCAACATGACGGCCTCGCTGCAGGGCCCGTACCTCACCGCCCTGCTCGGCAGCGTCAAGCTGTCCGCGATCTCCGCCGCGCTCGGCGCCCTGCTCGGGCTGCCGCTCGCCCAAGCCGTGGTCAGCTCCCGCTCCCGCTGGCTGCGCGAGGCCGTGCTCACCGCCTCCGGCGTGCTCGCCAACTTCGGCGGCGTCCCGCTGGCCTTCGCCTTCGTCGCCACCCTCGGCAACGCGGGCGTGCTCACGGTGCACCTGGGCCTGAACGGCACCGGCTGGGACCTCTACAGCTTCTGGGGCCTGATCCTGGTCTACCTGTACTTCCTCATCCCGCTCATGGTCCTCACCATCACCCCGGCGCTGGACGGCCTGCGCTCCCAGTGGCGTGAGGCCGCGCTGAACAACGGCGCCACCGGGGCCCAGTACTGGCGGCACGTGGCCCTGCCCGTGCTCGCGCCCTCGCTGCTCGGCGGCCTGGTGCTGCTGTTCGGCAGCGCCTTCGCCGCCTACGCCACCGCCGCCGCCATGGTCGGCAGCGCGGTCCCGCTGGTCACCCTGCAGATCGCCGACGCCCTGTCCGGCAACGTGCTGGTCGGCCAGGAGAACGTCGCCCTCGCCCTCAGCCTCGACATGGTGCTGGTGGCGGGCCTGGTGATGGCCGTGTACCTGCCCCTTCAGCGACGGAGTGCCCGATGGCTCGACGCCTGACCCTCTGGCGGTGGGTCGTCCTCGGCCTCGCCGCCCTGTACTTCCTGGTGCCGCTCGCCGCCTCCGCGATCTTCACGGTGGACGTGCCCGGCCAGGGTCTCACCTTCGACGCCTACACCAAGATCCTCTCCGCCGACGGCTTCCTCTCCAGTCTGCTGCTCTCGCTGGAGCTGGCCGTGGCCACCATCGCGGTCGTGCTGCTGCTGATGGTGCCCGCCGTGGTCGCCCTCCGGCTCGGCTCGCCCCGGCTGCGGCCGGTGGTGGAGGTGGTGTGCTCGCTGCCGCTGGTGGTGCCGCCCATCGCGTTCGTCGCCGGGATCGCCACCGTGCTCAAGTGGGGCCCGGAGCATTTGTCCCGCACCCCGCTGTTCGAGACGTTCGTGGTGATCCAGAACGACAACTTCCCCGTCGTGCTGGTCCTCGCCTACGTCGTGATGGCCCTGCCGTTCGTCTACCGGGCCCTGGACGCCGGCCTGCGCGCCATCGACGTACGGACCCTCGTCGAGGCGGCCCGCAGCTGCGGTGCCTCCTGGCCCAAGGCCCTCGTCCGGGCCGTCCTGCCCAATCTGCGCGGGGCCCTGCTGAACGCCTCCTTCCTCACCCTGGCCCTGGTCCTCGGCGAGTTCACGGTCTCCCATCTGCTCGGCTACACCCCGTTCGCCGTGTGGATCTACAACGTCGGCGGCGAGCAGGCCCAGATGTCCGTCGCCGTGTCCGTGCTCAGCCTGCTCGTCACCTGGGCCCTGCTCCTCGCGCTCGCCGGTGCCGGCGGCGGACGCAACCGAACCGCCAACTCCCGGGGATGAACACACACCATGACCGCCACCACGCTTGAGAAGGCCGTCGCAGAAAAGGCCGCCACCGTCGAATTCCGCTCGCTGCGGCGGGAGTTCGGGGCCACCGTCGCCCTCGACGGGCTCGACCTGACCGTCCGACCGGGGGAGTTCCTGGCCCTGCTCGGCCCCTCCGGCTGCGGCAAGACCACCGCGCTGCGCATGCTCGCCGGGTTCGAACACCCCGACTCCGGCGCCGTCCTGGTGGACGGCGAGGACGTCACGCACGTCCCGGCCCACCGCCGCGACGCCGGCATGGTCTTCCAGTCGTACAGCCTCTTCCCGCATCTGAACGCCGTCGACAACGTCGCCTTCGGGCTGCGCATGCGCGGCGTCCGTACGGCCGAACGCCGCGCCCGCGCCGCCGAGTTGCTGGAGCTGATCGGCCTCGCCGACAAGGGCGAGCGCTATCCGCACCAGCTCTCCGGCGGCCAGCAGCAGCGCATCGCGCTGGCCCGCGCCCTGGCCCTGCGCCCGCGCGTGCTGCTCCTCGACGAGCCGCTGTCCGCGCTGGACGCCAAGGTGCGGCTCACCCTGCGCGAGGAGATCCGCCGCCTCCAGCAGGAGCTCGGCATCACCACCCTGTTCGTGACGCACGACCAGGAAGAGGCGCTCTCGGTCGCCGACCGGGTCGCCGTCATGCGCGCCGGCCGCCTCGAACAGTGCGCCGAACCCGCCGAGTTGTACGGCCGCCCCGCCACCGCCTTCGTCGCCGAGTTCGTCGGCACCATGAGCCGGATCCCGGGCGAGCTGAAGGACGGCACGGTCGAGGTGCTCGGTCAGCGGCTGCCGGCCGACGGCGAGGTGCCCGGCGGTGCGGTGGACGTGCTGGTGCGGCCCGAGGCCGTACAGGTGCGCCCGGACGAGCAGGGCACCGCCCGGATCGTCGCCACCGCCTTCCTCGGCGCGGTCGTCCGGGTCACCGTGCGGCTCGCCGACGGCACCGAGGTCAAGGCCGACCTGCCCGCCCACGAGGCCGGCGGGCTCGGCGCCGGAACCGCCGTCGGCGTGTCGCTGCCCGAGCGGCCGGTGCTCGTGGCCGAACGCATCCAGAAGTGAGGAATTCCCCGAACGTGACCCCCCACATCCATCAACACCCGCTGCAGGCCGTTCTGTTCGACATGGACGGCACGCTCGTCGACACCGAGCGGCTGTGGTGGGAGGCGGTCGAGCAGGTCGCCGGGCGCCCGCTGACCGAGGCCGACCAGCCCGACGTGCTCGGCCGTCCGGTCGAGCACACCGCCGCCTGGCTCGGTACGGCGACAGGCCGGCCGGCGGCGGACCTCGCGGCCGAACTGCACCGCGAGTTCGCCGACCGCGTCCGCACCGGGATCGTGCCCCGGCCCGGCGCGCTGGACCTGCTGGACGCGCTGGCCGCCGCCGGCGTCCCCGCCGCCCTGGTGACCGCGTCCCCGCGCGCGGTCGCCGACCTCGTCCTCGACGCGCTCGGCGCCGACCGGTTCGCGGCCTCCGTCACCGCCGACGACACCACCCGCACCAAGCCGGCCCCCGACCCCTACCGGGCCGCCTGCCGGGCCCTCGGCGTCGATCCCGCCGCCTGTGTGGCCGTGGAGGACACCGAGACCGGCGTCGCCTCCGCCGAGGCCGCCGGGTGCGCCGTCCTCGCCGTACCGTCCCTGGCACCGATCGGCACCGCGGCCGGCCGCACCGTCCGGGAGAGCCTCGCCGGGGTCACGGTCCACGAGCTGCGGCGCATGGTCGCGCCCGAACTCCGGGTCATGAGCTGGAACCTGTGGCTCGGCGGCAGCGAGGTCGACGATCACCGGGCCAAGCAGCTCAAGGTCGTCCTGGACAGCGGCGCCGACGTCGTCGGACTCCAGGAGACGGGCGGAACGGCGGCCCAGGAGCTGGCCGAGGCGCTCGGCTGGCACCACCACCGGGCCGGCGAGAACCTCGGCATCATCAGCCGCCACCCCATCACCGCCCGCTTCGGCGACCCGGAGGTCGGCTTCTACGGCGCCGCGGGCGTCCGGATCGCCGTGGCACCGGGCCGCGAGGTCGACGTGTGGACGGCGCATCTGCACTACACGCCGTACGGCCCCTACGAGTCCGTCTTCGACGGGCTGCCGGCGGCGGAGCTGATCGCCCACGAGGAACTGCGGCTGACCCAGATGCGGGACGCACTGGCGCGTATCGCCGACTCCTCGCGCGACGGCGTCCCGGTCGTGCTCGTCGGCGACTTCAACTGTCCCTCGCACCTGGACTGGCCGGACGTGGCCTGGCCGGTGACGAGGGCCGCCGAGGACGCTGGCTTCGCCGACTCCTACCGCGAGGCCCACCCGGACCCCGTCGCCGAGCCCGGCCACACCTGGTCGCCGATCCATCCGGTGCACGAGGACGGCAGCGGACGGCCCGAGCCGCAGGACCGGATCGACTACGTCCTGCACCGCGGTCTGACCGTACGGGACGCGCGGACCCTCGTCACCGGCAGCCCGCGCCCCTGGCCGGACGTCGCGGACAACGACTGGCCCTCCGACCACGCGGCGGTCGTCACGACCTTCGCCCTGACCAGGATGTGACCGGGGGTTACCGCAGGTCACATTGCGGTCCGGGGTGAGCGTCCCGTAGCTTGTGCCGCACTTTCTACTGACTGGTAACCCCGGCAGGTATTCCATGCGCTGGCCCCTCGGCCGTCCCACCACCGTCCGCACGCGGATCGTGGCGCTCGCGCTCGCCCCGGCCGTCGCGCTGATGGCGCTGTGGAGCTTCGCGATGGTGTCCGTCACCGCCGAACTGCGCGCGCTGATCCGGCTCCAGGGGGTGTACGAGGACTTCGGCACCCCCGTGGACACCGCCGTCGGGCAGATCCAGATCGAGCGCCGGATGTCCGCCGCCTACCTGGGCTCCCGCCTCGACACGGCGACGGCCGGTCAGCTGCTCGGACAGCAGCGCCGTACCGACCGGGCCGTGGACGCCATGCGGCAGGCGATCCGGGGCGGCGACCGCGGCCGGCTGACGGCCCGGCAGCGGCAGGCGCTGGACGCCATGGTCACGGCCACCGGCACACTGGACGGGCTGCGCTCGCAGGTGCTGTCCCGGCACATCACCTGGGACCGGGCCGTGGACCAGTACAGCGCGCTGGTCGAGCCCGGCTTCGACGTGCAGTCCACGCTCACCGCCCTCCAGGCCGGACAGCTCGCCCGAGAGGCGCAGGTCGTGAGCGAACTCGTGCGGGTGCGGGAGTTCGTCTCCCGGGAGGACGCGCTGGTCGCCGGGGCGCGGGCGGCCGGCACGCTGACCGACCGGCAGTACGACACGCTGACCGCGACCATCGAGGACCGGCGGGTGTTCCAGCGGACCTATGTCCCGGACCTGCCCGCCGACTCGCGTGCGCTGTTCGAGGACTTCCAGCGCGGGAACCTGTACGGCTCGCTGGTGCGCGGCGAGGACGCGCTGCTGCGGGCCGGGGCCGCGGGCGCCGGGCGGGCCGTCGCGGCGGACACCTGGCGGTCCACCACCGACCGAGCCGTGCGGCGGTACATGCAACTGTGCACGCGGTCCGCCGAGAACTCCGCGGCACGCGGCCGGGCCTTCGCCTACCGGGAGCTGACCAAGTCGGCCGTCGTCGGCGTGGTGGGCCTGGCGGCCGTGGGGCTGTCGCTGTGGTTCGCGGTGCGCGGTGCGCGGCGCATCTCGCGGCGCCTGGAGATCCTGCGGGACGCGGCCGATGTCCTGACTCAGCGTCAGCTGCCCGCTGTCATGCGGAGGTTGAGCGCCGGCGAGGAGGTCGATGCGGTGGCCGAGGCGCCGCCGCTGGCCGCCGACGAGGTGCGCGACGACGAGATCGGGCAGGTCGGCCGGTCCTTCAACACCGCGCGGCTCGCCGCCGTCGAAGCGGCCGTCAAGCAGGCGACCCTGCGCCGCGGCCTGTTCGCGGTGCTGCTCAACATCGCCCGCCGCAACCAGGCGCTGGTGCACCGCCAGCTGAAGCTCGTCGACACCCTGGAACGGCGCACCGACGACCCCGACGTCCTGCGCGAGCTGTTCCGCATCGACCATCTGACCACCCGCATGCGCCGGCACGCGGAGAGTTTGATCATCCTCTCCGGCGCCACGCCCGGCCGCCGCTGGCGCCGGCCCGTGCCGGTCGCGGACGTCGTCGCCTCGGCCGTCGGTGAGATCGAGGACTACGCGCGCGTGGTGGTCCCGCCGATGCCGGAGGTGGGCGTGGCGGCGGACGCGGTGGCCGACGTGGTCCATCTCGTCGCCGAACTCCTGGAGAACGCCACTGCCTTCTCACCCCCGCACACCCAGGTCACCCTGCGCACCGGGCGCGTCGGCAGCGGGTTCGTGCTGGAGATCGACGACCGCGGCCTCGGCCTCGACGCCGAGGCGCGCACCCACGCCCGCGCCACCCTCACCGACCCCGACAGCTTCGACCCCACCCGCCACGACCGCCTCGGCCTCTACGTCGTCGGACGCCTCGCCACCCGCCACGGCATCGAGGTGAGTCTCACGGACTCGCCGTACGGCGGTACGACGGCGGTGGTCCTGCTGCCACAGGGGGTGCTGGCGGAGCCGGAGCCACGCGAACAGGGGACGGCTGTACGTGAGCTGCCGTCCAGGAAGCGGCCGGCTGAGTCCGGGCCGGGTGAGCCGCGACGCGCGCCCGCCGGTGACCCGCCCGGACGGAACCGGCTCGCGTCCGTGCCTGCGCCGGGTACGGGGGCCGTGTCCGGGTCCGCGGCGGCGGAGGGGCCGTCGTCCCGGGCCGTCCCTGATCCGGGGCCGGTGCGCGAGCTGCCGTCGGACGCCGCGACACCTGTGGCTGCCGCCGGTTCCACGCCGTCGTCGGGGGAGCGGCCGACGGCCTCGGCCGGCACCGGCCCCGAGGCCGTGTCCGAGGCGCCGGTCACCCCGCCCGCCCTGCCCAGCCGGACCCGGCAGGCCTCCCTCGTCCGGGAGCTGCGGGACGAACCGCCGCCGCGCGACGCCGGACCCGGACGTGAGATCGACGCCGAGGAGATGCGCGCGATCTTCGGCGCCTTCCAGCGCGGCCTCGACCGCGGCCGCAAGGGCCTCCCGGCGACCGACGCGACTGCCCGAGGCTCCGCTACCACGAACCCGACGGAAGCGCGGTTCCCAAGGGGCGCGGGGAACGGCGCGACCAGCCCCCACGCACCCGCACCCGAACACACCGCCGCACCTGACCGGGCACCCGCAGCCGCCCACGCCCACAACGCCCCCATCGACGCCGACACCCACCCCCTGACCAGCCACGCCGACGAAGGGACCGACGCCGATCATGAACGGTGACGACCAGACCCCGGAGCCGCACGCCGGAGCGCCCGGCACGGACCTGGGCTGGCTGCTGGACGATCTCGTGGCGCGCACCGAGCACGTCCGCCAGGCCGTGCTGCTGACCGCCGACGGCCTCCCGCTCAGCAGCTCGGACGGGATGCGCCGGCGCGACATCGAGCACCTGGCCGCCGTCTGCTCCGGCTTCCACGGCCTGGCCCGCTCGGCGGGGGAGCGGTTCGCCGCGGGCGAGGTGCGGCAGACCATGGTGATGCTCGACGACGCCTACCTCTTCATCACCCCGGCCGGCCACGGCAGCCGGCTCGCCGTCCTCAGCGAGGCCGGCACCGACGTCGGTCAGCTCGCCCACGAGATGGCCCTGCTCGTCCGCCGCCTCGGCCGCCACCTGGACGCGGCCGCCCGCACCCCCAGATGATCCCGCGGTGAGCGACGAGCACTGGTACGAGGACGAGACCGGGTCGATGGTGCGCCCCTACACGGTGACGCGCGGCCGCACCCGGCCCGCGGGCGCGCAGGCCATCGACCTGATGTCCCGGGTCACCGCGCTGGACGCCGACGCGCCGGGACCGGCCGTCGACCACGCCCGTGCCGCCCTGCTCGACCTGATCCGGCGCGGCCCGCGACCCGTGGTGGAGCTGGCCGCGGACGCCGACCTGCCCCTGACCGTCCTCCGGGTGCTGCTCGGTGACCTGGCCGAGGCGGGCCTGATCCGCATCGACGAGCCCCGCCGCCACCCGGCCGGCGACCCGGCCACCGACCCGGGGCTGCTCCGGGACATCGTGCGACGGCTGCGGGAGATCTAGCCGTTTGTCACAGCCGCGTACGGGAGCGGTGTCGACCGGAACGCGTCAACCGCGGCAGGTGTCTCACGGGGCAGCACGTCATCCGCACCGCCGAACCCGTACCGCTGAAGGGGAACCATGCGCGTCCAGAAGCTCTCGCTGCTCGCCGTCGCCGCCGTGGCAGGCCTGTCGCTCACCGCCTGCCAGGGCGATGACAAGGGCTCGTCCGACGCGAGCGACTCCGCCTCGCCGAGCTCCGCCTCGCAGGGTTCCGGTTCCCAGGGCTCCGGCTCCCAGGCCTCCGACGGCACCGGCGCGTCCAGCGGCACGGGCACCCCCACCGCGTCCCGGACGGGCAGCGCCATGACGTCCGCCTGCACCACGTCCCAGCTCGCGTTCAGCACCTCCGGCGGCATGGCCGAGGGCACCCTCATCGTCAACCTGAAGAACACCGGTACCACCGCCTGCACCCTCAAGGGCTTCCCCGGCGCCGACCTCAAGAGCAAGGACGGCACGGTCAGCGCCCGGCGCGCTCGCCGCCCCGCTGGTCAGCGTCAAGCCGGGCGAGGAGACCCGCTTCACCCTGCACTACCCGCCGAACACCTCCGGCGGCAGCGGCGAGACCTTCACCAGCCTCGTCGTGACCCCGCCGAACGAGACGCACCCCCGCACGCTGCCCGTCGGCATCAACGTGCCGGTCTCGGACGGCAGCGGCTCCGCCATCACCGTCGACCCCGTCGGCACGGGCAAGTAGCCGCACCCAGGACGGGAACCGCACCCGGGGGCGCGCAACGAATCGCCGTCCGACCGGCTCTCCACGCAATGAACCGCGCACGGGCGCGCAACGGCTCCTTCTTGTCCGGCCGAGCACGCCGACCGTACCTTCTTCGTGGCCCCCCAAAAATCCCCGTCCGGTGAGGTTCACGCATGCGCACCGCCCTGCTCCAGAGCTCCGGCCGCCCCGGCTCGATCGCCGAGAACCTCAAGGTCCTCGACGAGGCCGCGGGCCGTGCCGCCGCCGCGGGCGCCGCGCTGCTCGCCGCACCGGAGATGTTCCTGACCGGGTACGCGATCGGTGACGACATCGCCCGCCTCGCCGAGCCCGCCGACGGCGACAGCGCGGACGCGATCGCCGAGCTGGCCCACCGGCACGGCCTGGCGATCGTCTACGGCTACCCGGAGCGCGACGGCGAGACCGTCCACAACTCCGCCCAGCTGATCTCGGCGGACGGTACCCGGCTCGCGAACTACCGCAAGACCCACCTCTTCGGCTGCTTCGAACGCGATCACTTCACGCCGGGCGAGCAGCCGGTCGTCCAGGCCGAGCTGAACGGCCTCACCGTCGGCCTGATGATCTGCTACGACGTCGAGTTCCCGGAGAACGTCCGCGCCCACGCCCTGGCCGGCACCGACCTTCTCGTCGTCCCGACCGCGCAGATGCACCCCTTCCAGTTCGTCGCCGAGTCCCTGGTGCCGGTGCGCGCCTGGGAGAGCCAGATGTACGTCGCGTACGTCAACCGGGTCGGGCAGGAAGGGGAGTTCGAGTTCGTCGGTCTCTCCGTCCTCGCCGGTCCCGACGGTGTCGCCCGCACCCGGGCCGGCCGCACCGAGCAGCTGGTGTTCGCCGACGCCGACCCCGCCTTCCTGGCCGCCTCCCGCGAGGCCAACCCGTACCTGAAGGACCGCCGCCCCGGTCTGTACGGGTCCCTCGGCTGAGCCGCCGCACAAGCCTCCCCCCTGTTTCACCTCGTGCAAGGAGTCCGTACCCCATGACGTCCACGGTGCCCAACGCCGTCGAGCACACCGACGAGCAGCAGCCGCCGATCACCATGTTCGGCCCGGACTTCCCCTACGCCTACGACGACTTCCTCGCCCACCCGGCGGGCCTCGGTCAGATACCCGCGACCGAGCACGGCACCGAGGTCGCGATCATCGGCGGCGGTCTGTCCGGCATCGTGGCGGCGTACGAGCTGATGAAGATGGGCCTCAAGCCCGTCGTCTACGAGGCCGACCAGATCGGCGGCCGGCTGCGCACGGTCGGCTTCGAGGGCTGCGACGAGTCGCTGACCGCCGAGATGGGCGCCATGCGCTTCCCGCCGTCCTCCACCGCCCTCCAGCACTACATCGACATGGTGGGCCTGGAGACCAAGCCCTTCCCGAACCCGCTGGCCGAGGCCACCCCCTCGACCGTCGTGGACCTCAAGGGCGAGTCGCACTACGCCGAGACCATCGACGACCTGCCCCAGGTCTACCGGGACGTCGCCGGCGCCTGGAACAAGTGCCTCGACGAGGGCGCCGACTTCTCCGACATGAACCGCGCCATGCGCGAGCGGGACGTCCCGCGCATCCGCGAGATCTGGGCGAAGCTCGTCGAGAAGCTCGACAACCAGACCTTCTACGGCTTCCTCTGCGAGTCCGAGGCCTTCAAGTCCTTCCGGCACCGCGAGATCTTCGGCCAGGTCGGCTTCGGCACCGGCGGCTGGGACACCGACTTCCCGAACTCCATCCTGGAGATCCTGCGCGTCGTCTACACCGAGGCCGACGACCACCACCGCGGCATCGTCGGCGGCTCCCAGCAGCTGCCGCTGCGCCTGTGGGAGCGCGAGCCGGAGAAGATCGTCCACTGGCCCTACGGCACCTCGCTGAAGTCCCTGCACGTGGACGGCGAGCCGCGCCCGGCCGTGACCCGGCTGCACCGCACCGCGGGCAGCCAGATCACCGTGACCGACGCGAACGGCGACATCCGCACCTACAAGGCGGCGATCTTCACCGCCCAGTCCTGGATGCTGCTGTCCAAGATCGCCTGCGACGACTCGCTGTTCCCGATCGACCACTGGACGGCGATCGAGCGCACCCACTACATGGAGAGCTCCAAGCTCTTCGTCCCCGTCGACCGGCCGTTCTGGCTGGACAAGGACGAGGAGACCGGCCGGGACGTCATGTCGATGACGCTCACCGACCGCATGACCCGCGGCACCTACCTCCTCGACAACGGCCCGGACCAGCCCGCCGTCATCTGCCTCTCCTACACCTGGTGCGACGACAGCCTGAAGTGGCTGCCGCTGTCCGCGAACGAGCGGATGGAGGTGATGCTGAAGTCGCTCGGCGAGATCTACCCGAAGGTCGACATCCGCAAGCACATCATCGGCAACCCGGTGACGGTCTCCTGGGAGAACGAGCCCTACTTCATGGGCGCGTTCAAGGCCAACCTGCCCGGCCACTACCGCTACCAGCGGCGCCTGTTCACCCACTTCATGCAGGACCGGCTGCCCGAGGACAAGCGGGGCATCTTCCTCGCCGGCGACGACATCTCCTGGACGGCCGGCTGGGCCGAGGGCGCGATCCAGACCGCGCTGAACGCGGTCTGGGGCGTCATGCACCACTTCGGCGGCGAGAGCGACCCGGCCAACCCCGGCCCGGGTGACGTGTACGACGAGATCGCCCCTGTGGAGCTGCCCGAGGACTGACCAGGAAACGAGCAAGGACCAAGGCGCGGGCGGCCGGCCTCAGACTCCGGCCGCCCGCGCCTTTTCAAACACCTCCGCGGCGACGTCCGCCAGCTCCCGCGCGTCCCGCGCGGTGCCCTGGAGGTCGATCAGGATCTCGTCCAGGCCGATGCCGGCGTACTCCACGAGGTCCGCCACGATCTGGTCGACATCGCCCTGGAAGGGCTGGCGGTCCGCCCCGTCGTACGGCTTCGCCTGGCGGCTGGTGTTCACCCGCAGCACGGTCCGGATGGGCTTCGTACGGCCGCGCTCCTCGGCCAGCTCCCGCAACCGCCGCCACTGTGCCCTGACTCCCTCCGCGCTGAACCCCGCGGGCAGCCAGCCGTCGGCATGGTCGACGAGCCTGCGGAAGGCCCGATCGTTGCTCGCCGCCAGCATCACCGGGATCGGCCGGGCGGGCTTGGGCCCGACCACGGCCGAGGCGATCCTGGTCAACCGGCCTTCGTACACGACCGGATCCGGACCCCACACCGCCCGGCACACCGCGATGATCTCGTCCAGGGCCGCGCCCCGCTCCGCGAACGGCCGGACGGCCGAGGCCGCGTACTCGTCCAGGGACCAGCCGGTGCCGAGACCCGCGATGACCCGGCCCCCGCTCGCCGCGTCCAGCGAGGCCAGGGCCTTGGCGAGCTGGAACGGCACGTGCAGCGGCGCCACCAGCACGCTGGAGCCCAGCTCCGCCCGCTCGGTGGCCGCCGCGGCCAGGGTCAGGGTGACCAGCGGGTCCGCCACGTTGCGGTACTGGTCGGGCCAGGGCATGCCCTCGACGCCGTACAGACCCTGGGTGGCGGGCTCGGGGAGCAGCGCCCGCTCGAAGACCCACAGGCTGTCGTAGCCGATCCGCTCGGCGGCGCGTGCCACCGCGGGCACGTCCGTGCCGATCGCGTACTGCCGCATCTGGGGAAGACTCAGGCCGAGGCGGGTCGCCATACCGCTGCTCCTCTGTGACCGGATCGGATACTCGTCGGCAACGTACGGCGATCACCAGCGTGTTCCGAGGGCCGCTCGCGCAGGGGCGGAATCCGGCCAGGTTCAGTCGGCGAGCGGCGTCAGCAGCATCCGCCCCGCGAACCCCACCGCCGCATCCAGCCGTTCGGCGAACTCCTCGGCCATGTCGGCGCAGTGGCGCAGCGTCCACAGGGTCCGTGCCGCCACCCAGGCCGCGTCCCGGGCCCGCTCCAGGCTCCAGGAGCCCAGCAGATGGGTGAGCGGGTCGGCGATCTGCAGCAGATCGGGGCCCGGCATCAGATCCTCGCGGATGCGCTCCTCCAGCGACACGAGGAGCTGGCCCACGCGGTCGAACTCGTCCTCCAGGTCCGGCGGTTCGCAGCCGAGGGTGCGACAGGCGTCCACCACGGCAAGCGCCAGGTCGTGCCCGATGTGCGCGTTGACGCCCGCCAGCGCGAACTGCAGTGGCCGTACTCCGGGATGGCGGCGGAGCTGGAACAACGGACGCCAGCAGGCGGGCGGTCGGCGGCCGGCGGCCGCCGCGTCGACCGCCGCCAGGTAGCGCTCGGCGAACCGCACGTCCAGCGCGATCGCCGCCCGTGGGTCCCGGAACTCCCCGGTGTCCAGGCGCCGGTCGATCTCCTCGGTGACGGTGAGGTAGACGCGGTTGAACACGGCGACACCGTCCCGTTCGGGCAGGATCGCGCCAAGAGCGCGCATCCGGGAGACGACCGCGTCGACGGGAGTGGTGAAGCGTTCCAGCTGCGCCATGGGGGAAGGGTCCCAGCCCTGGGCCGAGGGGCGGGCCGACCGGCCGGAGACATCGCCGGAACGGGGGAACGGACCGCCGCAGTGCGCGACGCGAGGGGGAGTGGCACCGGTGTCAGGCTCACGTGCCCGGCGCCCGGCCGAGCGCCGTGCCGCGCGCAGGCGTGCCGTACGGCACGGGGTGATGGTCGCGGTGGCCTCTGTGGTGACCCTGGCCGGCTCCCTCACCGGTGTGATCGAGGCGCGCGGCTCCGGCGTCCACGGCTCCGACCCGGCCCGACCGAGGCGACCCGGGCGCCGACCGCGGCTCCCGTGCCGCGGACACCTTCTCCTGTTCCGTCTCCCTCGCCTTCGTCGAGTACGACGGTCGACCGGGCGCCGTCGCCCGCCCCGGAGAGCACGACACCCACCCCGACCAGGAGAAAGCAGCCGGCCACAAAGATCGGCCGGGCGCCGACCCTGGACACCGGTAAGGCCCGGATCGACGCCTAGCTGTGGGTCACCTACGACTTGGCGCGCGGAGCCCCCTCCCCCTCGGCCTCCGTGTCGTAGGCGGAGGTGCCCTCGTCCAGCAGCGGCTCCTGCTGCTTCAGATGGGCCGGCGCGAGGGCGCGCAGCGCGTGGTAGCCGGTGATGACGACCAGAGTGCCGAGGGCGATGCCGCTGAGCGAGAAGTTGCTGGTGAACTTCAGGCTGACGTTGCCGACGCCGATGATGATGCCCGCGGCGGCCGGCACCAGGTTCAGCGGGTTGCGCAGATCGACCTTGGCGTGCAGCCAGATCTGGGCGCCGAGCAGGCCGATCATGCCGTAGAGGATCACGGTGATGCCACCGAGGACCCCGCCCGGAACCGCGGCCACCACGGCGCCGAACTTCGGGCAGATGCCGAAGAGCAGGGCGAAGCCGGCCGCGGCCCAGTAGGCGGCGGTGGAGTAGACACGGGTCGCCGCCATCACGCCGATGTTCTCCGAGTAGGTGGTGTTCGGCGGGCCGCCCACCGCGGTGGACAGCATGGACCCGACGCCGTCCGCGGAGATCGCCGTACCGAGCTTGTCGTCGAGCGGGTCGCCGGTCATCTCGCCGACCGCCTTGACGTGCCCCGCGTTCTCCGCGACGAGGGCGATGACGACCGGCAGCGCGACCAGGATCGCCGACCACTGGAAGGACGGTCCATGGAAGTGCGGCAGGCCGATCCAGTCGGCCTTGGAGACACCGGAGAGGTCGAGCCGCCAGTGGTCGGTGACCTTGCCTCCGGCGCTCATGGAGTGGATCTTGCCGAGGATCCGGTCGAAGGCCCAGGAGATGCCGTAGCCGAAGACGAGACCGAGGAAGATCGCGATACGGGACCAGAAGCCCCGCAGGCAGACCACGGCCAGCCCGGTGAACAGCATGACCAGCAGGGCCGTCCACTGGTCCTGCGGCCAGTAGGTGGAGGCGGTCACCGGGGCGAGGTTGAAGCCGATCAGCATGACGACCGCGCCGGTGACGATCGGGGGCATGGCCGCGTGGATGATCCGCGCCCCGAAGCGCTGCACCGCGAGTCCCACCAGGAACAGCGCCACACCGACGACGAACACCGCGCCGGTGACCGTGGCGCTCGTGCCGCCCTGGGCGCGGATGACGCCGGCCACGCCCACGAACGACAGGGAGCAGCCCAGATAGCTCGGCACCCGGCCGCGGGTGGCGAGCAGGAAGATCGTGGTCGCCACGCCCGACATCATGATGGCCAGGTTCGGGTCGAGGCCCATCAGAACGGGCGCCACGAAGGACGCGCCGAACATCGCGACCACGTGCTGGGCGCCCAGGCCCACCGTGCGCGGCCAGGAGAGCCGCTCGTCGGGGCGTACCACCGCTCCGGGCGCGGGGGTGCGCCCGTCACCGTGCAGCTTCCAGCGCACGCCGAGGTCCATGGTGCAGTTTCGCTTTCTTACGTACGTGAAGACGGTCCGCACCATTGTCACGGGTAACGAGCGGTTCTACGCTCGCACGGTCCTACTCATGAACTCAGTTCATATATCTGATCCACGCTGATCGCTGACAGATCGGAGTGCCCGATGAGTGGAAGATCCCGTGCGGCCGTGCTGCTGGCCGCGATGATGACGTTCGGGGCCGCGCTCGTCCCGTCCGCGCACGCCGCGTACGCCCCCTCCGCGCACGCCGCGCCGAAGGCCCCGAGGACCGCCGTCCTCGACGGCGGCCGGCTCCGGCAGACCCGCACCCGCCTCGGCCATGACCCCCGACTCCAGCGCGCGCTGCGGGACCTGACCACCCGTGCCGACACCTGGCTGGACCAGGGCCCCTGGACGGTCGTCGACAAGCCGAGGCCCGCACCCGGCGGTGACGTCCACGAGTACCTGAGCCAGGCCCCCTACTGGTGGCCCACGACCACCCCCACCGCCGACAACCCCTGGGGCTGCCCGTACGTCCAGCGCGACGGGCAGCGCAATCCGGAGGTCGACAGCGGAACGGACCGGCAGGACGCCGAGAAGGTCTTCGACTCGACGTACGACCTCGCGCTCGCCTGGTACTACACGGGCAAGCGGGCCTACGCCGAGAAGGCCGGGCAGATCCTGCGCACCTGGTTCCTGGACCCGGCCACCCGGATGAACCCCGACCTGGACCACGCCCAGTTCATCCCGTGCAAGTACGACGGCCGGGCCATCGGCGTCATCGACTTCTCCCAGTCGTACACCAGCGTCCTCGACGCCCAGGCCATCCTGGCCGCCGGCGCCCCCGGCTGGAGCGCCGAGGACCGCACCGCGATGGGCAAGTGGAACGCCGACTTCCTGAACTGGCTGAAGAACAGCGACTTCGGAAAGCAGGAGGGCGCGGCCGCCAACAACCACGGCACCTTCTACGACATGCAGCTCGCCGCCCTCGCCTACTCCACCGGCGACATCGCGCTGGCCCGGCGGACCGTCCTCGACGCGCGCGCCAAGCGGATCGACCCGCAGATCGCGGCCGACGGCAGCCAGCCCCAGGAACTCGCCCGCACCCGCAGCTGGCACTACTCCGCCTTCGACCTCGTCGCCTACGCCCGGCTCGCGGCCATCGGCCGGCACGTGGGCGTGAACCTGTGGGCGTACCAGGGCCCGGACGGGCAGAGCCTGTTCAAGGCGGTCGGCTGTCTGCTGCCGGCCGCGACCGGCGCCGCCGCGTGGCCGCACCCGGAGCTGGAGTTCCACCGGTACGCGGCCACGGATGTCGTGCACGCGGCGGCCGACGCGGGCGATCCGGCGGCCGAGGCGGCCGTGGCCCGGCTGGAGGCGCCGCCCGGCGGGGACCTGTGGGCGCTGCGGCCCGCCGCCGAGCAGCTGGACTCCATCGCGGGCTGACGGGCACTCGGTCAGGGCTCCTGAGCGGTCGCTTAGTATGTAACCGTCTCGCCAGCTATGTTCAGGAGCCCCTCCCGTGACCGCCGAAGCCTCGATCGCGCCCCTCGTCTCCTACGGCCGGCTGATCCCCGTCACCGTGCACTTCGACGACCTCGACGCGCTCGGCCTCCTGCACAACGCCCGCTACCCGCTGCTGGTCGAGCGCGCCTGGACCGAGCTGTGGAACGCGCACGGCGTGCGCTTCGACGGCGACTGGCACGCGGCCGGCGACGCCTGCAACGCGGTCCGCGAACTGCGCATCAGCTACGAGGCACCCGTGACCAGCCCCGGCGCCTACGCCGTCCACCTCTGGCTGGACCGGCTCGGCACCACCGGTCTGACCTACGGCTTCCGCTTCTGCTCGGCCGACGGGATGCGGACCTACGCCCAGGGCACCCGGGTGCTGGTCCGGCTCGACGCCACGACCCTGCGCCCGGCGCCCTGGACCGACGCCTTCAGGGCCGTGGGTCGGGAACTGCTGCGGCCGGCCGGCTGACCTCGGTCCGGCCGCCGCGCTCGGCGCTGCGCAGGACGCCCGCGAACGCCGCGAGCCCGCACGCCAGCGCCGTCACCACGCAGAACGACACCACCAGGCTGGTCGCCTGGGCCACCCCGCCGATCAGGCTCGGCGCGATCAGCCCCGAGGTGTAGGTGATCGTCGCCACGCCCGCGATGGCCTGGCTGGGATGGGGCCCGGCGTGCCCGGCCGCCGCGAAGCACAGCGGCACGACCACCGCGATACCCAGTCCCATCAGCGCGAACCCGCCCATCGCCACCGCCGGACACCCGGCGAACACGATCAGCAGACCGCCCAGCACGGCCAGGACGCCGCCGGCCCGGACGGTGCGGACCGCGCCGAACCGGTTCACCACCGCGTCCCCGGCGATCCGGGCCACCGCCATCGTCAGCATGAAGCCGGTCGTACAGGCCGCCGCGACACCGGCCGAGCTGGCCAGCCGGTCCCGCAGGAACACCGCCGACCAGTCAAGGCTCGCGCCCTCCGCGAACACCGCGCAGAAGCCGACCGTGCCGATCAGCAGCGCCGAGCGCGGCGGCAGCGCGAACCGCGGCGGCGGCTCCTCGTCCTCGGCGGGCTGCAGATCCAGCGCCCAGGTGCAGGCCACCAGGCCGAGCACGGTCAGCACGGCCGCGGCGAGGGAGAAGTGCAGCCGGGCGTCCGAGCCGAGGTGCGCCGCGAGCGTGCCGGCCGCCGATCCGATCAGGGCGCCCGCACTCCACATGCCGTGCAGCCCCGACATGATCGACTTGCCCAGCAGCCGCTCGATCTCGACGCCGAGGGCGTTCATCGCCACGTCGGCCATGCCCGCGCTCGCGCCGTAGGCGAACATCGCCAGGAACAGGGTGTACAGGTTCGGCGCGAGGGACGGCAGGACCAGGGAGAGCGTCCAGAGCGCCAGCAGTCCGCGCAGGGCCGTACGGCTGCCGAACCGGTGGCTGATCCGGCCCGCCAGCGGCATCGCACAGGATGCGCCGAACGCCGTGAAGGCCAGCGCGAACCCCAACTGGCCCGCACCGAGCGAGGCATGGTCCTGGATCCACGGCACCCGGGTGGCGAACGTCCCGGTCACGGCGCCGTGCACGGCGAACACGGCCGCCACGGCGTACCGGGCGCGCCGCACTTCGTCGCGCGCGAAGCTCACGTCACTCATGTTCCGGTCCCTCCCCGCAGCTCGCCCTCACGGCACGCGCCGTAAACTATCAGGGACCCTGCCTGATAGATAGTCGGTCCTACGGCCGCTGTCGGCGCCCCTGCTGCGTCGATCTGGAAGGATTCCCGTCATGCCCGCATCACCCAGCACCGCCCGGGCCATCAACGACCGCCTGGCCCTGCGCCTGCTGCAGCAGGAAGGCCCGCTCACGGCCGGGCAGTTGAAGCAGCTGACGGGTCTGTCCCGGCCGACGGTCGCCGACCTCGTGGAACGGCTCAGCGACGCCGGGCTGATCACGGTCGTCGGCGAGTCCGGCGAGCAGCGCCGGGGCCCCAACGCCCGGCTGTACGGCATCGTCGCCGACCGGGCCCATCTGGCCGCGCTCGACGTCCGCACCGGAGGGGTCTTCGTCCTCGTCTCCGACCTGGTCGGCCGGGTCCTGGCCGAGGCGTCCGTGCCGATCGGCGGCGACACCGGGACCGGTCCCGCCGTGGAGCAGGCGGTGGCCGCGGTGGAGCGGACCGCCAAGGAGGCCGAGGCGATGGGGGCGCCCCCGCGCGAGGGCGTACGAGCGTGGGGGAGGCTGCACACCGTCGGCATCGGCGCGCCGGGCCTCGTCGACCCGGCCACCGGCGACCTGCGCGACTCGGGCGGGCTGCCCGCCTGGCACCGCAGCCTGGCCGCCGCCCTGCAGGAACGGCTGCCCGGGGCCCGCGTCACCGTGGAGAACGAGACCAACCTCGCCGCCCTGGCCGAGCAGCGCGAGGGCGCCGCCCGGGACCGGGACACCTTCGTCCTGCTCTGGCTGGGGCATGGCGTCGGCGCGGCGGTCGTCCTCGACGGCACGCTGCGCCGCGGTGCCTCGGGCGGCACGGGCGAGATCGGCTTCCTGCCGGTGCCGGGCACCGACTCGCTGCCCTCGGCGCGGGACTGCGACGGAGGCTTCCACTCGCTGGCGGGCGCGGCGGCGATCGGCGCCCTGGCGGCGGGGCACGGCCTGCCGGTACCGGCCACGATGGACGGACCCGGCGCGGCGGTGGTGATCCGGGAGGCGGTGGCGCAGGTGGCGGGGCAGGCGTCTCGCGCGGACGCCGAACGCCCCGCCGGTTCGGACGGTTCGGGTTCTGAACGCCCCGCCGGCCGGTTTCTGCACGCTCTCGCCGACCGGATCGCCATCGGCGCCGCGTCCGTGGTGGCCGTGCTCGACCCCGGCTGTGTGGTGCTCGGCGGAGAGGCCGGGCAGGCCGGCGGCACGGTGCTCGCGGGGCTGGTGGAGGAGCGGCTCCGCCGTATGTCACCCCTGCTCACAGAGGTACGGCCGAGCACCCTCGGCGGCACGGCGGTCCTGCGCGGCGCCCTGCTCACCGCCCGGGACCGCGCCCAGGACGAGCTGTTCGCACCGCAGGACCGGAACTGACGGCACGCCCGTCTCCCCCTCTCCCGCCCGGCCGCCGGGTCAGCCGCCGAAGCGGCGCCCCAGATACTCCTCGAACGTCGTCTTCCCCACCGCCCGCTCCGGCGCCACCAGTCCGCCCTCGCGGCAGGCGCGATACGTCCGGCCGAACAGCGGCACCTGTGCCACCGCCCGGCGCCGCCCGGTCGCGCGGAGGTAGGCGCGGGCCAGCGAGT
The DNA here is from genome assembly GCF_042868225.1 of Streptomyces sp. NPDC007856. NCBI lineage: Bacteria > Bacillati > Actinomycetota > Actinomycetes > Kitasatosporales > Streptomycetaceae > Streptomyces > Streptomyces sp. NPDC007856. Next base: position 74,303 of record NZ_JBIAEC010000006.1, on the reverse strand, counting down.
CCAGGGACCGCACTTCGGGGCCACCCATGTCCGCCACCCGCCCGGCCGGCGCGCCGAGCGCCAACTCCACCAGGCGGTCCGCGACTTCGCCCACCTCCACCGGCTGGTCCGGTACCCCGGCCGGGACCAGCATGACGGGCAGCCTGGCCAGTCCGCCCAGGGCGGTGACGAGCAGGTCGTGGAACTGGGTCGTGCGCAGGACGGTCCAGCCGAGGCCCGACGCCTCGACCTTGCGTTCCACGGCCAGCTTGGTCTTGTAGTAGCCGAGCGGCACCTGGTCGATGCCGACGATCGAGATGTAGACCAGATGGCCCACCCCGGCCCGCCGGGCCGCCTCGATCAGATGATCGGCGGCGGTCTCGTCCCCGCCCCGCTGAGTGGTCGCGCAGTGCACCACGGTCTCCACGCCGGCGAGCGCCGCGTCCAGCCCGCTCCCCCCGACCCGCAGATCGACGGCGTACGGCGGCGTGTGCCGGCTGAGCACCCGCACCTCGTGCCCGTCCGCCCGCAGTCGCTCCGTCACGCGCGTGCCGAGCGTGCCCGTCCCGCCTGTCACCAGGATGCTGGTCATGCTGTTCCCGTCCCTCCGGACTCGGGGTGCCCCTCGGTCGGAGCACCCTCCTCCGCTGAGACCACGCAGCCTCCGCAAAAGTGACAGGCCCCGGGACGGCTCCGCTACGACCGCGTCAGCTGCCGTTGCATGTAGGCCAGCTTGTCGGGGTTCATCACGGTCCGCACATGGGTGATCAGCCCGTCACGCAGTTCGAAGGCCGCCACCCCGGCGAGCACGTCGCCCGCCCACGCGACCAGCGCGTACGCGCCGTTGACCTCCGCCACCACGATGTCCAGGCCGCCCGTGAACCGCTCGGCCCCGCCCACCAGGAAGCGCACGACCTTCTCGCGTCCCTCGACCGGCCGCCGGACCGCGGACACCTTGCCGCCGCCGTCGCCCCAGTAGGTGACGTCCGCCGCGAGCATCTTCTCCAGACCGGCCAGGTCGCCCCCGCGGGCCGCCGCCAGGAAGGACAGGAGCAGCCCCTCCCGCCGCTCCGGCGCCGGTTCGAAGCGGCCCTCCGGCACGGCGATCCGGGCCACCGCCCGCCGATACAGTTGACGTGAGTTGGACTCGCTCAGGTCCAGGACCTCCGCGATCTCCCGGTGGGAGTAACCGAACGCCTCGCGCAGCACGTACACGGCCCGCTCGGTCGGCGTCAGCCGCTCCAGCAGGACCAGCAGGGCCAAGGAGACCTGCTCGCGCCGCTCCGCCGACTCCAGCGGCCCGAGGGTGCCGTCGGAGGTGACCACCGGCTCGGGCAGCCAGGTCCCGGGGTACTCCTCGCGCCGCGCCCGGGCCGAGGTCAGCCGGGTCAGACAGAGATTGGTGACGGCCTTGGCGAGCCATGCCCCAGGGTGCTCGATCGCCGCCCGGTCGGCGCCGCTGAACCGCAGATAGGCGTCCTGCACCGCGTCCTCCGCCTCATGGGCGGAGCCGAGCAGGCGGTAGGCCAGGCCGAACAGCCGGGGCCGGTGGGACTCGAACTCTTCGGAGGGCGGCGAAGGCGTCATGGGCCTCAGCGTGCCAGACGCCCGCCGGCGCCCCGGTCGTGGCGTCCGGCGCCTTGGCGGCCCGGCGGCGGGCAAGGGCCGTCGTCACCGCCACCGGACCCGCCCGCACGATAAGAGGACTAGACCAGTACGGTCAATAGGTCCGGACCAGAGGTCAAAGCGCCCTGGAGGTACTGCAGTTGCCCGGCCCGGCCCGGCCGCGCAAGCCCGGCGACACATGCTGTGAGGGAGCCCACACCCTCCGTCTGTCTTGAGCACCGCTAGGCGTGGCACACTGGCCCTGTACCAGAAGCAGCGCACTCCGGGGTCGGTGAAAGTCCGAACCGGCGGTTACAGTCCGCGACCCGGTCGCTTCCAGCGGCCGGTTGACCAGGTGAAATTCCTGGACCGACGGTTAAAGTCCGGATGGGAGGCAGTGCGCGGCGGGCGGGCACCTACGTGTGCGCGTCGCCGTATCTGGGGCTTGTCCGCATGCGGACGGGCCTCTTTCGGCGTCGCCGCAGGTGTGTTCACCCGTACATTCTGTCGTCATCGACAGGCCCCGGAGTCCGTGCCCCAAGAGGCAGGAGGACCCGGGAAGTGTTCACCGGAATCGTCGAAGAGCTGGGTGAGGTCACCGCCGTCGAGAACCTCGGCGACGCCTCCCGCTTCCGGCTCCGCGGCCCCGTCGTGACCGAGGGCGCGCAGCACGGCGACTCCATCGCCGTGAACGGGGTCTGTCTCACCGTCGTGGAGCACGAGGGCGACGAGTTCACCGCCGATGTGATGGCGGAGACCCTGAACCGTTCCAGCCTCGGCGCGCTCGGCGTCGGCTCCCGCGTCAACCTGGAACGCCCCATGGCCGTGGGCGCGCGTCTCGGCGGGCACATCGTGCAGGGCCACGTCGACGGCACCGGCGAGGTGCTGGAGCGCAAGCCCTCCGAGAACTGGGAGATCGTGAAGATCTCCCTCCCGGCGGACCTCTCCCGCTACGTCGTGGAGAAGGGCTCCATCACCGTCGACGGCATCAGCCTCACGGTCGTGGACGCCGGACCGGACCACTTCACCGTCAGCCTCATCCCGACCACCCTCGCCCTGACCACGCTGGGCCTGAAGCAGCCCGGCGACCCGGTCAACCTCGAGGTCGACGTCGTCGCCAAGTACGTCGAGCGGCTCCTCGGCGACCGTGCCCAGGGAGCCACCAAGTGAACTGGCTGAACTCCGAGGCCTTCACCCTCTTCGGGCAGCGCATCATCTGGTCGGACATGACCGGCAACATCCTCGGCCTGATCACCCTCGCGCTCGGCTGGCGCCGCTCCCTGTGGACCTGGCCCGTGCAGTTCCTCTCCGGTCTCGTCCTCTTCGCCGCCTTCTACGGCCATCTGACCGGCAGCGCCGGCAAGCAGGCCGTCGTCATGGCCGTCGCGCTGTACGGCTGGTGGCAGTGGCGGCGCAACCAGGGCCGGGCCGAGGACGGCCACATCGCCCCCCGGTTCGCCAGTTGGCGCGAGCGCGCGGCGATGCTCGGCGCGGCCGCCGCCGGCACGGTCGCGGTGGCCCTGATCTTCACGGCGTACCCGTCGCTGTCCTGGGACCCCTGGCCCGACGCCTACATCTTCGTCGGCACCGTCGTCGCCATGTACGCCCAGGCCAAGGGCATGGTCGAGTTCTGGATCGCCTGGCTGCTGGTCGACCTCGTCGGCGTCCCCCTCAACTTCGCCAACGGCTACGCCTTCTCCGGTTTCGTCTACGTCATCTACGGCGCACTCGTCCTGTGGGGCATGCGCGACTGGTGGCTGCGCTCCCGCAGGAATCCGCAGCCCGTCCTGGAAGGAGCCCCGGCATGACCTCGGCACCGCCCCTGTACGACCTGGACACCATCGAGAACTTCGGGCTCGACCCCGTCGAGCAGGCCATCGCCGACATAGCGGCCGGCCGCCCGGTCGTGGTCGTCGACGACGAGGACCGGGAGAACGAGGGCGACCTCGTCATCGCCGCCGAGAAGGCCACCCCCGAGATCGTCGCCTTCATGATGAGCGAGTGCCGGGGACTCATCTGCGCCCCCATGGAGGGCGAGGAACTGGACCGGCTGCGGCTGCCGCAGATGGTCCAGGACAACACCGAGTCCATGAAGACCGCGTTCACCATCTCCGTTGACGCCTCCGCCGCGCACGGTGTGAGCACCGGCATCTCGGCCTCCGACCGCGCGACGACGCTTCAGCTCCTCGCGAGCGGCACGGCGGAGCCGACGGACTTCGTCCGCCCCGGCCATGTCTTCCCGCTGCGCGCCAAGCCCGGCGGCGTCCTCGTCCGCAACGGCCACACCGAGGCCGCCGTGGACCTCGCCCGGCTCGCGGGCCTGCGCCCGGCCGGCGCCATCGTGGAGATCGCCGGCGAGGACGGCCGGATGCTCCGTCTGCCCGAGCTGATCCCGTTCGCCCGCAAGCACGGCCTGACGATCATCTCCATCGAGGACCTGATCGCCTACCGCCGCGGCAGCGAGCCCACCGTCCGCCGCGAGGCCGAGACCCGCCTGCCCACCCAGCACGGCACCTTCACCGCCTACGGCTACCGCTCCACCGTCGACGGCGTCGAACACGTCGCCCTCGTCCACGGCGACCTCGGCGCCGGCGAGGACGTCCTGGTCCGCGTCCACTCCGAATGCCTCACCGGTGACGTCTTCGGCTCCCTGCGCTGCGACTGCGGCCCCCAGTTGGACACCGCCCTGCGGCGCATCCAGGAGGAGGGCCGGGGCGTGGTCGTCTACCTGCGCGGCCACGAGGGGCGCGGCATCGGCCTGCTGTCCAAGCTCCGGGCGTACGAGCTGCAGGAGCGCGGCCGCGACACCCTGGACGCCAACCTCGAACTCGGCCTGCCCGCCGACGCCCGCGACTACGGCGCCGGCGCCCAGATCCTCGCGGACCTCGGCGTGCACAGCGTCCGGCTGATGACCAACAACCCCGACAAGACCGACGCGCTGCTGCGCCACGGCCTGAAGGTCACCGGCCGCGAGCCCATGCCCGTTCAGGCGGGCGAGCACAACCTCCACTACCTGCGCACCAAGCGCGACCGTATGGGACACGACCTGCCCTGGCTGGAGACGCCCGCCGTGACCGCTTCCGCGGCCGCGGTCGCGTCCGGCTGCGGCAACCAGTAAGCAAGAAGCACTGAGAGGACACACGTGAGCGGCAAGGGTGCACCGGAACTGTCCGTACGCAACGCGAGCGACCTCAGGGTCGCCGTCATCGCGGCGCAGTGGCACGAGAAGGTGATGGACGGTCTGGTGAACGGCGCCCTGCGCGCCCTGCACGACCTGGGGATCGACGAGCCGACCCTGATCCGGGTCCCCGGCAGCTTCGAACTCCCGGTCGCCGCCAAGGTGCTGGCCGGGCGCGGCTACGACGCCGTGGTCGCCCTCGGTGTCGTCATCCGCGGCGGCACCCCGCACTTCGACTACGTGTGCCAGGGCGTCGCCCAGGGCCTCACCCAGGTCAGCGTCGAGACCGGCGTGCCCGTCGGCTTCGGCGTGCTCACCTGCGACACCGAGGAGCAGGCCCTGGACCGGGCCGGCCTGGAGGGCTCGAACGAGGACAAGGGCCACGAGGCGGTGACCGCGGCGGTCTCGACCGCCGCCACGCTCCGCTCGGTATCCGAACCCTGGCACTGAGGCACCGGCCGGAGCGCGTAGGGTAAGGACCACTATGTCCAAGAAGACGTTCGAGGAGCTCTTCACCGAGCTCCAGCAGAAGGCCGCCCACGGGGACCCCGCCACCTCCCGCACCGCAGAGCTGGTCGGCAAGGGCGTCCATGCCATCGGCAAGAAGGTCGTCGAAGAGGCCGCCGAGGTCTGGATGGCCGCCGAGTACGAGGGCAAGGAGGCGGCCGCCGAGGAGATCTCCCAGCTGCTGTACCACATCCAGGTGATGATGGTCGCCCGCGGGATCTCCCTGGACGACGTCTACGCCCACCTGTAAGCCGCCCCGCCACAACCGCCGTAGAAACCCCTTCACGCAAAGGAAGCCGACCTCATGCTGCGCATCGCCGTCCCCAACAAGGGTTCACTGTCCGGCCCTGCGGCGGAGATGCTGCATGAGGCCGGCTACCAGCAGCGCCGCGAGTCCAAGGAGCTGCGGATCGTCGACCCGGTGAACGAGGTCGAGTTCTTCTACCTCCGCCCGCGCGACATCGCGATCTACGTCGCCTCCGGCCGCCTCGACGTGGGCATCACCGGCCGCGACCTGCTGATCGACTCCGGCGCAGACGCCGAGGAGATCCTGCCGCTCGGCTTCGCCCGCTCCACCTTCCGCTTCGCCGCCAAGCCGGGCACCGCCGACGGCATCGAGGACCTCAAGGGCAGGACGGTCGCCACCTCCTACGAGGGCATCGTGGCCAAGCACCTGGAGGACAGCGGCGTCGACGCCTCCGTCGTCCACCTCGACGGCGCCGTGGAGACCGCGATCGAGCTGGGCGTCGCCGAGGTCATCGCCGATGTCGTGGAGACCGGCACCAGCCTGCGCAACGCCGGCCTGGAGGTCTTCGGCGAGCCGATCATGAAGTCCGAGGCGATCGTCATCCGCCGCACCGGCACCGACGGCGAGGAGCCGAAGGTCCGGCAGTTCCTGCGCCGCCTCCAGGGCGTCCTGGTCGCACGGACGTACGTGATGATGGACTACGACTGCCGCGTCGAGCAGCTGGAGAAGGCCGTCGCGCTCACCCCCGGCCTGGAGTCCCCGACCGTCTCCCCGCTGCACAACGAGGGCTGGGTCGCGGTCCGCGCCATGGTCCCCGCCAAGGAGGCGCAGCGGATCATGGACGACCTCTACGCCATCGGCGCCCGCGCCATCCTCACCACGGCCATCCACGCCTGCCGCCTGTAAGGGGTGCGCACCGAGATGTCCGACACTCCCACCCTTCCCGTCACCTTCCGGCCGGGCCACACCCGGGCGATCCTGCTCACCGCCGGTGTGCTGATCTTCCTGACCATCTCCGGGATCGCGCTGCTGCTGAAGCTCGGCCCGGGGGAGCGGGCGAGCTTCGTCGTCACCGGGGCGCTGATCTTCTGGGTGCTGGCCCGGGTGTCCCGGGTGAAGGTCGTCGCCGACGAGTCCGGGGTCACCGTGGTCAACATCGCAGGTCAGCGGCGCCTGGACTGGGCGGAGATCGTCCAGGTGAACCTCCGTCCGGGGGATCCCTGGGTGTTCCTCAACCTCAGCGACGGCACCAGCCTGCCCGCGCTCGGCATCCAGCCGGGCCTCGCCAAGCAGCGCGCCATCGCCGACGCGCAGGCCCTGCGAGCCCTCGCCGAAGCCCGCTCCACGGCCCACCTGGCGGAAGATCAGGGCTGAATCGGGGGCAGATCGGGGCTGACTCGGGGGCGTCCACCCTGCCCGAGCGGCCCGTGTCTTGATTAATCTGGTGACGGAGGCCGTTTCGCTGCGGCCCCGCCCCTGGAGCACCACCCGGTGCACGGGGGTTCCTGCTACCCGAGGAGTGACTCCCTCCAGCGATGGACGGATCGTCCTGTAGTACCTGCGCCGCCCCGACCCGACATACCGGGAAGGCGGTGGCAGCGTGACCATCTCCCTGCTGCTCCTGGGAGCGGCTTTCCTGCTGATCCTCGCCAACGGTTTCTTCGTGGCCGCCGAGTTCGGTCTGGTGACCGTCGAGGCGACCGAGGCCGAGAAGGCGGCCGCCGAGGGCGACCGACGGGCCCACAGGGTCGCCGAGTCGCTCAGGGAGCTGTCCTTCCAGCTCTCCGGCACCCAGCTCGGCATCACCATCACCTCCCTGGTCGTCGGCATGCTCGCCGAACCGGCCCTGGCCGGGCTGCTGCGCGGCCCGTTCGCCGCGACCGGCATCCCGGACGGCGCCGCCTCCGGTGTCGCCGTGGTCGTCGGCATGCTGCTGGCCTCCGCGATCCAGATGGTGATCGGCGAGCTCGTGCCCAAGAACTGGGCGGTGTCCAAGCCACTGCAGGTCGCCCGGTTCGTGGCCGGCCCGCAGCACCGCTTCGCCCTCCTGTTCCGCCCGGTGATCGCCGCGCTCAACACCGTCGCCAACCGGCTGGTGCGCGCTCTCGGCGTCGAACCCGCCGAGGAACTGGCCTCCGCCCGCACCCCGGGCGAACTCGTCTCCCTGGCCCGCCACTCCGCCCAGGCCGGCGCCCTGGAACAGGACACGGCCGACCTGTTCGTCCGCACCCTGTCCCTGGGCGAGCTGACCGCGCAGCACGTCATGACCCCGCGCGTGAAGGTCAGCGCCCTCCAGGACACGGCCACCGCCGAGGACGTCGTCAACCTCACCCGGGCCACCGGCCTGTCCCGCTTCCCCGTCTACCGGGAGAAGATCGACGAGATCGTCGGCATGGCCCATCTGAAGGACGCCCTCGCGGTCCCCGTGCACGACCGGCTGCGCACCCCGGTGAGCCGCATCGCCCGCAAGGCGCTGCTGGTCCCGGAGACCCTGCCGGTCCGGCCCCTGCTCGCCCGGCTGCGCTCCGAGCAGCCCATCGCGGTCGTCGTCGACGAGTACGGCGGTACGGCGGGCGTGGTCACCCTGGAGGACATCGTCGAGGAACTCGTCGGCGAGGTGCGCGACGAGCACGACGCCAAGGACATGCCCGAGCTGGCCCCCGCCCCGCCCGAGGACGGCCGGCCCGCCTGGGACGCCGACGGCAGCTGCCGCGTCGACATCCTCCAGCGCATAGGCCTCGACGTGCCCGAGGGGCCGTACGAGACGGTCGCCGGACTCGTCGCCGACCTGCTCGGCCGTATCCCGGCCCCCGGCGACCGGGCCGAACTGCCCGGCTGGCGGCTCTCGGTCCGCCAGGTCGGCCACTACCGCGCCGAACGGGTCCGCCTGGTCAGGACGGCCCCCGCGGTGAACGTGCTGGAGGCCGCCCGATGAGCGTCCTCCAACTGGTCTTCGCCGCGCTGCTGGTGCTCGCCAACGGCTTCTTCGTCGGTGCCGAGTTCGCGCTCGTCTCCGTGCGCCGCAGCCAGATCGAACCGCTCGGCACCGCCCGGGCCCGCCAGGTGCTCCACGGCCTCGAACGCCTGCCCCAGATGATGGCGGCGGCCCAGTTCGGCATCACGGTCTGCTCACTGACGCTGGGCGCGGTGGCCGAGCCGACGGTGGCGCATCTGCTCGAGCCCGTGTTCGCCGCGGTCCGCCTCCCCGACGGCGTGATCCACCCGCTGGGCTATGTCATCGCGTTGGCCGCCGTGGTCTTCTTCCACCTGGTCATCGGCGAGATGGTGCCGAAGAACCTGGCGATGGCGGCCCCCGAGAAGGCGGCGCTGTGGCTGAGCCCAGGCCTGGTCTGGTTCGCCCGCCTGTGCAGGCCCATCACCGTGGCCCTCGGCGCCTGCGCCCAGGGCATCCTGCGGCTCTTCCGGGTCGAGCCCAAGGACGAGGTCGAGGCCGTCGTCACCAGCGAGCAGCTCAACCGCCTGCTGGAGGACTCCGGCCAGGCGGGCCTGCTCGACCCCGAGGAGCGGGAACGCCTGGAGGACGCGCTGGAACTGGGCTCCCGCCCGGTGACCGACGTCCTGCTGCGCCGGGAGTCCCTGGTCACGGTGGCTCCGTCGGTCACCCCGGGCCAGATCGTCGAGCTGACGGCCCGCACGGGGTACTCCCGCTTCCCGGTCTCGGCGACGGACAAGGGCCCCTTCATGGGCTATGTCCACGTCAAGGACGTCCTCGACCTGGAGCACTCCGACCGGGCCGTCCCGCAGCACGTCTGGCGTCCCATGACCACCCTGCGGGCCGAGCTGCCGCTCGACGACGCCCTCACGGTCATGCGGCGGGCGGCCACACACCTGGCCCAGGTCGCCGATGCCTCCGGCAAGGTGCTGGGTCTGGTCGCTCTGGAGGACGTCCTGGAACTGCTGGTGGGCGAGGTACGGGATCCGGCGCACCGGGAGATGCCGGAGCCGCGGGTGAGCGGGGAGCCTGAGCAGGTGCTCGCCTCCTAGCTCGGGCGGTCACGGAGAGCTGCGCGGGCGCGGGTGCGTCGTGGCCGGTCGCGCCCGCGCGGCGGAGCCGCAGACCAAACACGGCCTCGCACCCCTTCGCGGCGCATCAGATACCCGGCGGATCCTGCGGCCCCCGCCCCGACAGCACCTCCCCGTACGCCTGCATGAGATCCGGCAACCGCAGCGTCGCCAGGTCCTCCCGCGACAGCGTCCCCGCATACGTCGACAGCCGGAGATCCCGGTAGGCGCAGCTCTTCTCGTACAGCGTCCGCAGGAACCGCCCGTTGCCCAACTCGTCGATCCACCCCTGCTCGACCACGTGCCCGGCGATCGAGCGCAGCTCCTCCAGCGCCTCCTCGTCCCACACGTCCCCGTTCTCCGCGGCCAGCACCTTCCCGATCTCGGTGAGCTCCTGCGGCCGGTAGGAGGGGAAGTCGACGCGGGTCGTGAACCGGGAGGAGAGGCCGGGGTTCGCGGCCAGCAGCCGGTCCATGCCCTCCGGATAGCCGGCGAGGATCACCACCAGATGGTCCCGGTTGTCCTCGGCCCGCTTCAGCAGCACCTGCAAGGCCTCGTCGCCGTACGCGTCCCCCTTGCCGTATCCGGAGTTGGACAGCGAGTACGCCTCGTCCACGAACAGCACCCCGCCGATCGCGGAGTCGATCAGCTCGTTGGCCTTCACGGCCGTCTGCCCGAGGTACTCGCCGACGAGATCGGCCCGCTGGGCCTCCACCAGGTGATCGCCGCCGAGCAGGCCCAGCGCGTAGAAGACCCGCCCCAGGATCCGGGCCACCGTGGTCTTCCCGGTCCCCGACGGCCCCGAGAAGACGAAGTGCCGTTTCGGCGGCTGCACCGGCAGCCCCTGCCCGGCCCGCAACCGGGCCATGTTCAGCTGCGCGGACAGCGCCTTGACCTGACGTTTCACCGGTTCCAGCCCCACCATGCGCTCCAGCTCGGCGAGCGCCTCCTCCAGCAGGGCGGGATCGGTCGGACCGGCCGGGATGGGGGAGGAGGAGACCCCGGTCTTCACCCGGACACCCGGATCGCTCACCGACGGCAGGGGCCCGGTCGGCAGATCCGGTTCCGGCAGCCGCAGGTCACGCCCCTCGGTGCCGAAGAGCGGATCGAATCCGTCCGGCCCGTCCACGCTGTCCTGTCCCGCACCGGTCAGGGTGATCGCGGCCAGGTCGGCGGTGTCGTCGTACCCGTCGCCCTCGGAGATCGCGGCCAGCCGTGCCGAGGTGTCCATGAAGGCCGGGTCGACCCGGTGCACGGCCCGGTACAGGGGGAGCGCCGCCGCGGAGCGGCCCGTGCCCTCGTGCGCCCGCGCCAGCCAGTAGCGCAGCTCCTTGCGCTGCGGCTGCTCGCTGCGGCAGCGCATCAGCGCCGCCGACAGCAGGGGCTCGGCCTGGCCGTACATTTCCAGCCGGACTCTGGCCATGCCGCCGAACAGGCCCGCCTCGATGCCGAGCATGGGATCGTCCAGCAGGGGGTCGGTGTGCCGTACCAGCTGTTCCCAGTCCTTGACCAGATAGGCGCGGCAGGCGTGCAGGAAGCGGACCTGCGGGTCGGTGTCGACCGGGGGCAGTCCGGCGAGGGCCCGGTCCAGCTCGGGCACATGCCGGCCGTCCAGCCAGTGAGAGGCGTGCGCGAGCAGCAGATCGCGCGGGCTCTCCAGCACCGGCTGCACCCACCAGCCCAGCCAGTACCAGGAGTTGAGGGCGCGGCGGTGCCGGGCGCGCTGTTCGCCGAAGCGGTCGCGGTGCCGGAACATCCTGAGCAGTGAGGTCGTCGTGTCGACCCGGAGCGCGTGCAGCCCGAGCCAGCCGTCGGCCATCCCCGGGTCCATCCGCACCGCGGTGCGGAACTCCTCCTCCGCCTGCGGATAGGCGCCCATCGTGTAGGCGTCCACACCCCGCAGCCAGGCCAGGTCGGCCGGGGCCTCGGGGCCCTGCGTGCCGAAGTCCATCCCGTCCCCCCACAGACCGTGTCCCCGTGGTTCACCACCGGGCAGTAGCCCGACGGCCGCCGCGGTCGAACCGCCGTGCCGCGGACCGGAGTTACCGGTGCGCCAGGCAGCCTCGAAGGTCGCACCGAGGGCATCGTACCCGCGCGATGACCGCGTGCCGAAGTGTGCCGCACAGGCCGTTTGGCGAGGTGGGAGCAGACGGGGCGCACACGGCTCGGTGACCGAGGGTGAGCGGATCGGTGCGCCGGGCGCCCGGAAAGGGGTGCGTGGACAGAACGAAGCCCCCGGTCACGGGGGAACAACCGGGGGCTTCGCGTCTGGGGGCGGTCCCGAATGACCGCTCATTGAGAACGTAAGACCTGTACGGCCCCCCGGTCAAGCGGAGTTGAGACAGTCGGAGAAGTTCCTCCGCAAGGGTCTTCACAGCTTCACCACAACGCGGACGGTCCATTACTCTGGGTCACACCTTGGTCGGTCCACGCGTTCACCGGGGACCCGGCAGCACCTCGTACCCCTCCTGCGTCTGCAGCACCAGAAGATCGGCATGAGGGCGCGAGGGGTCCTCGGCGAAGTGTGCGCGCTCCGCCTCGACCCAGCCTCTCCAGAACTCCCGCTGCTCCGCCCCGTCCCGCTGCCGGCCGCGCGTCCAGGCCTCCTCCCGGGGCAGCTCCATCCACAGCAGCAGCGCCAGATGCGGCCGCAGCGCCCGGCGGCCGGCGCCGACCCCTTCGACGAGCACCACGGGCGCCGCCGGCAGCGGGCGTGGTGCGCCGAAGGTGCGGGCGCGCCAGTCGTAGGGCTCGTAGAACGCGCTCTCGCCGTGGGCGAACGGATCGATCACCTGGGCCATGAGCCGATCGGTCCACCCGAAGAGCTGTTCGTGGCTGGCGATGTCGTCGAGGTGCAGCACCGGAGCCCCGCCGAGCGTGGCGGCCAAGTGTCCGGCGAAGGTGGACTTTCCCGAACCGGCGTGTCCGTCGACGCCGATCAGCCGGACCGGCCCGAGGGAGGGGGGAAGCCCGCGCAGCCGGGCGGCGAGGTCATGAATGGTGGTTCCCGGGGTGGTCGGTGTGCGAGGTTTTCCGGAAACAGTGTAGTAGTGGTCGCGTTTTGAACCATCGGCTGGCAGCCAGTCAATGGCGCGGATAAACATTTGCGAATCCCCTGACCGATATGTCGAATTAGGCGTTCCGGGCATGCCCGCGGCTGAGTAGGGTGCCTCCAGCGCAACCGCTGTGCGCCGTACGGGGACTGGCAGGGAGACATGGCCGCGGAGCTATTCGAAGGGCACTATGTGTGGCATCCGGCGGCCGACGACCGTGTCCTGGCGAGCGTATGCGTCGATGTGCGTGCCGGGCGTTATCGATACGCGCACGAGGCCCTCGCCGAGACGCGCACCGACTTCGCCCTGCGCGCCCATCGCTCGCTGGTCCTCGCCTCCGAGGCGGCCGGCACCGACCTGGTCGAGCGCTGGCTCGCCGAGGAGCCGACACCCGAGGCGGCGCTGATGTGGGCCCGGGTCGCCGTGCAGCGCGCGCTGCGGGCCGCCGACGCCCGCGACGAGCGCGCCGAGGCGCTGGAGCGGATCGCGCTCACCGCCTGCGACCGTGCCGCCGCCATGGCTCCCGAGGACCCCACACCCTGGGTCGCCAAGCTCGCCATGGCCCGGCTGCACCGGCTGCGCGACCCGGCCCCGCGGGGCCTGCTCACCGCCCCGCCCGGTCCCTGGCGGCTGTTCGCGCACGTCCTTTCGCTGGACCCCTGGCACCGCGAGGGCCACCACCGCTTCCTGTCCTTCTTCTTCACGCGCCACGGCGGCTCGGTCAACGCGGCCTGGGACGTGGCCGCCTTCCTCAGCCAGCGGGCGCCCGCCGACTCCGCCCTCCGGCTGCTGCCGCTGGTGGCCCTGGTGGAGAGCTACAACCCCACCCAGTTGCTCGCCGAACGCGTCTGGGAGGAGCCGCAGTGGCGCTCCGCCGCGCTGGCGATCTACCAGAACTGGCTGCCGGCGGTGTCCCGCTACCGCTTCACCCCGGTGCTCGACCTGGCCTACCTCGCGCACGCCCTGGTCATGGCCCAGCGCGAGTTCGAGGCCCGGGCGGTGTTCACGGCGATGGGTCCGTACGCCTCGCGCATGCCCTGGAGCGCCTTCGGCGATCCCGCCGAGCAGCTCTCCCGGGCCCGCCGCGCCTGCGGCCTGCCCGTCCCGCGGCCCGACTGATCTGCACATGCTCTGCCCATTCACTCGATTCACTCAGAGAAAGGCCGAACTGTGTCGGAACGGACATCGGCGTCCCGGGCGAAGGCCCGCGCGGGCGAGGACGCGGTCGTGCTCGACGACGACGCGACCCTGCACGCGATGGGTTATCCGCGGAAACTCACCCGGCGCTTCCAGGCGTTCGACAATTTCGCGATCTCCTTCACCATCATCAATATCCTCTCGGGCATTTTCTCGTCCTTCGGATTCGGTATGAACGCGGGCGGGCCGCGCATTCTCGTCTTCGGCTGGATCGGGGTCTGCGTCATGGTGCTGCTCATCGGCGCGGCTATGGCGGAAGTCGCCTCGGCCTATCCGACGAGCGGTGCCCTGTATTTCTCCGCCGGTAAACTCGCAAAGCGGCACAAGGGCGCCTGGTCCTGGTTCACGGGCTGGCTGAACTTCGTGGGGCAGATCGGCGGCACCGCCGCCACCGGCTATGCGGCGGCCACCTTCATCCAGGCCTTCATCCAGCTGCAGTGGCCCTCCTACCAGCCCACCGCGCACCAGACGGTGCTGATCACGGCCCTGATCATCGTCGTGCAGGGCCTCGCCAACACCTACACGGTGCAGCTCGTCGCCGTACTGAACCGCATTTCCGTGTGGTGGCTGCTGATCGGACTCGTCGTGATCGTGGGCGCACTCATAGTGATGCCGGATCACCATCAGCCGGTGTCCTTCGTGACGCATTTCGAGAACAACACCGGCTTCACGAACGGACTTTACGGCGGCATGCTCGGCCTACTGGTCACCAGCTGGACGTTCACCGGGTTCGACGGCAGCTTCCACATGTCCGAGGAAACGGTCCACGCGACGATCAACGCGCCCAAGGGGATCACCCGCTCCATCGGCTATTCGGCGATCACCGGTCTGATCCTGATGCTGGCGCTGGTCTACAGCATCGGCGACTACGCCAAGGTGGCCGGTTCGGCGGCGCCGCCCGTCCAGATCCTCATCGACGGCCTCGGCCTCGGCACCGCCAAGGTCATGCTCCTCGTCGTCATCGGCGCGATGCTCTTCTGCGGGCTCGCCAACCTCACCAGCAACACCCGGCAGATCTTCGCCTTCTCCCGCGACGGCGCCATGCCGGGCTCCCGCTGGTGGCACTCGGTCTCGCCGCGCACCCGTACGCCCGTGAAGGCGGTGTGGCTCGCGGTCGCCTGCTCGGTGGCCCTGGTCGTGCCGGGCTGGTGGTCGCACACCGCGTTCACCGCGATCGTCAGCGTCAACGTGGTCGGCCTCTTCCTCGCCTACGCCGTGCCGATCTTCCTCCGCCTCCGGCTCGGTGACGAGTTCCAGCCGGGGCCCTGGCAGCTGGGCCGCTGGGGGCGGCCGGTCGGCTGGCTCGCGGTGATCTGGATCGTGCTCAGCAGCGTCCTGTTCATGCTGCCGCAGGCCTCGCCGATCACGGTCGACTCCTTCAACTACGCGCCGATCGCGCTCGCCGCCGTGCTGGTCGTGGCGACGGTGTGGTGGTTCGCCACGGCCCGCCGCCGCTTCCAGGGGCCGATCAGCTACGGGCGGCCCGACGAGGTCGCCGCGATGGACCTCGTCTGACGCGGAGCACCACAGCAGGAGGCGTCCGGCTCGGGTGGTTGCGGGGAATCGTGCGGCTGCGGGCCGGTGGCCCGGTCGCGCGGTTCCCCGCGCCCCTTCGGGGGACGGCGCGACCGTCCCGTTCTGCCGTTCCAGTGGCCGAGACCAATATTGATGGCGCCGTACGCGCAGAAGTGCTGGCAGCGCCCTGCCGCCTGCTCCATAGTTGGCGCACACACCGCACCGGATCACCGGACACCTGGGGGTAATCGCGCCCATGAGCAGAGCCCAACAGCCGTCCCGCAGAACCGTCCTCACCGCAGCCGTCGCCGTCGCGGTGGCCGGTGGAACGGTCCCCGCTGCCGCCGCCGCGCAGCGACCCGGCACCGAAGCCGACGACCCCGGCAGGGCGCCGGCCCGCCCGATCGACTACCACGCCTGGACCACGTACAGCGAGTGGCGCCTCGGCGCCGCCCAGGGCGTCCGGCCCGTCGCCGGCGCCCGCCCCGCCGTCGTGATCGGCGCCCCCGCCGGCCGCACCGACTACACCGACCCGCACACCGGTACGACCGCCACCTGGGAGTACGCCACCTGGACCTCCCCGGTCCACAAGCTCACCGTCCCCGCCACCGAGGTCGTCTCCTCCTGGAACGCCCACACCCCGGACGGCACCTGGCTCCAGGTGGAACTCCAGGGCACGTACTCCGACGGCACCGGGACCCCGTGGTACGTGATGGGTCGCTGGGCGGCCGGTGACCAGGACATCAAGCGGACCTCCGTGGACGGCCAGACCGACGGCAAGAGCACCGTCTGGACCGACACCTTCGCCATCGACGACGCGAGCACCGGCCTGCGCCTGACCTCGTACCGGCTGCGCCTCACCCTCTACCGCAGGCCGGGGACGCGGCTGACGCCGACCGTGTGGCGGCTGGGCGCCATGGGGTCCGACATCCCCGACCGCTTCACGGTCCCCGCCTCCACCCCCGGCCTCGCCCAGGAACTGGCCGTCCCGCGCTACTCGCAGGAGATCCACAAGGGCCAGTACCCGCAGTACGACAACGGCGGCGAGGCCTGGTGCAGCCCCACCTCCTCGCAGATGATCATCGAGTACTGGGGTGGCCGGCTCACCCCCGAGCAGCTGTCCTGGGTCGACCCGGCGTACGCCGACCCGCAGGTGGACCACGCCGCCCGCTTCACCTACGACTACCAGTACGAGGGCTGCGGCAACTGGCCGTTCAACGCCGCCTACGCGGCCACCTTCGAGGGTCTCCAGGGCGTGGTCACCCGCCTCGCCTCGCTCACCGACCTGGAGACGCTGATCGCGGCCGGCATCCCGGCCATAACGTCCCAGTCGTTCCTGAAGACCGAGCTGACCGGTGCCGGCTACGGCACCTCCGGCCATCTGATGACAGTGATCGGCTTCACCGCGGACGGCGACGTGATCGCCAACGACCCGGCCTCGCCCAGCGACGACGCCGTACGACGGGTCTATCTGCGCCGGGAGTTCGAGAACATCTGGCTGCGCACCAAGCGGTACAACGCCTCCGGCAAGGTCGTCTCCGGCACCGGGGGAGTCTGCTACCTCTACTTCCCGGCCCACCCGAGCCCGCGCCAGTGCAAGGCGCTTGCGGCGGTGGGCGTGCGCTGATCAGGTGAGCACGAGGGTGTGAGCAAGCTCATCGCCCGCGAACGCCGTCGCGGGTGGCAAGGTGGACAAATGGATATGACCACGCACCCGGCCACCGCCACCCGTGCCCGCACCGGCGGCCCCCAGGAGGACGGCCCGAAGATCCTCGAGCACGTCATGGGCTGGGTCCTCGTGGCGGTCGTCGCGATGTTCGTGACCCAGCTCGGCCTGCTCTGACTCGACCCGCTCACGTGTGCGGCATGTTCTGACATACTGCAGTGGTCCCGCCGACCGCCTGGAACAGGGCCGAAATTGAACATGCCGCATCAGCGTGCCGCCGTCCGTCCCCGGATGCGCGGCACCGAGCGCTCGATGGCCCGTCGCGCTGAACTCATCGCCATCGGCCGGAAGTTGTTCGCCGACACGTCGTACGACGCGCTGTCCATGGACGACATCGCCCGCCAGGCGCATGTCGCCAAGGGGCTGATCTACTACTACTTCCAGTCCAAGCGCGGCTATTACCTGGCGATCGTCCAGGACTCGGTCGCCGACCTGGTCACCTTCGCCGCGAACGGCCTGGAGATGCCCGCCGTGGACCGGGTCCACCGGACCATCGACGGCTATCTGCGCTACGCCGAGCACCACCAGGCCGCCTACCGCACCATCGTCAGCGGTGGCGTCGGCTTCGACGCCGAGGTCCACGCCATCCGGGACGGCGTGCGCGAGGCGATCATCGCCACCATCGCCGAAGGGGCCTACGGCCGCAGCGACATCGCCCCGCTCGCCCGGATGGGCCTGCTCTCCTGGGTGTGCAGCGTCGAGGGCGCGACCCTGGACTGGATCGACCGCCCCGAGCTGTCCCGTGACACCGTGCGCGAGCTGCTGGTGAAGACGCTCGGCGGAGCCCTGCGCGCCGTCGAGGAACTGGACCCGGCCTACCCGGCGCCGCTGCCGGCCCGCCGCGACTCCTGACACACCGGGGAGCGGAGGCTCGTGGTCCTCCGCTCCCGAGTCCCCCTGGTGCGGGGCTAGTGGATGGCCTTGATCAGCTCACCGTGCGCGGTGTCGCCGCTGAGTTCCCAGCAGAAGGTGCCGCCGAGGCCCTGCTGGTTCTTGTACGTCATCTTCGTGGCGATGGTCGCCGGGGTGTCGTAACTCCACCAGTCGCTGCCGCACTTGGCGTAGGCCGTGCCGCCCACGGTGCCGGTCGCCGGGCACTTGGTCCTGAGCACCTTGTAGTCGTCGATGCCCTGCTCGTACGTTCCCGCCGCCGGTCCGGTGGCCGTCCCGCCGGGCGCCACCTGGGTGACCCCGGTCCAGCCGCGGCCGTAGAAGCCGATGCCGAGCAGCAGCTTGGACGCCGGGATGCCGAGCCCCTTGAGCTTGGCGATGGTCGCGGAGGTGTTGTAGCCGGCCTTCGGGATGCCCGGGTAGGAGGTGAGCGGGGAGTGCGGGGCGGTGGGGCCGCTCGCGTCCCAGGCGCCGAAGTAGTCGTACGTCATCGGGTTGTACCAGTTCACGTACTGCGCGGCGCCCGCGTAGTCCGCCGCGTCGAGCTTGCCGCCGCCGGAGGCGTCCGCGGTGATCGCCGCCGTGACCAGGGCGCTGCCGCCGAACTTCGACCGCAGGGCCGCCAGCACGTTCGTGAACGCCTCCCGGCCGCTGGTGTCGCAGGTGTTGCCGCAGGCGTTCGGGTACTCCCAGTCGATGTCGATGCCGTCGAACAGCCCGGCCCACTTGGCGTTCTTCACCAGGTCGTAGCAGGACTGGGCGAAGGCGGCGGGGTTCTTCGCGGCCTCGCCGAAGCCGCTCGACCAGGTCCAGCCGCCGAAGGACCAAAGGATCTTCAGGCCCGGGTGCCTCTTCTTCAGCTTCAGCAGCTGGTTGAAGTTGCCGCGCAGCGGCTGGTCCCAGGTGTCGGCGACGCCGTCCACCGACTCGGCGGCGGTGTAGGCGCGGTCGGTGGCCGCGTAGGAGTCGCCCATGGCGCACTTGCCGGCGGTCACGTTGCCGAAGGCGTAGTTGATATGGGTCAGCTTGGCCGCCGACCCCGAGGTCTCGACGTTCTTGACGTAGTACTTGCGGTCGTAGGTGCCCCATTCGGTGAAATAGCCGACGACCTTCGAGCCGGCCTTGACCTGCGGTGCGGCCGGGGCCGCCGCGGTGGCGGTGCCCGCGCCGGCGAGCAGTCCGGCGCCGAGGACGGCGGTACAGGCGGTCGCGACGAACGCCCGCAGTCGCGAGCGGTGGGGAGTGTGCATCGGGTGTCTCCTCCGGGGGGAGAGGGGAACGCGCGCCGATTGGCATGAACGCGGTAAAGCGTTGGTCATGCACAGTAGGGAGGACTAGACCACTGCGTCAATGGTTCGGACCAATTTCGGGCTCGTGGCAGCGTCCGACTGGATTCTTGAAGTGAGCGGTCGTTAACTGGTGACTGGAGGTCGCTGATCGGGCATACTCACAGCGCACAGCCGCTGGTCAGCCGCTTCCGAGACCCGGGAGAGGGCGCCTTCGGCGATCCGGAAAGACCAGGCGGAGCCGCCCCCACCCCACGGGCCAGACCGCCGGTGCCCGACCAGGGAGGAGACCGACGCCATGTCCGACCGCGACCCGCAGCCGGTGGAGCGTCAGCTGCCGACGGAGGAGGCGCGGGATCTGCTCGCCCTCGTCCGGGACATCGCCCAGCGCGAGATAGCGCCGAGGGCGGCCGAGGAGGAGGACGCGGGACGCTTCCCGCGCGAGGTCTTCACCCTGCTGTCCGAATCGGGCCTGCTCGGCCTGCCGTACGACTCCGAGTACGGCGGCGGCGACCAGCCCTACGAGGTCTACCTCCAGGTCCTGGAGGAGCTGGCCGCGGCCCGGCTCACCGTGGGCCTCGGCGTCAGCGTGCACACGCTCGCCTCCTACGCGCTCGCCACCTACGGCACCAAGCAGCAGCAGGTCGAGCATCTGCCCGCCATGCTCGGCGGCGGTCTGCTGGGCGCGTACTGCCTCTCCGAGCCGTCCTCGGGCTCGGACGCGGCCTCGCTGCGTACCAGGGCGGTGCGTGACGGTGACGAGTGGGTGATCAACGGCAGCAAGGCCTGGATCACGCACGGGGGGATCGCCGACTTCTACACCGTGATGGCCCGCACCGGCGAGGAGGGCCCGCGCGGGATCACCGCCTTCCTGGTCCCCGGGGACGCGCCGGGCCTGAGCGGCGCCGTGCCCGAGAAGAAGATGGGCATGAAGGGCTCGCCCACCGCGCAGGTCCACCTCGACGGCGTCCGCGTCGGCGAAGACCGGCGGATCGGCGAGGAGGGCCAGGGCTTCTTCATCGCCCTGTCCGCCCTGGACTCCGGGCGGCTCGGCATCGCCGCCTGCGCGATCGGTCTCGCCCAGGCCGCCCTGGACGAGGCGGTCGCCTACGCCACCCAGCGCCGGCAGTTCGGCCACCCCATCGCCGACTTCCAGGGCCTGCGCTTCATGATCGCCGACATGGCCACCCAGATCGAGGCGGGCCGCGCTCTCTACCTCGCGGCGGCCCGGCTGCGCGACGCCGGCAAGCCGTTCGCCAAGCAGGCCGCCATGGCCAAGCTGCACTGCACCGACACGGCCATGAAGGTGACCACGGACGCCGTGCAGATACTCGGCGGCTACGGCTACACCGCCGACTTCCCCGCCGAGCGCTATATGCGCGAGGCCAAGGTCCTGCAGATCGTCGAGGGCACCAACCAGATCCAGCGGATGGTCATCGCCCGTCACGTGGCGGGACCCGAGGGCCGCTGAACTGCCCCGTGAGGACCGTCGGGGCCGCCAGCCTGATCCACTCCGGATCGTGGCGGCCCGGCAGGGTCCGGCCCCGGTCGGCCCAGGCCCGCATGAGAGCCGAGCGCTATATGCGCGAGGCCAAGGTCCTGCAGATCGTCGAGGGCACCAACCAGATCCAGCGGATGGTCATCGCCCGTCACGTGGCGGGACCCGAGGGCCGCTGAACTGCCCCGTGAGGACCGTCGGGGCCGCCAGCCTGATCCACTCCGGATCGTGGCGGCCCGGCAGGGTCCGGCCCCGGTCGGCCCAGGCCCGCATGAGATCGCGGTAGATGGGCGGGTCCTGCGGGGCAGGCGGCGGCGGAACCGATTCTGCGGGGCGCGGGACGAAGATGCGGCGCTGACGCCCGGTGGCCGAGTGCATGGGGGTCATGCCCGAACAACGCGGCAGCCCCCGGGCAGGTCACCGTGGCGCGGAATCGGGCGTCAGTTCAGGCCCGTCCCGTCCCCGCTCTGGCCTCCTCCGGTCAACTGACGTACCGTCAGCCGACCGACGCTCAGGGGGTGCCCGTGGCCGACGACCGTCCCGTACCGCTCGACGAGTACCCGGTGCACCAGGTACCGCTGTCCATGAAGCACGTGGCGACCGGCGACCGGAACGCCTACGACCGCTGCATCTTCCACGTCTTCGATCACGCCGGCCGCGCCCTGCTCATCCTCGGCCTCGGCGTCTACCCCAACCTCGGCGTGATCGACGCCTACGCCACCCTGCGCACCGGGGACACGCTGCACGCCGTACGCGCCTCCGACGCCCTGGGGGAGGACCGGATGCGGCTCGCCGTCGGACCGCTGCGCATCGAGGTCCCGCGGCCGCTGGAGGAGCTGCGCCTGATCTGCGAGGACGAGCAGCTGTCGTACGACCTCACCTGGACGGCCGCCTTCCCCGCTCTCTGGGAGCCGCACCACCTCCAGCGCCGCGGCGAGCGGCTCATCCTGGAGGGCCGCCGCTTCGTCCAGGCGGGCACCGCGGAGGGTGTGATCCGGGCCGGGGGAGCGGAGTTCCGGGTCGGCGCGGACGGCTGGACCGGCACCCGGGACCGCAGCTGGGGCGTGCGGCCCGTCCCGGGCGAGGACGGCGGACGGCTCGCCGCGGACCACCCCAGCGAGGGCTTCCACTGGATCTGGTGCCCGGTCCGCTTCGACGACCGGTTCCTGATGGTCATCACCCAGGAGGACGCCGACGGACACCGCACCCTGAACGACGCGACCCTGGTCTGCCCCGGCCGGCGCGACCGCCAGCTGGGCTGGCCGCAGGCCGAGATCGGCTACCGCTCCGGCACCCGCCACCCGGAGCGGGCGGTCATCCATCTGGGGGACGCACGGGAATCGCGGAAACTTGACGTCGAGATCCTGGCCTCCTCGCCGCTCGCCCTGGGCGCGGGCTATCCACCGGCGGACGACTGGCAGCACGGCACCTGGCGGGGGCCCGGCTGGACCGACCGGCGCACCTACGACATGACCCTGCCCCACCCGCTGGCCGGGTACGGCGTCACCGACCACTCCGCCCGCTTCCGGCTCGACGGGCAGACCGGTCACGGCATCTTCGAGCACGGCTCGTTCGGCCGGCACGACCCGAGCGGCTTCACCGGCTTCGACTCGGTCGCGCCCTGAGACGTGGATCGTGCGCTGAGACGCCGGTCGTGCGCTGAGACATCGGTTGCGTCTTGCGGCATCGGCCGGGCCTGAGACATCGGTCGCACCTGAGGAAGGAGCCCGCATGGCCACGGCACCGCGCCCCCGCACCACCACCCGAGACCCGGAAGAGCTGACCCGCCGCCTCACCGCCTGGCTCGGCACCCGGCTGCCCGGAGCCAAGGTGACCGGCGTGACCGTCCCCGCCTCCAACGGCATGTCCAGCGAGACCCTGCTGTTCGACCTCGAACACCCCGAAGCGCCTTTCGGGGCCTGTGCGTTGCGGCTCGCGGCGGACCCGGCGGCGTACGCCGTCTTCCCCGAGTACGACATGGCCCGCCAGTACCGCACCCTGCGCCTGGTGGCCGAACGCACCGACGTGCCCGTGCCTCGTGCGCTGTGGCTGGAGGAGGACCCGGGCCCGCTCGGGGCGCCGTTCTTCGTCATGGAGCGGGTCGCCGGCCGCGTGCCGCCGGACGTCATGCCGTACACCTACGAAGGCAGTTGGCTGCACGGGGCGAGCGAGGCCGAGCGCCGGCATCTGGAGGCGGAGACCGTCGGGCTGCTGGCCCGCCTGCACGACCAAGTCCCCCTTGACCAGGCCCAGTTTCTCGACTCGCCCGGCCCGCGGGACGCGCTGCGCCGCCATGTGACGGCCCAGCGGGCGTACTACGCCTGGGTGATCGAGGGCCTGCCCCGCTCACCGCTCATCGAGGCCGCCTTCGACCGGCTGGCGGAGCTGTGGCCGCGCGAGGTCGGCGAGCCCGTCCTCAGCTGGGGTGACGCCCGCATCGGGAACATCGTCTACGACGGGTTCGACCCCGTGGCCGTCCTGGACTGGGAGATGGCGGCACTCGCCCCGCGCGAGGTCGACCTCGGCTGGATGATCTATCTGCACCGCTTCTTCCACGACCTCACGGTCGCCTCCGGACAGCGCGGACTGCCGGACTTCCTGCGCCGCGACCGCGTCGAGGCCCGCTATGCGCGCCTGACCGGCCACACCCCGCGCGACATGGACTTCCACACCCTCTACGCCGCCCTGCGGCACGCGATCGTGATGCTGCGCATCGCCTACCGGCAGGTGCACTTCGGGGAGATCGCCGGCCCGGCGGACCCGGACACACTGATCCTGCACCACGACAGCCTGCGTGCCATGGTGCAGGGCACGTACTGGACGCGGTGAGGCGGCTCAGGCGGCCTGGCGGCGCATCGCCGGCACGCGCATCGGGCGCGAGCCCGGGCCGCCGACGTGCGAGAAAGGCTGCGTACGCCAGTCCAGACCCTGGGGGAGCGTCAGCAGCAGGGCGGTGTCCTGCTCCTGCGGCTCGAAGGACTCGTCCGCGGGGCGGGCGTCGGACGCCGAACGGCCCGTGCCCGCACAGACCGTGAGACCGAACGGGTTCCACGGCGAGGCGCACAGCGCGTGCTCGGGCAGCACCTGCTCGTCCGCCAGCAGCGCGATCGGCTGGGCGCAGTCCGGGCAGATCACCCGGTACATCTCGAAGGTGTCGTAGGCGTCCAGATCATCCTCGAGGGCGTCGGGTTCGACGCCCTCCGGCTGGGGCTCGACGACCGGCTGCTGCCGCTTGGACGCGGATCGACCAGGGCGATGGGCACTCTGCATGGGATTCTCCCCCTAAGGCTGGGCCGTTACGGCGCTGCGGCCTCGACCACAGCAAGCACTTCCCGTCCGCCCTCGGCGGTAATCACGAGAACATCACGGAGCGCGTTCGGGGTGTGTGGCGTTCGTCACATGCCGCGTACAGGTGCGCGATGCGGACCTTATGCACCGCTTTTTGTATCGAACCGGCTATGACCTGCGCTCTCGGCTATCCCCGGAGATCAAGCGCACTGTAGGTTTTGGCGCCATGGAGGAGCTGGACCGACAGATCGTGCAGCTGCTCGTCAAGGACGGGCGGATGAGCTACACAGACCTGGGCAAGGCCACGGGCCTGTCCACGTCCGCCGTGCACCAGCGGGTGCGCCGGCTGGAACAGCGTGGCGTCATCCGCGGGTATGCCGCGGTGGTCGACCCCGAGGCCGTGGGGCTGCCGCTCACCGCGTTCATCTCGGTGAAACCGTTCGACCCCAGCGCCCCCGACGACATCTCGGACCGCCTCGCCGGCGTCCCCGAGATCGAGGCCTGCCACAGCGTCGCGGGCGACGAGAACTACATCCTCAAAGTGCGGGTCGCTACCCCGCACGAGCTGGAAGAGCTGCTGGCCAGGCTGCGGAGCCTGGCGGGCGTCTCGACGCGGACGACGGTGGTCCTGTCGACGCCGTACGAGGCACGGCCGCCCCGGATCTGAGCCCTGCCCTTCGGCACGCCCCAGGTGCGGCGCCTCCCCGGCGGCAGGAGAAACTGTCCGCTATGAGCGAGCGCACCGCCGACCCCCAGCCCCCCAAGACCGTCCTCCTGCGCCGAGGAGAGGTGCACAGCCCCGCGGACCCCTTCGCCACGGCGATGGTGGTGGAGCGCGGCCAAGTCGCCTGGGTCGGCTCCGAGGGTGCCGCCGACGCCTTCGCCGACGGCGTGGACGAGGTGGTCGACCTCGACGGCGCCCTGGTGACCCCGGCCTTCACCGACGCCCATGTGCACACCACCGCCACCGGCCTCGCCCTGACCGGCCTGGACCTGTCCGGCGCACCCTCCCTGGAGGCCGCCCTCGCCCTGGTCCGCGACTTCGCCGCCGCCCGCCCGGACGACCGCGTCCTGCTGGGCCATGGCTGGGACGCCGCCCGCTGGCCCGGCGGTCGGCCGCCGACCCGGGCCGAACTCGACGAGGCCACCGGCGGCCGCCCGCTGTACCTCTCCCGAATCGACGTGCACTCGGCGGTCGTCACCACCGCCCTGCTGGACCTGATTGCCGCGGACGTCCCCCATGAGGACGCCCCGCTCACCGCCGACGCCCACCACGCCGTCCGCGATGCCGCCCTCGCCGCCGTCACCCCGGCCCAGCGCGCCGAGGCCCAGCGCGCCGCACTCGCCCGCGCGGCCTCCCTCGGCATCGGCTCGGTGCACGAGTGCGGCGGCCCGCGGATCTCCTCCGAGGACGACTTCACCGGCCTGCTGAAGCTCGCCGCCGAGGTGCCCGGCCCCAGGGTCGTCGGCTACTGGGCCGAACAGAACGTCGAGCGGGCCCGGGACCTGGGTGCCGTGGGCGCCGCGGGCGACCTGTTCGCCGACGGCTCGATCGGCTCGCACACCGCCTGTCTGCACGAGCGGTACGCCGACGCCGGTCACACCGGCACCGCCTACCTGGACGCCGAAGCCGTCGCCGCCCATGTCGTCGCCTGCACCGAGGCGGGCCTGCAGGCCGGCTTCCACGCCATCGGCGACGCCGCCGTGACCGCCGTGGTCGAAGGCGTGCGCGCCGCGGCGGACAAGCTCGGCCTCGCCCGGATCCGCGCCGCCCGGCATCGTGTCGAGCACGCCGAGATGCTCACCCCCGAGACCGTCGCCGGCTTCGCCGAGCTGGGCCTGATCGCCTCCGTGCAGCCCGCCTTCGACGCGCTGTGGGGCGGCGCGGACGGCATGTACGCCCGGCGGCTGGGCGTCGAACGGGCCCGCACCCTCAACCCCTTCGCGGCCCTGCTGCGCGCCGGCGTGCCGCTCGCCTTCGGCTCCGACAGCCCGGTCACCCCGCTCGACCCGTGGGGCACCGTCCGTGCCGCCGCGTTCCACCGCACGCCCGAGCACCGGGTCTCCGTCCGGGCCGCGTTCACCGCGCACACGCGCGGCGGCTGGCGGGCCGTGGGCCGGGACGACGCCGGCGTCCTGGTGCCGGGCGCGCCCGCCGACTACGCGGTCTGGCGCACCGACGAGCTGGTCGTCCAGGCCCCCGACGACCGGGTGGCCCGCTGGTCGACCGACCCGCGCTCCGGCACACCCGGCCTGCCCGACCTCACCCCGGGCCGTGACCTGCCGGTCTGCCTGCGCACCGTGGTGGGCGGGCGGACGGTGTTCGTAGGGCCGGGCGAGTGATCTACGGGGGTGGCGCGGCGGCGCTCACTCGCCGCCGTCCCGCCGCCCGACCTGCGCATCCTCCCCAAAGGTTGCGCCGTCCGGGCCGTTGTCGCAGGCCAGAGGGCTGTTGACAGTCGACGGCCGGGGGCCGGTAGGTTCGTCCGAGTCCACCACCGGACGCCCGACCGGGGAACGTCGCCCAACTCGTCGCAGCGCTGCTGGGTCAGGGACGGTGTGCCGCACCGGGGCACCGTCGCTTGGGAGCCAGGCTCAGCGCCCGCGCCGTCGAGGGAGCGTTCCGGCCGGTCGGCAAGGTGTGACCCGGGTGGGGCCCGTGCGCTCAGTAGACAACGGCTTTCGGTCGATCCGCAGCCAGCGGGTCCCAGGTCGGCCCGAAGGGCGCCGGGCCCCCATCCGCCGCGGCGGGAGAGCGGCCCAGGCGCGCCGTGAAGGTGCCGAAAAGCGCATTCTTACCCCGCTCTTGTGGAATCGACACCGCCATACGAACGAGTCGGCGCGTCACACCAGGCGGCGGCCACTATGGTGGACCCCTGCGTACGACCAGAAGGGGCAGTAGTGAACGACGGCGACGGGACCCTCGCGGCCAAGGCCCAGGGGAGGCAGTTCGGTCCGCTCGGCACGGCCTTGGTGATCATCCCGACCTACAACGAGGCGGAGAACATCAAGACCATCGTCGGCCGGGTGCGCAAGGCCGTTCCCGAGGCGCACGTGCTGATCGCGGACGACAACAGCCCGGACGGCACCGGCAAGCTCGCCGACGAGCTGGCCGCCGAGGACGAGAACGTCCAGGTGATGCACCGTAAGGGCAAGGAGGGCCTGGGCGCCGCATATCTCGCGGGCTTCCGCTGGGGCATGGAGCACGGCTACGGCGTGCTGGTCGAGATGGACGCCGACGGCTCCCACCAGCCCGAGGAGCTGCCCCGGCTGCTCACCGCCCTCAAGAGCGCCGACCTGGTGCTCGGCTCCCGCTGGGTGCCCGGCGGCCGCGTGGTGAACTGGCCCAAGTCGCGTGAGTTCATCTCCCGTGGCGGCAGCTTCTACTCCCGGCTCGCCCTCGGCCTGCCGCTGCGCGACATCACCGGTGGCTACCGCGCGTTCCGCCGCGAGACCCTTGAGGGTCTGGGGCTGGACGAGGTCGCCTCGCAGGGCTACTGCTTCCAGGTCGACCTGGCCCGCCGAGCGGTCAAGGCCGGCTACCACGTGGTCGAGGTGCCGATCACCTTCGTGGAGCGCGAACTCGGCGACTCCAAGATGAGCAAGGACATCCTCATCGAGGCGCTGTGGCGGGTCACCGCCTGGGGCGCGGGGGAGCGGGTCGCCAAGCTGACCGGCAAGAACAAGCGGGCCAAGTAGTCTCGCGTCGGCCCTGGGCGAACATCCGCTTATCCCGCGCTGAGCCGCCGCCAGGCACACTGGGAGCATGACGACTGGCGCTCCGACCTCTCCGTACACCGTCCGGCCCCGGCGCTCCCGGCTGCGCAGGTATCTGCCGCTGGGTATCGCCGCCTGGCTGGTGCTGGAGATCTGGCTGCTGACCCTGGTCGCGGGGGCGGCCGGGGGGTTTGCCGTGTTCCTGCTGCTCGTGGCGGGCTTCGTGGCCGGCTCCGTGGTCATCAAGCGGGCCGGCCGCCGTGCCTTCCAGAGCCTGAACGAGGCGCTGCAGCGGGGCGGTTCGCCGGAGCGCGGTGGCGGCAACGGCCTGATGATGCTCGGCGGCCTGCTGCTGATGATCCCCGGTGTGGTCTCCGACGCGGCCGGCCTGCTCCTGCTGCTGCCGCCGGTGCAGAAGGCCGTGAGCCGGTACGCGGAGAACGCCCTGGACAAGCGGCTGCGCACGGCGGCCCCCGGTAGTCTCGGCGACGCCTTCCAGCAGGTCCGCATCCACCGTCCCGACGGCAAGGTGGTGCAGGGCGAGGTCATCCGCGAGGACCGGCCCGAGCCGGGGGAGCAGCAGCGTCCGCCGCTGACCCACTGAGCAGGACCCGGATTCACGAACCCGGACATACGAAACCGCGGGCGCCGTACGTTCACGTACGGCGCCCGCGGTTTCGTATGCGCTGTGTCCGCGCCCAGCCCGCAGGGACTAGGCCGACTTACGGCTGTCCCGAGGATGAACCGCGATGTTCATCGCCCCCGAGCGCAGAACCGCCAGGCGCTCCTCGAGGACCTCTTCGAGCTCCTCGCGGGTGCGCCGCTCCATCAGCATGTCCCAGTGGGTACGCGCGGGCTTGGCCTTCTTCTCCTCAGGGCCGTCGCCGTCGACGAGGAGTGCCGGGGCCCCGCAGACCTTGCACTCCCACTCCGGCGGGATCTCCGCCTCGACCGAGAAGGGCATCTCGAAGCGGTGCCCCTTCTCGCATGCGTACTCCACGGCCTGGCGCGGGGCCAGGTCGATACCGCGGTCCGTCTCGTAGCTGGTCACCACGAGGCGCGTACCGCGAAGAGCTCGCTCACTCATGAATCGTGCCTCCCGGGCTTGTCGCCCACAGGACAGGTGTCGCTGTCGTCGTCATCCGGTCAACGTCCGGTCGGCGGTAAAGATTCCCGTTCCGTGTCCCGTTCCGGGTCATGCGTCGCCGTCGTAGCCGCCCCTTGTTCTACCCACCGGCGCCCGGTTTGTCACATCTGCTAGCAGATGTCACCCAGCGTTTCGGCATCTTTGACGCGCAGTAACGGTACGCCTGGCAGGCCAAAGGCGTACACTACCGCCCTTTCGCCTCAAGCGCTAAACCGGCGCTAAATCTTCTCCGGAACGGGATTGCCCGCCTCGCCGATCGCCCGCCGCACCGGGACCCGCGCCAGCAGCGTGAAGCCGATGACGAAGAAGGCCACCAGCGAGATGATCGCGGACCGATAGCTTCCGGTCAGCTGGTAGGTGATGCCGAACAGCAGCGGTCCGAGCCAGCTCATCCCGCGGTCGCTCAGCTCGTACGCCGCGAAGTACTCGGCCTCCTTGCCGGGCGGCACGAGATGGGAGAACAGCGACCGGGACAGCGCCTGGCTGCCGCCGAGGACCAGGCCGATCCCGGCGGCCAGCACGAAGAAGAACACCGGGGCCTTCGCGGGCAGGAAGTAACCGGCCGCCAGGGTCACCGTCCAGGCCACCAGCGAGCCCAGGATCGTCCGCTGGGCGCCGTACGTCCGCGCCAGCCGCCCCATCGCCAGCGCCCCCGCCACGGCCAGCACCTGCACCAGCAGCACGGCCACGATGAGCGTCGACTGGGACAGTCCCAGTTCCTGAGAGCCGTAGACGGAGGCCTGGGTGATCACCGTCTGGATGCCGTCGTTGTAGATGAGGTACGCCAGCAGGAAGGACAGCGTCAGCGGGTGCCGCCGCATGTCCCGGACCGTCGCCGCCAGCTGTCTGAGCCCGGGTGCCGAGGCGCGCTCCACGCGCGCGTGCCGGTCACGCAGCCTGCGCAGGGGTATGAGGGTGAAGGCGCCCCACCACAGGCCCGCCGAGGCCAGGCAGACCCGGACCGCGGCCGTCTCGGTCAGGCCGAAGGAGTCGTGCGCCGAGTACAGCACCAGGTTGGCGACCAGCACCGATGAGCCCGCGGCGTAGCCGAAGGCCCAGCCCCGGGAGGAGACCGCGTCGCGCTCCTCGGGCGGGGCGATCTGCGGCAGATAGGAGTTGTAGAGCATCATCCCGACGGACTGCGCCGCGTTGGCCACCACCAGCAGCGCCCCGCCGAGCAGATACCGGTCGCCGTCCAGGAAGAACATGCCGGTGGTCGCGGCGGCCCCGGTGTACGCCGCCGCCGCGAGCAGCGGCTTCTTGCGCCCGGTGCGGTCGGCCGCACTGCCCACGATCGGCATCACCACGACCGCCACGATCACCGACAGGGACACCGAGTAGGCGAAGAAGGAGCCGGCCCGGACCGGGACGCCCAGCGGATGCACATAGCCGTCGGCGTCCGCGGCCCGCTCGGCGACCGCGGTGAGGTAGGGCCCGAGGAACACCGTGACCACGCTCGTCGAATAGACCGAGCAGGCCCAGTCGTAGAAGTACCAGCCGCGCTGCTCGCGCCGGAGACCCGCGGCGTCGTCCGCCGCGTCCGTCCGCACGATGTCCGTGCTCACCCGTGCCCTCGCTTCCCCGCTCAAGTGCTCAAGTGCGAAGGCTCGGGCGGGGCGGCCGGGTGGTCAGACCCAGACCCCGCGCTCCTCCATGACCTTGCGCAACGTGTCGATGTGATCGGTCATGATGCCATCGACTCCCAGGTCCAGGAGCCGGTGCATGCGCTCGGGTTCGTTGATCGTCCACACGTGCACCTGCAGTCCGTACGCGTGGGCGGCGCGGACGAAGCGATGGTCGACCACCGGAACGCCCGACTGGGCCTCGGGCACCTGCGCGGCGACGGCGGACCTGCGCACGGCGGCCGGCAGCCCCCAGGAGCGCAGCCGCAGGTTCAGCACCCCACGGGTGCCGAAGGAGGTGGCCAGCTTCGGCCCGGCCAGCCGCTGGGCGCGCAGCACGCGCGCCTCGGAGAACGAGCCGACGCAGACCCGGTTCCAGGCGTCCGTGCGTTCGATCAGCTCCAGGAAGGGGCGCAGCGCGGGCTCCGCCTTGATGTCGACGTTCCAGCGGACCTCGGGGAAGGTCTCCAGCAGCTCCTCGAACAGCGGCACCGGTTCCCGGCCGCCCACGCGCGCGTGCCGCACGTCCTCCCAGGGCAGGTCCGCGATGCGGCCCGCACCGTCGGTGACCCGGTCCAGCGTGGAGTCGTGGAAGGCGACGAGCCGGCCGTCGGCCGTGGCGTGCACGTCGGTCTCGATGTAGCGGTAGCCCATTTCGACCGCGCGCCGGAACTGCGCCATGGTGTTCTCCAGGCCGTCGGCGGCACCACCGCGGTGGGCGAAGGCGATCGGGCCGGGATGGTCGAGGTAGGGGTGGCGTATGCGCGAAGTCGGGAGGGTCACCCTGGCAGTATGGCCCGCTCCGGTGTCGCGGTGGCAACGACCGTGCTGCCAGGCGATGCCGCCGGGACGGCGAACACCCGCAGGAACAGCTGTGCCAGCGGCCCGATGGCCATGGCGTAGAGCACGGTGCCGATGCCGATGCTGCCGCCCAGCAGGAACCCGCTGACCACCACCGCCACCTCAACGCCGGTCCGCATCAGCCGGATCGAGCGGCCGGTGCGCCGGTGCAGCCCGGTCATCAGCCCGTCGCGGGGGCCCGGACCGAAGCGTGCCGCGATGTAGAGGCCGGTCGCCGCACCGTTCAGCACGATCCCGGCGAGCAGGAGCGGGACGCGTACGACGACGGAGTGCGCGTCCGGGACGAGCGCGAGTGTGCCGTCCATGGCGAGCCCGATGACGAAGACGTTCGAGACCGTGCCGAGCCCGGGGCGCTGGCGCAGCGGGATCCACAGCAGCAGCACCGCCGCGCCCACGAGGATCGACACCACGCCGATGGTCAGCCCGGTGAACTCGGCGAGGCCCTGGTGCAGCACGTTCCAGGGCTCCAGGCCCAGGCCCGCCTCGACGAGCAGGGCGGAACTCACGCCGTAGAGCACGAGCCCGGTGTACAGCTGGATCAACCGCCGTCCGAGACGGCGCCGAGTGGACACGAAGTACCCCCCTGGGTGGTGGCGGTGGCCTGACGCATGTCACTCTGTGGCTTGGGAACAATATCCATCCATGGCCAATTCGGGGAAGGTGGACTGATCGTCATGGCGCAGTGGACCTCTGCCATGGGGGCCGCGCAGCTCGCCCGGCTCCTCAAGTCCCAGCAGGACCGCCCGGCCGGCCCCGGCACCCGCCGTCCGCCCGCCTACCGCGCCCTCGCCGACGGCATCCGGCTGCTGGTGCTGGAAGGGCGCGTCCCGGTGGCGGCCCGCCTGCCCGCCGAACGCGAACTCGCCCTCGCCCTGTCCGTGAGCCGCACCACCGTCGCGGCCGCGTACGAGGCGCTGCGCGGCGAGGGCTTCCTGGAGTCCCGGCGCGGCGCCGGCAGCTGGACCGCCGTGCCGGCCGGCAACCCGCTGCCCGCCCGGGGCCTGGAGCCGCTGCCCCCCGAGGCCCTGGGCTCGATGATCGACCTCGGCTGCGCCTCGCTCCCGGCCCCCGAGCCCTGGCTGACCCGAGCCGTGCAGGGCGCCCTGGAGGAACTGCCGCCGTACGCCCACACGCACGGCGACTACCCGGCCGGCCTGCCCGCGCTGCGCTCGATGATCGCCGAGCGCTACACCGCGTGCGGGATCCCCACCATGCCCGAGCAGATCATGGTGACGACCGGTGCGATGGGCGCCATCGACGCGATCTGCCATCTATTCGCCGGCCGGGGCGAGCGGATCGCGGTGGAGTCCCCGTCGTACGCCAACATCCTGCAGCTGATGCGTGAGGCAGGTGCCCGGCTGGTCCCGGTCGCGATGGCAGAGGGGCTGTCCGGCTGGGACATGGATCGCTGGCGCCAGGTCCTGCGCGAGGCCGCGCCCCGGCTCGCGTACGTCGTCGCCGACTTCCACAACCCCACCGGCGCGCTCGCCGACGAGGACCAGCGGCGCCGGCTGGTGGACGCGGCGCGTTCGGCCGGCACGGTGCTGGTCGCCGACGAGACGATGACCGAGCTGTGGCTGGACGAGGAGTTCGCGGACGGCGGGATGCCGCGCCGGGTCTGCGCCTTCGACCCGGCCGGCTCGACCGTCATCACCGTCGGCTCGGCGAGCAAGGCGTTCTGGGCGGGCATGCGGATCGGCTGGGTGCGGGCGGCTCCGGACGTCATCCGCAGCCTGGTCGCCGCGCGGGCGTACGCCGATCTCGGTACGCCGGTGCTGGAACAGCTCGCCGTCAACTGGCTCTTCAGCACGGGAGGTTGGGAGCAGGCGGTGGAGCTGCGCCGGGCCCAGGCCCGCGAGAACCGGGACGCGCTGGTGGCGGCGATCCGGCGTGAGCTGCCGACCTGGGAGTTCGACCTGCCGAAGGGCGGCCTGACCCTGTGGGTCCGCGCCGGCGGCCTGTCCGGCTCCCGGCTCGCCGAGGCGGGCGAGCGGACCGGCGTCCGAGTCCCCTCCGGCCCCCGCTTCGGCGTGGACGGCGCGTTCGAGGGCTACCTCCGACTGCCGTTCACCGTCGGGGGAGTGGTGGCGGAGGAGGCGGCGGTCCGGCTGGCCGCGGCGGTCCGACTGGTGGAGACCGGCGTCACGGGGGGTGTGGAGGCGCCGGGCACGTTCGTGGCTTAGGCCGGGCGCCTGGTGGCTCGGGGCGCGTTGCGCGTCAGCGGCTGCGGGTTCGGCGTGGCCGCGACGGCCACGACGAACCCGGCCCACGGTCCCAACCCCGACGGCGCTATCCGGCCGCCTCCGCAGGCACCCCCGGCTTCGTCAGATCCGCCGGCTCCGGAGCCTGTGCCGGCCGAGTCGGCTGAGCCCCCACGGCAGTGGCCCGCGCCGGCAGCAACTCCAGCACCGCCTGCCGATCGGCGTCGCTGGTCTCGTCGTCGTACGGGTCCGGCGTACGCGGCACCTGAAGCCGGTGCACCGGACCCGACCCCAGCCGCGCATACCCGCGCCCCGGCGGTACGTGCCCGAGCGGCGTGGTGTGCGGTCGAGCGCCCAGTACCGCCTCCACCTGCCGAGGCGCCGCGGGCCCGAGCACGACACGCGCGCGTGTGTGCTGCCGTACCGCGTCGCTCAAGGCCTCCGCGCTGTCGAACTGCTCGGCCACGACGATGGTCACGTTCGCCGCACGGCCGTGCCGCAGCGGCACCTGGAGCAGCGCCTGCGGGTCCTTGCGGCCGTCCATCGCGGCGAGGTGGGCGAAGACGGAGGGGCGGTCCAGCATGATCCACAGCGGCCGGCGGGCGTCGGCCGGTGGCGGGTCGCCCGCCTGCCGGGCCAGGTTGATGGCGATGAGCCGCCGCTCGGTCTCCTGCGCCGCCCACTCCAGGCTCGCAAGCGCACCGGGCAGCGCGCACTCCACGGACAGGACGCCGTGCCGGCCGGTCAGGCACGCGTACTCACCGGTGCCGCCGCCATCGACGATCAGGACGTCGCCGTACTGGAGGGCCTGCAGGGCGATGGAGCGGAGCAGGGTCGAGGTGCCGCTGCCGGGGTGGCCCATGGCCAGCAGGTGCGGCTCGGTGGAGCGGATGCCGGTGCGCCAGACGACCGGCGGCACGTCGATCTCTTCCTCTCCGTAGCAGAGGGGGAGCGTGCGCTGCACCTCGCTGGGGTCGGTGAAGCCGAGGACGGTCTCGCCGGGCGCGGTGACGAAGTGCTGGGCCGGGATGTCGGCGGGCAGCGGAGACAGGACGGTGACGGTGAGCTGGTTGCCCTCCTCGTCCCATGTGAAGCGGTACTCGCGGCCCCGGCCCGCCTTGGCGGTGAGCAGCTGCTCGATGCGCATGCGGGCCTCGGGCTCGCCGTCCGGGAAGTACGCGGGGTAGCGGATCTCCAGATGGCCGACGCGCCCCGCGTCGTCGAACTCGTGGGCGGTGAAGGCCTTCTCCCACTCCCCGCCGTGCGCGTACAGCGGCGCCGGGTCCTCGGGGGTGGAGAAGTACGGCACCAGGGCTTCGTACAGGGACTGGAGCCGTTCGATCTGGGACTCGTCGGGCCCCTCCGGGGCCGACGGGGTGCGGTCGCGGCCCTGCCAGGCCGCCGCCGCCATCAGGGTGATGACGGCGAGCAGCGGCCCGTACGGCATCAGCGCCACGGCCAGGATCACCGAGGCCGAGAGGAAGAGCAGCGGCCCGCGCTTGTCCTGGGGTGTGGCCGCCCATCTGCGCCGTCCGGCCGAGGCCAGCAGGCGCAACCCGCGCGTGACGGTGATCAGCGGGTGGAGCACGTCGGTGGCGCTGTCGGCCGCCGTCCGGGCCAGCTCCCGGCTCCGGGCGAGCTGGGTCCGGGCGATCTGGGCGCTGTCTTTGCTCAGAATGCGGGGGAGAGGGCGCCGGGCCACTGCTGTCTCCTGACGGTGCGTGCGGGCGGGACGGGCGGGGTCAGAACTTGATGCCGCCGAGGAGGCTCGCCAGGCTCTCTCCGCCGGCCTTGATGCTCGGGGCGATGCC
This sequence comes from Streptomyces sp. NPDC007856, assembly GCF_042868225.1. NCBI lineage: Bacteria > Bacillati > Actinomycetota > Actinomycetes > Kitasatosporales > Streptomycetaceae > Streptomyces > Streptomyces sp. NPDC007856. Next base: position 38,951 of record NZ_JBIAEC010000006.1, on the reverse strand, counting down.
CGTGTTGGCGAGGTAGAAGCCGAACAGGGCCGATGTGCATGCGTGCGAGCCCTTGAGGCCGTCCTTGCGGAAGAAGAGGAAGACGACGACGCCGAGCAGCATGACGCCTGAGATGGAGAGGATCATTGAGGGCCTCCTGGTGTCATTGGGTGGGGGACAGTCACCATGAGTTCTTCCAGGATCACAGGATGTATCCATACGATTAAAGGTGCAACTGAGTGAAATTCGGTGGATTTCACCCACTTGGCACAGTGGTCACGTCCGGCCCGGCTGAGCTGGGTGGTTGCCCCCGACGGGGGCTGTCGGTGATCTTTACCTCGGGCACATCGGGTCATGTGCCGCGCCAGCCAGTACGCTGGCGATTCACTCGTACGGCCGCGTTCCGCTCTCGCTGCCGTACGCTCCCTGAAGTCCCCGAAGTTCGCAGGAGAGGCGGTCCGGCCGATGAGTGAAGCCCCCGACCCCGAGGTCGTGGAGCTGGCGACCAAGATCTTCGATCTGGCCCGGCAGGGGCGGACCGAGGCGCTCGTGGCCTACGTGGACGCCGGCGTTCCGGCCAACCTCACCAACGACCGTGGCGACTCCCTGGTGATGCTCGCCGCCTACCACGGGCACGCCGACGCGGTACGCGCCCTGCTCGCCCGGGGCGCCGCCGCGGACCAGATCAACGACCGAGGCCAGACCCCGCTCGCGGGTGCCGTCTTCAAGGGTGAGACGGACGTGATCAAGGCGCTCCTGGAGGGTGGGGCCGACCCGGCCGCGGGGACCCCGTCGGCCGTCGACACCGCCCGGATGTTCGGCAAGGCGGAACTCCTGGAGCTGTTCGGCGCGCACTGACGCGCATGTCCTGACCAGGTACGACACGAAAAACGGGGGAGGCGGTAAGAGGCCGCCGGAAATACGGTCGCGGCAGCACAAACCGCCGGGTCATCATGACGACGTGATTCACGGACGCGATGGCTGGGCAGGGGATGCCGCACCGCGCGGACCGTGATGCGGTCCGCATGGGCCACCGACGAGAGGCAGAGAGAAATGGTCTTCGGCAAGCAAGAGACGGCGGGCGCTCCGACGTTGTGTCACGCGGCCAGGTAGTGCGTGTTCTCCGGTTGCGTCGACGCTTGATGTGAGGCTGTTTCCCATGTTCGATCCGGTCATAGCGCCCAGCGGTACGCTGCTCGGCCTGCTCCAGCGGGGCCGCGGCGACGGCACGCTGCACGCGCTCACCGCCCCGCGCGCCGAAGCCCTCGCGGCCCTGGACCACTGTGTACTGCGCGATCCCCGCCACGACTGGCAGGTGGAGAACCGCTCGCTCTACTACGCCCGTCTCTACCTCGACCTCAACGGCGAGCTGGACGCGATCGAGGCGCACCTCTTCGACCCCGAGGACGTCCTCGACACCGACGAGTCGCGCACCGGCCTCGCCCTGGCCGTGCTCGGGCACCTCGCCTCCTACGGCAGGCGGGACGCCCTCGTGCTGCTGCGCAGGTACGCCGCCCACGGCTCCAACTGGGCCTGGGCCCTGGACGAGCTGGCCCTCAGGGACGACGACGCGGGCCTGCGCGCCCTCGCCGCGCCCGTTCTGGCCCGCTTCGGCACCGACCCCGAGGGCGAGGCCGAGCTCGCCGCCGCCGTACGCGACGCCTTCGAGCCGCGGCCCTGGCGGCTGTGGGCCGAGGATCCGCGCGAATCGATCGCCACACGCGTGCGTGCCGCCCAGGAGACCGGCTGTTTCGACCGCTGGCAGCGGCAGATGCGGCCCACCGGCCCGCGGCCCGGATGGAGCGTGCGCGCCGTCTTCGAATGGGCCCAGCAGGGCATGGACCGCGGCGCCGCCCTTCATGTGCCGGCCGCCCGCTGTCTGGTCGCCGTGGCCGGCCCCGAGGACCGGCCGGAGATCGTCCAGGCCGCCCGCACCGGCATCGACGGGGCCCGTTGCACCGCGCTGCGCTATCTCGCCGACAGCAACGACCCCGAGGCCCTCGATCTGATCGAGGCCGCCGTCGCCGACGGCACGTCCGTCGTCGTGGAGGCCGCCGCCGACGCCTTCGAACGGATGCGCAGTGTCGCCGCCGTCGACCGCGCCCGCCGCTGGGCCCAGCGCCCCGACGTGCTCGGCGCCGCGGCCGGACGCATGCTCGCCTGCCGCGGCGGCGTCCAGGACCGCGACCTCGTCCTCGGCGCCCTCCGCGAGGCCGTGCGGGGCGAGGGCCCCGACGCGCCCACACTCTGGACCCTCGTCGACGGCACCGGACGCCTCGGCATCGCCTGCGCCGCCCCCGTACTGCGCCACATCTACCGTGAGACGGCCTCCTCCCATCTGCGCGGCCGTGCCGCCCGCGCCCTGGCCGCCACCGACCCCTCCTTCGCCACCGGCTTCGCCGTCGAATGCCTGTGGGACTGCGAGGAGACCACCCGCGAACTCGCCGCCCGGCACGCCGAGACCGGTGACGCCCGGGTCGTCGAGCGCCTGCGCCGCCTGGCCGCCGACCCGGCCGAGGAGGCGGAAGTGCAGACGGCGGTACGCAGCCGCTTCGGACCCGACGCGGCCCTCGGCTGACCCCACGCACACACGGCCCGGGCCGACGACCGCCCGCCGTGTGAACACCGGGTGTCCCGCAGGTCAGGCGGTCATGACGGCCGTCTGACCTGCCTGGGTGCGCAGCCCAACGCTCACAGGACGTTCCCCGGGCGGAAAGATCGAAGTCGACGCGGCCACGCCCCGCGCGGCGACAACACCCGTATGCGTGTCGTCATCGTGACCGAATCCTTTCCCCCCGATGTGAACGGCGTGGCCCACTGCGCGCTCCAGACCGCCCGGCACCTCGTAGATCGCGGTCACCATCCGCTCGTCGTCGCCCCCGCCCCCGCTCCGGGCAGCGGACCGGACACGGACGCCCCGTGCCCGGTCGTCCGGATCCCCTCCCTCCCGCTCCCCGGCTATCCCCAGGTCCGCGTCGCCCTCCCCAGCCGGCGGCTCGCCGCCGCGCTCGTCGGACACCGGCCTGACGTCGTACATCTCGCCAGCCCCTTCGTCCTCGGCGTGCGCGGCATGGCCGCCGCCGCCAGACTCGGCATCCCCGCCGTCGCCGTCTACCAGACCGACCTCGCCGGCTACGCCCGCACCTACATGGGTGCCGGCGAGGCGGCCGCCTGGCGGCGGATCCGCTCCGTGCACGCCGCCGCCGACCGCACCCTCGCCCCCTCCAGCGCCGCCCTCGGTGACCTGGAGGCGCACGGGGTACCCCGGGTCCGGCTGTGGCCGCGCGGGGTGGACACCGTACGTTTCCGGCCAGATCTGCGTGACGAGGCGCTGCGCCGCGAACTCGCGCCGAACGGCGAGTTGATCGTCGGCTACGTCGGCCGGCTCGCTCCCGAGAAGCACGTCGAACTCCTCGCCGGCGCCTGCGGCCTGGACGGCGTCAAGGTCGTGGTCGTCGGTGACGGGCCCAGCCACGCCCACCTCACCGAGGCCCTGCCCGGCGCCGTCTTCCTCGGCCGCCGCACTGGCGACGACCTCGCGCGGATCTTCGCCTCGCTGGACGTGTTCGCGCACACCGGCCCCTTCGAGACGTTCTGCCAGACCGTCCAGGAGGCCATGGCCAGCGGGGTCCCGGTCGTCGCGCCCGCCGCCGGCGGGCCGCTCGACCTGGTCGCCCACGGTCGCACCGGATACCTGGTCCCGCCGCGCGAGGTCACAGCCGTGACGGAGGCCGTCCGCGAACTGGCCGTCGACCCGGCGCGGCGGACCGCGTTCGGCGCCGCCGCCCGCACCATGGTCGAGGGCCGCACCTGGGCCGCCGTCGGCGACCAGCTGATCGCCCACTACGACGACGTGCTCGCGGCACGGAAGACGGCGGTGGCGGCATGACCGGCCAGTCCCTGCGCATCGTCCGGCTCGCCAACTTCGTCGCCCCGGCCTCCGGCGGCCTGCGCACCGCGCTGCGCGAGCTGGGCAAGGGCTTCCGGGCGACCGGCCACGAACCCGTCCTGATCGTGCCCGGCGAGCGGCACACCGACCGCGACACCGAGCAGGGCCGGGTCATCACCCTGCCCGGCCCGCTGCTGCCCGGCACCGGCGGCTACCGCGTCCTCACCGACAAGCGGCGCGTCGCCGCCCTCCTGGAGGAGCTGGCCCCGGACCGCCTGGAGGTCTCCGACCGCACGACCCTGCGCTGGACCGGCCGCTGGGCCCGCCGCGCGCGCGTGCCCGCCGTGATGGTCTCCCACGAGACCGCCGACGGCGTGCTGCGCACCTGGGGCCTGCCCGAGCACCTCTCCCGCCGGGCCGCCGACGCCCTGAACACCCGTACCGCGCACGTCTACTCGCGGGTGGTGTGCACCACGGAGTTCGCCGAGCGCGAGTTCGTGCGCATAGGCGCGCGCAACGTCGTACGCGCCCCCCTCGGCGTCGACCTGACGGAACGCCACCCCGCCCTGCGCGACCCGGGCCTGCGCACCCTGCACGCGCGCGGGGACGAGGCGCTGCTCGTGATGTGCTCCCGGCTGTCCGTCGAGAAGCGCCCCGGCACCGCGCTGGACGCCCTGGAGGGGCTGATACGGCGCGGGCGCCGGGCGGTGCTCGTGGTGGCCGGGGACGGGCCGCTCAGGGCCCGGCTGGAGCAGCGCGCGCGGGAGCACGGGCTGCCCGTGACCTTCCTCGGGCACGTCTCCGACCGGGCCGCGCTCGGCGCCCTCCAGGCGACCGCGGACATCGCCCTCGCGCCCGGGCCCGCCGAGACCTTCGGGCTCGCCGCCCTGGAGGCCATGGCGTGCGGCACGCCCGTCGTGGCGAGCGCGTCCTCCGCGCTGCCCGAGGTCATCGGCACCGCCGGGGCGACCGCGGCCGACCGCGGCGAGGCGTTCGCGGACGCCGTCGAACTGCTGCTGGACCGTGGCGAGCGCGCACGGCGGGACGCGGCACGCGCGCGTGCGGAGTGCTTCGGCTGGGGTACAGCCGTGGAGGCGTTCCTGGCCGCCCACGACGCGGAGGTGCTCCGCCCGACCGGCGTCCGTCGCACCGTGCCGGAGGGCGTGGCATGAGCTCCGTCCGCTTCGTCGCCCTCGGGGACTCGCTCACCGAGGGCGTGGGCGACCCCGTCGGGGACGGCTGGCGGGGCTGGGCCGCGCTCCTGGCCCCCGCCCTCGCCGCGACCGCCGACGCCGTGGAGTTCACCAACCTCGCGGTCAGCGGCGCGCAGACCCGTGACGTGCTGGAGCGGCAGACGCCTGCCGCCCTCGAACGCCGTCCCGACCTGGTGTCGGTGGTGATCGGCGTCAACGACACGCTGCGCCATACCTTCGACATCCAGGCGGTGGCCGCCCACCTCGACGCGGTCTACGCGGCCTTCACCCGCGAGGGCGCCACCGTACTCACCGCCTGCCTGCCCGACCCCGGCGCGATGCTGGGCCTGCCGAGCGCCCTGGCGCGTCCGCTGGCCCGTCGGCAACGGGCCGTCAACACGATCGTCCACGCGCTGTCCGAGCGCTACGGAGCGGTCCACCTGCATGCCGCGGACGGTGCCTGGATCACCGACCGGACCCTGTGGAGCGCCGACCGGCTGCACCCGGGCGAGCGCGGGCACCGGCAGCTCGCCGTCCGCTTCCACGCCCTGCTCACCGAGGCGGGCCGTGCGACGGGACAGCCGCCGTCCCCCGAACCGGAGTTCCCCGCCCCGACCCGGGCGGCGAGCCTGCTGTGGCTGGCCACGGCCGGCACCGCCTGGGTGGCCCGGCGCTGCAAGGACCTGCTGCCCCAGCTGCTGCGCCTGGCCGCCGACGAACTGCACCACCGGGCCCGGGGCACCAGTGCCCGACTCGACCTGAGCGCCGCGGCGGCGGTGTCCGCGGCCCTGGCCGCGTTGGGCCCCGGCCAGGACGCCGAGGCTCAGCGGCGCCCTGCGGACACCAAGGCGACACCAGGCGTACCGAGTCCGGCGCAAAGGGCCGCCGGCGCCGACACGGCCCTCGCGGCGACGCTCACCGGTGCGGCCGGTACGGCCCGTGCCGCGACGCTCACCGGTGTGGCCGGCGAGGTGGGTCCTTCCGCGGCCAGTGCGGTCGGTGAGGTGGGTCCGTCGGTGGTTCATGCGGTCGCTGAGGTGGGTCCGTCGGTGGTTCGTGTGGCGGGTGAGGTGAGTCCCTCCGCGGTCAGCGTGGTCGCTGAGGTGGGTCCGTCGGTGGTCCGTGTGACCGGTGAGGTGAGTCCTTCCATGGCCCACGCGGCCGGTGAGGTGAGTCCTTCCATGGTCAGCGTGGTCGGTGAGGTGGGTCCGTCGATGGTCCGTGTGGCCGGTGAGGTGAGGCCCTCGACGGTCCGTGCGGTCGGCGAGGCCGGAGCGCCGGGTGCTGGTGCGGTGCGTGCGGTCTCGGCGGTGGGCGCGGCCCATGAGGCGAGGCCGGCGCCGGGCCGCGCGGCCGCGGTGGCGGATGCGGGCTGCGAGGCCCTGGCGCCCGGTTCGGCCTGTGCGGCCGTGGGGGCGCAGCCGGGGCGGACCACCGTGGTCACCGGGTAGCGCCCGACGGGGCGGAGGGCCGGCCGGGAAGGGGGCCTTGAGGCCCGTCCAGGGGCCACGGCGCCGGACGCGCCCCCGCGGCCGCCAGGCCGCAAACGGCGCGGACGACTGCTGTCACCCGGTGACTCCCGGGCGGTCGGTGGGCCCTTCGGGAAGGTGACCGGATGTCCGAGGGGCCTGGTCCGTGCCGAGGTCCAGGCCCCACCGCGGGCGTACCGGCCTCAGACGATGCCGGCCAGCCGGTACTGCTCGTCGCGGGCGTCGGTCAGGAACATCTGGCCCGGGGCGTGGGTGATGGCGAACGGCGGCCTCGACGCCATCACGGCCGCCTGCGGGGTCACTCCGCAGGCCCAGAACACCGGGATGTCATCCGGCGCGACGGTCACCGGATCGCCGAAGTCGGGGCGGGCCAGGTCCTGGACACCGAGGGTTTCGGGATCGCCGCAGTGCACCGGACCGCCGTGCACGGCCGGCAACAGGCTGCTCTCCCGGATCGCGGCGCGGATGTGTTCAGGCGGCACCGGCCGCATGGACACCACCATGGGCCCCCGCAGTCGGCCCGCCGGCCGGCACGCGCGCGTGGTGACGTACATCGACACGTTACGGCCCTGCTCGACATGCCGGATCGGCACGCCCGCCCGGGCGAGCGCCCACTCGAAGGTGAAGCTGCAGCCGAGCAGGAACGAGACCAGGTCGTCCCGCCAGTGCGCACGCACATCGGTGGGCTCCTCGACCAGTTCGCCGTCCTTCCACACCCGGTAGCGGGGCACGTCCGTGCGCAGGTCGGCGCCCTCGGCCAGAACGGTCGACGTGGAGCCCGCGTCCGTGACGTCCAGCACCGGGCACGGCTTGGGATTGCGCTGGCAGAACAGCAGCATGTCGTAGGCCCAGTCGGCCGGCACCGAGATCAGGTTGGCCTGTGTGTGGCCCGCCGCGACCCCGGCCGTCGGACCCGCGAGGCCCTCCCGGAAGCGGGCCCGGGCGCTTTCCGGACTCCACGCGTGCGCGCGCTGGTCGACTGCTGTGACGGGGAGGTCCTCGGTACGCGGTGTCAGCGTCATGCCGGCTCCTCGGGAATGTGAGCAATGCCGTCTCCGAGACCGTAGAGGATCGTTCAACGATCCCTCAATACCCATGTTGTTTCGTTCCGGTCCGTGCGATTGAATTCCGGCATGACAGAGCAGCCGACCGCACTGGCCGACGACCGTGCGCTCCTGGGGCGTACCAGCACGGCGGAGCGGGTCTCGGACATCCTCCGGAGCCGCATCGCCGACGGGTACTTCCCGCCCGGCACCCGGCTGTCGGAGGACGGCATCGGCGGGGCGCTCGGGGTCTCCCGCAACACCCTGCGCGAGGCGTTCCGGCTGCTCACACACGAACGCCTGCTGGTCCACGAGCTCAACCGCGGGGTGTTCGTGCGGGTCCTGACCGTCGAGGACGTCGAGGACATCCACCGCACGCGCTCCCTGGTCGAGTGCGCCGTCGTGCGCGGGCTCGGCGAGCCGCCGTACCGGCTGGAGGGCGTCGCCGCAGCGGTCGCCGAAGGAGAACGGGCGGCCGCGGAGAACGACTGGACGGCGCTGGGCACCGCCAACATCCACTTTCATCGGGAACTGGTCGCCCTCGCGGGCAGCGAACGCACCGACGAACTGATGCGCAGCGTCTTCGCCGAGCTGCGGCTCGCCTTCCACGTGGTCGACGACCCGCGCCGGCTGCACGAGCCGTACCTCGCCCGCAACCGCGAGATCCTGCAGTCGCTGGAGGCCGGCGAGAAGAGCGAGGCGGAGCGGCAGCTGGAGACGTACCTCGCGGACTCACTGGAGCGGATGGTGGAGGTCTACCGGCGCCGGGTCGCCCCGTAACGACCCGCGACCCTGTCGACAAACCGGCGGACCCTGTCGTTTGGGTCGATGTCAGACCCAGGACCTAGTCTGTGCACCGTGACTTCGCCTGCATCGACGGACAGCGTTCCGCCCCAGCTCAGCGCGGGGCCGCGCCCCGCATTGGGCCCGGCCGCCGACGAAGGACTGGCGCGGCGGCTGCGCGCGCTCGCCTGCACCGCGCCGCTGCACGACCTCGACGCGCGCAAGGCCAACCTGGCCGGTGAGTACTCGGTGTACGGCATGGCCGAGGTGGCCCTCGCCGCCATCGACCTGGTCACGCTCAACATGGACTTCGACACCGGCGCCGACCACGAGCAGATCGTGGCCCGGCTCGTCCCGCGCATCGCCGCCCAGGCCCCGCACCGGCCGACCGCCGAGCACGAGCGCGTGGCCCGCTGGGTCCTGGAGAACCTGATCAACGTCGGCAGCGTAGACCGCGGCTTCCGCGCCGTCTACGGCACCTTCGCGCCGGACGGTACGTACGTCCGCCGGGACTACGACTTCAAGCTGATCGAGGAGGTCCCCGGCCCCGGCGGCACGGTGTACCTGCGCACGACGGACGAGGCGGTCAACGTCCTGGTCGGCGCCCTCGACACCGACGTCACCAGCGCCCAGATCGCCGCCGAGGTCAAGCTGGAGGTGCTGATCAGCCGCGGCCGGCTCGCCGACGCCCAGCTCGCCGCCGAACAGGCCCGCTACCGCACCGTGCAGTACTCGGAGACCCTGCGCCGCGCCCTGGAGGCCACCCGGCGCAACGTCCGCGCGGTCGACTGGCTCAGCGCGGTGCCTGACATGATCGCCGAGGCCCTGGACCACGTGGCCGACCGCTACCGCCACGAGAACGCGATCCTCACCAACATCCGCAAGGCCCGCGACGAGACCGAGGAGCCGGAGCACAAGCGCCGCGCCGCCGAGCTGGTGGACATCGTCAAGGACTGCATCCGGCGGCACACCCAGCTCCAGTCGCGGCTGCTGGAGGCCGGCCCGCTGTTCCGTGCCGAGCAGGACCGGCAGGCCTTCGCCACACCGGCGACGACATCCGGGATCGACCTGTACGGCCATCTCGTCGCCCCGCTCCTACCGCTGCCCCTGGAGCAGGCGATCCGGGTCACGGACGCGTTCTTCGCCCACGGCACGGGCTTGCGCACGCCGGTGTCCGTCCGGGTGGCGGACCTCGTCGACATACTGCTGACGCCGCCCGTCGAGCGGGAGCACCTGGGCGCGGAGATGCCCGAACCCGACCTGATCGCCACGCCGGACGACAGCCGGTTCAGCGAGGAGCAGCTGGCCGCCGCGATGGAACTGCTCGACCTGCCGGCCGACGCGCCGCGCAGGCTGTCGGGGCTGCTGTCCGAGGCCCGGCGCACCGGAGACCCCGATCTGGCCTATCTGGTGGCCCTGTTGGCGGTTCATGCGGCCAGTCCCGCTGTCGGTACCGCGTATCGGCAGGGCGAGGAGAAGCTGCTGTTCGCCGTGGACGACGGGACGGAGCTGGACGATCCCGAGTTCGGCGGGGCGGACCTGATCGTGGGAACCGCCCTGCTGGACGCGGCCGGGATGGCGGCGGACCGGACAGAAGCAGCATGAGTCAGCGACAGCACGACAAGGAGCCCCAACCGTGAGCGAGCACGTCGAGTGGAGTGAGGCGGAGTCGTCGGCACCGTCGGCGCCCGCCGCCGTCACCCCCGCCGACGCCGCCGACGCGGCGCGGCTCGTCGCCTTCGGGCTGCAGCCCAAGCTGCAGCCCGCGCGGGACCAGGAGTACACGGAGCTGCTGCGCCGGTACCGCGAAGACCCGGCGTTCGCGCGGCTCGCCGACGCCGTCGCCGCCGGCCTGGGCCTCGTCGTACTGGAGGTGTCCCCGCGCGCGGGCATGGCCGTCACGGCCGCCGAGGACTCGGTGTTCGCCGTCCGTATGGGCGACTACGCGCGTCGCACCGCCGCCGACTCCGGCGACCGCTTCCTGCACGGGCTCGCCCATCTCGCCGTCGCGGCACTGGCCTTCCCGCGCCCGGAGGACCTGGCCGACGACAGCTACATCGGCCGCGTCACCGTCAACGGCGTCGACGCCTTCGTACGGCAGGCCTGCCGGCGCCTGGAGGAGCGGGCCGAGGAACTGGGCGAGAACACCGACCCGGCGACCGACGCGCCCGGCCTCGAGGCCGCCTGGCGCATCTGGGCCAGACGCAGCGCCACCGGCGCCACCAAGGACGCCCGCCGCCCGGCCGCCTCCACCACCGGCATCGTGGCCAAGGCCCTCGCCTTCCTCACCGACTCGGGCTTCCTGCAGCGCACCGGCGACGACGGCGGCGGCACCTACCGCACCACGGCCCGCTACCAGCTCCAGGTCCGCGACATGGCCGGCAGCGCCGCCATGGCCGAACTGCTGGAGCTGGGCGTCGTACCGGTGACCGACGGCACGGCCAGCCTGCTGCCCGCCGAGGACACCGAGGACCTGGAGCTGGTGGCCGACGCCGGGCTGCCCTTCCACTCCTGAGGGCCGGCCGCCGAGCCCGCACCTTTCCTGAACCACCGCACCTTTCACCAGACTTACGAGAGTCCGCCATGTACGAGCTGTCCCGGGTCCGCCTCTACTCCATCGGTCCCGCCGGTGCGCGCTACGCCGACACCGTGCTTGACCTGCGGGGCGTCGGCGAGCCCGTGCCCGACCCGGCGCCCACACAGGCGGAGTTCTTCGAGGAGGAGCCGTCCGGCCCGCCGCGCCGGCCCGCGCCCGCCGGCGTGCTCTTCCTGGAGAACGGCGGCGGCAAGTCCGTCCTGCTCAAGCTGATCTTCTCGGTCATGCTCCCGGGCCACCGCAACACCCTCGGCGGCGCCAGCACCGGTGTGCTGCGCAAGTTCCTCCTCGCCGACGACTGCGGGCACGTGGCGCTGGAGTGGCAGCATGTGCAGACCGGCGAGTGCGTCGTCGTCGGCAAGGTGAGCGAGTGGCGCGGCCGGCAGGTGTCCAACGACCCGCGCAAGTTCGCCGAGGCCTGGTACTCCTTCCGGCCCGGCCCCGGACTGAGCCTGGACAACCTGCCCGTCGCCGAATCCACCGCCGTACGGCCGCCCGTGGAGGGCACCTCGGGCGCCCAGGGCCGGCGCCGCACCATGAAGGGCTTCCGCGACGCCCTCACGGAGGCCGGCAAGGCCTACCCGCACCTGGAGGTGCACTGGGAGGAGATCCACGACCGCTGGATCGAGCACCTCGGCGACCTCGGCCTCGACCCCGAACTCTTCCGCTACCAGCGGGAGATGAACGCCGACGAGGGCGAGGCCGCAGGGCTCTTCGCGGTCAAGAAGGACTCCGACTTCACCGACCTGCTGCTGCGCGCCGTCACCGACACGCGTGACACCGACGGCCTCGCCGACCTCGTCAGCGGCTTCGGCAACAAGCTCGGCCGGCGCGCCGAGCTGATCGCCGAACGGGACTTCACCGCCGGGTCGGTCGACCTGCTCGGGCGGATCGTCGAGGCCGCCGAGGCCCGCTCACGCGCGCGTGACATCCACGCGGGCGCCGAACGCCGTACCCGCACCCTCGCCCGGCGGCTGTCCGCACGGGCGGTGCAGGAGCGGGTGCGCGCCGCCGACCTCGCCCAGCGGGTCACGGCCGCCGCCTACGCCGTCACCCACTCCGAGGGCGCCCGCGAGCGCAGCGCGCTGATCGCGGCGGAACTCGCCTACCGGCACGCCTCGCTGGCCCTCGCCGCCGCCGAGAAGTCCGCCGCCGCCCAGAAGCGCGAGCTGGCCGACGCCCGCACCCTGCACTCCGCCTGGCAGGCCGCCGAGGCCGTGCTGCGCCACCGCGCCGCCGCCGACCGCGCAGCGCGTGTGTCCGCGGCCATCCAGGAGGCGGAGCGGGACGCCGCGCCCGCGCTCGCCGCACGTGCCAAGGCCGCCGTGGACCTCGTACGGGCCCTGCACGCGGCCGCCGAGAGCGCCGAGACCCTCGCCAACGAGGAGGAGGAGCGCTCCGCCGCCCTCCAGGAGGTCGGCGACTGCGCCTACCGCGACTCGACCACCGCCGCGACCGAGGCACAGCGCGCCCGCAGCGAGGCCGGGCATCTTCGCCAGCGCCTCGCCGAGGTCGAGCAGGAGACCGCCGAGGCCGTCCGGGCGGGCTGGCTCGACGACAGCGCCCCGGACGCCGACCCGGCGCGGGCCGCGCTCGCCGCCAGCGACGCCGAGAAGAGTGCCGTCGCCGCCTGGGACGCGGCCCGCGAGGCCGCCCGCAAGGTCACCGAGCACGCGCGCGAGGCGGCCGCCGCCGAGTCCCGCGCGGAACTGACCGCCGCCCGCGCGGCGGACGCCGCGACGGCGGCCGAGCGGTCCTACGAGGCCGAGCGGCGCCTCGCCGAGTCCCTGGCCGCCGAGGAGCGGCTGGCGGAACTGCTCAGCCTGCCGGGTGCGCCCGGGCCGGGCCGGGCCGACGTGCCCGGACCCCGGACCGGAGCCGACGACAACCCCGGCGGCGGGGCCGGCCCGGCAACGTCCGGCGCAGGCGCGTCCGGTGCCCGTTCCGAAGCCGGGACGGCCCCGCACGGCCGGCCCCCGGCCGAAGGCTCCCTCACCCCCGAGGAACTCGACCGTTTCGCCGACGAACTGCGCGAACTCCTCGACGACGCCGTCTCGACCGCCGAACGGCACCTCTTCGAGCTGCGCACCGCCGCCGCCGACGACTCCCGGATCCTCGGCGCGCTCGGTGACGGCGGACTGCTGCCGCCCGGCCCGGACGTCCTGGCCACGGTGGAGTTCCTCGGCGAGCACGGCATCCCGGCGCTGCCTGGCTGGCGCTATCTCGCCCAGGCCGTCGACCCCGCCGACCACGCGCGCGTGCTCGCCGCCCGCCCGGAACTGGTCGACGGCGTGATCATCACCGACCCCGACACGCACGCGCGTGCCCGCGAGGCGCTCGGCGACGCCGCGCTGCTGCCCCGCTCCGCCGTCGCCGTCGGCACGGCCGCCGCCCTGCTCGCCCCGCCGCCCGCCGACAGCGCCGCCTCCCGGGACGTCTTCCTCGTGCCGCCGAACCCGGCCATGCACGACGAACACGCCGCCGACGAGGAGCGGCAGGCACTGCGGGCGCGGGCCGGCGAGCGGGACGAGGAGATCCGCACGCTCGCCGCCCGCCTCGGCAAGGACCGCGAACTGGCCGCCAGGCTCGCCTCCTGGCGCACCGGCTGCCCCGCCGGACGCCTCTTTGAACTGGCTCAGGCCGCTCAGGAGACCCGTGCGTTCGCCGAGGAGGCCGAGGCCGAGCTGGCCGAGGCCCGCACGGCGCGCGCGGAGGCCGACGAGGCCGCCGCCGAGGCCGCGCAGGTCCGCGACGAGCGGCAGGAGGCCGCGCAGAAGGCCCGTCGCGCCGCCGACGCCCTCGCCGGCCTGGCCTACCGGCTCCGCGAGCGCGCCGGCTGGCAGGTGAAACTCCGCGAACTCGCCGACGAGGCCGCCGAGTCCGAGGCCCGGGCCCAGGCCTGCCTGGAGCGCGCCCGTGCCGCCGACGAGGACCGCCGCGCGGCCCAGCGCGCCGCCGACGACGCCCGCCGCACCGCACGAGCCCTGCGCGCCGAGCGTTCCGAGATCGCCGGCGCCCCCGACGACGTACCGGTCGAGGACGCGGACGCCCCCAGGGCGTCCCTGCCCGCCCTCCGCGAGGCCTACCGGGCCGCCTCGCAGGTGTACGAGAAGGTCGGCGTCGGTGCCGACCTGCGCGCCGAGCAGGCCCGCGCGGAGAGCGACGAGAGCGCCGCCCGCGCCGAGCTGGACCGGCTCAGCAACAAGGTCCGCACCCGCGCCGAGCAGCTGCTGCAGTCGCCGGACGGCTCCGACGGACCCTCCCGGCAGGCCGCCGCCGCCCGCGCGGAGGAGCTGGTGCAGCTCCTGGAGACCCGCATGTCCACCGCGAGCGAGCAGCTCGGCCGGCTGCGCGGCGAGGCCGAGCGGCACGCCCCCGAGGACGGTGAGGCGCACACCGAGCTGCCCGAGGAACTCGTCCCGCGGGACGCCGAACACGCCCAGGCGCTGCTGCGCACCGCGACGGGCGAGCTCGCCGCCCGCACCGGGGCGCTGGCCGAGTCCCGTGACGCACACGCGGAGCTGCTGGAGGCCCACCGGGCCGCCGAGGACGCGGCCGGCGGCTTCGACGAGACCGCCGCGATGCTCCGTGACCTGCTGCGCGAACACGCCTCCGAGGAGGAGCCGGAGGAGCCGGAGCCGTACCCCGGCAGCCTGGAGGAGGCCCGGCACTCCGCGGCCGAGGCCCGCCGCTCGCTGCGGGGCTGCGCCGCCGACCTGTCCGCCGCCGAGGCGGCCGTGCGCGAGGCGAGCGACGTCCTCGTCCGGCACGCCAACTCCACGCGCTACGAGCAGGTCCGCACCCCGGCCCGGCAGCAGATCCGCGAACTGCCCGCGTCCGCACTGCCGGAGCACGCGCAGAAGTGGGCGGACGCGTTCGCGCCCCGGCTGCGCGTCCTGACCGACGAGCTGGCCCAGCTGGAGCGCAACCGCGACTCGATCGTGGACCGTCTGAGGGGCCTGGTGGAGTCGGCCCTCGCCACCCTGAGGTCGGCCCAGCGGCTGTCCCGGCTGCCCGAGGGACTCGGCGAGTGGTCCGGCCAGGAGTTCCTGCGCATCCGCTTCGAGGAGCCCGATCAGGCCACGCTCACCGAGCGGCTCGGCGAGGTCATCGACGACGCCACACGCGCGGCCGTGAAGAAGAACTCCGACCTGCGCCGGGACGGCATGTCGCTGCTGCTGCGGGGAGTCGCGGCCGCACTTCAGCCGAAGGGCGTGGCCGTCGAGATCCTCAAGCCCGACGCCGTACTGCGCGCCGAGCGCGTACCCGTGGGGCAGATGGGCGATGTCTTCTCCGGCGGCCAGTTGCTCACCGCGGCGATCGCCCTGTACTGCACGATGGCCGCGCTGCGAAGCAACGACCGGGGCCGGGACAAGCAGCGGCACGCCGGCACGCTGTTCCTGGACAATCCGATCGGCCGTGCCAACGCCACCTACCTGCTGGAGCTGCAGCGGGCCGTGTCGGACGCGCTCGGTGTGCAGCTGCTGTACACCACCGGCCTGTTCGACACGACCGCCCTGGCCGAGTTCCCGCTGGTCATCCGCCTGCGCAATGACGCCGACCTCAGGGCCGGCCTGAAGTACATCAGCGTGGAGGAACACCTCCGGCCCGGACTGCCCCAGCAGCCGCAGGCCGGGGAGGCGGTGCACAGCGAGATCACGGCGACGCGGATGTTCAGGAAGCCGGTGTCGAACACGCCGTAGCAGCCGGCCGCGGGGAACTCAGGGGCGGCATCACAGGTGGGACAGCTGCCCGGTGCCCCGGCGGCGTATGCGGTCCTGCTCGCGCAGGGCCGCGCGCTCCGCGCGCCGGCGGGCGCGCCGCTCACGGCGCAGTGCCCGGGCCGTGCTGCTCGGCTCCGAGACCACGCCGTACCGCTGGTTCCACACCTGGCGGGTCACCCATACGTCGACCACGGCCCAGGTGGCCACCACCGTGCTCGCCACACTGCTGATCACCATGGGGAAGGCCAGCCAGGACTCGGCCAGCGTGCACAGGAATGCCACCATCGCCTGGATCAGCGTCACCGCGATGATCAGCAGCGCCCGGACCGCCGCCGTACGCACCGGATCCGGCATCGGATGGCGTCTGGCGGGTTCCTCGACCCACAACGGCCGGGAGTACCGCTGCCGTCCGCCGGTGGACTCCCTGGCGCGCCCTTGCGCCGGAATGTCGCGATCCGGTGCCTCCGGGCCCCGCCGGGCCGCCGAGCGCCCCGCCACGTTCTTCTCGGGCGCTTCGCGCCACTCCGTCGTGCCCATCACCCGCGTCACTCCCCACCGCCAGCAGACCGCTCGCCCGGTGTCACAAGACTCCGGCTCCCCAGTGGCTGCCCGGCTTGCGCTGTTTTACGCCGCCGGGATGCGGGATGCGGCACCTGTGGCCCATTCCGCCCCCATTTCCCGTACAGAAGGACGAACGATCCCGCCCGAAGATTCCCGACGGGGGAAGAAAACCAGCCAACCGCCCGGTCAAGGCATCTCCGTCCGGCCGGGCGCGGCCGTGGGATCGCGGTGGCAATCTCCCGCAATGACCGGACAACTCGCCATCTCTCGCCGCGGGGACGGAAGTTCACCCTCCGGACATGTCTTCGAGTTAACTGTGAGGCGGTAGTAGGCTCGCGCCGTTTGTTGACGGACATGTGCACCCCCGACCGGCGGGGGTCGAGCTGGGGGAGGCCATGCGCTTTCGCGGGAAGTCGATCCGCCGGAAGATCGTGGCGCTGCTTCTCGTGCCGCTGGTGTCCCTGACCGCCATCTGGGGCTTCGCAACGGTACTCACCGGGCGCGAGGTCGCCCGCCTGTTCCAGGTGACGGACGTCAAGCAGGACATCGGCTATCCCGCCGAGGACACCGTCCGCGTACTGCAGCAGGAGCGCCGCCAGGCCCTCGTCTACCTCGCCGATCCGAGAGCCGCCGACAGCCTGTCCGCGCTGCAGCGCACCCGCGCCGCAACCGACCGGGCGATCGCCACGATCCGCAAGAACGCCGGCGACCACGACGTCGTCGACAACATGGACGCGGACGACAGCGAACGCCTCACCGCAGTCCTCGACGCCTTCGACGGCCTCGGCTCCCTGCGGCGTGACGTCGAGCAGCGCACGGTCACCCGCGCTCAGGCCTTCGGCCTCTACAACCGCCTGGTCGACCCCTGCTTCACGCTGTTCGCCGCCCTCGAAGGCATCGACAACGTCGATCTGGACACGCAGGAACGCGCGCTGGTCAACGTCAGCCGCGCCCGTGAACTGCTCTCCCGCGAGGACGCCCTGCTCGGCTCCTCCCTCGTCGTCGGGCGGCTCACCCGCGACGAGACCCGCGACATCTCCGCCCTCGCCGCCCAGCGCAGCGTCCTGTACGACGTCAGCCTGCCGCTGCTGCCGGCCGCCGACCGCGAACGCTACGAACGCTTCTGGAAGGACGCCACCACCGCCCCGCTGCGCACGGCCGAACAGACCGTCATCGGCACGGACTCCGGCACGCCCCGCGGCGTCACCGCGCAGAGCTGGGACTCCGCGGCGGCGAGCGTCCTGGACGCACTCGGCACCCTCGACGACCAGGTCGGCGACCGCCTCCAGGACCGTACCCATCCGGTGGCCATGCGCGTGATCCTGCAGGCGGCCGTCGCGGGCCTGCTCGGCCTGGTCGCGCTGGTGTTCTCCGTCTTCCTGTCGGTCCGGATCGGCCGCGGGCTCATCCGTGACCTGCGCCAGTTGCGGCTGGAGGCGCACGAGGCCTCCGGGGTGCGGCTGCCCAGCGTGATGCGCCGGCTGTCCGCGGGTGAGCAGGTCGACGTCGAGACCGAGGTGCCGCGCCTGGAGTACGACAAGAACGAGATGGGCGAGGTCGGCCAGGCCCTCAACACCCTGCAGCGGGCCGCCGTCGAGGCCGCCGTCAAACAGGCCGAACTGCGCTCCGGAGTCTCCGAGGTCTTCGTCAACCTCGCCCGCCGCAGCCAGGTGCTCCTGCACAAGCAGCTCACGCTCCTCGACACCATGGAACGCCGCACCGAGGACACCGACGAACTCGCCGACCTCTTCCGCCTGGACCACCTCACCACCCGTATGCGCCGGCACGCCGAGGGCCTGGTGATCCTCTCCGGCGCCGCCCCCTCCCGGCAGTGGCGCCGCCCGGTTCAGCTGATGGACGTCGTACGCGCCGCCGTCGCCGAGGTCGAGGACTACGAACGCATCGAGGTACGGCGGCTGCCGCGGGTGGCCGTCACCGGCCCGGCCGTCGCCGACCTCACCCACCTCGCGGCCGAACTCCTGGAGAACGCCACGGTCTTCTCGCCCCCGCACACCGCCGTCCAGGTCCTCGGCGAGCGGGTGGCCAACGGCTTCACGCTGGAGATCCACGACCGGGGTCTCGGCATGACGGCCGAGGCGCTGCTGGACGCCAACCTGCGCCTCGCCGAGACCCCCGAGTTCGAACTGTCCGACACCGACCGGCTCGGCCTGTTCGTGGTCAGCCGCCTCGCCCAGCGGCAGAACGTACGGGTCTCGCTCCAGCCGTCGCCCTACGGCGGCACCACCGCGGTCGTCTTCATCCCCGACGCACTGCTCAGCGACGACGTACCGGACACCAACGGCCTCGGCTTCCGTCTCGACCGGGACCGCCGGGCGAAGGGGATCGGGCAGGCGGTCCGCGGCGCCGGACGGTCCGCGGCACCGGCGCAGCTGCCCGGCGTGCCCACCTCACTGCTGGACGGCCCGGTCGAGCTGGGGGTGCCGGTGGATCTCGACGCCATCGACGACTTCCCCGGCGTCCTGGGGGACGAGGACAGCGAGCGCGGGGGACTGTTCCGGCCCCGTCGCTCCCGCACCCGCGCCGACGACGAGGCGTCTTCCCCGTCCGCCGACCGCGCGTCACGCGGAGAGACCGACGACCGCGGACCCGTACCGCTGCCGCGCCGTCAGACTCCCAAACTGGTCAGCTCGCACGGCAGGCCCGTCACCGACCAGCGCCCCCGCCGCGACGAACCGGACCAGCTGCCCTTCGCCGCGTCCCGTCGCCCCGAGACGGGCGGACCGGCCCCGCTGCCCTCCCGCCGACGCACCACGGCCTCCCGCCTGGACGGGTTCCAGGAGCGCGAGGTGGCTCCCGCCGAACTCAGGGACGGGTTCCAGGAGCGCGACGCGGCCCCCGCCGAACTCACCGACCGAGTCCAGCAACACGGTGCGACCCCCGCCGACGACATCGACAGGGCGCCTGACATCCCGGCCCTGTCCCGGCGCGCCAGGTCGTCCGAGCCCGCCGCCGACGACATCGACAGGGCGCCTGACATCCCGGCTCTGCCCCGGCGTGCCAGGCCGCCGGAGCCTTCCGCCGATGGCGCCGGCGCGGCGGCGGACGTCCCGGCTCTGTCCCGGCGTGCCAGGTCGTCCGAGCCCGCCGCCGACGACATCGACAGGGCGCCTGACATCCCGGCTCTGCCCCGGCGTGCCAGGCCGCCGGAGCCTTCCGCCGAT
>NZ_JBIAEC010000006.1:0-19413 GCF_042868225.1 Streptomyces sp. NPDC007856 | reverse complement strand
TCCTGACATCCCGGCTCTGCCCCGGCGTGCCAGGCCGCCGGAGCCTTCCGCCGATGGCGCCGGCGCGGCGGCGGACGTCCCGGCTCTGTCCCGGCGCACCAGGTCGTCCGAGCCCGCCGTTGCCGATGGCACGGGCGCCACGGGCCGGGCCGGCGCCGGCCCGGGCGAGCGCGGCGGTGAGGAGTCCCGTCCCAGCGGCCGCACGCCCGGACATGCCGCCGAAGCGTCGGGCGACGAGCCGGCTACCGGGCCCCTGCCCCGGCGCGTACGTCAGGCCAGCCTCGCCCCGCAGCTCAAGCAGAACACCGCCCGGCGCGCCGAGCGCGCGGCGCAGCCCGCCGACCGCGACGCCGAGGAGGTCCGCAGCCGGATGGCCTCGCTGCAGCGCGGCTGGCGGCGCGGCCGGGAGGAGAACGCAGGGGGCGACGGAGACCAGACCGGCACAGCACAAGGAACGACTAAGGGGGACGGTCGATGACCGCACCGAAGGCGACCGGCCACACGGCGACCGACGACGGGGGGCTGAACTGGCTCCTGGACGACCTGGTCGACCGGGTCGCCAGCATCCGCAAGGCCGTCGTCCTGTCCGGCGACGGGCTCCCGACGGGGGTGTCCAAGGATCTGACCAGGGAGGACGGCGAGCATCTGGCCGCCGTCGCGTCCGGCTTCCACAGCCTCGCCAAGGGCGTGGGCCGCCACTTCGACGCGGGTGGCGTCCGGCAGACGGTGGTCGAGCTGGACGACGCCTTCCTGTTCGTCACCGCCGCCGGGGACGGCAGCTGCCTCGCCGTCCTGTCCGATGCCGACTCCGACGTCGGACAGGTCGCCTACGAGATGACGCTCCTGGTCAAGCGGGTCGGCGTGCATCTGGGCACCGCCCCGCGCACCGATCTGCCCGCAGGCGGGTAGTGGGATGACATGAGCGCAGACGGTCTGGAAAGAAGCCACTGGTTCGACGACGAGGCCGGACCGGTCGTCCGTCCGTACGCCATGACACGCGGCCGTACCACGAGTCCGGCCCAGCACCGGCTCGATCTGATCGCGGTGGTCGTCACGGAATCCGGCGCGGGCGACCCGGAAACGGATCCGGCGCTGTCGCCCGAGCACGTGGAGATCGTCGGGCTCTGTCGCGGCGAACCGCAGTCGGTCGCCGAACTCGCCGCCGGCCTCGACCTGCCGATCGGCGTGGTGCGGGTGCTCATCGGCGACCTGGTGCACGCGGAACTCGTCCATGTCACGCGCCCGGTGCCACCGGCCGACCTGCCGGACGAGAGCATTCTGCGCGATGTGATCAACGGCCTGCGGGCGCTGTGACCCCGTCCGGCAAGACCTCTCGAGCAGGAGAAGAATCCGATGATCCTCGGGCGTTCTGAGCGCGGCAAGCCCCCGGTCGAGCCCGTCACGCTCAAGATCCTGGTGGCCGGCGGCTTCGGCGTGGGCAAGACCACCCTGGTCGGCGCGGTCAGCGAGATCAGGCCGCTGCGCACCGAGGAACTGCTCACCGAGGCCGGCCGCCCGGTCGACGACACCAGTGGTGTGGAGGCCAAGCACACCACCACCGTGGCCATGGACTTCGGCCGTATCACCCTGCGCGAGGACCTGGTGCTGTACCTTTTCGGCACTCCCGGGCAGGAACGGTTCTGGTTCATGTGGGACGAGCTGTCCGAGGGCGCGCTCGGCGCCGTCGTCCTCGCCGACACACGGCGCCTCGAGGACTGCTTCGCCGCCGTCGACTACTTCGAGCGGCGTGGCATCCCCTTTCTCGTCGGCGTCAACTGCTTCGAGGGAGCGGCACGTTACCCGGCCGAGGCGGTCCGGCAGGCCCTCGACCTGGACGACGGCGTACCCGTCCTGCACTGTGACGCGCGGGAGCGGGAATCGGTCAAGGAGGTACTCATCGGAGTCGTCCGGCATGCGATGGAGTACGCGGCCGACCGCCGCCAGGCCGTCCTCGGCTGAGCCACGGGCACGGCCCGTACCCCCGCCGACCGGGGTACGGGCCGTGGTCCGGTGAGGAGCCCTCACACGCGCGTGCCGCACAAGGAGCCCTCACGCGCGCGTGCCAAGGGATGAACTCTCACGCGCGCGTGCCGGGCACCGTCACGCGCCGTCCTCCTCCAGCCAGCCGAAGCTCTTCTCCACGGCCTTGCGCCAGTTGCGGTACTCGCGGTCGCGTACCGACGGCTCCATCGCCGGTGTCCACTCCGCGTCCTGCTGCCAGTGCGACTTCAGCTCGTCCAGGTCGCTCCACACGCCCGTCGCCAGGCCGGCCGCGTACGCGGCGCCCAGGCAGGTCGTCTCCGACACCCGGGGCCGGCTGACCGGGACGCCGAGGACGTCCGCCTGGTGCTGCATGAGGAGGTTGTTCTTCGTCATGCCGCCGTCGACCTTGAGGGTGGTGATCCGCACCCCGGAGTCCTGGTACATGGCGTCCACGACCTCCCGGGTCTGCCAGCTCGTCGCCTCCAGCACCGCGCGCGCGAGATGGGCCTTCGTGACGTACCGGGTGAGTCCGGTGACCACACCGCGCGCGTCGGAGCGCCAGTAGGGCGCGAACAGGCCCGAGAACGCGGGCACGATGTAGGCGCCGCCGTTGTCCTCGACGCTCGCCGCCAGCGTCTCGATCTCGTCGGCGGCGCTGATGATCCCGAGCTGGTCGCGGAACCACTGGACCAGCGCGCCCGTGATCGCGATGGACCCCTCCAGGCAGTACACCGGCGCCTCCCCGCCGATCTTGTAGCCCATCGTCGTCAGCAGCCCGCTCTTGGACGGCACCGGCCGGGTGCCGGTGTTCAGCAGCAGGAAACTGCCGGTGCCGTAGGTGTTCTTGGCGGTGCCCACGTCGTAGCAGGCCTGCCCGAAGACGGCGGCCTGCTGGTCGCCCAGCGCGGAGGCCACCGGCACCCCGGCGAGCTGCCCGACCGCCGTGCCGTACACCTCGGCGGAGGACCTGATCTCGGGCAGCACCGCCTCGGGCACGTTCATGGCCGACAGGATGGCCGGATCCCACTGGAGCGTCTCCAGGTTCATCAGCATGGTGCGGCCGGCGTTCGTGACGTCGGTGACGTGCCGGCCGCCCTCGATGCCGCCGGTGAGGTTCCAGATCAGCCAGGAGTCGATCGTCCCGAAGGCGATCTCGCCGCGTTCGGCCCGCTCCCTGAGACCGGGCACGTGGTCCAGCAGCCAGGCCGCCTTGGGCCCGGAGAAGTAGCTGGCCAGGGGCAGCCCGGTCTGCTCACGGAAGCGGTCCTGGCCGTCGGAGCCGCCCAGTTCGTTGCACAGGGCGGCGGTGCGGGTGTCCTGCCAGACGATCGCGTTGTGCACGGGCTTGCCCGTGGCGCGGTCCCACAGGACGGTCGTCTCCCGCTGGTTGGTGATGCCGAGCGCGCTCAACTGGTCGGCGCGCAACCCGGCCTTGGCGAGTGCGCCGGCCACCACGGCCTGCACCTTGGACCAGATCTCGGTGGCGTCGTGCTCCACCCAGCCCGGCTTCGGGAAGATCTGGCGGTGCTCGCGCTGGTCGACGGCGACGATGGCGCCGCTGTGGTCGAAGACGATGCAGCGGCTTGACGTGGTGCCCTGGTCGATGGCGGCGACATAGGTGTCGGCGGTGTCCGTCATGGCAGTCCCCTGGGTCGCTGGGTGTACGGAACGTGGCGTACGGCTCGCGCAGTGAGGTACGGGCGGTCAGAACGCCGCGTTGTAGATGACTCCGGCGAGTGCACCGCCGATCAGGGGCCCGACGACCGGTATCCAGGCGTAACCCCAGTCCGACGTGCCCTTGTTCGGGATCGGCAGGAACGTGTGCACGATGCGCGGCCCGAGGTCGCGGGCCGGGTTGATGGCGTAGCCGGTGGGCCCGCCGAGGGAGAGCCCGATGCCGACGACGAGCAGGGAGACGATCAGCACGGTGGTGCCGGACTCGCCGAGCCCCTTCGTCAGCCCGAACGCGAGGATCGGCAGCACGAGCGCGATGGTCGCGATGATCTCGGTGATGAGGTTGGCGACCGGGTTCCGGATCTCCGGGACGGTCGAGAAGATGCCGAGTGTGGGCACCGGTTCGCCGGCCGTGCCCTCCGTCGTGCCCTCCTTGCGGATGTTGGTCTGGAACTGGGCGAGGTAGACCAGATAGGCCAGTACGGCCCCGAGCATCGCGCCGACGAGCTGGCCCAGCAGATACACCCAGACCTTGCCCCACTTGCCGGTGTCGATGGCGATGCCGAGGGTGACCGCGGGATTGAGCTGGCCGCCGGAGAGCGGAGCGGCGGTGTACGCGCCCGCGAGGACGCCGAAGCCCCAGCCGAACGCGATGACGACCCAGCCCGCGGCCCGCGCCTTGGAGTATCTGAGAGTGACGGCGGCGCAGACTCCGGCACCGAAGAGGATCAGGATCGAGGTGCCGATGACCTCGCCGACGAAGATGTCTCCGTTGCTCATGACGGCTCCCTTGGCGCCGGTAGGGGGCGGTGAGCCCCGGCCCTCCGTGCAGGAACGTTCCGTTGGCGTCTCAGCCGTAGGCGGGCAGACCCGCGCCCCGCCCGACGTTTGTGACGAGCGTGCCGTCGTAGCCGTATCGCCAGGTAGGGACGGGCAGTGGAGCAGGACGGACCCGTGGCGCAGCGCGCCTGATAACGCCGAGAATGTACGGCGATGTCGGCTGACACCGGGAAGTGTTCACCGGCGCCCTGGGGGCGTCAAGGTTGCCGACGGCGACGGTGACGGCGACTCGCACTGCGGCCCGGCGGCGACGGTGCCCGCGACGCACTCGACGCCCAGGTCACCGCCGCCGGGCCGCAACGGACCCAGTCGGGACGAATGTTCACAGGCCTGGCTCGACGGTGGCGTACCCGGCCGGCGCCGGTGCCGCCCCGGTGCCGCGCCGGACCTCGTGACCGGGCAGTCCGGCCCGTCCGAGCACCCAGCTCGCGCCGCGCAGCGCCTTGGCCGCCTGCTTCAGCGGAGCGAGCTGGGCCGCGGCCTGCCGGTGGTCGCCGACGGTTCCCGGTGCGCACACCACGGTCGCCAGGGAGAGCGTGACCGGCCGGTCTCCCGCCGACCAGGGCGTGTCGAGCACGGCCCTGACCAGCGGGTCGAGCGCCGCCTCCTCGGCCAGCACCAGGAAGTCGTCCCCGCCGATGTGCCCCACGCGCGCGTGCCCCGAGGCCGCCTGCTGCAGCGCGCGCCCGACCGACCGGATCAGCTCGTCGCCCATGGCGAAGCCGGCACCGTCGTTGACCTGCTTGAAATGGTCGATGTCCAACCAGCTGAGCGAGAAGGTCCGGCCGTCCGCGATCCACCGGTCCACCTCGCTGGTGATCGCGTCCGAACCGGGCAGCCGGGTCAGCGGATTGAGCCCGGCGGCCTCCTCGACCCGGCTCTCGGCCAGGGCCCGCACCAGGTCCGCGAGCCGCACCACGCCCACGCACCGGCCGTACCGGTCGACCACCCCTACATCGTCGGAGGTCCGGTCCCGGCCGCCGATCGCGACGACGTCCAGCACCTCCCAGGCGGTGGCGTCGACACCGACCGTGCGGGGCGCGTCCCCCAGCTTGAAGGCCGGCCGGTCGGCGTACAGAGCGTGCCCGTAGCGGGCGGACATCGACAGCAGGAAGCGTGAGCGGTGCACCGAACGCACGGGCCGGCCGGCCTGGTCCACCAGCAGCACACCGGACACGTCCGGCGATCCGGTCAGCAGCGCCCGCACCTGCCCCGCCGAGGCGGTCACCGGCAGTACGGCGGCCGGGCGCACGAACTCCCGCACCGACGGCCCGGAGCGGGGCACACCGACGGTGCCGGGGGAGCGGGGCGGAACGTATACGTCCGCGGCGGGGATCCGGGCCGGCGGCGCGAACAGCTCGCCCTGGCCCAGCTGCGCCCCGGCCGACAGCGCCGCCGCGTACTGCGATTCGGTCTCCACGCCCTCCACCGCGACCAGGGCACCCAGTTCCTCGCACAGGGTCCGCATGGCCCGCACCGCGGCCGGCCGGGCCAGCAGCGAGGCGTCGAGTTTGACCAGGTCGGGGGAGAGGTCGGTGAGCAGCCGGAGCGGTACGTCGCCGTCCCCGATGCCGTCCGCGCTGATCCGGAAGCCCTGTTCGCACAGCGCGGCCACCGCCTCCAGCAGCGCCCGTTGGGGCACGTGCGTGTAGGGCGGGACCACGTCCAGCGTCACCTCCCACGGCAGGCGCCCGGCCGCGCGCACGGCGTCGTGCAGCGGCGTGAGGCCGCCGAGGTCGGCGAGGGTGGCCGCGAACACGTTCAGGTGCAGCGGCAGCAGGGTTTCCTTGTGTGTCGCGGCGCGGAGCGCCAACACCGTCAGTCTGCCGTCGAGTTCGGGGTCTCGGCGGGCCTCGGCCAGGATGTCACCGGTCTCCGGGCGGGCGAGTGTCTCCAGTGCGGTGACCGCGCCCGTCCTCAGGTTGACCACCGGCTGGAAGGCGAAGCGGAGAGTATCCGTCCAGGAGTGCACGGGAGCATGATGGCGCTGCCCGCGTGCGCCCAGGCGCAGTTCATGAGACGTTCACGCAGGATTCCGGGGTGATCACACAGCGTGGAAAACCCCTGTGGCCTCTGGTGTCGTACCGCCTGCTCGACCCATCGCCTCACCGTGACCGCCCGCGCCGTCATCTCACCGCGATCACCGACGATCCGTGCCCGAAGAGCCCCTGGTTGGCGGAGATCCCCACGCGCGCCCCGGCGATCTGCCGGTCGCCCGCCGTGCCTCTCAACTGCCAGGTCAGCTCGCAGACCTGGGCGATGGCCTGGGCGGGCACCGCCTCCCCGAACGAGGCGAGCCCGCCACTGGCGTTGACGGGTATGCGGCCGCCCGGGGCCGTCGCCCCCTCTCGCAGGAGCTTCGCGCCCTCGCCCTCGCCGCACAGCCCCAGGTCCTCGTACCACTGCAGCTCCAGGGCGGTGGACAGGTCGTAGACCTCGGCCAGGGACAGGTCGCCGGGGCCGACGCCGGCCACCTCGTAGGCGGCCCGGGCGATGGAGGCCCGGAAGGTCTCCTCGGGGGCGCCCACCGCCACGGTGGAGTCCGTGGCGATGTCCGGCAGGTCCAGCACCGTGTTCGGGAAGCGCGGGGTCACCGTCGACACCGCCCGGATCCGCACCGGCCGGGTCGCCCCGCGCCGGTGCGCGAACTCCATGCTGGAGAGCACCAGGGCCGCCCCGCCGTCGGAGGTGGCACAGATGTCGAGCAGCCGCAGCGGATCGGCGACCACCGCGGACGCGGCGACCTCCTCGGCGGTGACCCGCTTGCGGTAGCGGGCGTACGGGTTGAGTGCGCCCATCGCGGCGTTCTTCACCTTGACCAGGGCGAAGTCCTCCGGTGTGTCCCCGTGCACCGCGATGCGCCGCCGCGCGTAGAGCCCGAAGTACGCCGGATTGGTGGCTCCCAGGACCCGGAAGCGCAGCCAGTCCGGATCGTCCGGCCGCTCGCCGCCCGCCGGCCGGAAGAACCCCTTCGGTGCCGCGTCCGCCCCCACCACGAGGACGACCTCCGCGAGCCCGGCGAGTATCTGTGCCCGGGCCGTGGCGATCGCCTGCGCCCCGGAGGCGCACGCCGCGTACACACTGGCGACCCTGGCCCCCTGCCAGCCCAGGGCCCTGGCGAAGGTCGCTCCCGCCACATACCCGGGATACCCGCCCCGCACCGTGTCGGCGCCGACGACCGAGCCGACCTCGCGCCAGTCGACACCGGCGTCCGCGAGCGCCGTGCGGGCCGCCGCCGTCCCGTACTCCACGAAGGAGCGGCCCCACTTGCCCCACGGGTGCATGCCCGCGCCGAGCACCGCCACGTCCGTCGTCACGCCCTCACCCCCGTCGGCCGCCAGTGCCAGGTCGCCCAGGTCGTCTCCGCGTCCTCGTGGAGCACTCCGGGGACGACCTCCACCTCCATGCCCACCGTCAGATCGGCGACGGTGACCCCGGAAGCCGCCTGTCCCAGCACCACGATCCGCTCGGCTTCCAGCTCCACCGCGATCAACGCGTACGGCTCCCACGGAAGTTCCGGATTGCTCACATAGGGTGACGGCGGTCGGTACCGGCTGTCCGTGTACGACCAGACGCGCCCTCGTCGCGACAGCGGTGCCTCCTCGAGATCTCCGCCGGGACAGCCGGGATTTCGGCAGTGGGAGTCCTCGCGGGGAAAGAACACCGAGGCGCATGCCGCGCAACGGGTGCCCAGAAGCCTGAAATCGTCACCTGTGCCGACGAACCATCCGTCGACCACGGGCGTGCGTGTGCGGGACATCGTCCCTCCCTGCCGAGATATCTGACGGAACGTCAGAAGTGTGTCACGGACATCCGGAATTGGGCAGTGCAGGAGACATGACACGACTCACCAGTGCAGTACGCGGGCTGGTCACCGCTCTCGCCGCCCTGTTGGCCGTGACCACCGCCCCCGCCACCGCCGGGGCGACGACGGAGCCCAAGGCGCCGAAGGACTTCGTGGCCCTGAGAACCGTGGATCCGACGATCATCCAGGAGATGCGCTACTTCACCCCGCACAACTTCGTCGGCGAGCGCATCGACGGCTACGAGCAGCCGATGTGCATCCTCACCCGCCCCGCCGCCGAAGCCCTCCACAAGGCGCAGCTCGCCCTGCTGCGCAAGGGCTACACCCTCAAGGTCTACGACTGCTATCGGCCGCAGCGGGCCGTGAACCACTTCGTGCGCTGGGCCGAGGACCTCGGCGACCAGGCGATGAAGGGCGAGTTCTACCCGAACGTCGACAAGACCCGGCTGTTCGCGGACGGCTACATCGCCGAGAAATCCGGCCACAGCCGCGGCTCGACCATGGACCTCACGATCGTGAGGCTCCCCGCCAGGCCGACCCGGCCCTACCACCCCGGACAGCCGCTGGTGCCCTGCTTCGCGCCCAAGGACGAGCGTTTCCCCGACAACTCCGTCGACATGGGCACCGGATTCGACTGCTTCGACACCCTCGCGCACACACTTGACCCGCGCATCCAGGGCGAACAGCGCGCCAACCGCCTGCTGCTCAAGAACACCCTGGAGGGCCTCGGATTCGTGAACCTCGCCGAGGAATGGTGGCACTACACGTACAAGCCCGAGCCCTACCCGGACACCTATTTCGACTTCCCCGTGTCCTCCAGGTCGCTCTTCGGCGGCCAGTGAGCAACCTCCGGAAGATGTCCCTCCTCTGATCGGATACAGTCCGCGCGTGTCCGAAACTCAGCACTCAACTGACAACTTCGCACCGGACTCGCACTGTTCGAGTTGCGGAGCGCCCTACGGAGAGGGCGTTTCCGGCTGGCCGCGCACCTGCCCGTCCTGCGGGACCGTCGCCTACCGCAATCCGCTGCCAGTGGCGATCGCGCTCCAGCCCGTGTACGACACCAAGGGCACGGCCCTGGTCGTCATCACCCGGACCGTCACCCCCGCGCGCGGGGGCACGGCACTGCCCGGCGGCTACATCGACGACCGGGAGGACTGGAAGCAGGCCGTCGTACGCGAGCTCAAGGAGGAGACCGGCATCGACGCGGCCGCCCGGGACGTGCGGCTCGTGGACGCCATGAGCTCGCCCGACGGTCACCTGCTGCTGTTCGGACTCCTCCCGGAGCGTCCCGTGGAAGGGCTCCCGCCCGCCGCCCCCACGGACGAGACCGAGGGCTGGCAGCTGCTGCGCAGGCCCGAGGAACTCGCGTTCCCGCTGCACACCGTGGCCGTACGGGCCTGGTTCGAGGGCCGGTACTGAGCGACGCGGCTCAGCCGAGCCCCCGCACCCGCACCGGGTAGGGGGGCTCGGCGGAACCGCCCTCCCGCTCCCGGGTGACCACCACCCGAGGGCCCTGCCTCCGGGCGACGTAGCGTTCGATCTCCGGCTCGTCCCACCCGCCACCCGCGTCCGGCACGACCAGACCGCCTCCCGTCCGGCCACGCGCGGGTGCCCACACCTCCAGCTCGACCCCGCCGTCCACGCCGCGCACGGGGACGACCCCGCCCGCGCGCGCGAACACCGGTATCCGCGACAGCGGCGCGTCGACGAGCACCTGCGCCGGACCCTCGTACGCCTCCTCCGTCGCGGTGTCGTACCAGCGGCCCCGCGGCAGCTGCACCGCCCGCCGGTCGGCACCCGGATCCAGCACCGGAGCCACCAGCAGGGCATCCCCGAGCAGAAACGTGTCCTCGCAGTCGCGCAGCGCCCGGTCCTCCGGCGCCCCCCACCACAGAGGCCGCACAAAGGGCGCGCCCGTGCGCCGCGCCAGATGCGCCAGCGTCATGAAGTACGGCAGCAGCCGCCGCCGTTCGAGCAGCGCCACGCGCGCGTGCTCCAGCACCTCGGCGCCGAACTCCCAGGGCTCCCGGCGCCCCGCCCGCAGACTCGCATGGGTGCGGAACAGCGGCAGATACGCGCCGAGCTGGAACCACCTCAGATACAGCTCCGGCGACGGACCGCCGTCGAAACCGCCCACGTCCGGACCCGAGTACGGCACCCCGCACAGACCGAGCCCCAGCACCAGCGACAGCGAGGCCCGCAGCCCGGGCCAGCCGGTCGCCACGTCCCCGGACCAGGTGCCCCCGTACCGCTGCATCCCCGCCCAGCCCGACCGGGAGAACAGGAAGGGCCGCTCTTCGGGCGACAGCTCGCGCAGTCCCTCGTAGCCCGCCCGGGCCATGCAGAGGGCGTACACGTTGTGCGCCTCCCGGTGGTCGCCCCCGCGTCCCTCCAGGGCGTGCCGGGCCGAACGCGGCAGGGTGAGCTCCCCGAAGGCGTTGAACGACGTCGGCTCGTTCATGTCGTGCCAGAACCCGGCGAAGCCCTGCCCGAGGCGCTCCTCATAGAGTCCGCCCCACCACTTGCGCACGCGCGCGTGCGTGAAGTCCGGATAGACCGACTCGCCGGCCCACACCACCCCGCGCACCGTCCGCCCGGAGGCGTCCCGCACGAACGCGTCCACGGCCGAACCGCTGTCGTACACGGCGTTGCCCGGCGCCGCCTTCACGGCCGGGTCGACGATCGACACCAGCCGGATCCCGTCCCGGCGCAGCTCCTCGGCGAGCTGCGGCAGCTTCGGGAAGCGCTCCCGGTCGACCGTGAACACCTGGTGGTCGTCGTAGTGGTCGATGTCCAGGTGCACGGCATCCAGCGGCAGCCCGCGCTCCTGGTATCCGGCGACGATCCGGCGCACCTCCTGCTCGCTGCCGAAGCCCCACCGCGCGTGCTGATGGCCGAGCGCCCACGCCGGCGGCAGCGCGGGCGCCCCGGTCAGCGATGCCCAGGTGTGCAGCACGCGCGCGGGGGCGCCCACCATCACCCAGCAGCGCAGCGGCCCGCCGTCCATCCGCAGCTCGCAGCGCCCCGCCCGGTCGTGCCCGGACCCGGCGCCCTCCTCGCCCTCGTGCAGCACGACCGTGCCGTCCCACGTGGTGTCGTGGAACACCAGATGCGTGCCGGCGTCGGCCACCACCAGCTGCACCGGCATGGTCACGTACAGCGGATCGTCGCCGGGGCCGAACGCCCGGCCGGGGTCGGTGTTCCACAGCCGGTACGTGCCGTCCCGCAGCCGGGGCCCGGACGCCCGGCCGCCCAGACCGAAGAAGCGCGCGTCCGCCCCCACCTCCGACCGCTGCATCCAGCGCGCCGTGCCCCCGCCGACCGGCTCCCACCAGCGCGGCGGCAGATCCCGCCGCAGGGTCACGCCACCCGGCGTACACACCTCCACCGCGCCGTGCCGCGAGACGGTGACCGTCACCCGCTCGGCCACGACCCGCCAGCCACCGTCCTTGTCCGGCTCCAGCACCGCGCGCGGATCCGGCTCGGGACAACCCCCCGCGAGCGCGTACGACGGCTGCGGACCCGCCCCGTCCCATCCCCAGAACACCGCCCCGTTCACCGCCACGGTGATCCGCAGCTCGGACCGGCCGAACCGGATCAGCCCGCCACCCGGCCCCGGCTCGACGCTCTTCACCTGCCCCGGAACCCGCGCCCGCTCGGCACCCCGCCGCGGCAACCCGGCGGCGTCGATCCGCCGCATGCGCCACGCCGCCCGTACGGTACGCAACCCCCGAGCCGCTCTCCCCGAACCCACCACACTCATCGAACGCACCTGGTCACGACCGTCCATGCTGCTCACCCTGCCACTGAGCACCCCACACGCGCGTGTCGTTCAACTGCCGTTCACCCGTGCCAGGACCACATCTTCATGACGCCGACTATGTGGGGTACACCCTGGTGCAGAAGTCGATCACATGGCATCGTCCCTGTCAGCCGCGTCACGCGCACACCCCAGCCCGTGCGCGGACCGACGCACACGACGCGCACAGCCCGGGAGCCGCCCCCATGACGACCGCGAACCCCCAGCCGCTTTGGCAGCCCGATCCCGAGCGGATCGCCCAGGCACGCATCACCCAGTTCCAGGCATGGGCCGCCGAGCACCACGGCGCCCCGGCCGAAGGCGGCTACCCCGCCCTCCACCAGTGGTCCGTCGACCAGCTGGACACCTTCTGGAAAGCCGTCACGGAGTGGTTCGGCGTCCGCTTCTCGACGCCCTACGCGCGCGTGCTCGGCGACCGAGCCATGCCAGGCGCCCAGTGGTTCCCCGGAGCCACCCTCAACTACGCCGAGCACGCCCTGCGTGCTGCGGCCGACCGCCCGGACGAACCCGCCCTCCTGCACGTCGACGAGACCCACGAACCGCGCCCGGTGACCTGGTCCGAGCTGCGCCGCCAGGTCGGCTCCCTCGCCGCCGAACTCCGCGCCATCGGGGTCCGCCCCGGCGATCGTGTCAGCGGCTACCTGCCCAACATCCCCGAGGCCGTCGTCGCCCTGCTCGCCACGGCCGCCGTCGGCGCCGTCTGGACCTCCTGCGCCCCCGACTTCGGCGCCCGCAGCGTCCTCGACCGCTTCCAGCAGGTCGAACCCGTCGTCCTGTTCACGGTCGACGGTTACCGCTACGGCGGCAAGGAGCACGACCGCCGCGAGATCGTCGCCGAACTGCGCCGCGAGCTGCCCACCGTGCGCGCCGTCGTCCACATCCCGCTGCTCGGCACCGCGGCCCCCGAGGGCGCCCTGGAGTGGGCGGCGCTGACGGCGGGGGACACCGAGCCGGTCTTCGAGCAGGTCCCCTTCGACCACCCGCTGTGGGTGCTGTACTCCTCCGGCACCACCGGCCTGCCCAAGGCCATCGTCCAGTCCCAGGGCGGCATCCTGGTCGAGCACCTCAAGCAGCTCGGCCTGCACTGCGACCTCGGCCCCGAGGACCGCTTCTTCTGGTACACCTCGACCGGCTGGATGATGTGGAACTTCCTCGTCTCCGGCCTGCTCACGGGCACCACGATCGTCCTGTACGACGGAAGTCCCGGCTACCCGGACACGGGCGCCCAGTGGCGGGTCGCCGAACGCACCGGGGCCACCCTCTACGGCACCTCCGCCGCCTACGTCATGGCCTGCCGCAAGGCCGGTGTCCACCCCGCTCGCGACCACGACCTGGCCAAGGTGAAGTGCGTCGCCACCACCGGCTCGCCGCTGCCGCCCGACGGCTTCCGCTGGCTGCACGACGAGTTCGCGGAGAGCGGGGCCGACCTGTGGATCGCCTCCGTCAGCGGCGGCACAGACGTCTGCTCCTGCTTCGCCGGCGGCGTACCGACCCTCCCGGTGTACACCGGCGAACTCCAGGCGCCCGGCCTCGGCACCGACCTGCAGGCCTGGGACTCCAGCGGCAAGCCCGTCATCGACGAGGTCGGCGAGCTGGTCGTCACCAACCCGATGCCCTCCATGCCGATCCGCTTCTGGAACGACCCCGACGGCAGCCGCTACCACGACAGCTACTTCGACACCTACCCCGGCGTCTGGCGGCACGGCGACTGGATCACCGTCACCTCACGCGGCACCGTGATCATCCACGGCCGCTCCGACTCCACCCTCAACCGGCAGGGCGTGCGCATGGGCTCGGCCGACATCTACGAGGTCGTCGAGCGCCTTCCCGAGATCAGGGAGTCCCTCGTCATCGGCATCGAGCAGCCCGACGGCGGCTACTGGATGCCGCTGTTCGTGCACCTCGCACCCGGCGCCGTCCTCGACGAGGCACTGCTGAACCGCATCAGGCAGACCATCCGCAAACAGCTCTCGCCGCGCCACGTACCCGACGAGATCATCGAGGTACCGGGCGTCCCGCACACCCTGACCGGCAAGCGCATCGAGGTCCCCGTCAAGCGCCTGTTGCAGGGCACACCCCTGGAGAAGGCGGTCAACCCGGGCTCCATCGACAACCTCTCCCTGCTCGGCTTCTACGAGGAACTCGCCCGAAAGCGCGCCTGACCCCCCTAGGCGGCCTCGGACTTGCCCGGCACGGCGGGTGAAGTCCGAGGCCCGCCGCGCGGCGTCGCAGGCTCCAGCCGCCGGCCCTGATCCGCCCACGCAACCATCGCGTTTCCTCCCGGCCACCACCGGCCGGCGGCGCCGGTCACCGCCGGGGACGCCGGAGCGTCGACGCCGCACCGCGCGCAGCCCGTCGCGTCAAGGCGCGGACAGGTATTCGGGGGCGGCCCACGCGACGTCGTCGACCGCGAGCCATGGCGCAACCGCGACGGCCGTGGGCGTCACACCCGCGAAGGCCATGACATCCCGATGAAGGTGGGACTGGTCGGCGTAGCCGATCTCCGCCGCCACCTGTGCGGCGCTGTGCCCCGCGGCCAGACGGTGGGCCGCGTGGTCGAAATGGACAAGCTGAGCGGCGCGCTTGGGGCGCACGCCGGGCGGGTCGTCGAGCGGAGCGGGCGCTGCCGTCGCCGCCGGGATGGTGGCCATCGCCCACGCCGAGGACGGCGGCGGGTCGATCCGCATCCCCGCGTCGTGCAACGGCCTCGTCGGACTCAAACCCACCCGCGGCCTGGTCACCAACGCGACCGTCAGCGTGGAAGGCCTCGGCACCAGCGGCGTGCTCACCCGCACGGTGGCGGACACCGCGGCCGCCCTCGATGTGCTCGCGCGCCACGACCCGGCCACGTGGTGGTCACCCCGGACCCCGCACAGGTCCTTGGCCGCCGCGCTGGAGACGGACATGCCGACCGGGCTGCGGATCGGTGCGCTCACCGACTCTCCGATGGACGGGACAGGCGTGCACCCGGCGTGTGCCGAAGCCGTCGCCGTCACTCTTCGGACGCTCGAATCGGCCGGTCACCACGTCGTCGACACGCGCCTTCCGCTGCCCCCGACCGACGAGCTGGTGGCGGCGTTCACGACCATCTGGAACGTCGGCGCTGCCGGGATCGCACTCGCGGACCCGGACCGTGTCGAGCCCCACGACCGTGCCCTGCGTGACGCGGCACGATCGATCGACTCGTGGTCCTACGCGGAAGGGGTGAGGAAGACCCAACAGCTGTCGCGGCGCATCGTCGAAGGCTTCCTTGCCCGCTTCGACCTCCTGGTCACGCCCACGACGGCGTGCCTCCCGCCGCTCGTCGGTGCCTGGCGGGCAGGCAGCGGCGACGATCCCCTGACGGCGCTGGGGAACAGCTATCCGATGGGGGGTGTTCACCTCGGTGTTCAACGTGACCGGCCAACCGGCGATCTCGGTCCCCCTCCACCACGACGACGCCACCGGCCTGCCCGTCGGCGTCCAGATCGTCGCTGCGCCGTGGCGGGAGGACCTCCTGATCCGGGCGTCTCGCACCCTCGAACTCGCACACCCGTGGACCGATCGCCGGCCGCCCGTCAGCTGAGCACGGGGCCCTTTCCAAGGCAGACCCAGGACCCGTTGTCAGTGCCGCCGGTTACGGTGAGTGAGCATTGATCGACCACGCACATTGGGGGAAACATGGCGCACACCGACCACCAGACCATGCGACGCGTCCTGCGCCGAGAGATCGCCGGCACCATCGGCCTGCTCACCGACGAACACGACTTCCGCGCCATGCGGCGCTACCGCAGCTTCTCCTTCGACGACCACGCGACCTACCTGAAGCAGGTGGAGGCCGTTCTCAAAGCCCGCGCAGCCCAGGGCAGCCACACCACACTCGCCCTGTTCGACCCCGAGGACTACGCCGCCTACTGCGCGGAAACCGGCCTCGACCCGGAAGCCCCGACCACCCGGACCCGCTTCACCGCCGAACTGGCGGCCACCGGCCCCACCATCCCCTACGACGGCCAACCCCTCGCCACACTCGTACCCGCCCTCGTCGACGAAGCCGTACGACAGGCGACATGGGAGTACGCCACCACCCTGCTGTCCCGCCTCGGACCCTGCCCCACCTGTGGCGAGGACTTCGGCAGGGCGGCCTTCACCCGCGCCTCCGACCTCCTGGTCCGCATCCTCGACACCGCACCGCCCCGCGACCGGCACCTCGTCTGCAGCGTCTCCGGATCTCCGGAGACCCTCATCTCCGTTCTGCACGGCGACCAGGACGACGACGGCGGCATCCGCATCGACGAGGCCGAGGCCCTGGAATTCACCAGCGTCCTCGCACTCGGCCTCGCCACCCGAAGCCCCGGCGGACTCGTCCTGCGCACCAGCGCCCCGGACACGCCCGACCGCGTCTACGGCTGGCGACTGCGCTCCGGCGGCCTCGAACCGCTCACCGCATCCGAAGTGTTCGACGCCTACTGCACCGACATCGAATCCGGCGACCTCATCTCCCCGGAACCCGACGTCGACTACTGCGAGCCCCCCGACCTCGGGGACGAGAACACGGCACCCGGCCACCGGCACTGACCGAACCGGCGCGTCGGCCCCCGCCGACCGCGCCGACAGCACGCCGAACGCATGCCGAGCGCACCAGGGGCGCCCCACCCGAAGGCGGGACGCCCCTGCACCCGGCACACGCGACGCACCGCCGGTACGGCTACTCGCCGGACAGCACCGCCTGGGCCGCGCTGCGCGCCTCCTCGGCGCTGTCCGCGGCACGCGCGGCCGCCGCGGCCCGCTCGCACTGCGCCAGCGTGTACTTCGCCAGCGTCGCCCGGACATAGGGAATCGACGCCGCACCCATGGACAGGGAGGTGACACCCAGACCGGTCAGCACACAGGCCAGCAGCGGGTCGGACGCGGCCTCACCGCACACACCACAGCTCTTGCCCTCGGCGCTGGCCGCCTCCGCGGACAGTGCGACCAGGTCCAGCAGCGCGGGCTGCCACGGGTCCTGAAGCCGGGACACCGCGCCCACCTGCCGGTCGGCCGCGAACGTGTACTGGGCGAGGTCGTTGGTTCCCAGCGACAGGAACTCGACCTCCTGCAGGATCGAACGCGCCCGCAGCGCGGCCGACGGGATCTCCACCATCGCGCCGAACTTCGCCTGCAGCCCCGCCTCACGGCAGGCGTTCGCGAACGCCTTCGCGTCCGCACGGTCCGCCACCATGGGCGCCATGACCTCGAGGTAGACCGGCAGCCCCTCGGCGGCCTTCGCCAGCGCCGTCAGCTGGGTGCGCAGGATCTCGGGGTGGTCCAGCAGCGTCCGCAGACCCCGCACGCCCAGCGCCGGGTTCGGCTCGTCGGCCGGAGTCAGGAAGTCCAGCGGTTTGTCCGCACCCGCGTCCAGCACCCGCACGACCACACGACCCTCGGGGAACGCCTCCAGCACCTGCCGGTAGGCCTCCACCTGCTTCGCCTCGGAAGGAGCGTTCTTGCTGTCGTCCAGGAACAGGAACTCGGTACGGAACAGACCGACGCCCTCGGCCCCGGCCTCCACAGCGGCAGGCACGTCCGCCGGACCGCCCACATTGGCGAGCAGCGGCACCTTGTGCCCGTCCGCGGTCGCACCCGGCCCGGTCGAGGCGGACAGCGCGGCCTTGCGCTCGGCGGCCGCGGCCTCCAGCTCCGCCTTCTTCGCCTCGCTCGGGTTCACGAAGATGTCGCCGGTGCTGCCGTCCACGGCGATCACCGTGCCCTCGGTCAGCTCACCGGCACCCGGCAGCGCCACGACCGCCGGCACACCCAGCGCCCGCGCCAGGATCGCGCTGTGGCTGGTCGGCCCGCCCTCCTCGGTCACGAAACCGAGCACCAGGGAGGGATCCAGCAGCGCTGTGTCGGCGGGAGCAAGATCCCGCGCCACGAGCACATAGGGCTGGTCGCTGTCCGGAACACCCGGCATCGGAACGCCCAGCAGCCGGGCGACGATACGATTCCGCACATCATCGAGGTCGGCCACGCGGCCGGCGAGGTACTCACCGGCCCCGGCCAGCAGCTCCCGGTACGCGGCGAACGCGTCGTACACCGCGCGCTCGGCCGTGCTGCCGACGGCGATCCGCCGGTCCACGTCCGCCATCAGCTCGGGGTCCTGCGCCATCATGGCCTGCGCCTCGAGCACGGCCTGGGCCTCGCCCCCGGCCAGATTGCCGCGCGCCATCAGATCGGCGGCCACGGCGTCCACAGCCTGGCGGGCGCGCCCCTGCTCACGCTCGGCCTCCTCCGCGGGGATCTGCTTGGCCGGCGGCTCCAGTACCGCCGTACCCATGTGCCGAACCTCGCCGATCGCCACGCCATGGCTCACGCCGACGCCTCGCAGCGTTGTCTCCATCTCACCCGTCTCCGATAGTGCGGCGGGTCCCGCCGCCGCGGTGGTTGTCCTGATCGCCGTCCGACGACGGCACTGCCGTCAGTTCCAGGCGAAGAGGCTGTCGCCGGCCTTCACGTCTCCGCTGTCACGGACGTCGGAGAGAGACTCGGCGGTGGCTTCGAGGGCGACGACGGGGCACACCGGGGACTTGCCGGCGGCCTCGACCGCGGAGGGGTTCCAGCGCACGACGGCCTGGCCGCGCGCCACCGTGTCGCCCTTGTTGACGAGCACCTCGAAACCCTCGCCGTTGAGCTGCACCGTGTCGATGCCGAGGTGGGTGAGCACGCCGTGCCCACTCTCGTCCACCACGACGAAGGCGTGCGGGTGCAGGGAGACGATGACGCCGTCCACGGGCGCCACGGCCTCGGACGGCTCACGCACGGGGTCGATGGCGGTGCCCGGGCCGACCATGGCCCCGGAGAAGACCGGATCCGGCACTTCGGCCAGTCCGATGGCCCGTCCAGCGAGCGGGGACGTCACGGTGGTCATGGGAAGCCTCCCAAGGAGTGGAGCTTGCTTACGGGCCGTCACTGCCTGTGCCGGACGGCGCTGGCAGCAGCGTATGTCAGATGAACTGGTGGTTCCGTATGGAAGCTACCAGTTAGTGGTCTAGACCACCAGCTCCATGGATTTGCACGGCCTTCGAGACTCCGTGTACAGTCGTACTCCTGCCTGGGGCGGAGCGCCGCGAGAGCGCCCTGCTCGGCAGAACCCAAACTCGTCAGATCCTATCTCTGGATCCGCTTCTGCATGTCCGCAGAGAGGTGGTCAGAGAGACGGAAAAAGCCTGATAGAGTTTGAAACACCGAAGGGAAGCGCCCGGAGGAAAGCCCGAGAGGGTGAGTACGAAGGAAGCGACCGTTCCTTGAGAACTCAACAGCGTGCCAAAAATCA
>NZ_JBIAEC010000005.1:363335-523965 GCF_042868225.1 Streptomyces sp. NPDC007856 | reverse complement strand
ACGGAGCCGCCCTCAACCACGGATGCTCACCCTTGGCGTCGGCCAGCTCGGCACACTGCGGCGCATAGTTCATCCACGCCCCGCGCCGCCGGTATTCTCGGCGCTGCTCCAGCGCTGTGTTCCACACCGACCGGCAGATGCTGCCGAACTCCCCGCACATCTCCTCTTGTTCGGACGACAGGCAAAGCAGATAGCGACGACCGGACAGCATGCAAACACCCCCCTCCGGCTGGTGCGATCAACCTAGTGCACACCACCGACAACACAGCGAACTCCGCCGCTACGCGGCTCCGCGCCAGGGATGAGCCAACCCAGTCCTGAAGGGGACGCGGCTTGCGCTCACGAGATCCGGTCAGTCGGTCGCGTTGTGCCGTCCGACCGACCGCAGATGGTCCCTGCGTGCGTTGTTGTAGATCCGCAGGAGATGCTTGGCGACGGCACAGGCCGCGCCGTCGGCATGGCACTGACGGCAGGTCCGCACGTGCTGCTCATAGGTGAGGCGCGCGTTTTCCAACGCGTCGTTGAGAGAAGACATGGACATCTCCGGGCAGGGCGCGTCCAGGGACCGCACCAAGTTGACTGACTGGTAACCCGGAACAAAGCTGATCATGTTACTGGCGGTACTGGGAAACCCGTACAGACGGTGACCGCTGAGCCCGGTCCGAGCGGCCCCCGGCTCGCCGGTCAGCGGCCGGCGTCCTTCAGGAGTGCGCGCGCATGGTTCAGGAAGGCGGCCAGCCCCACCTCGAAAGCGCGGTCGGCCCGGCCCTCGCCCACGGCGGCGAGCGCCTGCGCGAGATGCGGGGTGGCTATGCGGTCCGTCAGCTCCCACATCGTCTCCGGCGCGGCGAGATCGAGGGCGGAGCCGAGCACCAGGTTCTCCAGGGCGATGATCAGCGGCATGATCTCCGTCCGGTCGAAGCCGGCGTCGAGAAGAAGGCTCACCGCACGCTCGTACTGCTCCAGCACCCGCGGTGCGCGCACCGGCGAGGTCATGAGCAGGGGGATCGTCCGGGGGTGCGCGGCGAACGCGGCGCGGTAGGAGCGGGCCCAGGCCTGGACGGCCGTGTCCCAGGGGGTCAGTTCGAGGGTGCCCGGGTCGATCGCCTCGCAGACGCGCTCCCGCAGCAGTTCCACTATGCCGTCGCGGCCGTCCACATGGTGGTACACCGAACCGGTCTGCGCACCGAGCCGCCGGGCGATCTGCGGGACGCTGAAGTCGCCGGCATCGCCCAGACCGTCCTCGGCGCCGTCGTCGTCCTCGCGTTCTGGGCCGCGCACGCCGACCCGTACCAGCAGCTTCTGCTGTGGGTGAACACCCCGGGCATGATCGGCCTGTTGCTGCTGCAACTGCTCGCCGCGATCGCCGTGCCGTGCTACTTCCGGCGGGTACGTCACAGCGAGGGGGCGGTGCGCACGGTGGTGGCCCCGGTGCTCGCCACCGTCCTGCTGGCGACCGCGATCGCGCTGGTCGTGTCCCACATCGACCTGTTCACCGGTGCGTCCCCGACCGTGAACGTCCTGCTCGTCGTCGTGGCACCGATCGTCTTCGCGCTCGGTCTGCCGCTGGCCTGGTGGCTGCGCCGCTCCCGTCCGGAGGTGTACGCCCGGTTCGCCACGGAGCCCGGTGCGAGCACCGGAACCGACGAGCACGCCGTTCCCGGCGAGGGCACCGCACCGGCCGCCGTCACCGCGCCTGCCGAGTGACCCGAACGCCCTCTTCCCCTACAGGAGTTGCCCCGATGCCCGCTGCCGACCTCATCCTCGCGGGCGCCCAGGTCCGCACCCTCGACGCCGCCCGCCCCGCCGCCTCCGCCGTCGCCGTGCACGACGGGGTGATCACCGCGGTGGGCGGCGCGGAGGACGTCCGGGACTGGCGCGGCCCCGGCACCGAGGTGGTCGACCTGCACGGCGCGCACCTCGTGCCCGGCCTGGTCGACTCGCACAGCCATCCGGTGTGGGGGCTGGACATGGCGACGGGCACGGACCTGTCGGGCGTGACGGGCCAGGCCGGGCTGCGCGCGGCGCTCGCCGAGGCCGAGCGGATCGACGGCTGGGTCGTCGGCTACGGCCTGGACCACAACGCGTTCGAGGGCCGCCCCATCCACCACGACCTGGTGGCGGAGGTGCTCGGCGGCACACCGGCCTTCCTGCGCCTGTACGACGGCCACTCCGCCCTCGCCAACGCCGCCGCCCTCGCGGCCGCCGGGGTGACCGGCCCGCGTGCCTTCGCCCAGTACGCGGAGGTGGTGTGCGACGCCTCGGGCCGGCCCACCGGCCATCTGGTCGAGCACGCCGCGATGGACCTGGTGGCGGACGTCGTGCCCCGGCTGTCGTACACCGAACGTCGGGCCCGGTTGCTGGAGTTGCTGTCCGCGATGGCCGCGACGGGGCTCACGGGGGCCCATGTGATGGACGGCGGCGACCTCGATCTGGTGCAGGCGGTGGCCGAGGAGACGGTCCTGCCCATGCGGCTGCGGTTCGCGCCGTGGTGCATGCCGGGTGCCGACGACGATGCGCTGCGGGAGCTGATCGAGCTGCAGGGCGGGGGCGGGCGGCACTGGCTGGTCGGCGGGGTCAAGTTCTTCATGGACGGCACCGTCGAGGGCGGCACGGCCTGGCTGGAGCACCCCGACTGCCATGGTCAGGGCACCGCCGCGTTCTGGCCGGATCCGCACGCCTACGCCGAGGCCGTCCGCACCCTGCACACGGCTGGCGTCCGCACCGCGACCCATGCCATCGGGGACGCGGCCGTACGGCATGTCCTGGACACCGTCGCCTCCCTCGGGCCGGGCGGGCGCGGCGCCCACCGGATCGAGCACATCGAGACCGCTCCGGACGAACTCCTGCCGCGCTTTGCCGAGTTGGGGGTCGCGGCCTCCCTGCAGCCGCCGCACACCGGGTACACGCGCGACGACGGCGGCGACGAGTGGTCCCGCCGGCTGGGCTACGAGCGGGCCGCCCGTGCCTGGCGGCTGCGCGATCTGCGGGAGGCGGGCGCCACGCTCGCCCTCGGCTCGGACTGGCCCATCGTGCACTACGACGTCCGGGCCGTGCTGGCGACGGCCCGCCGGCCCAAGGGCGCCGCGGC
Organism: Streptomyces sp. NPDC007856; assembly: GCF_042868225.1. Lineage (NCBI taxonomy): Bacteria > Bacillati > Actinomycetota > Actinomycetes > Kitasatosporales > Streptomycetaceae > Streptomyces > Streptomyces sp. NPDC007856. Next base: position 520,874 of record NZ_JBIAEC010000005.1, on the reverse strand, counting down.
CCGCCGGCCGGGCCTGACGCCGTTGCAGGCGCTGGAGGGCTGCACCAGCCACGCGGCGGCCGCCGCCGGCGAGTCCGAGGTGGCAGGCCGGGTCGCGCCCGGCTGCCGGGCCGACCTCACCGCGCTGGCCGTGGACCCCGTGCACGCACCCGGCGACGAACTCGCCGAGTCCCCGGTGGTGGTGACGGTCACCGGCGGACACGTGGTGCACCGGGGCTCCTGACACCGGGGCGTGTGACGGGGCCCGTCAGCGGTGGGTCAGCGCGCGGTCAGCGGCTCCTGCCACTGTTCTTCCTGTGACCGGCACGGGACACCGGATCCGGTCACAGGGAGAGGTGCCCGGAGTGGTTGATCGGGGACCAGCGAGCTCGGCTCACGGTCGGGCCCCTCAGGGGCCCACGCAGGTTCGAATCCTGCCCTCTCCGCTCGACTGCTCGACGCCGCGGACCCGGAGGCTATGATCGTCACAGCATCGCGTGCCGGTCACCGGCTGGGTGAGGCATGGAGGTGCCAGGACATGCCCTGGAGGCATTCCTTGTCGGTCGAGTTCAACCACACCATCGTTCATGCCCGGGACAACCGGGAGTCCGCCGAGTTCCTCACCGGACTGCTCGGTCTGGAGATCACCGCGGAATGGGGCCCGTTCATCGCGGTCGCCCTGGCGAACGGAGTCACCCTGGACTTCGCCACCATCCCCGAGCAGCACATCACGCCCCAGCACTACGCCTTCCTGGTGTCCGAGGAGGAGTTCGACGCCGCGTACGCGCGGATCGTCGAGCGCGGTATCGAGCACTACGCCGACCCGCACCAGAAGCAGCCCGGCACGATCAACCACAACGACGGCGGCCGCGGCGTGTACTTCATGGATCCGGTCGGCCACGCCATGGAGCTGATCACCGTCCCCTACGGCGGCCGGCCTTCCTGACCGGCGCGCTTCACCTGCCGAATCCCTCCTTCTTGACGAGGTCGAGGAAGCGCGGCGTGCCCTCGGTGGTACGCACGTCGAGAAAGGCGCGCGCATGCCCCTCGGTGACGGCCTCGCGCACGAGCGCGTGCGCGAGGTCGGCCCGGGAGGTGAACCGCCCGGGCAGCCGGCCGGGCGCCACCCGGTAGCCGCTGACCTCGCTCGTGTCGAAGAGGCCGGCCGGCCGGAGCACCGTCCAGTCGTGACCGCTCGCGCGCACGATCTCCTCCATGCGGCGCATGTCGTCGTAGACCGTGCGCCCGACGACCCGTACGAAGAAGGGTTCGAGCACCTTCCGGAAGAAGACGCCCTCGCCGGGTGCCGGCACGTCGAACAGGACGGTGGAGCTGACGCACACCAGGCGCCGGACACCGTGCCGGGTCATGGCCCGGCTGATGTGGGTGAGGCCCGTCGAGTAGACGGCGACCGGAGCCCGGCCGTAGGGGACGCCGAGCGTGGAGATCACCGCGTCGTGGCCGGGGACGACACGGTCGACCGCCGCCCCGTCCAGGACGTCGGCCTCCGCGACCGTGAGGCGGGGGTGGTCGAGCGGGAAGGCGTCGGGATGGCGGGTCACGGCGGTGACGGTGTGTCCGGCGGCGGTCGCCTGCTTGGTGACCTGCCGTCCCGTCGGCCCGTTCGCGCCGAAGACGACGAGTCGCATGGGCTGCTCCTTCGCTGCGTGGTGCTGCTGCCGTGGACCGAGAGGGCCGCGAAGGCGGCGAGTGTGACAGCGCGGGCGCAGGATGAGAGCTACGGCACACACCCGCCCCCCGATGTCACACTCCGGGGGCCCCGGCCCTCTGGGTGGGCAGACGTCGTGAGGAGATGCCATGGCCGACAACCGGACGCCCGCGGGGACGGACGCCGCCACCCAGGCGTTCCTCGACCACCGCGAGCTGCTGTTCGCGGTGGCGTACAACATGCTGGGCTCCGTCACCGACGCCGAGGACGTGCTGCAGGAGACCTGGCTCTCCTGGGCGGGACGTTCGGGTGCCGGGGACGCGGGACAGGCTGCGGAGATCGAGCATCCGCGGGCCTATCTGGTGCGGATCGCCGTGCGGCACGCGCTCGCGCGGCGGGCGCGCATCGCCCGGCGGCGCGAGACCTACGTCGGGCCATGGTTGCCGGAACCCCTCCTCACGGACGGCCCTGCCGGTCCGGCGGCCGGCGAGGACGCGGCCGAGGGCGCGGTGCGCGCCGAATCGGTGTCCCTGGCGATGCTGGTAGTGCTGGAGACCCTGACGCCGCTGGAGCGGGCGGTGTTCGTCCTGCACGAGGTGTTCGGCTACGCGCACACCGAGATCGGGGACATCCTCGGCCGCAGCCCCGCGGCCGTACGGCAGCTCGCGCACCGCGCCCGGTCCCATGTGCGCGCCCGGCGCCCTCGCTATCAGGCGCATCCCCGGGTCCGGCGACAGGCGACGGAACGGTTCGTGGCCGCCGCGCTCGGCGGGGATCTCGGGGCGCTGCTGGAGATCCTGGCGCCGGAGGCCACGCTGTGGACGGACGGCGGCGGCAAGGCGCAGGCGGCACCGCGGCCGATCCGCGGCCGGGACAAGGTGGCACGGGCGCTGACCGGCTACGCCGCGCGTGCGGCGGCGGGGCTGGAGTTCCAGCACCGGGACGTCAACGGCGACGCGGCCGTGGTGGTGTTCGAGGACGGCGCCCCGCACGCGGTGATGGTCATGGACCTCGACCCGGACGGCGCACAGGTCCGTGAGGTGTACCTGGTCACGAACCCGGACAAGCTCTCGGCACTGGAGCCGGGCGAGCCGCGTCCGAAGGTCTAGCGGCGCGCGCGAACGGGACGCCGCCGGAAGCGGCGTCCCGCCGGGAGACCGTCGTGCGCCGAGCCGGCTACGGCGTCACGACCGAGCCGCCGAAGGTCACCACGAGGTGCCCGTCCGAGGCGAAGGACCAGCCGAGGGCCCCGGCGTAGGAGGAGCAGCGGGAGCCGTTCGTACCGGTCCAGAACTGGTTGGAGCTGTCGGAGTTGCCGACGGTCTTGTCGTTCGGGCCGCTGACGGCGAAGCGGCACGAGGTGTTGCTGCGGAAAACCGAAGTGCCCGCGTCGAAGGCGAAGTTGCGCTCGGTGTTGTCGATGCTCGCGTTGCTGGACATGGTCATCGTGCCGGGGTCGCTGTGGTAGGTGAACCCGTGGTGGCCGTTCTTGTAGGCGATGGGCCGCCGAGCTTGTAGCCGTTGCGGTCGCCGTTGGGGTTCTGGGTGCCGTCGGTGAGCGTGCCGTTGCCGTACGGCAGGGAGTACTCGATGGTCACCGGGCCGATGGCGCCCGTGTCGGTCTTGGTGTAGAGGTCCCAGCCGTCGTCGATGTTGTTGTGGGAGACGTCGTAGCGGAACACGTTCCCGGTGCCGGTGGTGAGCTTGGCGGCGAAGCCGTCGGCGTTCTCGCCCGTGGAGTCCTTGTTGTCGTGCGACTCCGAGCCGACGACGAGGTTGTTCGATGGCCACTGGCTGCTCGGCGTGCTGGAGGAGATCCGGCCGAGCTGCAGTCCCGTGTCGCGGTTGTAGGCGGTCACCACGCGCTCGATGACGTTGTTGCCGCCGCCGACGTTGATGCCGTTGTCCCCGGCGTGCTCGACGGTGAGGCCGTACAGGTGCCAGTAGTTGGCGTTGAGCTGGATCCCGCGGTTGGACGAACTCGCGCTCTGGCCCGAGAAGTTCAGGACGGGCTTCTCGCCCGGATAGGCGGTGAGGGTGGTGCGGGCGCTGGATGTGCCGTTGCCGCCGGCCGGGATGGTGACCGTCGAGGAGTAGCTGTACGTCCCGCCGCGCAGGTAGATCGTCCCGCCCGGGGCGATACGGCTGATGGCCGAGGTGAGTGTGGTCGGCGCCGACTGTGTGCCGGCCGCGCTGTCGGTGCCGCTCGGCGACACGTACTGCGCGGTGGCCGTCGCGGCCTGTGCAGTGGTGCCGGACAGCGCGACGAGCGTGCCGGCGAACAGACCGGCGCACGCGGTGGCTGATCTCAGTCGCATCGGCTTGTCTCCAGTCGTGGCATGGTGAGGGAGGGCACGAGGGAAAGCGCTTTCTCCCCGCGCGCCCCCCGACCATGGGACGTATCATGATCACATCAATGGCGTGTACATGATTCGTGTTCAGAAGAGTGAATTTCGAGGGATCACTCCCCAGGCGCCAGGGCCCGGGCCACGATCCGTGCCGCCTCCGCGATCAGCGCGTCGTCCGCCGGCGCGTTCTGGGCACTCTTGGTCGACAGCACGGTCAGCAGGACCGGCGTCTTCCGGGTCGTCCAGGCCATGCCGATGTCGTTGGCGGTCCCGTATTCGCCGGTGCCGGTCTTGTCCGCCAGGACCCAGTCGCGCGGAAGTCCGGCGCGGAACCGCGCGGCACTGGTGGTGTTGCCCTTGAGCCAGGTGACGAGCCGCTCGCGGTCGGCGCCGGCCAGGGCCCGGCCCAGGGTCAGCCGCTCGAAGCTGCGGCCGAGGACCTGCGGGGTCGTGGTGTCGCGCGGGTCGCCGGGGATCGCGGTGTTCAGGTCCGTCTCCCACCGGTCGAGCCGGCTCACCCCGTCGTCCAGCGACCGGAAGAAGCGGGTGAGCCCGGCGGGGCCGCCGATCTGGCGCAGCAGCAGATTGCCCGCCGCGTTGTCGCTGTACTGGATCGCCGCCGCGCACAGGTCCGCCACCGTCATGCCGGTGTCCACATGCTCGACGGTGCGCGGCGAGTTCGGCAGGATGTCGTGCGGCGGATAGTGGATCACCTTGTCCAGCGGTGCGCAGCCGCCGTGGTCGCGCAGGACCGCCGCCGCGGCGAACGCCTTGAACGTCGAACACATCGCGAACCGCTCCCCGGCCCGGTGGGACACGGTCCGCCCGGTGCGGACATTGCGCGCGTACACGCCGAGCCGGGCGCCGTGCCGCCGCTCGAGTTCGGCCAACTCGGCGTCGGCTCCGGGAACTTCGATCTGGGGAGCCGCAGACGCGGCGGGTGCGGAGACCGCAGTGGCGGCCACGGCCGCGGTGGTGAGGGCGAGGCCCGCCTTGAACAGACCTCGCCGGGCAAGGGAGTTGGAGTGGTCGGGGCTGGTCATGAGCACAGTCCTCCTGGTCGTCCGTGCCTGATCGCCTTGCTGCGATCTTCGACGGGCACACCGAAACAGCCGGGCACCGCTCATGTCCAAGAGCGAACTTTTAAGATGCCATGCCTTATTGATATACGAAGCCGCATCTCCGACTGCAGAAACAGCGGATCATGCGGCTCTACCTTCTTCCTGGGTTCGCCTCAGCCATTCGTAGGGTTGTGGCACCCGGGGGAGCTGGGTGTGGCTTTCATGCGGCTGCCGTTGGTGGTTCGAAAGGCTTGGCCGCCCGGCTCCCCACGACGACTCGGTCGCCGATTGGGAAATGCGAACAGGTCGCCGTGTAGAGCAATGCCGGCGAGGTCGTCCGTGGTACGCACTGCAAGCACGAGCGGCTGGAGCACGATGAGCCGGATATGGGCGGGGACAGACTGCGGCAAGACCCACCACCACTGCCTGGTCCTGGACAGCGAGGGCGAGACGCTGCTGTCGCGGCGGGTGGCCAACGACGAACCCGAACTGCTGAAGCTGATCGGGGACGTCCTGGACCTCGCCGGCGGCCGGGACGTCACCCGGGCACTGGACATGGCCGGCGGCGGGCCCGGCCTGCTGATCGCCCTGCTGGTCAACCACGGCCGGGAACTCGTCTACCTCCCCGGCATCGCGGTCAACCGCGCCTCCGACAGCTACCGCGGAGCGGGCAAGACCGACGCCCGGGACGCACGAGTGATCGCTGACCAGGCCCGCATGCGACGCGACCTGCAGTCGATCCGGCCCGGCGACGACGCAAGCATCGAGCTGAAGCCGCTGACGGAGCGCCGCGTGGACCTCGCCGCCGACCGCACCCGCACCACCAACCGGCTCAAGGGCCTGCTGAACAGCATGTTCCCGGCCCTCGAACGCGCCCTGGACATCGGCACCGCCGGAGCTCTGCTGTTGCTGACGGGCCACCAGACTCCAGCGGCGATCCGCCGCACCGGCCTCGCCCGGCTGACCACCTGGCTGCGCAACCGCAAGGTCCGGGGCGCCGAAGCCCTGGCTGCCAAGGCGGTCGAGGCCGCCGAGCGGCAGCACACCGCCGTCGCAGGCGAGACGGCGATCGCGACGATGGTGCACACCCTGGCGAAGGAGGTGACGGCCCTCAACGAGAAGATCACCGAGACAGACAAGCTCATCGAGGGCCGGTTTCGCGAACACGAACTCGCCGAAGTGATCCAGTCCATGCCCGGCATCGGCACGGTCCTCGGCGCGGAACTCCTCGTCGGCATCGGCGGCAGCCTGGATGCCTTCCCCACCCCGGACCGCCTCGCCTCATTCGCCGGAGTGACCCCCGCACCACGCGACTCCGGCAAGATCGTCGGAAACCTGCACCGGCCCCAGCGCTACCACCGGGGCCCGCAACGGGTCTTCTACACGTCCGCGCTGGTGAGCATCCAGTTCGATCCCAACTCGCGGAAGTCCTACGACCGCAAACGTGCCGAAGGCAAACGCCACGTCCAGGCCGTGCTCGCCCTCGCCCGCCGACGCGTCAACGTTCTCTGGGCTCTGATCCGTGACCGACGCTGCTACCAAGTGACACCCCCAGTCACTGCCACGGCTTGACTTCAGCATTGGGAAGCCTTGAGTCAGCACCGGATCAGCACGGTGGAGGCCTACGCCTCGCCGAGCCCGGCCGACGGGCCGAGATGGCGCCTGAGCGCGCTGCGGATCGGCGGCAGCATGGGCAAGTCGGCCAGGTCGGAGAACGGGATCCAGGCGGAGGCGTCGACGCCGCCATGGCCGATGCGCGTCAGCTCACCGCCTCTCATTTCGACTTCGTAGAGGGCGAAGATGGCGTGGAAGTCGATGCCCATGCTCAGCAGGCGGTGTTCGGCGTCCAGATCCAGCAGATGACCGGCTTCGACGTCGTATCCCGTCTCCTCCTTGAACTCGCGCACCACCGTCTCCCGGGGATGCTCGCCGTGTTCGACCTTGCCGCCCGGCAGCATCCACCGCCCGTGGTCGTCCTTGGAGGACGGCCCGATGCGCACCATCAGCACCGCGTTCGGCCTCCGCAGGATCCCGTAGGAAGCGAAACGCTGCAACGGCTCGTACGCGATCGTCATTCCGCTCTGGCCTCCGTCATCCGTGGCGCTTGGGTCTGTGCTGGATGTCATACCCAGTGCCTTCGATCGGTGTCCATCGTGAACCGCCAGAGCGCCAGTGTGGTGAATACCGCCCCGAAGGCGAGCAGCGCGCCGGCGTTCGGCACCACGTCGGCAACGCCGGCGCCGTCCAGCACCACCTTCCGAAAGCCGCCGACCGCCCAGTACACAGGCGTGAACCTGGCCACCCAGCCGATCCAGTCGGCCATCAGCTCGGTCGGCACCAGAGCTCCGCCGAAGACCGTCCAGGTCAGCGTGACCATCCGCTCCACGGCGAACGCCTGCCGTCTGCTCGGGGAGACCGCGCACAGGGCCAACGCGAAGGAGACCACACAGGCGCCCAACGCCACCATGATCACGAGCAGGGCGAACAGGGAACCACGCACCCGCAGGCCGATGGTCAGCCAGCCCAGCACGAACAGAAACGCACACTGGGCCACCACCAGGGCCCCGCACAGCCCCGCCTTGCCCACGACGAGCTCCCAGGTGCGCAGCGGGGACAGCCGCAGGCGCTGCCAGGTGTGCAGGCCGTGCTCGCGGAAATAGGACTCGGTGACCAGACCGGTCATGAAGAAGGAGAACATGCCGGTCATACCCGGCACCGCCAACTGGGCGCCGTCGGCGTGCCGGTAACCGAGCTGGGAGAGCGCGCCTGCGTACAGCGGCTTGATGAAGAGCATGAGCAGACACGGCGTCAGCAGCACCGTCACCAGCGGGGCCGGCTCCCGGCGGAGCCAGGTCGCGTCATGCCGCAGCAGAGCCAGTACGCGTGCCATGAGGAGCCTCCCTCGCCAGGATGTTGAAGTAGGCCCGTTCGAGATCCGCATGGGCGATTTCGACGCCGTGCAGCCTCTCACGGTGATCGGCCAGGCTCTCCAGCGCCTTGACGATGTCGACGGCGGGCTGCGCAGTCGGGAGGTAGACGGTGTCGGCCACTGTTCTCGCCCCCGGCCAGGGCATCTCCGGTGCACCGCCCGCAAAGCGGAGAACCAGTTCGCTTCGGGTGTGCCGGGCGATCAGCTCGTCCACCGTGCCGTCCGCGACGATCCGCCCGTCGGCGAGCACCACCACCCGGGCCCCCAACTCCTCGATCTCGGAAAGGTAGTGCGTGGTGTAGACGACGAGCGCTCCACGCGCAGCCAGCCGTTGTACGACCGCCAGCAGCCGCAGCCGCGTCTGCGGGTCCGCGCCCGCGGTTGGCTCGTCCAGCAGGACGACGTCGGGCCGGTGCACCAGTGCACAGCCCGCGTGAAGCCGGCGCTGCTGCCCTCCGGAGAGTTCCGCCGCGCGCCGACTGCGCTGTCCGGTCAGATCGAGCGCGTCGATCAACTGCTCGACGGACTCGCTCAGCTCCCTGCCGCGCAACCCGCCGAGTGAGCCGAAGAAGCGAAGGTTCTCCTCGACCGTGTGCACCGGGTAGACCGCGATCTCCTGTCCGGCCAGGCCCAGCCGACCGCGCAGCGCGTTCCGACCGCTGACCACGTCGGTGCCGAGCACCCGTACCGATCCCCCGTCGGGGCGGAGCAGACCGGCGATGACGGACATCAGCGTGGTCTTCCCCGCCCCGTTCGGACCGAGCACGGCCAGTATCCGGCCACGGTCCGCGGAGAGCGTCAGCTCCCGCAGGGCATGCAGCTCACCGAACGACTTCCGTAGCCGCTCGATCTCCAGGCCTCGTTCCACTAGTCGGCGCGCCGACCGAGCGACACCAGCATGTCCGAGGAGTTTCGCTCGATGGCCCGCACCGCGACCGGCTCCAGCATCGGCCGGAGCATCGGGATACCGATCTCGAAGTCCACCTCGAGCGTGGCCTCGGTGATCTGCTCCGTAACCCTCGTCACCTGCCAGAAGCCGGAGAACCGCTCCAGGTCTCCGGCCACCTGCTCATAGGTCAGACGCCACTTCGACGGGTCACGGTGCTCCCGCTCGCTCCACTTGAGCACGGACCCCTTGAGGAGCACCTCCCACTCGGTCACCGCCTCGGTGGTTCCGTCGGGCCGGACCTCCTCGGAGAGCACCCGAGTCCTGATCACCGAATCCATGAACGTGGGATAGGACTCGATGTCGCAGATCCTCTTCCACACGTCGTCGGCCGAAGCGATCAGTCGCTCGGATACGGTAACGATCGGCACTTTGCCGTCTCCCCCCTGTATCAGTCCAGTTCACGCTGAGTCCGTCGGGCGGCCGCGTGCAGCTTCGCCGCCACGAATGCCAGTTCCTGAGCCCCGATGAAGGCCGACGGCGTGAACCGCAGGATCGAGGGCGCCGTCAGGCACGGTGTGAGCAACAGGCCCTCCGCCAGGGCGGCCCGCATCATCTCGCCGGCCACGTCCGGCTGCGTGCCGTGCAGCCCGAGCAGTGCGCCCCGGCCGGTGACCTTCACGAACAGTCGGGGCCAGGTGCTGACCAGGTCCGCGAGGATCTCCTCCAGCCGCGCCCCGGCGGTACGGGCCAGACCGGGAACGTCTTCGGCGGCCAGGACCTTCAAGGTCGCCGTGAGCGCCGCAGCGGCCAGCGGGTTGCCCCCGAAGGTGGAGGTGTGCAGCAGCGGGTCCCGATCGTAGGGCTGGAACGCGTCCTCGGTGGCGATCAGCGCCGATACCGGGATCACCCCGCCGCCGAGAGCCTTTCCGGACAGCAGGACGTCCGGGCGGACACCCAGGTCGTCGTGGGCCCAGAACGAGCCGCACCGGCCCAGGCCGCACTGGATCTCGTCGAACACCAGCAGCGAACCGGCCTCGGAGCAGGCCTCACGCAGGGCCGCCCCGTACTCGGGCGCCAGCGGATGGACCCCGCCCTCACCCTGCACCGGCTCCGCGAAGACCGCGGCCGGCCGGTGCCGCCGGATCATCTCGGCGGCGCCGTGGGCATCGTCCCGGGGCAGTCGGACCACCTCGGGCAGCAGCGGGCCGAGGCCGTCACGGAACAGCGTGGCGTCGGTCAGGCTCAGCGCGCCGACGGTCTTGCCGTGGAACGAACCCGCCAGGTGCGCCAACGGGACGCGACCCGTGCGGGCCCTGGCCAGCTTGATGGCCGCCTCCACCGCCTCGGCACCCGAGTTGAGCAGCATCACCTTGTCCAGCCCCGACGGGGCGGACGTCGCCAGGTCGGCCGCGGCTCGGGCGTTCTCCGCGTTGGGCAGCGTTCGGGTCGCGCCCGACAGGCGGGTCGACTGCCGCGTCACGGCCTCGACCACCTCGGCACGGCCGTGGCCGAGCAGGAAGACGGAGAAGGAGCCGAGATCGAGGTAGCGCGCACCCGAGCCCGTGGTCACCCAGGAGCCGTCACCGGACACCTCGGGATCCGTCGCCCCCATCAGCCGGAACAGCAGGGCACGTCCCGTGGACTGGTGGTCGCGCACGAGGTCGAGCAGGTCCATCAGGAAGCTCCTTCCGTCGGCCGCTCCGCGAGTTCGAAACTCCATGGCAGACCGAGTGCCCAGCGCCCGAGCAGCTGCCGGGTGGCGAACCGGGTCGGCGGGTGGAAGCGGGCCGCCTGCACGTCCCGGACCAGCCGCGAGGCGGGGCCGGTCGCGGAGTACGACGCGACACCGACCAGCTCCGCGGCCTGTTCCACCGCGCGGACGGCCGTCTGCGCCGCCTGGTCCTTGAGCGCGAGCATGGCCGGGACCAGGCTGCGTGGGTCGGTTCGGTGCTCGTCCAGCTGCCGTGCCAGACCTGCGGTGGCGGCCTCCAATGGCAGTACCGAGGAGACGATGTCGCCGAGGGCGGACTGGAACGAGGGCAGCTCCGCGCGTGCCGCGTCCAGGTGACTGATCCGCGACCGGGCCAGCGCGGTACGCGCCTGGTCCACCGCGCCCGCGACCACACCGAGGTAGCAGGCTGTGGCGGTGGCGCAGAACCAGCCCAGTCCGGCGGCGAAGACCTCGTCACCGAGCGAACCCGGCTCACTGCGGTGGAAGACCATGTCGTCCGGGATCTCGCAGTCGGTGAAGCGCACCGTGTCGGATTCGGATGCACGCATGCCGAGGGTGTTCCAGGTGCGCTCCACGTCCACACCGGGGCTTCCGTTCACCACCAGTGCCACCAGCAGGCTCTCTGGGCCCCCGGCCTCGTCGACCATCTGCAGGCACAGCAGGTCGCTGCGCTCGGCGAGCGAGCAGGGCACCTTGACCCCGTTGGTGATCCAGTTGTCACCGACCCGTCGGGCCGTGGTGTTGGAGCGGGTCAGGCTGCCGTTGAGTCCAGGCTCGGCGAACGCGGACGCGACGATGCGGTTCTGGCTCGCAATGGCCTCCAGGAGCAGCCACGACTCGTCGCGTTCCCGCCGCCAGTGCTCGACGACCACTCCGACCGAGAACAGGTGCATGTTCACCGCGATCGCCAGCGCGGGATCGGCGGCACCGATCCGGCGCTGCAGCGCGCAGCACTCGGTGACGGACGCCCCGCCCCCTTCGAAGTCCTTGGGCACGGGCGCTCCGAAGTACCCGTTCTCCCTGAGCAGTTCGATGCTGCGGTCGGCCAGTCGCCCACTCGCGTCGTTCTCCTCGGCGAGTGCGGCCAGTTGCGCGGTGACCCTCTCCGGCAGGAGGTGCTCGGTGTCCGGCCAGGGGGCGTCGAAGCCCCGCCGGTAGTCATAGTCGTCGTTCACGCCGCCTCCTCCCCCATCCATGGCCGCGGCGAGCTCTTCGCCAGGTGTGGACGCCGCTCGGCCCAGGCCGCGATCGCGGCCTGGACGGCGCCTGCCGGATCGTCGACCTGCCAGTTGACCCCGATCGGCTCGGCCACCGACATGTAGGGTATGAACTCGCTGAGCAGATCGATCTGACGGAGTTGGCGAGACGTCAGATGAGGCTTGGCGAAGGGAAGATAGAAGCGGTACCACTGCTCCGGCGTGACGAACCCGGGAGTCTCCAGCGGTTCGTGGCCGGCGGCCACCCGCCACCGGTTCAGCGCCAGGTACATGGAGTCGATGACCCCCCTGAGCCCGAGCGCCCGCTCACCTGCCCCCAGCACCACCGGTTCGTCCCTGCCACCCGTCGCTGCGATGTGCAGCACGCAGTCGGCTATGTCGCAGGTCGACACGACCTCCACAGGGGCGTCCACCTCACCGATGAACACCGGGAGTAGGCCTGTCACACCGGACTGCATCACCGTGTACAGGCCGGAGTACCGGCTCACCATCCCGTCCGAGCGCCGGCCGACCACGAGCGGCGGACGAACGACGGTCGCCCCGTACCGGCGAACCGCCTCCCGCTCCGCCTCGGCCTTGGACCACTCATAGGTGTTGCGGTAGTCAGTCAGGTCCGTCGACTGCGTGGTGCCGCGCAGGCCGGTCGCGTAGGCCGTTGAGATGTGGATGACATGGGTCGAACTCCCCACCAGCGGCTGCAGCGCGGCCACCGGAGCGACATTGGAGTCCTTCGCTTCCTGGGCCGGCAGGTTCCAGCGCGGCCGGGCCGCCGCGTGCACGATCACGTCCCAGGACTCGGCAAGAAGCCGCTCGGGGACCGGTGTCTCACACATCCGCCAGGCGACGGCGTCGGCGCCGCCCCTGGACGAGCAGCCGGTGACGAGCCAACCGGCGGCCCGGGCGCGCTCCACGATTTCCACGCCCACCACCCCGGTGGCCCCGGTGACCAGCATCGTTCCTGGCCTGTTCACAGTGGCTTGGTCCATTCGGTAGGGAGCAGCGGCGGAAGGCCGAGCTCGTCGGCGAGTCCATGCCAGCCGCGGACGAGCCGCAGCGCACCGAACATGCCGTCAGGCGAGCGGAGTTGGGGAAGTGGCTCGGTCAGACCGAGGGTGGCCTCAGTGGCGTCGACCCAGGCGCGCACCCGCTCCAGCCAGTTGCGGGCACGGTCACCGGCAGGTGCGCGGCCGGCGAATTCGCCTGCGTCGGCGATGAGTTGGTGGGCGCACTCCCAGTCCGCTCTCGGCACGTGCGTGCACGGGTCGATCGCCCCACCGTCCTCGGCGACGTACGGTTCGGCCCCGAAGGGGAGCCCGCGGACCTGACAGCAGATCAGCACCAGATAGCGGGTCTGGGCGAGCACCAGGTGCCACTGACCGGCCTGCACTCCGCCCTCGATGTCCTCCAGTGCCGACTGGGCACCCACCATCATCAGCAGCGCGCCGTGACTGACGTGGGTCACATGCTGGTGCAGGCTGGGGCTGGTTCGTACCGTCATGAGGGGCACTCCACTCCCAGCCACAGCAAGTCCTCGGCGAAGAGCGCCGCCACGTCCGGATGCCAGTCCTCGTCCACCGCGTAGGTCCAGGCGGTGCCGGTGTCGACCGGCCCGCCAGCGGGCACCGACACCGTGCGCAGTCCCCAGCGCGACACCAACTGGTCCCCGCCGAAGGCGTACCGGTCGGTGCCCCGCGCACAGCTGAGCTTTACCCGCCAGGCAGAGCTGTCCACATCCAGCAGGTAGTGGTCGAGCAGTTCGCCGACGCGCGCCAGATAGGCGGGCACCTCGTCCGGGGAGCAAGGTGGGCACATCGCGAGCTCGAACGCCGCGAGGCCCTCGCGGTCGCCGAGCCTGCTCAGTTTCTCCCCGAGCCACTTGGGCTTGAAGTACGCCTCACCGCGCTCGACGGCCCGCCGCTCCAGGGCAGCGGCCAGCGCCTCCCCGATCCGCAGTGCCGCCACGAGTGGCTTGCGTCCGGCGAACTCGCGGGCGGCGATTCGTTTGCGGACCGCCTCGGCCGCGTACCAGGATCTGATCCATCCGGCCAGCTCGCCTGCGAGCCGCTGCTGCCAGGCGGACCACTCGTGCGTGCCGGTCAACGGCAGCCCGAGCCCGAACCGACTCATACTGTCCAGCACTTGGCGCCTGGTCCCGAGGTCACCAGGACCGACCTCGGGGGGCGGCCAATGAGTGGTGGTCAACTCCTCATGGCGACGGGCAACCTGATCGACTCCGTGCAGCACCACATCGACCCGGGAACCCTTTGGATATGCCATGAGGGGCAGCGTGCTCGCCACCTCATCGGGGACGATTACGTAGAGATCCAAATCACTGTTCGCGTTACCGAATCCGGCAATCACCGAGCCGGCCGCGATAATCAGCAGTGGATCACCGAACGAGTCATCCACTTGTTCGAGAACCTGACTTTTCGTCAGTTCGTTAGTCGAAAGAAAGGCGTCGAACCGCTCGACCGTCGTGACGGTCGCCGGCGGCTGCCCAGCCGTCGAGGCCTGCACTCTTGCTCCCCCGTACCACTACTCAACCTGAGTTCTGTGGCCGCCCAGTCTCCACATCGAACCCATGACCGTCAATCAGAGTACGCCCCGCACAAAGGAGTTGACGTTGAGGCGCGCCGGAGGTCCACACTTCTTCAAGATGCCATGAAGCGGACAAGTGTGTCCATCTGTCGCAAGTCGGATCTTTAAGGACGCTTTCGGCAAATGCGAGATTGCTTTTGGGTTGACAGACGCGCACCCTGCTGTGAAACATTCGGTGAAGCGCGTACGGGGCAATGATCGAACGGCAGCGCCGTGAGGCGCTCATCAGCCGGACCACAACTTCTGCCTCGGCGACTGCCTTGAAGGCATCTTGACTCGCTGCGTGAACGAGTCTTTATTCATGGGGGAATCACGTGGAGTGCCAGTCACACCTGCCCGAAGACACCCCGGAAGCGACAGAGTCTGCTTCCCCGAAGCAGATCATGCTGGAGTTGGTGAATTCCCGGGGAGTGACCACCGGGGTCGCCGAGAAGCTGGCCGCACATCAATCCCCGGGCCGGCTCCACCGAGCGTTCTCGGTTTTCCTGTTCGACGACAGAGGGCGCATGTTGCTGCAGCGCCGAGCACTGTCGAAATACCACTTCCCCGGTGTCTGGTCGAACGCCTGCTGCGGGCACCCCTTTCCAGGGGAGGCACCGTTCCAGGCGGCCACCCGGCGCGTCGGGGAGGAGCTGGGAGTGGCCCCGGCGCTCCTGATGGAGGCCGGCACGGTGACGTACCGGCATCTCGATCCTCAGTCAGGGCTGGTCGAGCACGAGTACAACCACCTCTTCGTCGGCCTGGTCAGGGCCCAGCCGCACCCCGATCCGTCGGAGGTCGCCGAGTTCGCCCTGGTGGCCCCCGACGAACTGCGCAAACGTCGGGAGGTCGACAGCTTCTCCGGCTGGTTCCAGGACGTCCTCAGCGGCGCCCTGCCGGCCGTGCGGCAGCTCGTCACCGACGCCGACTGGTGACGGGCCATCAGATCCCACCGTACCGGCTGTCGTCCGAGAGGAACCGGAATGCCGACAAACGCGGCCGATCAGCACTGGCTCAGCACCGAGGTGACCATCGACTGGACCGATCTGCGGGCGGCCCACTCGCAGTGCCGGTCGGTACTGCGCCGGCTGGCCGCCGACCGCTCACTGCTGACCTCACTGGTCGATCGACTCGCCGAGGACAACGAACTGCTGGCGGACGCGGACCACCATCCGGTGATGGACCGCCTGACGCTCTGGCGCGATCCGGAGCGCGGCATCTACCTGCGGCTCCATGTGTCGCCCGGCACCAACGAGCTGATCCCCCACGATCACAAGTACTCGTTCACCACCTATATCCTGCGCGGCTCCTACACGCATGTCTGGCGCCGACGCGAGGGCACCTACCAGGGTGACTTCACCTCCGACGAGGCGCCGCTCGGGCTGGTGACCAACGAGCGCGTCGGATCCTGCTACACCCTCGGATACTCGCTCATCCACCAGACGGTGATGGAAGCCGACACGGTGACGCTCTTCATGCGCGGCCCGAAGCAACAGACACGCTCCTACGCCGCCCTCGACATGCTCGATCGGCTCGTCGTCGACGCGGCGGCCGATCCAGCGGCGCCGGTGGAGCGGCGGCACACCGACGGCGAGCGGGGCCTGGGGTTCGACGAGTACGTCCGGCTGCGGGACCGCCTGTCGGCTCTCGGCGTCCTGGATCCGTCCGACCCCTTCGACACCAGCACGATCCCTCACGAGAGGCGCCCGTCTTGACCGACATCGACACAGTGACCCGCGAGATGCAGGATCGGATCGCGGACTACCAGCGGCACTTCACCGGGCTGTTCACACGGTACTTCGAGACGCTCCGCAGTGACTTCGACGGTCCTGAACTCAGCCGGTTCACCCCCCGCTGCCTCGACCTGCTGCAGGACCTCTCGTTGCGCGGCGGCAAGCGCCAGCGCGTGGCGTTCATGTACGAGGCTGCCCGCCTGGTGACCGACGAGCGCGTGCCCGGTCTCGACGAAGCGGCGCTGAGCATCGAGCTGCTGCAGACCCATCTGCTGGTGCACGACGACATCATCGACGACGCCCCCACCCGTCGTGGTGGTCCCTCCACGTACTACGCCTACCGGACGGAGTTCCCCGAGCAGCCGCAGACCGCGCTGGGTCTGGCACTGCTGGCCGGCGACCTGGCGGCCTTCCTCTCACTGCAGGTCCTGCTCGACGCGGAGCTGCCTGTGCAACTGCGGCACGCCCTGGTCGACGTCCAGACGCGCGCCGCCGCCGCAACCTTCGTGGGCCAGATCTTCGACCTCGAACGGGACTTCCCCGGGATTCCCAGCGAGGAGCTGCTCCACTCCGTCTCCGACTACAAGGCCTCGCGGTCGTCCGCGCTGGCTCCGGTCCAGCTCGGCCTCCTGGTTGCCGGTGAGGACCCGGCCCGCTACGCGGAGACCCTGAGCCGGTACGCACTCATGTTCGGCATCTCCGGCCAGATGTGCGACGACTACCTCAGTCTCTTCGGCGACGAGGCCGTCACCGGCAAGCCCAACACGGCGGACGTCCGTGACGGCCGGCGCACCTATGCCATCCGGGCCCTGCTGGCCGCGGCCTCCGAGCCGGAGCGGGCCGAGGTCGAGTCCGTTCTCGGCAGCCCCGACTGCACGAACCAGGACATCGACCGGCTCCGGGAGATCGCCGCACGCCACGGTGTGGACCGCCGGCTCCGCTCGGAGATGCACCGGTACGCGGAACTGGCCTGCAAGGAGGCGGCCGGCTGGCGCCCTCGTTGGCGCGAGGACGCGGTGGCCTTCTTCGAGCGCGTACCCGTCTGGGGTGTGGAGCGGACGCTTTGAACACCAACACCGACACCGACTCCGCCGACGCTCGTTCCGCGGCCGCCGAATCGCTGATCGGCGGCTCCAGGGCCGTTGCCGTGTCTCACCCCGCCGACGGTGGCTCGGTCCCCAGACATCTGGGCCTGATCCTCGACGGGAACCGGCGCTGGGCGAGGGCCTGTGGCCTGTCGGCCTCCGACGGCCACCGGGCCGGGTTCTCCCGGATCCCTGAGGTGCTGCGGTGGTGCGAGAGTCTCGGCATCGAGGTCGTGACGCTCTGGATGCTCTCCACGGACAACCTGAAACGGGATCCGGCCGAGGTCGACGCACTGATCAGCATCATCGCCGACACGGTGGCCGAACTCACCGCACACGGCAGTTGGCGCATCCGGCACCTCGGGGTCCGCGACGCCGTCCGGCAACCGCTCCTCGGCATCCTCGACCGCGCGGTGGCCGACACCGCGGCGGCCACCGGTCTCGAGGTCAACCTGGCCGTCTGCTACGGCGGTCGTGAGGAGGTCGTCGACGCCTGCCGGAGCGTGCTGGCGCAGTACGAGGCTCAGGGCCTCTCGGCCTCGGAAGCGGCCGAGCGGCTCAGCGTCGAGGCGATCTCGGACGCCATCGGCACCGGCGCACCAAAGCCGGAGCTGATCATCCGCACCTCCGGTGAACAGCGGAGCTCCGGCTTCATGCTGTGGTCCGGAATGCACACCGACTACTGGTTCACCCCGGTCTTCTGGCCGGATTTCGACCAGTCGGCACTCGGCGAGGCGCTCGCGCACTTCCGGAGGTCGCGCTCCCCACGGCTGCCCGCGTCGGTGGGGTGAACAAGCATGGACAGGAACGGTTCCACGGTGGCCTCGACCTCCCTCTCCCCCGGCTGTGCCATCGGGCTCATCGGCATCGACGGCGTCGGCAAGACCACGCTCGCCGGCGAACTGGAGCGGCGACTGACCGAGCGCGGGACGCAGGCCCTGCTGCTGTCGCGGCGCCAGTACCTCAAGACACGTCCGCGGGACTTCGTGGGCGACACCATGGCCGCCCTCTACGAGGGATCCCTGCGCACCCTGTACGGCTTCGCAGACCTCGCCGAGGGCGGCACGCTCGGTGACCACTTCCCGCCACCGGCGGGTCCGGTGATGTCCGCCGGGTTCGAGCGGATCCTCGACGCAGCCGCGATCACCGGCAACGACCCGCACGCGCTCATCGCCTCCATACTCTGCGAGATCGCCGGTCACCTGGCGTTCCGCGAGGCGGTGGTGGCCCCCGCCGTGCGAGCGGGGAACGTCGTCATCGAGGACACGCACGGCATCAAGATGGTGGTGAAGCTCTACTTGCTCGCCGCCTCCCTGGCGGGCTCGCGGGAGCAGCTGAACGACAGCCTGGAGGCGGTGCTGAAGGCGGGGATCACCGCGTTGCGGCCCGATCCCGCGACCGCCGTGCCGGTGCTGGTGCAGGTGGATCCCGAGATCGCCTACCAGCGCCGGGTCGCCCAGCACGGCAGGGTCGGCGGGATGGAGCACTACGGCCCGGTCGGCCGGGCCAACGGGCGCGACTCGTACGTGGAACTGCAGAGCCGCAGCCAGAAGATCTTCGACGAGATCGCCACGCAATGGGGCTGTCTGCGGGTGGACCTGCCGCCGCACGACCGCGAGGGCGGCCTGCGGACGGCCGTGGACCGGATTCTCGCCGCCATGGACGAACTTGGGGAAGGGCAGTACCAGTGACAGACCAGCTCGCCATCCACCCCGGACCGCATTGGATCGACCACCTGCCGGCCCTGGACTGGACGGACCTGCGCACCGGGCATCGCCAAGCCCGCTCCGTGCTGACCCGGCTGGCCGGGGACCGGGAACTGCTCACCCGGCTGGTCCACGAGATCGAACACGACGACCAGCGACTGTCGGCCAGCGAGATCCATCCGCTGATCAACCGGCTGATCCTCTACCAGGACGACTCGCGCGGCTTCCAGATCCGTCTGCACATGTCCCCCGGCTCGCGCGAGCTCGTGCCGCACGACCACAAGTACACGTTCACCGCGTATGTACTGCAGGGCGCCTATGTCCACGTGTGGCGGCGCCGCGCGGACCGTGAGGAAGGCGAGTTCACCGGGAACGACATCCGTCCCGGAATCGTCTCCATCGAACGTCCCGGTACCTGCTACACCTTCGGTCACCCGCTGATCCATCAGACGATCATGGTGCCGGGCACCGTCACGCTGTTCATGCGTGGACCGCGGGTCAAACAACGGTCGCACGCGGCCCTGGACATGCTGCCCCAGGCCGACAACTGGCCGCCGCCGTCCGAGCTCGGCAAGCCCAAGCACGCCAACGGCCAGCGGCCTGTCACCATCGAGGAGTACCGGGCCATGCGCGCCCAGCTCATCGGGAGCGGGCTGATCGACGCCATACCCGGGCCGGTGGGGGCGAGGTGACGCCGCATCATCTGGGGGTGATCCTGGACGGCGGCACTCGCTGGGCCGACGCCAACGGGACATCCGCGGCCGAGGCGTACCGGCGCAGCTGTGTGAAGCAGCTGGAGGTCGTCGGGTGGTGCCGCACGGAGGGAGTGGCAGAGGTCACGCTCTTCGTTCCGCCGCCATCGGCCTCGCTGTCCGACGAGCAGATGGACGCGGTTTGGAGCCAGGTGCTCGACGGACTCCGGCAGAGCCGTTCCGGCGCTCCGGCCGCGACGCTGAAGCACATTGGCGATCCGGCCCAGCTGCCCGCGGGCCTGGCGGCGAAGCTGCGGTCCTGCGCCGAGCGGGCAACCACGGACGGCAGCGGGTTCACCGTCAATCTGGTGCTCGGATACGAGGGCCGCGGCGAGATCCTCGGTGCGCTGCGCTCGATCCTGCTGGCGGCTCGCGACGAGGGCAGGAGCCTGGCCGAGACCATCTCACGGCTGGACACCGAGCAGCTCGGCGCGAACCTGAGCACCGGCGCGTTGCCGCCGCTCGACCTGGTGATCCGGACCGCCGGGCATCGGCACCTCTCCGGGTTCCTCCCGTGGCACGCCGCCTATGCGGAGTACCACTTCACCGCGGCCTGCGCGCCGGAGTTCACATGGGGTGATCTGACGGCGGCGCTGGCCGACTACTCACGCAGGAATCGCAGGTTCGGCAAGTGATGGGAGTGACCATGGAGACGCACGGCTCGGAGGAATTCGACCTGGCTGCGGCGTGCTCGGAGATCGACTGGGACGATCCGCGGCGATCGGGCAGGCAGGCCCGGAAGCTGCTGGGCCGGCTGGGATCCGATCGCGACCTGCTGTCGCAGATCGTGCTGGGCATCGAGTCCGATCCGCTGCGGCTCGGCCGTTCGGAACGCCACCCGCTGATGCACCGGCTTTCCCTGTACGAGGACCCGGAGCGCCGCTGCCAGCTGCGCCTGCACTTCTTCACCGGCCGAGACCGGGACCTGGTGCCGCACGACCACAAGTACCCGTTCAGCGTGCACGTGCTGTCCGGCGGCTACCTGCACGTCTGGAACCGGCGGACCGACGAGGCACAGGCCGGTGACTTCACCTCCGAGGACGTCACTCCGGGCATCGTCACTCTGGAGCGGGCGGGAACGGGCTACACCTTCCAGCACTCACTGGTGCACCAGACCATCGTGCTGCCGGGCACGGTCTCCCTCTTCCTCCGCGGTCCCAAGCGTCAGGACCGCTGGCATGCGGCCGGCGACATGCTCCACCTTCTCAACGGCTATGAGGCGCCCACCGCGGACAAGAAGCCCCACCTGGGCGCAGAGCCGATCACCCTCGACGAGTTCCTCGCCATCCGGGACGACCTGGTACGGCGCGGGGTCATTACCGACAGGAGGCCCTCAGGTGTCGCTGCCTGACTTTTTCATCAACCCCGTCGTGCAGTTGCTCGCTCAGACCTCGTCGCCCTACGACGTGCCGGCGGATCCCGAGATCTTCAGCGAGAACTGGCTGGAACCCGTCCTCACCCGTTCTCTGGCGCTGCTGCGCGAGGCGAACCCGCAGGAGCATGCGCCGGCGTCGGCCACCGGCAGCGGACTCACCTACCTCGCCCTCACCTCCGACGTGGAGAAGGACTATGCGGTCCACCTCCGCATCGCGGGCGAGGGCGAGGCGGTACCGCGCGATCCGGCGGAGAAGTCCGTTGTGCTGACCCTTGGCGGCACGATGGAACTGGAGGCGTTCCGGCACGGCGGGGACGTGGACGCCGACACCCCCTGGTACGTGAGGCAGTTCGCTCCCGAGAACATCTACGCCTGCCACCCCGGCACGCTCCATTCCGTGGAGCAGTCCGAGGACGCGGTCCAACTGGTCATCTCCAGGGGCGCGACGCCAGCGGTCGGCCGTTCGCTCAGCGTCGAGGAGTACCGCCTCGCCGCCGACCGTGCGCAGCATCTCCTCGGTCACGTCCTGGAGAGCCGGGGCGGCGCTGTCGCGCAGATTTCCTCCTGAGCAGTTCTTGGCCCGTACGAGTACGTCGCCGTGGCGGCCCACCCCTGGTGGGCCGCCACGTTTGTGTTCAGCAACCGGTATGCGGTCCTGGCGCCCGATGTCCAAGGACGGGCCCATATTCCGGACCTCAGTAAGAATTTCCCGAGAATGGAAAGTCGACCGGGCCCGCATCACGAACGAGCGCGCACTGTCGGCTTTCGGCCAAACTA
The DNA here is from genome assembly GCF_042868225.1 of Streptomyces sp. NPDC007856. Taxonomy (NCBI): domain Bacteria; kingdom Bacillati; phylum Actinomycetota; class Actinomycetes; order Kitasatosporales; family Streptomycetaceae; genus Streptomyces; species Streptomyces sp. NPDC007856. The sequence continues at coordinate 499,045 of NZ_JBIAEC010000005.1, read as the reverse complement.
CATGGCGTGTTTACTCTGGGGCTCTTAGGGGTCAGACTGATGTGCGGGGCATGAACGCAGTGTCGGCTCGTCCGACCGTACGAAATGCAACGGGGGAACGCTTGTGACCAGACGGACTGTGGCCATCATCGGTGCGGGAGTGTCCGGACTGACCGCGGCCCATATTCTGCAGAAGCAGTTCGACGTAACTTTATTCGAGGCCAAAGAACGCCTGGGCGGTAACGCGGATACCCGAATGGCCGGGTCCTTTCCGGCCGATCTGGGTTTCGTCGGCTTCAACGAGGTTGCCTATCCGAGCCTCATGCGCCTCTTCGCGGAACTCGGCGTCACAAGCAAGCCGGCGGTACAGAGCGCGGACCTCGTCTGCCGCGACTGCGACTTCGCGCACCTGAACGGTGACACGCTGGGCGCCGAGGGCCTGCCTGCCCGCCCGAAGAACACCGACGAGGCCACCTGGAACACATTCGTCGCCGATGTCGTGCGCTTCGGCACCCAGATGGCCGAACTGGCCGATGCGAGCTCCGATCGGCTGACCCTCGGTCAACTGCTCAGCGAGCAGGGCTATTCGGAGTACTTCATGCGGCACTACCTCTACCCGAGGATCGGGCCGTGGTTCCTGCTCCACGCAGCGGACCTCAACCGTGTTCCGGCCGGCTTTCTCGCCGCCACGATGAGCCCGCTCGGCCGGCCGGAGGCCCGCGCGGCCTGGCGTGTGGTCGATGGCGGCAGCCGTACCTACGTCGAACGAGTCGCCGCCGGCCTTTCGGCGGTCCGGACCTCGACGCCGGTACGGTCGGTCACCCGGAGCGCGGACGGTGTCGAAGTCCGGGACGGATCTGCCGAGGTGCACCACTTCGACAAGGCCGTCATCGCGGTGCACCCGCCCCAGGCGCTGCGCATGCTCACCAATCAGACCGCCGCCGAGCGTGCCGTGATCGGGGCGTTCGAGTACGCCAAGGTGGAGATGGCGCTGCACACCGACAGCAGCATCCTGTCCTCGGACAAACTGTCCAGCGCCCTGCTGATGGAAGTCTCCTGCGCCACTCCGAGGCCGCTGTTCACCGACTGCCATGTGGATGTGACGATGTCACAGCACCTGGACACCGACGTCCGGTACCTGAAGAGCTTCAACCCCACGGACACGATCGATCCGGACAAGCTGGTGGTACGCGAAGCCTACGAGGTCCCGGTCTTCACGCTGGAGAGCGTGGCTGCTCAGCGCAGGCTTCCGGGGCTGTCCGACCAGGTGATCGCCTGGGCCGGCGCCTACCACGGCAATGGCTTCCATGAGGCCGGCTGCGCGTCAGGCGTCGCGGCGGCAGAAGCTCTCGGAGCGTCCTGGAGCTAGCGGTCGCCCCCCTGGACGACGGTGGCCCGCCGAGCCTCCGTTCGCCGGCCGGCGATCCCTCCCGGACCAGTGATTCCATCGAGTAGTTCCAGACCATCGTGAAACGGACCGTGCACGACGTGACCACTCTGGATGTCCCCATACCTCTCGATCCGTCCGGAATCCGCGCAGCGGTCGACAACCTGCTCCACGAATTCCTCGACGAGCAAGAACGAATCTCCTCTGTACCTGAACTCACCCTCTTCACCGGCCTGTTACGTGATCTGCTGACTGCCGGGGGCAAGCGGGTCCGGCCCGTACTGTGCGTCACCGGTTGGCAGGCCATCAGCCGGGAGCTGCCGCCGCGGATGGTGTTCCGGATGGCGGCTTCTCTGGAGCTGTTCCACGTCTTCGCCCTCATCCATGACGACATCATGGACAACTCCGCCCTTCGCCGCGGCCTGCCCACCGCCCACCGGATGCTCGCCGCCCGGAACGGCCACCATCCGCAGGCCGAGGCCCTCGGCACCAACGCCGCGATACTGCTCGGGGACCTGACCCTCGGGTGGTCCTACGACCTGCTCTACCTCGGCAGTCCGGCCGAGGAACAAGCGGCCACACCGTGGACGACGCTCAACGCGATGCGCACCGAGACCCTGGTCGGCCAGTACCTCGACCTGGCGTCGACCGGTTCCCGGTCCCCGGAGGCCGAGCTCGCCTGGAAGGTCATATGTTACAAGACGGCCAAGTACACCTTCGAGCGTCCGCTCCACCTGGGTGCGTCGCTCGCCAACGCCGACGAGCACCAACTGCAGGCCCTGTCCGCTTACGCGCTCCCGCTCGGTGAGGCCTTCCAGTTGCGGGACGACCTGCTCGGTGTCTTCGGCAACCCCGGGGAGACCGGCAAGTCGGCCCTCGACGACCTGCGCGAGGGCAAGCAGACCGTTCTGATCACGACGGCCTACGAGCGAGCCACCCCCGCCCAGGCGGCCTATCTGCGCGCACATCTGGGCAGTCCGCAACTCGGCCCCGACGAGGCGGAAGAAATCCGCGCCATTCTCGTCGAGACCGGTGCGGTGGAGGCCGTCGAGGAAATGATCACGGTCCGGCACAAACGTGCGCTGGAGAGCCTGGATGCCGCCCCCCTGCAGCCGGTCGCGACGGATGTCCTGCGTGAGCTCGCCATCACCAGCGTCGCCCGAGTCGCCTGAGCCGGCCAAGTCGTCCGAGTCGTCCGAAAGACAGCAGCTGAGTCCGAGGATTTCTGATATGCCGCAAGCACAGCAGACCAAGACCCGCACCGTCCCCGGGAGCATCCCCTACCTCGGGCACGCGGTCGGCTTTGCCGCCTGGCCGCTGAAATTCCTGTCGGAACAGCGTGCCCTCGGCGACATCACCGCCATCAGTCTGGGCCCCAACCAGGCTCGTATCGTCAATGATCCGGCCCTGGTCCGTGAACTGCTCGTCTCCCGCACCAAGGACTTCATCAAGGCGGGCCCGCTGTACGACATCAGCAGCGCCTTCGTGGGCAACGGACTTGCCATCAGCGAAGGGACGTTCCATCGCCGGCAGCGTCGCCTGATGCAGCCCGCCTTCCAGCGCTCACGGATGCCGGCCTACCACTCGGGCATGCAGCAGGCCGCGGAGGCGATGACCGGACGCTGGCGCAGCGGGCAGCCGGTGGACATCCACAAGCACCTCTTCCAGCTCGCCGTCCAGGTCATCGGCACCATGCTCTACGGGGACCGGTTCACCGACGAGATGACCGACCGGATCGTCTGGGCGGTCTCCACTGCCTCGAAGGGCATCGGCTGGCGCAGCGTCATCCCGCTGTCCTGGACCCACACCCTGCCCACCCCGGAGTACCGGCGATTCAGCGACGCCCAGCAGGCTCTGCACCGGCTGGGTGACCTGGTTGTCGCCGAGCACCGCAAGCTGCAGGACGCGGACCCCGATCACTTCCTGTCCATGCTGCTTGCGGCGCGCGGCGAACAGGGGGAACCGCTGAGCGACATAGAGCTGCGGGACGAGGTCGTCACTCTGTTCTCGGCCGGCAGCGCGACGGTGGCCACCACGCTGGCCTGGGCGCTCCATCTGCTGAGCACCCACCCGGACGTCGAGGAACGCCTGCACGGCGAAGTCGTCGAGATCCTCGACGGCCGGCCGGTGACCGCTGCCGACCTGCCGCGGCTGGAGTACCTGGGCCGAGTCATCACCGAAGTACTGCGCCTCTACCCGCCGGCCTGGCTGCTGCCGCGTATCACCCCTGAGGACACCGAACTGGGCGGTCACCGCATCCCCCGTGGCACCCACGTGTTCTTCAGCCCCTACTCCATCCACCACGACCCCCGGTTCTATCCGGACCCCGAGCGGTTCGACCCGGACCGCTGGCTGCCCGAGCCCTCGACCGGCCGACCCCGTGAGGTGTACCTCCCGTTCGGGGCCGGAATCCACCAGTGCATCGGCAACAACTTCGCACTCACCGAGGCCACCATCGCCCTCGCCACCATCGCTGCCGGCTGGCGGCTGTGCCGGCCGCCGCGCGCCAAGGTCGGCACCCGCAGCGCCGCACTGCTGGAGCCCGTCGGGCTCACCCTGATCGCCCGGCGCCGTCCCGCCCCTGTCCAGCGGCACGCTTCTTCGCAGGCCCCAGCCACCGGTCAGGACGGTTGCCCGCACGCGGGCGCCGACGCCCGGACCACAGGCGCGTCCTGACCGCACGCGTCCTGAGTGCCGGACGTCACTTGCTCATCGAACCCTGTCTGCGCATCCGCACGTAGGAGTACCACCCATGACTGACGACATTCCCCCCTGCCCGGGAATCGGCCAGGACACGCGTGTCCGGTTTCCGGCTCTGGCCCAGCGTTTCACCTGCGGTCTGCACCCCGAGTACTACGACATCCTCCGCCGCCACGAGGACTGGGTGCGCACCAAGCTCCTTCCCCGCCATCCGGACGTGGCCGACCGCATCCTGCGCAACAACCTGAGCGCGATATTCGTCAGCATGGCCTACTACAAGCTCGACACCGAGCGGGTGCTGGACATCTGCAACCTGACGGACTGGCTCTTCATCCACGACAGTGACGTGGCCGAACTGCGCACCATTCCGGGCAGCACGGACTCGGAGCGCCAGGCCAAGGTCGACGGTTACCTGGGCAAGCTCCGCGACATGCTGGAGGGCGGGGAGGCGCCGGACGAGCCGTGGGCCATGGACAGCATCAACGACCTGATTGCCCGGTTCAGCGCAAAGTCTTCCCCCGCGATGTTCGCCAAGCTGGTTGATGCGTTCAACTACTACAGCCTTGAGACGATCCGCGACGAGGCATCCAACCTGCTCAGTCACAAGATCACCGACCTCGACAGCTACATGGAGATGCGGGCGAGCGGCGGGAGCTCCGCCACTCTGTTCTTCCACGTCGTCACCGAGTACGTGATGGGCATCGATCTGGAGACCGACGTTCTCAAGCACCCGCTGGTGCAGCAGTACTGGCAGAGCATCATGGACCACTGGTACCTGCCGAACGACCTGCTGTCCTTCCGGGCGGAGTGCGCCCGGGGCGACCACAACAACGCGATCTGCCTCCTGCGCCGCGTCGAGGGGCTGACCCTGCAGCAGGCCATCGACAAGGTCGCCTTCCTGATCGACGAGAGGCAGGACCGGGCGGTCCGGCAGTACGAGGAGATCCGTGCCTCCCCGCTGGCCGAGAGCCCCGGCCTGCTGGCGGTGCTGGAGACGTTCCAGCACATCAGCGCGGCGAACCAGCGCTGGTCCTACATGGCGCCCCGCTACCACGGGGAGGGCTTCGTGTGGAACGGCGTCCTCAGCGGCGTGGTACGTCTCACGCCCGATCACACCTACTTCCCCGACGTGCCCATCACCGTCTAGGACCCGCTCCCGAATCCACACCCGCCCCGGTTCTGAAAGGCAAGCACTGATGACCGACAGCCCGACTTCCTCGTTCGTGCCGACCAAGGACGATGTCGCGGCCTTCTACGACACGTCGATTCCGCTGATCAACAAGCTGGTCGGCGACAACGTCCATGTCGGGTACTGGTCCTCCCCGGAAGACGAGAGCTCGCTCCAGGACGCCACCGACCGCATGACCGACATGGTGATCGAGCGCCTCGCGGTCAAGCCGGGGGCGCGCGTGCTGGACGTCGGCTGCGGCCTGGGCGCGCCGGCCATCCGGCTGGCCAAGACCGCCGACGTCCATGTCGTGGGCATCGCGACCAGCCCGAACCTCATCGAGGCGGCCACCGAGTCCGCGCGGCGTGCGGGTGTTGCGGAGCAGGTGACCTTCGAGGTGGTCGACGCCGAGGAACTGAGCTATCCGGACGAGTCCTTCGACGCGGTGATGGCGATCGAGTCCCTGGTCCACATGAACGACCGGCCTCGGGCCTTCCAGCACATCGGTCGGGTACTGGGGCCGGGCGGCCGGCTGGTGCTGACCGACCGGGTGGAGATCACCACGCCGAACGAGCGGGAGCGTCAGGTCCTCGATGCCTACCGGCGGCTCTCGATGAACGTGCCGTTCCTGAAGCTGGACGAGTACTTCCGTTGCCTCATCGACGTCCGGTTGCTTCCGATCGAGTACCGGGACATCACACCGGAGACGGCGGCGCACCAACTGCACATGCTGGAGGCCATCGAGCGGCAGAGCGCCGAGGCGGGCCAGGCTCTGGACCCGGCGGTGCTCTCGGCCGGGAGGGCCGTGTTCACCGACCTGTTCGAGGCGAAACTGCCGACCAACATGCTGCTGGTGGCGGAGCTTGGGGCGCCGCGCGACTGACCGAGGGGGAACGCGCCGACGAGTGTGCCGGGCCGGGAGCCAGGCGCCCCCGGCCCGGTCCTCGCAAAGCGTCCCGGGACGACTGGCGACCGGGCGCTTTCCCCCCGCCGGTGCGCGGGCCGACTCCCCTTCCCCCAGGCGCCGCAGCCGTGCCCCTGACCAGCAGGGTTACTCATCACCGAGGGACGTACTGATATCGTCCGAAGGTCGGTTCTCCCCCTGCTCCCCGGCTTGGAGTGATGATGGTTCTGTCGACGGTCCGCTCGACACTGGAGGCGATCTACGAGCGCCGCCTTGCGGGCAAGCTGGAGGGGCTTCCTCGCCCCCGGCACGTCGGGATCATGATCGACGGGAACAGGCGCTGGGCCCGCAGTGCCGGGCACGACGACCCGCGCGAGGGGTACAAGGTCGGCGGCGCCAGGGTCGTCGAATTCCTGGAGTGGTGCACCGCGGCGCAGATCCAGCACGTCACGATCTTCATGCTCAGCGACGACAATCTGCACCGTCCCGCCGAACAGGTCGGTCCGCTGATCGAGATCATCAGGGAGACCGTGCAGAACATCTCAGGACCGGGTCTCCCCTGGACGGTCGGGATCATCGGCGCCCTCGATCTGCTGCCCAACGACGTGGCGATCGACCTCAAGGAGGCCGCCGCGCAGACCAACGGTCGCGGTGGCATGAACGTCGACGTGGCGGTCGGATACGGCGGCCGCCGGGAGATCGTCGACGCGGTCAAGTCGGCCTTCGCCGCGTGCGTGTCCGAAGGCGGCGATCCCCTTCGCCTGATCGACGACTTCGACGAGCAGCACATCTCACAGCACCTGTACTCGGCAACCGGGCCCGACACCACGGACTTCATCATTCGCACGTCCGGCGAGCAGCGCCTCTCCGGGTTTCTGCTCTGGCAGTCGGCCTACGCCGAGATACATTTCGTCGACTGCTACTGGCCCGCGTTCCGGCGGATCGACTTTCTTCGGGCCCTGCGCTCCTACGCCGGGCGTGAGCGCCGCTTCGGACGCTAGACGTACGAACCGCCGGCCGCGGACGGCCCAGGGTGTGCCACTGCAGGAGTGCACCACGCCCGGGGCCCGTCCGCCGTGGGCTCACTTCGCCCGTCGGCCCAGGAGCAGCTTCCAAGGCGCAAGCGCCGACTCGGTCTGCACAGCCAGGCTCATCTTGGAAGTGCCCTTGACTCGCTCTTCGAATCGGATGGGCACCTCAAGGATCTTCATCCCGCGTTTGACGGTGCGGAAGTTCATCTCCACTTGGAACGAGTATCCGTTGCTGTAGACCGATTGCGGGTCGATCACACGCAGCGTTTCCGCCCGCCATGCCTTGAATCCGGCGGTGGCGTCCTTCACGCCCAATCGCAGCAGCGTGTTCACGTAGAAGTTCGCCCACAGGGACAACGCTTTGCGGTGCCACGGCCAGTCCGCCGCGGTCGCACCGCCCGCGACATAGCGGGAGCCGAGCACCACGGCGGCGTCCGTGTTCCGTAGCGTGTCCACCATCGCGGGAATGGCCGAAGCGGGGTGCGAGAGATCGGCGTCCATCTGGATCACCACATCCGCGCCCTCTGCCAGCGCCCGGGTCATCCCGGCGACGTAGGCACGTCCCAGTCCGTCCTTCTCGGCGCGGTGCAGCACACCGACGCGGTCCGGGGCTTCCGCCGCCAGTTTGTCCGCCACGTCACCAGTGCCGTCCGGTGAATTGTCGTCCACCACCAGCAGATGGAGATTCGGCAGCTGCAGATCCGTCAGCAGGCCGGCCAGTACGGGCAGGTTCTCTCGTTCGTTGTACGTGGGCACGACGACAACAATCTTGGGGACTAAGTCGACCATGATCAATACCTCGGGTCCAAAGGGAGGCGGCAGACGGACGGCACCCACACGTGGCACCGCACAGGCTGCCTGGTTACGGCATACGGAAACTCTAGTTGACCCGGTGGACGGACGCCGCCACCGGCCTTCTCTTGAAGAAGAGTTGATCGATACTCGACCTTGAAGGCCGGCAGGCCGTCGGCCCGTGCACCGGCGCCGCCGCTACGCGGTGGAAAGGCCTGCCTCGGACAGGGACTTGTACAAGGCACAACTACCGATGAGCCAGATAGACGGCGAGGGAGAGAGCCGTGGGTATTGCCGCACTGCCGATCATGGACAGTGTTCGCCCGATGAAGAACATCCGGAAAGCAGGTATGCGCAACAGGTGTGGTGGCATGGGCCCCATGTTTTATCCCCTCACGGCCGCGCAGAAGGCGCATCTCCGACGGTTTCCACCGGATTCACCGTGGCGCATGGCCCTGTGGCGGGCACAGCGGATAACGGGGGGAACTGGACCCTGACGCCCTGGTTGCGGCACCGCACGGGATCACACTCAGGTACGACGCGCTGCGTCTCGGTCTCGCACGCCAGGAAGGAGCCCTGGTACAGACGGTTCGCGACCCGCTTCCCATCGACCGCCTCATCACGGCGAAGAACATCAAGGCGCAGTCGGTGGACCAGTTCCATCGATACGTCGCCCTGTTTCTCACCGCCGAGGCGACCAGGCAATGGGATCTGGAGAAGGAATACCCCTTCCGGTTCTTCCTCGTCAGGTATTCACCCACGCTCCATGTACTGATATTGGGTTTCGCTCACCTTTTCTTCGACGCAGAGTCATCCGAAATCACTGAACGTGAGTTGTGGAAGGGATACGCGGCACCGGACACAGATGCGCGAGGGCAGGGCTCTTCCGTAAGGTTCTTCGAGCCGGTCCGGGATGCGCATGGCGGCGACACGGTGCGGCAAGAAGAGACGTACTGGCAGAGTCGGTACCCGGGCATCCCGCCGATCCTTCAGGTCCGTGACAGCGAATTCCGCCCCATCCGTGAACCCGTGACGAGACACACGAACGTCCGGATCGGGGGTCAGGAGCTGGACGGGTTGCGCGCATCGACACGCGAGGCCAGGCACACCGAGTTTCAGTGGGTGCTGGCGTCTTATGCGCTTTCCGTGTTCGGGCTGACGTCGCAGGACAGGCTCAAGTTCTCGGCCACGGTGAACATGAGAAACCGCGCGCAGGAGGAGGCCGGGCATGTTCGCTCTTCGCGTTCCTGTGCTTCTCGAGAGAAGGCCCTCACACACGGACATGCTCTCGCACGTCCACCAGGAGGTCCTCAAGTCCCTCCTGGCCTACCGCCGGATGGATCCCCATCTTCTGGACCAGTCGATGGACAGGTTCAGCGAACCGGTGAGAGGGCGAGGCAGCGATGACCTGACGGACAATTATCGCGAGCTGAACAATGCCTCGACGACGGAGTGCGGCGGCCTTCGGATCGTCCGGTATCACTCTGCGAAGTCGCGAACCGTGTCGTAAGAACACGCTTTGACGGTCGTCGTCTGCCGAACGCCTTTGTCGCACCCGCCAGAACGACGGGTGCCGGGTCCTCCGTCACGGCCCCGGATACTACACGTCCCGTAGCACGCGTCGCGTATAATCTGGCTGGCGAGACGAGGAGGAACAAGATGCAGGCCAACGACGCTCAGACTCTGGTCCTGTGCGTGCTCTCGGACGGGCCGCTGCACGGCTACGCCATCAACACGGCCATCGAGGAGCTGACCGGCAAGCGGCTGGGCCCCGGCAGCCTGTACGGCGCACTGACCCGGCTGGAGTCCAAGGGGCTGGTCGAATCACTGGACGAGGTGGCGCGCGCCCGGCCCGTTCAGCTGACCGCCAAGGGGCGCGAGGTGCTCGAGCAGGAGCTGCGCTCGATGGCCCGGGTGGCAGCCGCGGGGCTTCGGGGCCTGGGGGTGAACCCGGCATGAGCGTCATCCGGCGACTCGTCCGGCTCAATCCAGCGTCCCTGCGGGAGCACTGAGGCCTCGGCCTGGACAGCGAGGCCCCGGCTGGGTCCGCGTCCGCCGGCTCCGAGGGGGCGGCGCAGCGCAGCAGCAGGACGGAGCCCTCGTAACGGCCGGGCCGGTAGGCGCGGGCCGTGTATGGGCACGAGCCGTCTCCACATAGCGGTCCATCGTGGCCGGATCCATGTGCTCGGCCAGGAAACCCGCCTCGTCGGCCAGCCGGTACTCCGCCAACTCGCTCAGTCCAGCAGCACCAGCCGGGCCACCGCGTGCCCTGCGCGATGAGCTGCCGGGCCATCGCAAAGACGATCGTCGCCCATATGGGCCTGGAGGCGGCCGACTTGACCGTCGTGGCCGACAACACCCTGGTGCTGGTCCGCATCGATCACGCACCCGTCCACCCCACGGCGAGGACCGCCCGCGGCGGATGGCCGACGCCTTCGAGTGCCGGGCATCCTCGCCGAGAGACTGGCCGCACCCATCGTCTCCACACTACGAGGACTGACAGGCAGGAGATCAGCAGCGACCGTGGGGACAAGCGGTCGCCGAGCGCGCCGGGCACGGTCAGCACCGCAGCCGCGGCGAAGTCCCCCACGATGGACGCGCCCGGATCACGACGGGCCCCGTCGAGTCGCCTACCCGCCCATCTTCTCGACCAGGCTCTTAGGACGCAGATCCGTCCAGTGATCGTTGATGTAATCGAGGCATTCCTGTCGGCTGCTCTCACCCAGCACTACGTCCCAGCCGTCAGGAACCGTCGCGAACGAGGGCCACAGCGAATGCTGGCCTTCGTGATTCACCAGCACGAGAAACACGCCGTCCGGGTTGTCGAACGGGTTGGTCACGACTCCTCCTTGGAGTGCGACTGCCTTGTGGAAGAAGACCGGGTACGGACCAACAAAGGGAGAGCCGGCGGCACGATCACGCACTCACGACCGCTGAAGAGTCGAGGAAGGCGTCCCTGACGACCGCAGTCACCCGGTCCAGCGTGATCTGCGACATGCCGTTGTGGGGTGAGGTGGGATCCATTCAGCACTCCTCCTCGTCCGCGAGCGACTGTCCGTGGAGTCAACCCATGACTCGCTCCGAAGCGCTTCGCCGTAAGTGCTTCCCCGCGAACGCCGGGACTCGAGCTTCCGGGCGAAGTACAGCCAGGATTCACCGCAGGCCCTGGCGACCTGAGCCATCGCGGCGCTGCAGTGCGGCGGAAGCCGCTGAGCCAGGTGCGCCCACTCCTCCGCTTTGATCAAGTGCAGCTGAAACAGCCGCAGGACGGTACGCCCCGCTATCGTGTGGCGCACCGACGGGTCCCGCCGCAGCGCATCGAGCAGCGGACCGACCTCCGTCGGCGACGGGGGCATCGTCTGGTTTTGGAGTGCCGCGGAGAGCCCGTCATAGGCTTCCTTGCCATTGGCCTTCGCGCCATTGACTTCCGCCCGCTGCCGCGAAGGCACCGGGTCCTGGCCCGAGCGGATCCTGTCCCGGACATCTTTTGCCGTTGACACGGCGATCCCCGCCTCCTGGGCGATCTTCCGTAACGGAAGGTGGGGGCTCTTCTTGATCAGTTCACCGGCACGTTCGCGTCCGCTGGCCAGATCCACAGGTCGCGACCGGCCATCCGCACCTATCCGCACGTCTGACCGCGGAGTCTCCGCAGTCAGATTGCGCCTCAGGACCGCGATTGTCTTGTCCGAGAGGCCGCTCACGGACGCGATCACCCGGTTCGACCACTCCGGGTGCGAGCGGATGATGCGCAGCGCTGCGGCGGTCCGATCCGCCCGTGACAGCGGAAGCCCGTGGCGGGTATTGAGCGTCACCGCCAGGACGAAGGCATCCTCCTCGGTGCCATCAAAGAACCAGACGTCAATGTAGTCGTCATTACGCAACTTCGCCGCACGCAACCTGTGCATGCCATCGATTACCCGGTTCGTAGCACGATGGACGACGATCGGTGGAAGTTGATCATCCACCTCTGCCAGAGCCATCGTATGGCTGGAATCCTCCCCCGCTGTACGTGGGGAATCCGCATCGGAGAGTTCCGCAACCGGAACACTGGTCACCCCGCCGGCCAGGCGCTCACCCTCCTGCCATTCGGCCAGGAACCGCGCAACCTGACCCCCGAGACCCTGCACGGTCCCGCGCACCTCAATCGACATGCTCCCCCGTTCCGCAACCGGTGCCCACGTTAAGGCCGGAGCGCTGGCGTGCTGGAATCCCGAGAAGGGATCACGCTCCTGCCGGGTCGACGCGCCTGCCACCGGTTGCTCTTCCGCGTAATTCGAAAGACTTACGGCGCCGTATCGCCGTGGAACCTACGTATCGCCTCACCCGCCTTAGCTTGTGGCCGACATTACCACCAACATGACTTGAACATGACGCTCAACGCAGACTTCAGCAACAACTTTCGGCACGTCAACAGCGCGTCAGAATCTTTTGCCACCTTTAAGATCTCTTGACGAAACGATATCGCCAAGTCTTCGGCGCGCAGCAGTAGGCCGGGCCGCCCCGAGCTTGCTCTCGGGGCGGCCCGGCCTGCTGAGATTCTTCCGGTGACACATGAGGAGTGGTGCCGAGTACCGCCGACTCCGCCCGGCTTCGAATTCCAAATGGAAATACGGTAGAAGCCGGACTCAAAAGGCACTGACAATTCCCGCACGAGGCAGAATCCGTGCACTTCCAACTCACCCAGGGGCAATCGCCCAGTAAGGTGGACTTCGGTGAGCCGGCGGCGAGACACGAGGATCGTCGCCCCCACCCGAGCGACGGCCCCGGCCGCCGCCTTGCGGCTTCGAAGCAGCGCGGTCCCGCACCGGCTGCTCCACAGCGACCCCTTCCTTCCAGACACTTCGTCCACGTGCGGTCCGGAAGCACCGCGGCGTCGGCGCCCTGCCGCCAACGCCCGCACCCACGCCGCTCGTTGCGCGGCCTTCGATCGAACACGCCTCGCATTACCTGAACTGTACTACCGCATCGCGTATCACAGGAGGCCTTCCCGCAAGGACCTGCTTCGGGAGCTCTCCGACCCGGAGAACGTGCCAGGACGGTCAGCCCAGGCCGAACCATTCCCGGCACTACGGCACGACCATACGCACGTGCCTGCCCGCCGCCCCGGAGACCAAGGGCCGATCCGAGGCGACGGCGAGCGGCATTTGACGCGACCTTCCCCCATCATGTGCACTGGGCACGGGGCCTGCCGGGCCGGTTCCACGGTTCGAGTGCGGAGATTCCGCGGTCAAACGCCCGGACGGGCGGGCGCATCTTGCGCTGCGAGCGGACCACTGGTCCTCGATCTTCGGCAGACAGTCGTCGATCGCCCGGGCCCGGTGACGGCGTCGGCCGGGGTGCCGGCCGGCGACCCGCGTCTTCATATGCCGAGCCACCGTGCGGTGGGCGCACCCGGCCGGCTCGGCCATGGCACGGTAACCGAGATTTCTTCACATGGACCCTCCATGAATTGATCCGCGCGCCATTACCGTCAGGAGACATGCGATGAGCACAGTCAGACATGATTCGCAAGAACTCACCGTCGTCCCCGCAGCTGTCGTCAGTCGCATTCTGGAAGGACTCGGAAAAGAAGGCGCCGGGATCGTCGAAACCGTCTACCGGCAGGCGGCCCGGGGTGAACTGGTCAATCCCGACAGTTTGTTCCTCCGGCCCGACCCATCAGACCGGCGGCGAGCCATCGCGCTGCCCGCGTATGTCGCGGGCGAAACCCCCGCCATGGGCTTGAAATGGATATCCAGCTTCCCAGGAAATCTGGATCGCGGACTTCCCCGGGCATCCGCGTTGATCGTGCTCAATGACGTGGCGACCGGATTTCCCAGGGCTGTACTCGAAGGCGCCCGGATCAGCGCCTTCCGCACTGCGCTCTCCGCGACGGTGGGCGCCCGCGCGCTACGCGGCGGGGATCTGGCGATACGCCGGATGGCCGTCGTCGGCACTGGGTATATCGCGGACGCCACCGTCAGGGCCATGGCAGAACAGGGCTGGCGTTGCGGCTCCGTCGCCGTGCATGACCTGGACGAGGAGCGGGCGCGCTCATTCGCCGCCTCCCACACCCACGGCATCACCGACACAGTGACCGTACAGCGCACGCTGCGCGCGACGCTCGACGACGCGGACCTGGTGCTCTTCGCCACCACGGCGGTGGAGCCATACGTCGGGGAAGCCGACTGGTTTTACCCTGGGGCCGTCGTACTGCACATGTCTCTGCGCGATCTCACGCCCGCAGCCATGGCGGGTGCCGAGCACATCGTGGACGAGGTCTCGCACGCGCTGCGGGAGAAGACCTCGCTCGCCCTCGCGCTCGATGAGGGCATCGTCCAGCGCGCCGACATCACCAACATCGGCGACCACCTGGACGGCCGAATCCGCCGGAACCCGAGCAAGACCGCCGTGTACGCACCGTTCGGACTCGGTTCCCTGGACATCGCGGTTGCCGCTCTCGTCCTGCAGCGCGCGCTGGGCAGCGAGGGCGTTTTCACCGTGCCGGACTTCTCCGGAGCAAGCACCCGATAGCGACAACTCAGGGCACCGGCAGGATCAGCCTGCCGGTGCCGCCTTCTTGCGGAGGTCTTGGCCGGTGCTGAGGGCCATGGCGGCCAGCAGGCCCAGCATCACGGTCTGAACAATCACACCGAACCCGGCCGCGCCGCAGATCACCGCGAGGAGTCTCTGACCCGCCGCGAGTGCCAGTCCCCCACCGAGATACAGCAGCGCTGCGGACAACCGGCGCGCGGCCGGCGCGGCGGCAGCCCTTACCACGCGGGCGACCAGCATGCACAGGCACAGCGCGACCGAGGCCAGGGTGAGCCAGTAGTAGAGCGTCAAGGCGGCATCCACCCACCCCGTGGCCCGGGCGAGAATGCCGTTCCGGGCCAGCATGAACAGGATCCCCACCTGGGCGACCGGGACGGCCAAAAGGCGCACTGTCACGACGAGTAGGCGGCCCAGCGCGGCAATGCGGAGCGGCGGCAGAGGGGTGGCCAGGACGGTGCCGACCAGAAGCGGCGCCAGCCACAGGCTGGTGAGCGGATGGCCGATGTCGGTGGTCACGGTGACCGCGGGTGAACCGGTACGCAGCAGGAGCACGGTGGCCGAGGCGATGACGAAGAGGGTGACGGTCAGGACGCGACGGGTCTGGCCGGTGGAGGTTTCCGGCCAGTCAGCCGGATGAAACCAGAGCCGCGCGGCCCCGGCCAGCGTGTCCGGCCACGAGCGAAGGCCGGTGGCCTGTACCTCCCGGCACAGGTCCTGACCCCAGCGCTCCCGAACGGCTGGTGGGTAGAGGCCAGCCAGGAGGCGAGCCGCCCTCATGCCGGGTCCACCCCGAGCGCATGCAGGCCTGCCGAGGAGACCCGGGCCATCTGCTGAAGTTCGGTGCGCAGCAGGTTACGTCCGGCGTCTGTGATCTGCATGGTGCGGTGACGCTGCCCCGGATCGTTCGCCTCGTCTGCGGGCCGGATCAGTCCATGTGTCTCGAGGCGGGAGAGGGCGCCGTACAGGCTGCCGGGGCCGAGTTTGGTGCCCGACAGGGACTCGATGGCGGTGTTGATCGCGTAGCCGTGCAGCGGGCCGTCCGCGAGGACGGTGAGTACGAGCATCTGCGCATTGTTGCTGTGCATGGGCCTCCATCCCTGATTTTCCCGGGACATGGTACGCCAAGTCGTGGCACGTGCCACGAAGTAAAAGGCGCCAACAACGGGACACCGGGCGCGACTTGTCGCTGCTCGCCGCGGCCTGCGCCCCGCGGCTACGATTGCCGCGCACTTCTCGAATCCGCCGCGCCGTCGCCCTCGCCCGGGCGGACGGATGCCGTCGAAACGGATCAGTGACATGCGCCAGTTCCAACCCGACACGCTCGACGACATAGCCGCGGTGAATCTCGCGGATCCCGCCACACACTCGGAGTTAGACCTCGCCGGGTTCTGGCGCGTGCTGCGGCGGGACAGGCCCGTGTATTGGCATCCCGCAAAGGATGGCAAACCCGGGTTCTGGGTGCTCTCGAAGCACGCCGACGTCCTGGCGGTGTACAAGGACGAGGTCAACTACACCGCCGAAAAGGGCAATGTGCTCACCACTCTTCTCCAGGGCCACGACACGGCCGCAGGGAAGATGCTGGCGGTGACGGACGGCCAGCGGCATCGGGACGTTCGCAACACCCTCCTCAAGGCATTCTCACCACGTGCACTCAGCCGGGTCGCCGAGCGGATCCAGAGGAATACAACCCGCAGGATCGAAGATGCCTTGGCCCGGGGCGAGGTGGACTTCGCCGCCGAGGTCGCCGATCACATACCCATGGGCACCATCTGCGACCTGCTCGGCGTACCCGAGAGCGACCGACCGTACCTGCTCCGCCTGAACAAGTCCGCACTGAGCTCGGAGGAGCAGGACGCGGTCGACGGCGATGCCTGGGCGGCCCGCAATGAGATCCTGATGTACTTTCTGGAACTGGCCACCGAGCGTCAGCAGGCGCCGCAGGACGACGTGATCAGCACGCTCGCCACCGCCACCATCAATGGCGAGCGCCTCACCCCTCACGAGGTCATCTTCAACTGCTACAGCCTGATCATCGGCGGAGACGAGACCAGCCGGCTGTCGATGCTCGGCGCAGTGCACTCCTTCATCGAGCATCCCGACCAATGGCAAGCCGTCAAGTCCCGGCGAGCCGGCCTCGATACAGCAGTCGAGGAAGTGCTGCGCTGGACCACCCCGGCCATGCACTTCGGCCGGGTGGCACGAGAGGACGTCAAGGTGCGCGACGAACTGATCCGGGCCGGCGACGTGGTGACGCTCTGGAACAGCTCGGCGAACCGGGACGAGGAGGTGTTCGACGAACCGGAGACCTACGACCTCACCCGGACACCGAACAAGCACCTCGCCTTCGGACACGGCCCGCACTTCTGTCTCGGCGCCTACCTGGGCAGGAGCGAGATCCGCTCGCTGCTGGAGGTGCTGCGCGACCGGGTCGGGCGGATCGAGCCGACCGGTCCCGTGCAGCGCACACATTCCAATCTGCTGAGTGGCATCTGCCGCCTCCCGGTGCGGCTGACGCCCTCGCACTAGACAGAGGGGCCGGCGGCCCGACGGGGGATTCGGACCGCCGGCCGGCTATCGCCTCCGGGCGGACCGGAGGAAGACCACGGCGAACACCAGGGCGAACATCACCAGCGCGCAGCTGAAGGTGAGTCCCGCGTACTGCGCGGGGGTGTCGATCGTCCCGGTGAAACCGATGGCACTCCAGATGCTGCGCCGCAGGCCCATCGAGACTGGCAGGGCCAGCGCGCCCGCGGTCACCGCGACGTAAGCCGCGTGCCTCAGCGGACCCGTCGGTGCGGGCCGGACGGTAAGTCGCAGCAATGCGTCGCAAATGACCGCGAAGGCGAACATGCCGCCTGCGAACCATGCGCCCTCGATGAAGAACAGCGAGCTGAAGCCGTCCTCCTGCATCTGCGAGCCGGCCAGCCCGACGCCACCGAGCAGGCTGGCCACCACGACGAGGAGGGTGAAGCGCCGGCGGATCCAGGCGGCGGCGTCGGTACGCACCAACCAGCCGGAAAGCCACCCGAACGCCCGCGGGAACCTACGCCCCAGCAGATCGGCGAGTAGCTGCGTGTCCTGCAACCAGTCGCCGCCCTCCTGCCGGCCGATCCGTACGGGCAGCAGCCTCCGCGCCCGTGCGTGGACCAGCCAGGTGAGAGCGGTCGGCACGGTGACCACGCCAAGGGCGCCGATGAGCCAGGGCGTGCCCGAGTCCCACAGGCTGCGCTGCGCGCCGGTGGCTGTCGCGACCCAGTCGGCGGCGTAGGTCAGCGATACGAGCGCCGTGGCGATGCCGCTGGCGCGCAGCAGCTGGGTGACCCGGTACAGCGGCAGCGGCTCGGCGCGCCGGCACAGGGGCAAGCGCAGCACGACGAGGAGGACGAGGATCGGCACGCAGAAGAACGTGAACGTCACGACCGCGTCGTAAGGGTCGTCCTGCCAGGGGCTCCCGTCACGAACGGACTTCGCCTGGGTGGTCACGTAGCCGAACACGACGAAGAGGATCGCGTTCAACACAGCCCCCACGAGCGCTGTCCGTACCGCCGGCCGTGCTCGGTGCCCGACCGGCAGGCTCTCACTATCGGCAATCGTCATGTGGATCACTCCATGTGCGGAACCGGAGCCACGCGGGCTCCCCGTACGCGCTAACTGTTGACGTCCTGGCGCAGGAAGAAGACCAGTGCGGCGACTTCCAGGATCAGGAAGGGGATGTACGCGTGGCTGATCGCCCCGCTCCAGGCGCCGCCCGTGAACTTCCCCATGGTGATGTTCTGAACAGTGATACCGGGAAGCCAATGGTCACGGCTGGGGTTGGACAGGAACTTCTCCACCGGCAGGACCCAGCCGAGCGTCAGCGTCAGCCCCACCGGAATGCTGCGGGTGAACACGCCGATCGCGTGGCCGAAGAGGGTGAGCGCTCCGATCCCGATCAGGAGCTGGCCCGCCACGGCGGCGTCGTGCGAGACCGTCGGCGTCTTGCTCTGCACCGCGCTCGCCAGGTATCCCATCACCCCCGCGACGATGCAGAACACCACTCCGAGGGTGAGTGAGGCGGCGAGCTTCCCGAGGAAGACCTCGCTGCGCCGCGGCCGCGCTATGAGCCAGGGCCGGATCGTACCGCTGCTGAAATCCCCGCCGGCGACTACGGCCGCGCGGCACATGAAGATCGAGGCCACGACCATGCCCGCCTGCTGGAATCCGCCCAGCGGGGTCTGGTGCTGCGGTTTGTAGTTGAACATCAGGAAGCCCAACAGCGAGAGGGCGAAGAGCATCAGCAGAAGGTGGGCTCGGTTGCAGGTGCGCAGCAGCTCCGCGCGGTACGTCCTCATGGGCGCGCTCCTGAGATCGCGGCCTGGAAGGCCTCTTCGAGAGTGGGGGTGACATGGGCGAGCTCGACGAGCTTGATGCCGGCTCCGGCCGCGATCTCGAAAATCTGGCTGGAGAGCAGGTCGGCGTGCCCGTCGGGTGTCACTTTCAGCTCGTCCCCGGTCCGCTCTATCGCGAGGCCTTGCTCCTCGAGCAGCACCGCCAGGCTTCCGGTCGCAGCCCCGTCGAGGGCGCGAACGCGCAGGCTGGGCTTGCCGACGAAGGCGTCGAACGGTCCGTCATAGTGGACCTTGCCCTCATGAATGAGGGTCAGCGCGTCGGCGGTTCCCTCCAGTTCGCGCAGCTGGTGGGTGGAGACCACCATGGCGACGTTGCGGTCCGCGGTGCGGCGGATCAGGCGGCGCAGGTGCTGAATCGCCTCCGGGTCCAGCGCGTTGGTCGGCTCGTCCAGCAGCATGACCGCCGGCGAAGCCAGCAGTGCGGCGCCGATCGCCACCCGCTGCCGGTAGCCCTGGGAGAGCGCCTTGACGCGCTTGCCCAGCACGTCGTCGATCTCCATCAGCATGGCCACCTCCTTCAGTTCGGAGGCGGGCGCGCCGGTCAGGACGCGCTGGATCTCAAGATTGCGGCGAACCGACAGTCCCGGATAGAGGGCCGGGCCCTCGATCATTGCCGAGAGAGGCCGTTCACCGTCGCCGACCCGCATCGTCACCGAGCCCTCGGTGGGACGGATCAGCCCGGTCATGACCCGCATAGTGGTCGATTTTCCGGCGCCGTTGAGGCCGACCAACGCGGTGACCTGGCCCCGCTTGGGGGCCCAGTCCAGTGCGTCGACGGCGACGGTCGTTCCGAACTTCTTTGTCATACCCGCGAGGACAACGGGTGACTCGCTGTCTGCCATGCCAGGGATACTACACGCCGCGTAGCGCTCGTCGCGTACTAATCGGCGCGAACTATCAGCGTCGCGTCACGGCGACCGTGTGAGCGGCGCCGTCAGCAGCGCCGACCTGCGGATGGCAGCCGCCGACGGCTTGTCGTCGGCGCTGGTGCGTCGGCTCGCGGTCGACTCCACCGCTCCGGTGCAGGACATGTCCCCCACCGTGCGGTAGCGAACGGCGCGTTCGAGGAGTTGCTCGCCGTCTCCGGGGCCGCCTCAGCCACCAGCTGCGTCCAACTCGGTGAAGGTGGACAGCGGAAAGATCCCTGGTTGCTCGCCGACCTTGTGCACGCCCACGGTGTCAGCCCGTTGCCCTTGTTGCACTACTCCGAGCGCGTTAGCATATGGGCGAATTTCGCCTGGGAGTTTTCGTACTCCCCTGCGCCGAGCGGGGTTCGGATGTACGCCACCCGCAAATCGGCAAACCTCGTCAAATCCAGCCCACGCATGGGGAGAACGTGTCGATGCTGCCAGACGCGGTTAAGTTGCGGCCCGAAATTGATGCCGATCGGCTGCGCGCGGACCTGTACGCAGTTGAAAAGCATTTCAGTACCCACACCAATCCGACCCCAGAGGACTCGGACGAAGAGGACGCCGGCGGATGGGCCTACCTCCCACTGCGCATCTCGGGCGGAGACGCGGAGGGCTCCGGGCGGGACGAGGTCGCCGATACGCAGTACATGAAGCACACCCCGTATGTTCGGGAGCTCCTGGAGGCCATCGACCTGCCGCTGCGCGCGGCGCGGTTCAGCTCGCTCGCCGCCGGAAAATCGGTACTCGAGCACTCCGACCGACCCTATGGGCTCTCCGCGGGCTGGGTGCGCCTTCATATCCCGGTCGTGACAAACGACCACGCCGTCCTGGTCCTCAACGGAAAGGACTACTGCTGGCAGCCCGGCGAGTTCTGGTACGCGAACTTCGGAACGCCACATTCCCTCTACAACAAGGGGGAGGCAGCGCGGGTCCATCTCATCCTGGACTGCTACATCAGCGAACGGCTCTTCGAACTCTTTCCGGAGCAGCTGCGGAAGGAGATCGAGACCGAGGACATCATGTACTTCAACGGAGGCCAATCACTGCCTGACGATCTGAAGGACCTCGGTGGCGCAATCACCTTGCCCTCGTCCTTCCTCAGGCCGTACCCCGAGTTTCCCACCGCCAAGGAGTGGAACGCGTTCGAGAAGGACGACGTCGAAGCGGAGTTGTCCGTTCGCGACGGCCACCTCGTGGTGAAGCTGGGTGAGCACGAGACGAAGCTGGCCCATCTTGGCAACGGGGCTTTCCGGCCGCTGTGCTGGACCGAGGAGCAGACCTTCGCCATCGAGTCCCACGCCGGTAGGCGCCAGATCGTCTTCCGGTACCGGATCGGCAACCAGGTGCTGGAGACCACGCGGCAGCAGCCCCACCTGGTGGGCTGACGCCCACTTTCGACCCGTACCCCTTTGCGGCCGCCGACCACACTCGTGTGGTCGGCGGCCGGAGGCGCTTCTCGCCGCCGGCAGCCGCCAGCGGGACGCGGACCGACTAGCCTTGCCACGGTGACGACGAACCCGCCGGCCGAAGGCCGGATGCCTCCCGAGCCACTGGGCCCTGGTTCGCTGATGTGGGACATCGCCGGCGAGTACCGCGCGTTGCTGATCGTCCCCTCCGCGCTCCTGCTTCAGGTGGCGCATCCGATGGTGGGCGCTGCGGTCTCCCGCCATTCGGTGTTGGGCTCCGACTCGTGGGGACGTGCGATGCGAACCGGATCCTCGATGCTCCGCTACATCTACGGCGGCCCGCTGGCGGTGGCGGAAGGGGAGCGGCTCCGTGCGCTGCACCGCTCGTTCCGGGGCGTCGACGAGCACGGGCGCACCTACCATGCTCTCAACGGAGCGGCGTACGCCTGGGTCAATGCCACCTTGTTCGAGCGCTATGCCACCACCCGGCGGCTGTTCGGCCGCCCGTTACGCCCAGCCCAGCTGCGACGCCTCTACGCGGAGTCGCGGCAGCTGGGCCGCGTCCTGCAAGTTCCCGAGCGGGAGATGCCACCCACGGTGGAGGAGTTTCGCCGCTATTTCCGGGACATGATCCTGCACGGCCTGACGAACACTCCCGCGGCCCGCACGTTGCTCGAGGAAATGCGGCGACCGCCGCGCCCGCCCGGACTGCCGGCCGGCCTCGACGCCGCCTGGCCGGCGGTCCGGGAGGCGCTGGGCCGGACGGCCCGCCTGCTGGCGGTCGGCACGATTCCGCCCGAGGTCCGGGAACTGCTCGGCGAGCGGTGGACACGGACCGAGCAGTGGGAGTTCAACGCCTTGGCGGCGGCGGTCCGGGCCGGCCACAGCGTCCTACCGGACCGGTGGCGCTACATGCGCGAGGTCGCGCGGGTGCGCAGCGGTGAGTTCCGGCCCGGCTTGCCGGCTGTCAGTCCTCCTCGTCCCCCAACATAGCCGCGAGGGCATCCAACTGGTCCTGGTCAAGCTGGGCCAGCGGGAAGTCGCGGGGACTCGTGGATCCCGTCCCGGCGTGGGCGGCACACAGTTCCCGGATCCGGTCCAGGAAGGCGGCCGCCAACCGCTCGACGGTGGCGGTGTCATGGATGTGCGGGCAGTGGATCCAATTCACATGCAGCCGCCCCTCGGCCACCACCGCGGTGATGTCCAGGAGGTAGCGGCGTATGCCGTCCGGGGCGGCCGTGGGTCCGGTGCTGTCCGGGCTCATGGTGAAGACGCCGTCCTCGCCGGGGCCGCCCGTCGCGAGCTGACCGAGGTAGTTGAAGCGCACCTCGGGGTGGGGCAGCGCGCGCAGCGCGTCAGCCGCGGCATCACTCCGGTTGTGCCTCAGCAGCCCGTAGCCGAGTCCGCCGCCCGGAACCGCGGCCAGAGACTGGTGCACCCGGGACACGTCGTCACCCGCCCCGTCGGCCGCCGGAGGGAAGTCCAGGGCCAGGGGGTACATGGTGGTGAACCATCCCACCGTCCGCGAGACATCCGCGTCGTCCCAGCGAGACTCGCGGCCATGCCCCTCCATCTCCACGACCACTCGGGTATCGCCGGTCCACTCGGCCAGGGTCCGGCCCAACGCGGCGAGCAGCAGGTCGAGTGCACCGACATCGGCCGTGCCCGGGCGCAGCAGTCCTTCGGTCTCCGCCCGGTCCAGCCGGCCGGCCGCCGTGGCGGCGGCGGCATACGTATTGACCTCCGCAGGATCGGCATCGGTGTCCCGCGGCACTGCCAGACCCTTTCCGGAGAGCACCGAGGTCCAGTGGCCGAGTTCGGGCAGCAACTCGTCCGACTGGGCCAGCTCGTCGAGGTGTTGGGCCCAGGTTTGGAACGACGTGGTCTTCACCGGGAACCGCAGCACATCCCCCGACATCAACTGCCCGTACCCCAGCCCCAGATCCTCCAGCAACACCCGCCACGAAACCCCGTCCACCCCCAAATGATGCACCACCAACAACACCCGATCCTCACCCCCCAACCTCACCACCAACCCCCGCAACAAACACCCCGATCCCACCTCCACACCCTCACCCACAGCACCCGCAAACCCCTCCAACACCCCCGGCACATCCCCCCTCAACCCCTCCGGCACCCCCGACAGATCCACCACCCCCAACACCAGCCGCTCCACCACACCCCCCACACCCACACCCTCCAGAGCCCAGCCACCCACCCCATCCCTCACCAACCGCAACCGCAACGCATCGTGATGCCCCACCAACCCCACCAACACCCGCCCCAACACACCCACATCAACCCCACCAGACACCCGCAACCACACCGCCTGGTTGTAAAAACCGACCGGACCACCCCCCTCCACAAACCACCGCACCACCGGCGTCAGCACCACCGAACCCGACACCACCCCCTGCTCACCCAACACCCCACCCGATCCCCCACCCACAAACGGCGCCAACGCCCCCACCGACCGATGACGGAACAACAACCGCGTCGACAACCCCAACCCCAAACGCGCCGCCCGCGCCACCACCTGAATCGACATAATCGAATCCCCGCCCAACACAAAAAAATCATCCCAACGCCCAACCCGCTCCACCCCCAACACCTCACACCACACCCCCGCCAACAACTCCTCCACCACACCCGCCGGAGCCTCGAACACCCCACCGCCACCGACACCCTGAGAAGCCGTCACCGAAACCGCCGGCAACGCCGACCGATCCACCTTTCCATTCGACGTCACCGGCAACCGCTCCAACCCCACAAACACCGACGGCACCATATAGCCCGGCAAAAACCGCCCACACCACTCCCGCAACTCCTCCTCACCCACCCCCTCCCACACCCCATAAGCCACCAACCGCACCCCCACACCCGCACCAACCCCCACCACCACAACCCCACCCACCAGGGGATGCGCGCCCAACACCGACGCCACCTCACCCGGCTCCACCCGGAAACCCCGCACCTTCACCTGATCATCGCCACGCCCGACAAACACCAACTCCCCCCCACCCAAACGCCGCGCCCGATCCCCCGTCCGATACAACCGACCACCCCCACCACCCACCGGATCCGCCACAAACCGCTCCCCCGACACACCACCACCACCCACATAACCCCGCGCCACACCAGCACCCCCCACATACACCTCACCCTCGACCCACACCGGAACCGGCCTCAACCACTCATCCAGCACCACCACCCGCGCACCACCCAGACCCCACCCCAACGGCACCGAACCCACCACACCATCAGAGCCCGTAACGGACCCATCAACCTCATCAAGCGAGTCCCCCACCTCGAACGCCAACACCCCCACCGTCGTCTCCGTCGGCCCATAGTGATTCACCACCCGGCACCCCGGCGCCACCTCACGCAGCCCCCGCACCACAGCCCAGTCCAGCGCCTCACCCCCCACCACCCACACACCCACACCCTCCACACCCAACCCACGACCACCCTCGACCAACGCCCGCACCAACGACGGCGTCACCTTCACACAATCCACCCCATGCCGGGCCAAATACCCCCCGAACTCCACCGGATCCCCCACACACTCCTCCGGCAGCACATGCAGCACACCCCCCGAACACAACGCAGAAAACACCGCCGTGAACCCCAGATCCGCCCCCAACGACGACACCACCCCGAACACCGCACCCGACCCCAGCCCCAACACCGACCCCACACCCGCCACATACTCAGCCAACCCCCCATGCGTCACACACACACCCTTCGGCACCCCCGTCGACCCCGACGTGAACACCACATACGCCAACTGCTCACCCCCCAACACACCCACCGCACCCGACGACGAAACCCCCGAACCCGAAGAACCCACCGAACCCGAAGAACCCACCGAACCCGAAGAACCCACCGGATCCGACGAACACCCAGCCACCCCCTCACCCCACACATCCACCCCCACAACACCCTCACCCAAACCAGCCACATCACCCAAACCACCCACCACAAACCCCAGACCAGCCTCCTCCACCATCACCCTCCGCCGCCCCACCGGCACCCCCGGATCCAACGGCACAAACACACCACCCGCCTTCAACACACCCAACAAACCCACCACAAACCCAACCGACCGCCCCGCCACCACACCCACCCGCACCTCAGCCCCCACACCCAACCCCCGCAAACACCACGCCAACCGATTCGACCAACCCTCCAACTCCCCATACGACAACACCCCATCCCCCGCCACCACCGCCACCGCACCCGGCACCCGCCCCGCCCACCCAGCAAACCGCTCATGCACAAACCCAGCCCCGGACACATCTGTGCCGCCGTCGGGGCGGACGGCGAACACGGACGACGGAGCCCCGTCCTCCGGCTTCGCCTCCACGACGGCCAGCTCCCGCACCGTGACCTCGGGGTCCTCCGCGACCCGGCCCAGCACCGCGCACAGCTGGCCCAGCAGCAGCCGCGCATCGGCCGCCGACATCGAGCCAAGGTCATGCCACAGCTCGAGCCGCACGCCGCCCTGCTCCTCCCAGCCCGAGATCCGCACCTCGAACCGTTCGGTCACCGCTTCCAGGACATCGATGGCGGGGCGGTCCGCAGCCGTATCGAAAGCCCCTGGCGCTTCCCCGTTCTCCCAGTCGAAGCCCGCCCCGAAGCCGCCGTCACCCAGCTCCCCGGCGCCGCCCGACTCCCCTTGGCGCAGACGGGAGTCGAGCTGCTCCCGGCCGAAGTACTCTTGGATCTCCGCCATCCGCTCCAGCTCCGCCTGGAGCCGCAGCACGAACGCCGCCAACTGCTCGCCGCCCTCCGGCTTCTCGGAGGCGGGCAGGTACTTGGCGATCGGTCCGACGGCCGACCGCAGCTCTTCGGCACGCCGGTTGCCGAAGCGGACGTCGACGGCGAACCGCCCACCGTCGGTGATCCGGTCAAGCAACAGGCGCCAGCCGGCCAGCACCACGGTGGAGAGGGGGACGCCCCATGTCTCGGCCAGCGCGCGCAGCCGCGCGTTCGTCCCTTCCGTCAGGTACTTGACCGTCGAGCCGGGCCGGTACGGCGCGGTGTGCGGGCCGCGCTGCACGAAAGGCAGCTCGGGACGTGCCAGGACGGCCGGGTCCCGGCCGAGCCAGTACTCTCGCTCGAGCTCGAACTCCGCCTCGTCCAGAAGGCTCTGCTGCCACTGGGCCAGGTCCGCGTACTGCAGCACCTCGTCATCGGCCTGATCCTTCTCTCCGGCCAGCTCCTGCCCCAGCTCGGCGACCAGGACACGCATCGAGGCCACGTCCGCGCACATCGCCGACACCCGCAGCAGCAGGCGGGTGCCCGATCCCGCTTCCGCCGCGTCCGTCCGGACCAGCAGGGCCTGGATGACCGGGCCGCTCTCCAGGTCGAACGGGGCCGTGCGCAGTTCTTCCCACAGCGCGGCACACCTCTTGCGCTGCTCCTCAGGCGCACTTCCCCGCAGGTCATGAACCGTGAGGGCGACCTCTCCGCCCTCCTCGTCGATCACCTGGAGCGGCACATCCGCACCCTCAGGGCGGCGAAAACCGGTCCGCAGAATCTCATGCGTGGCCACCAGCCGCCCGAGCGCACCGCGCAGCGCCTCGGCGTCGCAGGGCTCCGGCAGGCGGACGGAGCAGCGGACCGCGTAGCCGGCCGCGCCTCCTGTCCTCAACAGACTCCAGACACGGCGCTGCTGGCTCGACAGCCGGAATCCCTCGATGGCCGACTTCATGCACATCCTCCTTGCGTAGGCTCGGGCTCGCCCGCGTCCCGCGTGCGCTCCCGACGAGCGTTCTTCAGACGGTTCAAACTGGCCAGGCTGACGGCGCCGCTTCGCTCGCGGCGTGCACGCTCGTCCACGGCCTCGATGCGCCGGGTGAGGTCCGACAGCCGAGCATCCGGTTCAAGGACCGCCAACTCGACCAGGCGCTCGAAGTGCCGGGCGAGCCGGGAGACGGTCGCGTTCTCGAACAGTGCGGTCTTGTACTCGAATGTGGCGCGCAGCCGCCCGCCCTGCCGCTGGATGTCGAGCCGCAGGTCGTACCGGGCCTGCTGGGCGCCGCCGCGCAGCGGCTCGACCCGTATCCCGGGGAAGGTCTCGGCCAGCTCCGGGGTGTCCTGCACCACGAACCAGGTCTGGAACAGCGGAAGATGGCCCTCGCTGCGCTCCGGTCTGAGCTCCTGGACCACTCGTTCGAAGGGGACGTCCTGGTGGGCATAGGCATCCAGGCAGACGTCGCGGGTGCGCTCCAACAGCTCGCGGAAGGTGGGGTCCCCCTCCAGACTCATCCGTAACACCAGCGTGTTGGCGAAGAAGCCCACGGTGTTCTCCAGCTCCGCACGACCGCGGCCGGCGATCGGGGTGCCGACCACCACATCCCCCAGGTGCCGGTTGTGTCCCAGAGCCATCGCGAACACCGTCAGGTACGCCATGAACGGGGTGACTGCCGCTTCGTTGCCGAATTCCTGCAGGCGGGCCACCACCCGGCCGGGCAACTCCGCGGCCACCACCGCGGCATCACCGGTCACTCCGGCCTCCCCGCGAGGCCGGTCGGTGGGCAGCGGGGCGTCCGACACGCCGGCGAGCTGCCCACGCCAGTAGGCGAGCTGCCGCGCCAGCCGCTCACCGCCGAGCCACGAGCGCTGCCAGCGGGCGTAGTCGGTGAAGGAGACCGGTAGCGGCGCCAGTGCGAGTCCGTCCGCGCCGTCGTCCTGCATGGCCCGGTACCCCGTGCCCAACTCCTCGAGCAGCACCTCCAGCGAACGGCCGTCGGCGATCAGGTGGTGCAGGGCCAGGACCAACACGTGCTCCTGCGGTCCCAGCCGCAGCAGCGCAAGCCGCCACAGCGGACCCTCGGTCAGCGCGAACGGGGTACCGGTGGCCGTACCTACCAGCTGTGTGGTGAGGTTGTGCCGGTCGGGCTCGGCCACCCCGCTCAGGTCGAACAGCGGCACATCAGCACGGATTCGCCGGGTCACCACTTGGCGCGGTTCCTGGGGGCAGCTGTCGTCGATGCGGATCCGCAGCGCGTCATGGCGGCCCACGAGCCGCTGCCAGGCGCTCCTCAGCGCGGCAACATTCAGGCTGCCGTGAAATCGGACCGCGCCGGTGATGTGGTAGAGGGCCGTGCCGGGCTCCCAGGTCTCCAGGAACCACAGCCGCTGCTGTGCGGACGAGAGCGGGGCCGGACCGGCCTCCGGCGTGTGTCGCAGCTCGGGAACCGGTTCCGCAGGCCCACCGTCCCGCTCGTCGCGGGCCTTCTCGACAGCGGCGGCAAGCCGGGCAGCCGTCGTCTCGGTGAACACCAGCCGCAACGGCAGGTCGACGTCGAACACCTCGCGGAGACGGTTGTGCACCCGGGCCGCCGTCAGCGAGTGCCCACCCAGGACGAAGAAGTCGTCGCCCGGGTCGACCCGTTCAAGGCCGAGGACGTCCTGCCAGATGCCGCACACGACCGCCTCGATCGCACCACGCGGTTCGCGCCGCCCCGGGCTGTCGGGGCCGGCGGCCGTCCGCTCGGGGACGGGCAGGGCGCGGTAGTCGGTCTTGCCGTTCGGAGTCAGCGGCAGGCCGTCCAGCAGGGTGAATGTGGCGGGGACCATGAACTCCGGCAGCAGCCGCTCACAGTGCGCGCGCAGCTCCGCGGCGGTGGGGGCAGCCCCCTCGGCGACAACATAGGCGGCCAGCTGCCGGTCCCCGCCAGGACCGTCGTCGCGCAGCCGCACCGCGGCGGCACGTAGGGCCGGGTGGCGCTGCAGGGCCTGCTCGATCTCGCCGGGTTCGATGCGAAAGCCCCGCAGCTTCACCTGCTGGTCGGTCCGGCCCAGGAAGGTGACCGCGCCGTCCCCGTCGGTCCGGACCAGGTCGCCGGTGCGGTAGATGCGGCCGCCGAGGGCACCGAACGGGTCGGGCAGGAAGCGCTCTGCCGTCAACGCGGGGTGGCGCGCGTAGCCGTGGGCGAGCCCGTCGCCGCCGACGTACAGCTCGCCGACCGCACCGGGGGGCACCAGGTTGCCGTCCTCGTCGAGGACGTAGGCGATGGTGTTCGCCAGGGGCCGGCCGATCGGCACGGAACGGGCGCCGTCGGGGACGTCGCGGATCCGGTGCCACAGGGCGAAGGTGGTGCTCTCGGTCGGGCCGTAGACGTGCAGCAGCCGCTCCGGAGGACCCTCGCGCAGCACAGCCGCGGCGAGCGTCGGATCGAGCTGCTCGCCGCCGAACATCAGAGTGCGCAGCGGGGCGAAGGCCGTGGCGTCGGCCGCGGCGATCTGCTGGTAGAGCGCGGTGGTCAGGAAGGCGGTGGTGGCGCCCAGTTCGCGGGTCGTACGGGCATAGCCTCCTGTGGGCAGAACGTCGTCCCCGTCCATCACGATGAGGGCGGCACCGTTCAGCAGCGCGCCCCAGATCTCGAACGTTGCTGCGTCGAAGGCGACGTTGGACGTGTGGCAGATCCGATCGCCCGGGCCGAGGTCGACGTAGTCGGTGTTGAGCACGAGGCGGCTGACGGCACGCTGCGGAATGACGATGCCCTTGGGAACCCCGGTCGATCCCGACGTGTACATCACGTACGCGGGCCACTCCCCGCAGTCCTTGTGCCGCGCGGGCCGCGGGGAGCCGACCGGGTCGGCAGGCGCGTCGATGCGGAGCGTCGGCACGCCGGAAGCCTCGGGCATGCCAGGTTTGTGCTCGGCGTCGGTGACGATGAGGTCGAGCCCGCTGTCCGCGATCATGCGCGCCAGCCGTGCCGCGGGGTATCCGGGGTCGAGCGGTACATAGGCACCACCCGCCTGCACGATGCCGACCACGGCCTGTACGAAGGCGGTCGAACGCGGTAGGAAGACGCCGACGCGGCCGCCCGGCCGCAGGCCTCGGTCGGCCAACCGGCCGGCGACGTGCGCCGCCCGGTCTGCCAAGTAGCCATACGTCCACTGTCGGGGGCCCTCGCTCAGGGCGATGGCATCGGCCCGGGCCGAGCACTGCTCCTCGAACTGCTCGAACAGCCCGCGCTCGCGCGGGTATGCGGTGCTGGTGGCGTTGCCCTGTGCGGCCAGCCGCAGCGCCTCCTCCGGTGGCAGCAGCGGCAGCCTGCCGATGGGGGTGTCGGGTGCGGCGGCGAGTGCGGAGAGCAGGTGAACGAGCCGGCGCAGCAGGGTGGCTGCCTCCCGCGAGCCGATCCGGTGGCCGTCGTAGATCAGCTGGAGGGCCGGACCCCGGGCCCGGCCGGGCAGCGCCACCAGCGTCAGCGGGAAGGTCGTCCGTTCCTGTCCGGCGTTGCGGCGGAAGGTCAGGCCGGTGTCGTCGAGCCGGACTCCGCCAGGGTCGGATGGGTAGTTCTCGTAGACCACCAGCGACTCGAACAGGGGGGCGCCGGGGCGCAGGTCGGCCAGGCCCTGTACCCGGGAGAGCGGAAGGTGCGCGTGCTGACGCCCCTCCACCAAGCGGTGCTGCAGGGTCTGCAGCCACTGAACGGCCGGTGTGCCGGGCTCGATGGGCACCCGGACGGGCACGGTGTTGATGCAGAGACCGACCAGGTCCTCGATGCCGGGCAGTTCCGGGGGCCGCACGGCCGTGGTGGTGCCGAACAGCACGGAGTGCTCGCCGCTGTAGCGGCCGAGCAGCAGCGCCCAGGCGCCCTGAACGACGGTGCTCACGGTGAGCCCGCGCCGCGCCAGGGCGTCCAGGTCCTCGGCCACCCTCTCGGGCAGCTCGACCCGGTGCGCACCGCCCTCGCCCTCCTCGGGGGCGGGGGTTGTGCCGCGGTCCAACGGCAGCGGGGTGGCCTCGGTGAAGCCGGCCAGTTCGGAACGCCAGAACCGCTCCGTGGCCTCCAGGTCCTGACGCGCCAGCCAGTTGACGTAGTCCTCGAACGGGCGAGCAGCGGGCAGCTGTGGTGCACCGCCGCCGCAGGCGGCCGCATAGCCGGCGGCCACGTCCCGCAGCACCAGCGGCACCGACCAGCCGTCGAGCAGCAGGTGGTGGTGCGTCCAGACGAACTGGTGGACTGCCTCGTCCAGCCGCAGCAGCATGAAGCGCAACAGCGGAGGACGGGCCGCGTCGAAACCGGCCTCCCGGTCGCGGCGCAACAGCTGCGCCAGTCGCTCGTCCCGCTCCGGCTCCGGGACGTCACGCCAGTCCTCCTCCTTCCAGGGCACCTCGACGGTGCGGTGGACCAGCTGGACCGGTGGCTTTCCTTCCACCGCGTGGAAGGAGGTACGCAGTGCCGTGTGCCGCGACACGGCCGCCATCCAGGCGCGGCGGAAAGCCGCCGGGTCGAGCCGGCCCTCGATGAGAACGCCGACCTGTTCGACGTAGGCGTCGTCCTCAGGGGTGAGGAGCGAGTGGAACCACATGCCCTCCTGCATGGGGGTCAGCGGGTAGGCACCCCCGACCGGTGTGGGCCGGGGTGCCGGGGTGGCATCGCTCATGGCAGTCGCCCTTTCGGTCCGTAGGTTGCCGTCAGTCGTCGAACCGCTCGTTCAGCTTGGCCAGTTGGCGGGCGGACAGGGTGCCGGGCGGGGATGCGGCGGACACTTCGCGAGCCTCGTCGGCGAGGCCGCGCAGTGTCTCCAGGCAGCGCTCCGCCAGGTCGACGACGGTCCTGCGGTGATTCAAGCGGCGGCTGTAGATCCAGGTGAAAGTCAGCTCCCCGCCCAGCACGAAGGCGTTGATCTCGAGCAGGTGGAGACGCACGGCGTGCGGGTCCCTGGCCAGCCCGGGGTCTTCCGGCGCCGGCTCCCACAGCCCGCCGGGCCGGAAGCTGCTGTCGAGACGGCCCAGGTAGTTGAAGACGATCGAGGCCGTCGGCAGCTCCGCGAGCTTCCGGGTCGCCGGGTCCTCGGAGCGCAGATGGCGCAGCAGCCCGTAGCCGAGGCCCTGTCCGGGCACCGCGGCGAGCCGCTCGCGGACCTGCTGCAGGGCGCGGGGGGGCGAGACCCCCGGCGTTATCTCCAGATGGACGGGGTGGACGCTGGTGAACCAGCCGACCGTGCGGGAGATGTCCATCCCGTCCGGCACCTGTTCGCGCCCATGGCCCTCCAGCTCGACCAGGACGCCCGGTTCGCCCGTCGCCTCGGTCAACGCCAGGGTGGCCGCGGTCAGCAGGACCTCGTCGACCCGGGCCCCGTAGGCCCGCGGCACGTCCCGCAGCAACGCCGCGGTCCGCTCACCGTCGAGGCTCACCCGCACGGAGTCCGCATCGGCCCGGGTGTTGACGTCCTCCAGGGATTCGTCCTCGTGCGGCAGCAGGTCGAGCGGCACTGCGGTCTGCGCTCCGGCTTGCACCGTCGAGACCCAGTGGTCGGCCTCCGCGCCGACCTCCTCGGACTGGGCGCGCTCGTGCAGGTGCCGGGCCCAGTCGCGGAAGGCGGTGGTCTTCGCCGGCAGCGCGACCTGCACGTCCGGGCCGTCGGCGAGTGCCTGCCGGTAGGCCTCGTGCAGATCCTCCAGCAGAATCCGCCAGGACACCCCGTCCACCGCGAGGTGATGGCCGATCAGCAGCAGTCTGCCGGGAATGTCCGGCCCGAGATCGAAGTACCAGGCTCCGAGCAGGCATCCGGCGGCCAGGTCCAGGGCGGTCTGGGCACGTGCGGCCATCCGCTCCAGCTCCGCGGACCGGTCCTTTTCCGGGAGCGTGGCGAGGTTCACCACCTGCAGCAGTCGGTCGGGGATGCCGTCGAGACCGGCCTGTTCGATGAGCCCGGTCATCCCGTCGTCCGAGGACGGGCCGTTCGCCGTTCGCGGCAACCGCAGGCGCAGTGCGTCGTGGTGACGGGTGAGCGCCGTCAGGGCGGCGTTCAGCGCCGTCGGGTCCACCGGTCCGCGGGCACGGAGCAGCACGGCCTGGTTGGCGTGCTCCGGCGCCCCCGTGCGTTCGGCGAGGAACTCCGCCTGGATCGGGGTCGCCGGGAACCGCCCGGTGACGACGCCCTGTTCGGCGCGCTGCACCGTCCCGGTGAGCGCGGCATCGTCCGCCTCCACCGCGACTGCGGCGAGCTCACCGAGCGTCTGGTGCCGGAACACCTGCTTGGTCTGCACCAGCCAGCCCGCGGCGCGGGCCCGGGTGACGACCTGGAGGCTGACGATGGAATCCCCGCCGAGGACGAAGAAGTTGTCGTGGACACCCACGCGTTCCAGACCCAGCACGTCGGCCCAGATCGCGGCCAGCGCCCGCTCGGCGGGCGTCTTCGGCTCCTCGTCATCCGCCTCCCTTTCCGCGCCCGGGAGCGGCACGGGCAGCGCGGCCAGGGCCGCGCGGTCCACCTTGCCGTTCGGGCTGACCGGCAGCGCGTCCAGGCGGACGAAGGCCGTCGGGACGAGCGCCGCGGGCAGCCGCTGTGCCGCGCCTGCCCGTAGCTCGGCGGTCAGGGTGTCCCGGCCGCTGTCCGCGTCGGTGGGCGGCGGCGCGACCACGAAGGCGACCAGACGGGATTCGGCCTCCGCCCGGTCGGGCACCACGACGACGGCTGCGGCCGAGACGTCGGGATGTGCCGTCAGCGCGGCCTCCACCTCGCCGGGTTCTATGCGCAGACCGCGCAGCTTGATCTGGTCGTCGAAACGGCCGAGGAACTCCAGGTTGCCGTCGTCGCGACGGCGCACCCGGTCGCCGGTGCGATACAGCCGGCTGCCGGGCGGGCCGAACGGATCGGGCAGGAAGCGCCCGGCGGTCAGTCCCGGCCGCTCGAAGTAGCCGCGGCCCACCGCGGCGCCGCCCAGATACAACTCGCCGGCGACGCCGTCCGGCAGTAGCCGGCCGCGGTGGTCGAGAACGTACGCCCGGGTGTGGCGCAGGGGCCTGCCGATCGGCGTGAGGGCGTCGTCGGTCCGCTCCTCCCGGGCCGCGAGGTCCACGTACCAGGTGTTGTCGACGGTGGCCTCGGTGACGCCGTACGAGTTGACCAGCCGCAGCCCGGGGCCGCCGAGCGTGCGGGCCCGCTCCAGGTCCCGCATCGGCAGCGCGTCCGCGCCGCTCACCAGCAGCCGCAGCGCGTCCAGCACCCGGCCGGCGCGGCGTGCCTCCCCGGTCAGGTGGCGGAGCACGACGGGGACGAACTCGGCCGCGGTGATCCGCTGTTCGTCCATCCGGGCGAGCAGGCCGGCCGGCTCGAGGAGCAGGCTGCGCGGGCACAGCACGAGCGTGCCCGCGGAGCCGAGCGCCCGTGCGAGGTCCTCGGTGAAGACGTCGAAGGCGGCGCTGGCGGTCTGCAGAGTGCGGTCGGCCGCGCCCAGCCCCGCTGCCTCCAGCCAGGCCGCCACGCCGCGGGCCAGGGCGGCGCGGGTGATCCCGACGCCCTTGGGACGCCCTGTCGAGCCTGAGGTGTAGATGAGATAGGCGAGGCAGCCCTGGTCCACGGCGTCGCTCAGGTCGTCGGCCGACTGGGCGGCCAGCTCCTGGGTCAGCTCGTTCAAGGCGAGGCTCACCGCTCCCGGCGGAGCGGCCTCGTGCCCGTCCGCCGTATCGCTCAGCAGCACGCGGATTCCGGCGTCGGCAAGGATGAGTGCGCGCCGGTCGGCCGGGTGGTCGGGATCGACGGGCACATAGGCCCCGCCGGCCTTGAGCACCGCGAGGACGGCGACGACCAGGTCCGGGCTCCGGTCGAGCAGCAGTCCGACCCGGGTCTCGGGGCCCACGCCGTGCCGGCGCAGCAGCCGCGCGAGCCGGTTCGCCCGCGCGTTGAGCGCACCGTAGCCGAGCTGTCGTTCCCCCCAGACGACGGCGACCCGGTCGGGGGCCCGCCCGGCCTGCCGTTCGACCAGCGTGTGCAGGTCCTCCGACGCGGTGTCCTCGGTGGCCCGCGACGGGATCGGGCCGTCCAGCAGCGGCCGCGGCTCGGGCTCATCGGCCAGCGGCAGTTCGCGCAGCGGACGGTCGGGATCCGCCGCCATCCCGGCCAGCAGCCCGCGCAGTTGCCCGAGCAGACGCAGGCAGTCCTGCGCGCGGTAGCGGCCGGTGTCGTACAGCAGGGTGAGCGGCATCTGCGGGCCTGGAGCCGAACCCAGGGTCAGCGGATAGCTTGTCTGCTCGACGCCTTGGACGTCCTCGATCCGCAGCCCGGCCGGCACTCCGCCGGCCGCCTCGCCCGGCGGATAGTTCTCGAACACCACGATGCTCTCGAACAGGCTCCGGCCGCGGGGCATCCCGCTCCAGTCGGCGATCCGGAGCAGCGAGTGGTGGCAGTAGCGCTGGACGTCCAGGCTCCGGGCGTGCAGGTCGCGCAGCCAGGCCCCGACGGTCTGGTCGGCGCCCGCGTCGACGCGCAGCGGCACGGTGTTGATCAGGAGGCCGATCATGTTCTCGACGCCGGGCAGCTCGGGGGGCCGGTTGGCCACCGTGACGCCGAACACGACGTCCTCGTCGCCGCTGTGCATGCCCAGGAGCAGCGCCCAGGCGGCGTTCACCAGCGTGCTGGGCGTCAGTCCGAGCCCGCGGGCAAGTTGGTACACCCGCTCGGTCTCCGCCTCGGACAGCCGGATCTCCTCCTGGGCACAGCTCGGTCCGCCCTCCGTCTTGGCGGGGTCCCCCGCGGGCAGGGGCGTGGGCCCGCTGCGGCCGCGCAGCGCGCCGCGCCAGAATTCCTCGGCCTCGGCCGGGTCCTGGCGCTCCACCCAGGCGACGTACTCGC
Organism: Streptomyces sp. NPDC007856; assembly: GCF_042868225.1. NCBI lineage: Bacteria > Bacillati > Actinomycetota > Actinomycetes > Kitasatosporales > Streptomycetaceae > Streptomyces > Streptomyces sp. NPDC007856. The sequence continues at coordinate 463,241 of NZ_JBIAEC010000005.1, read as the reverse complement.
GGAAGGGCGGGGACGGCGGCGGCACGAAGAACCGCTGATCGCGCGCCGCCTGGTAGCGGTCGAACAGCTCCTTCGTCAGCAGGGGCATCGACCAGCCGTCGAGCAGGATGTGGTGGTGCGTCCAGACCATGTGCCAGGCGCCGTCCTCGACCCGGACGAGCGTCAGGTTGATCAGGGGGGCGGAGGACAGGTCGAAGCGGTTGAAGCGGATCTCCCGCCGCAGCGCCTCCAGCGCCGACAGCTGTTCGGCGTCGGTCCGGTCCCGCCAGTCGAGTTCACTCCAGGACGGCGGCACACGGCGGTGCGCCACCTGCAGCGGGCGTTCCAGGCCGTCGAACAGGAAGGAGGTGCGCAGCACCTCGTGGTGGTCGACGAGTTCGGCCCATGCGGTGCGCAACAGCTCCGGATCGAGGTCGCCGCTCAGCCGGCAGGCGAGCTGGACGATGTACACGCCGCTGCCGGGCTCCTCGGCACAGTGGAACAGCATGCCTTCCTGGAGCGGGGAGAGCGGGTAGGTGTCCGCCGCTTCTCGGGCCTCCGTCACGGCCGCGACTTCCTCGCGCAGCAGTCCGGCCAGTCGGCGCATCCCGGCGCTGGTGTGCAGCCGCACGTTGTAGTCCAGTCGCAGGCGCAGCCGGCCGCCGGAGACGATCGCGCCGACCGCGAGGCGGTAGGGCCGCTGTTCGTCCGCGGACTGGTTGTCTCCGGCGGACTCAGGGGCGGCGTCCCACGGAGTCTCGCTGCCGGCCGGGGCGTCGACCACGTGGCCGAGGTAGTTGAAGACGACGTCCGGGACGGCCAGGGAGCGCAGCCGCTCGGTGGCCGCGTCGGAGCGGTGGTAGCGCAGCAGACCGTAGCCGTGACCCCGGTCCGGTGCGTCGCGCAGCCGCTGGCGGACCCGGGCGAGAGCGGTGCGGGCATCGCCGCCGGTGTCCAGCAGGAGCGGGTGAATGGCGGTGAACCACCCGACGGTGCGGGAGACATCGAGGTCTCCGTCGCCGCGTCCGTGGCCCTCCACGTCGACTGTGACGCGCGGCGCGCCCGTCCAGGCGGAGAGCGCGCGGCCCAGCGCGGTCAGCAGCATCTCCTGGATCGTGGCGTCGGCCGCCTGTCCGCCGGAGCGGATCAGCGCGCGGGTCTCCCGCTCGCCGAGGACGATCTCTTCGCTCGCGGCATCGGCGTACGTGTCGGCCGCCGTATCCCCGTCCACGACAGGGCGGCCCGGAAGGGCGGTGGCACCGGAGGTGAGTGTGTCCACCCAGTACGGGATCTGGCGGTCCAGCTCGTCCGACCGCGCCCTTTCCGCCAGTTGCTCGCTCCACTCGCGGAACGAGGCGGTCTTCGCGGGCAGGCTGATCTCGCGCCCGTCGGCGGCCGAGCGCAGCGCAAGCGCGAGATCGTCCGCCAGGATCCGCCACGAGACGCTGTCCACGGCGAGGTGATGGGCCACCAGCAGCAGGCGGTCGCCCAGCCGCGTGCCGAGCCGGACGTAAAGGGCGCGTATCAGGCAGCCGGCGGACAGGTCGAGCCCGGCCTGCACGCGGTCGGTCAGCCGAGCGAGGGCAGCAGACTGCTCGGCGACCGGCAGCGTGCTGAGGTCCACCGTCGTCAGCAGGCTGTCCGGCAGCACCTGCCGTCCTGCCACCTCCAGCGCGGGGCCGTCCGTGCCGGGCAGCACCCGCAGCCGGAGGGCGTCGTGGTGCCCGACCAGCTCCTGCAGGGCTCCCTTCAGGACGCTGGGCGGCACGGGCTTGCGCAGCCGCAGCATCAGCGACTGGTTGAAGTGGTGGGGCACGGCCGCAGCGCGGTCGAGGAACCATCGCTGCACGGGTGTGGGCCGGATCGGGCCGATGGCGGCGGCCCGCTCGGCCCCGCCGGCAGTCTGCGTCCGGGGCGTCCCCGGCCCGTCCGGGGCGGCCGAGGCCGTCACTGCCTCCGCCAGTTCGGCGACGGTGGGGTGTTCGAAGAGCAGCTTCGGGGTTACGGGGAGTCCGGCCCGGGTTGCCTTCGAGACCACTTGGATACTCAGGATGGAGTCGCCGCCCAGGGCGAAGAAGTTCTGGTCGGGGGCGATCCGTTCGACGCCGAGTACTTCGGCCCAGATCGCGACCAGGGTCTGCTCGGCGGGAGTTCGCGGCGTGGCGTCGCCACCGTCGTCCGTGTCGGTGGACGGTGCGCCGGCGGCCGCCGTTGGCGCCGGCAGCCGGTTGCGGTCCACCTTGCCGCTGGGGGTCGTCGGCAGGGCGTCGAGCAGGACGAAGGCCGCCGGAACCATGTGATTGGGGAGCTTGCGGGCACAGAAGTCGCGCAGCTCCGCCTCCCCCACCTGCTCCCGGGGCACCACGTGGGCGACCAGCCGGGCGCCGCCGCTCGCCTCCCGCCGGGCGGTGACCACGGACTCCTGGATCGCAGGGTGGCGGTTCAGGACGGTCTCGATCTCGCCCGGTTCGATCCGGAAACCGCGGATCTTCACCTGCTCGTCGGTCCTGCCCAGGTAGGCCAGTAAGCCGCCGGGGAGGAACCGCACCAGGTCACCGGTGCGGTAGAGCCGGGCGCCGGGCGCCGGGTCGAAGGGGTCGGGCACGAACCGGTCCGCGCTGAGACCGGGGCGGCCCAGGTAGCCGCGGGCGAGTCCGCCACCGCCCAGATAGAGCTCGCCGGGCACGCCGACGGGCACCGGCCGCATCCGCCGGTCCAGGACGTAGACGCGCGTTCCCGCGATCGGACGGCCGATGGTGACCGGCTCTCCGGCGCGGCACTCGGTGAAGGTGGACCAGACGGTCGCCTCGGTGGGACCGTACAGATTGACCAGGCGCCGGCCGGGCGCCCAGCGATCCACCACCTCCTGGGGACAGGCCTCGCCGCCCACTGCCAGGGTCCGCAGGGCGGGCAGCTCGCTCCCGGACAGCGCCGCGAGGACGGAGGGAGGCAGCAGCGTGGCGGTGACGGCCTGCTCGTTCAGCAGCTCGATCAGGCCGGGGCCGGGCATCCGGTGCTCGGCGTCGGCGACCACGAGGCAGCCGCCGGAGGTCAGCGCCGCCACCATCTCCAATATCGACGCGTCGAAGCTGGTGGAGGCGAACTGCAGCACCCTGCTGCGGGATCCGAGTTCCAGGGCGCCACGCAGGGCGAGGGCGAACGCGGCGATGCCGCGGTGGGAGACCATGGCGCCCTTCGGGGTGCCGGTGGAACCCGAGGTGTAGATGAGGTAGGCGAGCCGGTCCAGGGCGGTGCAGCCGGGCGGCGCGGGGTCGGTCGCGGCCCCGTCCACTGCCTCGTGCCGGTCCTCCAGCAGGAGGACGGGAACACCGTCGAGCGGGAGGCGCGCAGCCAGTTCACCGCGGGTGAGCACGAGACGCAGCCCGCTGTCGCGCACCATGAACGCAAGGCGGTCCACGGGGTAGCCAGGGTCGAGCGGCACGTAGGCGCCGCCCGCGCGCATCACGGCGAGCATGCTCAGCACGCTCTCCGACGACCGCTCAAGAGCCACGCCGACGGCGACGTCAGGGCCGACACCCCGTGCGCGCAGCCGCCGCGCCAGCCGATCGACCCGGGCCAGCAAGGCGGCGTAGGTGAGCTGATAGGCGCCGAGGACCAGCGCCACGGCGTCGGGGGTGCGCGCGGCCTGGTCCGCGATCAGCTGGACCAGGTCGAGCACCGGCGCGCCCGGGGCGGGCGTCCGGCTCCACTCCTGAAGGATCTGCCGCTGCTCGTCCGCGCCGAGCATGCTCAGCGCGCTCAGCCTCGTGTCCGGGCGCGCCGCCAGGGTCTCCAGCACGGTGAGGAAGTGGCGGGTCATCCGCGCAATGGTGGCGGGTTCGAAGAGGTCGGTGTTGTACTCCAGGCTGCCGGACAACACGCCCGGTGCCTCATTGAGGTTCATGGTGAGGTCGAACTTGGTCTTGCCGCGGCCTGGTGCCGACTCCCAGGGACGCACCTCCAGACCGGGCCATCGCCGCACGGTCTCGTCCACTCGCTGGTAGTTGCACATGACCTGGACCAGTGGCGAATAGCTCAGATCCCGGGTCGGGCTCAGCTCCTCCACCAACTGCTCGAACGGTGCCTCCTGGTGGGTGTAGGCCTCCAGGCACACGTCGCGCACGCGGCCGACGAGCCGGGCGAAGTCCGGGTCACCGCTCAAATCGGTGCGCAGGGCGAGGGTGTTGGCGAACAGCCCGATCATCGGCTCGGTCTCGGGCAGAGGGCGGTTGGCCACCGGGGTGCCCACCACGATGTCGTCACTCCCGCTGTAGCGGGCCAGAACCACCTGGAAGGCAGCCAGCAGCACCATGAAGGGAGTGGCGCCCAACCGCCGCGCCAGCGCGTCCACCGCCCGGCTGACGGGCTCCGGGACGGTGAAGGCATGGGCGGCGCCCTCGTACCGCAGGGTCTGCGGGCGCGGGCGATCCGTGGGCAGCGCGAGCAGCGGCGGGATACCGCGCAGCTTCTCGTGCCAGTAGTCCAGGTGCTGGCGCAGGCCGGCCTCGTTCAGGGCGTCGCGTTGCCACAGTGCGTAGTCGGCGTACTGAACGCTCAGGTCCGGCAGCTCGTGTCGCCGGGGGCCGCTCTCGTCCGAGTCCTGCAACGCCGCGGAGTAACCGGCCGTCAGCTCGTCCAGCAGCACCTTCATCGACCAGCCGTCCGCCACGATGTGGTGGAAGGTCAGCAGCAGGACATGCTCCGCTGCCGACAGCGATACCAGCACCAGCCTCAGCATGGGGCCACGGGCCAGATCGAACGGCAGCGCGGCTTCGGCCGCGGCCAGTTCCCGCAACACGCCGTCTCGTCGGTTCTCGTCCACTCCGCGCAGGTCGACGACGGGCAGTGGGACGGGCTTGGGGGAGGCGACCACCTGGCGCGGTTCGCCGTCGACGGTGACGAAGGTGGTGCGCAGCGTCTCGTGCCGGGCCACCACGGCCGTCACGCTCGCGGCCAGCGCCGCGACGTCCAGGCGGCCGACGAGGCGGGCCGCGTTGCTGATGCTGTACAGCGGATTGCCCGGCTCGAACTCCTCGAAGAACCAGACCCGTTTCTGTGCGGAGGACAGCGGCAGCACCTCCGGACGCGGACCGGCCACCAGCGGCCGCGGCTCCGAGCGGGCCATCGCTCTGCGGGCGTCGACTTCGCGGGCCAGCCCGGCGATGGTCGACGCGGAGAAGAGCGTGCGCAAGGGGAGCTCGACCCGGAAGATCGAGCACACCCGGTTGTGGATCTGCGCGGCCAGCAGGGAGTGCCCGCCGAGGGCAAAGAAGTCCTCGTGCACGCCGGGTTCGCGGATGCCCAGGATCTTCTCCCACACCCCGGCGATGAGCTCCTCGGTGGGTGTGCTCGGGGCCGCCCGCCGGGCACCGTCGTCAGGGGCCGGCAGCCGGGCCTCGTCGAGCTTGCCGTTCGGCGTCAGCGGAAGCTCGTCCAAAAGGACGACCGCGGCCGGAACCTGATGCCTGGGCATGTGGGCGCCGCAGTACTCGCGCAGCCCGGCCGGCCTGCTTCCGGGCACGGGCACCGCGAAGGCGATCAGGGACCCGCCACCCGAGGCATCGGGCCGGACCACCACCGCGGCCGCTCGGACTTCCTCGTGGGACAGCAGCACCGCCTCGATCTCCGCGGGCTCGATGCGGTGGCCGCGCACGCTCACCTGCCGGTCCCCGCGGCCGAGAAACTCCAGTTGGCCATCGGGCAGCAGGCGCACCCGGTCACCTGTGCGGTACAGCCGTGCCCCAGGGACCGGGGAGAACGGGTCCGGGACGAACGAGGCGGCGGTCTGACCCGGGCGGCCGTGGTAGCCCCGGGCCACCCCGGCACCGCCGAGGAAGAGTTCGCCGACGGCGCCCTGCGGCACGGGGCGCTGCAGGCCGTCAAGCACATGCGCGCGGACTCCGGCGATGGGCCGGCCGATCGGCGGTAGCCCGGACGAGGCCGGGGCCGGCGTGACGGTGCACCAGGTCCCCACCACCGTCGCCTCGGTGGGGCCGTAGTTGTTCACCAGTCGGAACGGCAATCCCGGCGCGGGCCGGGCGTGCAGGCGGTCCCCACCGCTCACCATGTGGCGCAGGGCCGAACCTTGCGGCCAGTCGGCGGCGAGCGCCTGCTCGGCCAGCGCGACCGGCAGAATCGTCACGGTGCAGCCCTGCTCGTGCAGCCAGGCCGGCAAGAGGTCCGGCCGGACCCGCTCGGCCTCGTCCAGCACGTGCAGGCGTGCCCCCGCGCTCAGCGCGGGCCAGACCTCCAGGCCGTAGGGGTCGAAGGCCGGTCCGATGGCCTGGCTGACCCGGTCGTCCGGGCCCAGTCCGAATTCGTCCTCCTGCCAGGCGACCAGGTTGCTCAGGCCGGCGTGGGTGACGGTGACGCCCTTGGGCCGGCCGGTGGAGCCGGAGGTGTACACGAGGTAGGCGGGTGACTGCGGCGCGGGACCGCGGACGGCCGGCGGTGCGACGGGCTGCCCGGCCAGCTCGGCAACCACCCGCGGGTCGTCCAGGCACAGCAGTGCCTCGTCCGGCAGGCCGGCCGGGGCCAGGCCGCGGCGGGTGATCAAGATGCGTGCCCCGCTGTCGGCCAGCAGGTAGGCCAGCCGCTCCGCGGGGTAATCCGGGTCGATGGGCAGGTACGGCGCACCGGCCAGCCAGATTGCGAGGAGTACGACGACGAGGTCGGCGGAGCGCTCCAGGTTCACCGCTACCGGGACCTCGGGGCCGGTCCCGCGGCTGCGGAGCAGGTGGGCCAGCCGACCGGCCTCTGCCAACAGCGCGCCGTTGGTCATGTGCCGCTCCCCGGCCACCACGGCGACGGCGTCCGGACGGGAGGCAAGTCGCTCCGCGATCAGCGCTGGGAGGGGCCGATACCCTGACCGGGCCGCGGGGCCGCCATCCGCCAGCGCGGCGAGGAGCTCTTCGTCCTCGGCGGTGAGCATCCGCAGAGCGTCGACGGGGCCCTCCGGGTCGGCCGCGATCCCGGCAAGCAGCCGGCCCAGCTGGGTCAGCAGCCGCTCGGCGACAGTGGCGTCATAGCGGGCGACGTCATAGGCGAGCCGCAGCTCCAGCCGATCGCCCGGGGCCGCCACTAGGGTGAGGGGGTAATGGGTCTGGACGCGGGCCTGCACGTCCCCGAGCACCGGCCCGTCGTCGGGCGACGTGTCCTGGGCTCGCAAGGGGAAGTTCTCGACGACGACGATGTTCTCGAACAGCGGCGCGCCGCGGGGTATACCGCTCCAGCCCTGGATATCGGAAAGCGCGCTGTAGGCGTACTGCCCGACGGCGGCCATACGATCCTGGCAATCGCGCAGCCAGGCGACGGTCGAGGCCCCTCGGGGCAGGCCCAGGCGCACCGGCAGGGTGTTGATGAACAGGCCGACCATCCGCTCGGCCCCGGGAAGGTCGTAGGGCCTGCCGGCGACCGTGCTTCCGAACAGGACGTCCGACTCGCCCGAGTAGCGGCCCAGGAGCAGGGCCCAGGCCGCGTGCACGAGGGTACTCATCGTCAGCCCGTGCCGACGTCCCGTCTCTCGCAGTGCGGCGCCGACCTCCTGAGGCAGGCTCAGGTCGACCACCTCGCGACCGGCCCCGGTCGCATCCGCCGCCGGGGAAGCGGCGGGCAGCGGCGTGGCAGCCTCGATCCCCGCCAGCTCGGTGCGCCAGAAGGACTCCGCCTCCGCCGCGTCCTGCGCGCGCAGCCAGGCCAGGTAGTCACCGGTATCGGGGGCCGTGGGCAGGGAGACCGGACGGCCGGAGAGCGCGGCACGGTAGTAGGTGAGCACCTCCTGGTAGACCTGCGCGCGCGACCAGCCGTCGAGGATCAAATGGTGGTTGCTCCACACCAGTTGATGGACGTCGTCGGCGAGCCGGACGAGCGTCAGACGCATCAGCGGCGGGCGTGCGAGGTCGAACCCCCGGATCCAGTCCTCGTGCGCCAGGGCCTCAAGCCTGCCCTCCTGCTCGGCCGCGGGAAGCCGGCGCCAGTCATGTTCGGTCCACGGCAGCGCCACTTTCCGGTGGACCACCTGGCGGGCCTGCGCCTGGTCGGTCCAGTGGATCGAGGTCCTCAGGATGCCGTGCCGGGCCATCACCCGTGTCCACGCCTCCCGGAACGCCGTCGAGTCCAGCGGTCCGTCGAGCCGGCAGGAGACCTGTTCGAGGTAGGAGTCCGCGCCCGACCCGAGCATGCTGTGGAAAAGCAGTCCCTGCTGCAGCGGGGAGAGAGTGTGGATCCGCTCGACACGTCGGCCTGCCGCACCGGTCTGACTTGTCATTCCCCGCTGTCCTCCGTGAAGACGTCATCCAATTGGTCCAGTAGCCCGTCGAGTTCTTCGTCGCTGAGACCGGCCTCGGCGAAGTCGGCGCTCAGGCCGTCCATGTCGGGTGCCTCCGCCCGGCACGCAGCGACCAACGCCGACAGCCGGTCCAGCACGCGATCGGCCAACTGCTGAACCTCTCCCGGTTCGTGTCGGCCCGGGTGGTGCGACCAGCTGAAGCGCAGCCGGCCATCCAGGACCACGGCGATGATGTCCAGGAGGTACCGTCGCCGGCCTCGGGGGTGCTGGCCGGGACCCGTGCTGCCAGTGAGTAGTTCGAAGGGGGCACAGGCGGCTCCGTCGGTCGGCCGGCCCAGATAGTTCAGGCGCAGGGCCGGTGCCGGGAGGGCGCGCAGCCCGTCCGTCGATGCGTCGCTCCGGCCGTAGCGCAGCAGCCCGTAGCCGACGGGGCCGTCCGCCAGCCGGTTCGGCTCGTCGAGCCGCCCCGCCGTCCGCCGGGCCGCCTGGAGAGGCGTGTCACCGGCGACGGACGACAGCCGCACCGGGTAGATGGTGGTGAACCACCCCACCGTGCGCGAGACGTCGAGGTCTGCGTCGTCGCTGTCGCGGCCGTGGCCCTCCAGGTCGATTGCGGTGTCCGGTATACCGGTCCATTCCGCGATCGTGTCGGCGAGGGCGGTAGCGATCAGATCGAGCGCGGTGATGCCATGGGATGCGCGCAACAACGCCGCGGTCTTGTCGGAATCCAGCTCAGCGCCGACGAGGCGGGCATCACCGAATTCACCGTAGTCGGCGCCCCGTGGCAACTCTCCCTGTATTTCGGAAAGCGTGTCTTCCCAATGCGGAAGCTGCTTGAGTAATTCAGGCGACTGGGCCAGCTCGTCGAGGTGTTGGGCCCAGGTTTGGAACGACGTGGTCTTCACCGGGAACCGCAGCACATCCCCCGACATCAACTGCCCGTACCCCAGCCCCAGATCCTCCAGCAACACCCGCCACGAAACCCCGTCCACCCCCAAATGATGCACCACCAACAACACCCGATCCTCACCCCCCAACCTCACCACCAACCCCCGCAACAAACACCCCGATCCCACCTCCACACCCTCACCCACAGCACCCGCAAACCCCTCCAACACCCCCGGCACATCCCCCCTCAACCCCTCCGGCACCCCCGACAGATCCACCACCCCCAACACCAGCCGCTCCACCACACCCCCCACACCCACACCCTCCAGAGCCCAGCCACCCACCCCATCCCTCACCAACCGCAACCGCAACGCATCGTGATGCCCCACCAACCCCACCAACACCCGCCCCAACACACCCACATCAACCCCACCAGACACCCGCAACCACACCGCCTGGTTGTAAAAACCGACCGGACCACCCCCCTCCACAAACCACCGCACCACCGGCGTCAGCACCACCGAACCCGACACCACCCCCTGCTCACCCAACACCCCACCCGATCCCCCACCCACAAACGGCGCCAACGCCCCCACCGACCGATGACGGAACAACAACCGCGTCGACAACCCCAACCCCAAACGCGCCGCCCGCGCCACCACCTGAATCGACATAATCGAATCCCCGCCCAACACAAAAAAATCATCCCAACGCCCAACCCGCTCCACCCCCAACACCTCACACCACACCCCCGCCAACAACTCCTCCACCACACCCGCCGGAGCCTCGAACACCCCACCGCCACCGACACCCTGAGAAGCCGTCACCGAAACCGCCGGCAACGCCGACCGATCCACCTTTCCATTCGACGTCACCGGCAACCGCTCCAACCCCACAAACACCGACGGCACCATATAGCCCGGCAAAAACCGCCCACACCACTCCCGCAACTCCTCCTCACCCACCCCCTCCCACACCCCATAAGCCACCAACCGCACCCCCACACCCGCACCAACCCCCACCACCACAACCCCACCCACCAGGGGATGCGCGCCCAACACCGACGCCACCTCACCCGGCTCCACCCGGAAACCCCGCACCTTCACCTGATCATCGCCACGCCCGACAAACACCAACTCCCCCCCACCCAAACGCCGCGCCCGATCCCCCGTCCGATACAACCGACCACCCCCACCACCCACCGGATCCGCCACAAACCGCTCCCCCGACACACCACCACCACCCACATAACCCCGCGCCACACCAGCACCCCCCACATACACCTCACCCTCGACCCACACCGGAACCGGCCTCAACCACTCATCCAGCACCACCACCCGCGCACCACCCAGACCCCACCCCAACGGCACCGAACCCACCACACCATCAGAGCCCGTAACGGACCCATCAACCTCATCAAGCGAGTCCCCCACCTCGAACGCCAACACCCCCACCGTCGTCTCCGTCGGCCCATAGTGATTCACCACCCGGCACCCCGGCGCCACCTCACGCAGCCCCCGCACCACAGCCCAGTCCAGCGCCTCACCCCCCACCACCCACACACCCACACCCTCCACACCCAACCCACGACCACCCTCGACCAACGCCCGCACCAACGACGGCGTCACCTTCACACAATCCACCCCATGCCGGGCCAAATACCCCCCGAACTCCACCGGATCCCCCACACACTCCTCCGGCAGCACATGCAGCACACCCCCCGAACACAACGCAGAAAACACCGCCGTGAACCCCAGATCCGCCCCCAACGACGACACCACCCCGAACACCGCACCCGACCCCCGCCCCCCCACCCACCCCACACCCCCCACATACTCAGCCAACCCCCCATGCGTCACACACGCACCCTTCGGCACCCCCGTCGACCCCGACGTGAACACCACATACGCCAACTGCTCACCCCCCAACACACCCACCGCACCCGACGACGAAACCCCCGAACCCGAAGAACCCACCGAACCCGAAGAACCCACCGAACCCGAAGAACCCACCGGATCCGACGAACACCCAGCCACCCCCTCACCCCACACATCCACCCCCACAACACCCTCACCCAAACCAGCCACATCACCCAAACCACCCACCACAAACCCCAGACCAGCCTCCTCCACCATCACCCTCCGCCGCCCCACCGGCACCCCCGGATCCAACGGCACAAACACACCACCCGCCTTCAACACACCCAACAAACCCACCACAAACCCAACCGACCGCCCCGCCACCACACCCACCCGCACCTCAGCCCCCACACCCAACCCCCGCAAACACCACGCCAACCGATTCGACCAACCCTCCAACTCCCCATACGACAACACCCCATCCCCCGCCACCACCGCCACCGCACCCGGCACCCGCCCCGCCCACCCAGCAAACCGCTCATGCACAAACCCAGCCGGCTCACCAGGCGACCGCCTCGGCTCGGCCGCGGCGAGCACGCGCCTGCGCTCCTGCGGGCCTGTCATCGCCAGCGCCGCGCAGTCCGCCCCGGGCTTCGCCAGCGCGGACTCCAGCAGCGTCATGTACATCTCGGCCAGGCGCCCGACCTGGTCCTCCGTCAGGTACGAGGCGTTGTAGTGCACGACAGCCTTGAGACGCCCGCCGGCCACCGCTGCGGCGAGGCGCAGGGTAAACGGCTCCGGGTAAGCGGCCGCCGTCCGCACGCGCCAGCCGCCGTCCGTCTCGCCGAAAACCTGGGGCTCGCTCCATTCGAAGGCGAGCCGGGCCACCGGCCTGCCCTCCGCCGCCGCAGCGTCGTGGTATTCCTGCTGGGCCAGCAGCTCAGCCACCAGCCGCTCGGTGTGCGCGACCGCCTCGAGGAACGTCTCGCCCTCCGCCCGCCGGGCCACGTACGCAAGCGCCTGGGCATACGGCCCCGCCGCGCCGCTCATCTCCGCGTGCGGCCGGCCTTCCCCCATCAGCGCGAACAGCACCTCGTCCCCGTTGATCCGCTGAAATAGCAGCTGCCAGGCCGTCAGCAGCACCGTCCGTACCGGGACCTGCGCGAGAGCGGAGAATTCGCGCACGCGGTCCGCGACCGCCGCTTCGACCGACAGCGCGTATGCGGCCGGGCGGAACCCCGTCGCGGCCACCGGACGTTCGAAGGGCAGCGGCTCCGTCACCGGAAGCGCAGGGGTCCTGGCGTTCCAGAAGGCGCGCCCCACCGCCGTCTCCTCGGCCTCGAGGAGATCCCACTGCCACTCCGCGGCGTCGGCGTACTGCAGCACTTCCTCGGCGTCGGAGACGTCCTGCGGCGGTCCACCGACGCCGCCGTGCCACAGACGCTGAAGGTCACTCAGCAGTACATGCAGGGTGGCCGTGTCCGCCGCGGCAGCGGGCAGCACGAGCAGGAGCCGGGAGCCGCCACCGGGCATCACAGCCAGGTCCGCCCGCAGCCGGGGCCCCGACGCGGGGTCGAAGGGCTCCCGCGACCGCGCGTCGCGCACCTGCGCCCAGGCCGCGTCAGCACCGTCCGTCCCGTGCTCGGCCAAGTCGTGCACGACAAGGTCCACCGGCGATCCTTCCTCGATCACCTGCAGGGGTACCTCGACCCCCGGCAGGCTCCTGAGCACGGTTCGCAGCACCTCGTGCCGCTGCACGAGGCCCTCCAGCGCGGCCTTCAGCCCCGACGGGTCCGACTCGCCACTTCCGGGCGCGAGGTCCACCTCGGCCAGCGAGAAGTAGCGGTCGTCCGGGTGAGTCTCCTGGAGCAGCCAGAGGCGCTTCTGCTGCGGCGACAGCCGGTAGCCATCCATCGGTTCTTCAGTCCTCCTCTAGGCGGCCGCGTCGGCGGCGTACGACTCGGCCATGCCCACCACCAGGCGGCGCGCACCTGCGAAGGGACGTCTTCCGTGCGCCACGAGCATGTTCTCCACCACCGTGACGTCACCGTCCTGCCACGGAAACGCGATCTCCTCGCGGCGCAGCGCCTCCCGGACCTCCGTCAGGTCTGCTGGGTCGATGGGTGATCCGTCGCCGTAGTAGGCGTTGCGCGGCAGGTCCTCCTCGGCAGTGGTCTCCAGAAGCGAGCTGCGCACCTGGGCGGGGAGGTTCGACACGTGGAAGAGGTGCGCCTGGTTGAACCACACCTCTTCGCCGGTCTCCGGGTGCTTCAGCGTGGCGTGACACACCTGCCGGGTGCGCAGCCCGTCCCCCGGCTTCCACTCGAACTCGATGCCGGCGCGGCGGCAGAACGCCTCCACCTCCGCGCGGTCCCCGGTACCGAACACGTCCTGCCAGGACAGGTCCACGCCCTCGCCATAGTTCCGGACGTACATCACGCCGAGCTCGGTGAATCGGTCCCGGACCTTTGCCGGGATGGCGCGCAGCACCCGTCGGCTGTCCGCGAGCGGCGTCTCGCCGCCGCGCTCCGCGGCCTTGATGCTGTAGAAGCCGAGCTTCATCGGCCACTGCCGGGCGTAGGCCATCTCGTTGTGGAGCGGGATCTCCTGATGCGCCGGGTACTCGGTCGAGGTGTAGACACCACCCGACACCTTGGTGCGCGGGGTGGATGCGTAGGAATAGCTCAGCAGCTCGCTCCCGGCGATGCCGCCGATCAGCTGCTCGAACTCGGCCACGGTGCGAAGGGGCGCGAATCCGCGGAACAGCACTGCCCCCTGCGTGCGCAGATGGCCGCGGATCGCCTCCCTGTTGCTGTCGGCCCAAGCCAGCAGATTGACGCCGTCGACGGCGGGGCGCAGCCATATCGGTCCGGCCGGGCCGTCCAGCAACGGCGTCGCCGTGACCAGCGAGCCCGACGACAGGCTCACGGCCTCCCGACGCCTGCGGCCGAACGCTGCCGGCCCGTCGAGGCGATGTGTCATGTCTGTCTTCCCTGCCTTTCGCTGTGGTTCCGCCGGAGGAGCGCCGAGCGGTTTCGTCACCTTCCACCGCAACCGCGTCGGCGGCGCCGCTGCAGGGCAGTGGCGCTGTAGGCCGCGGCACCGGCCTCCGCCCGGGTTTGTCTCGCTTCCTCGGCGGAGTCGAGCCGTTCGGCCAACTCGTCGAGCGGGATGTCCGGGCGGTCCACCGCGGCCGCCAGCACCCCAGCCAGGCGGTGGGTCAGCCTGCCGATCCCGGCCGCGGAGAACAGAGCCGTCTTGTACTCGCAGACCAGCCGAAGGCCCCTCGGCGACCGGCGGAACTCCACCCGCAGGTCGTAGCGGGCGAGGCTTGGCGTGACCCCGACAGCTTCGACACGCAGCCCCTCGAAGGCGGTCTCTACCCCCAGGTCCTCCTGGACCACGAACCAGGTCTGGAACAGCGGCAGATGCGTCTCGACCCGGTTCGGCCTCAGCTCGTGGACCACCTGGTCGAAGGGGACCTCGGCGTGCTCGTACGCGCCCAGGCACACCTCCCGCGCGCGGGACAGCAGGTCGCCGAACTTGGCGCAGCCTGCCACCCGCAGGCGTAGCACCAGGGTGTTGGACAGGTAGCCGATCATTCCCGCCAGTTCGGGTCGGCTGCGACCCGCGACGGGGGTGCCCATCACCACCTCGGTCAGTTCGCGGTGCTGGCCGACGGCGACCGCGGCGGCCGCGAACAGCACCATGAACGGGGTGGCGTTGGCCCGGCGGCCGAGTTCCTCCACACCCCGGGCCGTCTCTTCCGGCAGCCCGATCTCGTGCACCGCACTGTCGTGGCTCTGCTCCTCGGGGCGGGGCAGCTCGGTGGGCAGGTTCGGGTCGGCCACGTCCGCCAGCCGCTCCCGCCAGTACTCCAGCTCAGGGCGCAGCGCGTCGCATGCGAGCCGTTCCCGCTGCCATTCCGTATAGTCGCCGTACTGGATCCGGGGCGCGCTGCGGCTCACCTCCTTGCCGGAGCGCAGAGTGCCGTAGTCCTCTCCCAGCTCCGTCAGCAGCAGCGACAGCGACTGGCCGTCGGCTATCAGGTGGTGCAGGCAGACCACCAGCCGGTGCTCTTCGACGCCCGTCCGCACCAGGGCGAACCGCCACAGCCGTCCGCCATTGATCCGGAAGAGCGCCTCGGCCGCCGTGCGGACCGCGCGTTCGGCCTGGCCCGCTCGCTGCTCCGGCGCCAAGCCGGACAGGTCGAGCACGGGCAGCGGCGCGGGGTACGGGGGCAGGACGACCTGGCGCCCCTCGCCATCGGCCTCGACCAGATGCGTCCGCAGGCTCTCATGGCGCCGTACCAGTCCGTCCAGGCTGCCTCGCAGCGCGGCCACGTCGAGCTCGCCGGTCAACCTGAGTGCGCCGGAGATGTGATACAGCGGGGTGCCGGTCGCCCACTGCTCCAGGAACCAGAATCGCCGCTGGCCGGAGGAGAGCGGCAGCCCGCCCTGCCGGAGGTGCGGTGCAAGCGCCGGAATGGCTGCCGCACGCTCCCCGGCGCCTTCAGACTCCTGGGACTGTCCGGCACTGGCCGACCCGGAGCGGTCGCCGCCGATCTCGGCGGCCAGCGCGGCGAGGTCGGGGGCGGTGAAGACGGTGCGCAGAGGCACGTCGGCACCGAACTCGGACTGGATACGGCTCTGAAGCACCGTCACCAGCAGGGAATCGCCGCCCAGTCGGAAGAAGCTGTCGCCGCGCCCGATCGGGCTGACGTGCAGCATGTCGCTCCACAGCTGGGCCAGGCGGGTCTCGATCGTGCCCCGGGGCTCCTCGTAGGCGGCTTCCACGCCCAGGCGGTCGCCCGCCGGCGCGGGCAGTTCGTGAGTGTCGATTTTGCCATTGGAGGTGAGCGGGATGGCCGGCAGCACGACGAAGGCGGCCGGGATCATGTAGGGCGGCAGGGCGGCGGCCAGGTGGGCGCGCGCCTCGGTGATCAGCTTCGTTCCGGAGCCGTCCGCGCCGGGAGCCGGGACCAGGTAGGCGGTCAGCTTGCGGTCGCCGGGGGAGTCTTCACGCAGACGGACGTGCGCGTCGGCGATCGCGGGGCAGGTGCGCAAGGCGTGCTCGATCTCGCCGGGTTCGATGCGGTAGCCGCGCAGCTTTATCTGCTGGTCGGTGCGGCCCAGGTAGACGAGGGTGCCGTCCGGGTTGGCGCGAGCCAGGTCGCCCGTGCGGTAGAGGCGGGCTCCAGGGGCACTGGAGAAGGGGTCGGGGCGGAAGCGATCCGCCGTCTGCCCAGGACGGTTGAGGTAACCGCGCGTCACGCCGGGGCCGGCCACGTGGATTTCGGCGGCGACGCCGGCCGGGACCTGGTGGTCGTTGTCGTCCAGGAGGTAAACGCTCAGGTCGCCCAGGGGCCGGCCGATGGCGCTGGGGGCCCGGGGGGCCAGATCGTCGCCGGTCAGGGCGTGGTGGGTGACGTGAACGGTAGTCTCGGTGATGCCATACATGTTCACGAGTTCCGGGCAGCGGCCGCCGAGGCTCGCCGCCCACTGCGCGAATCGGTCGCCCACGAGGGCTTCGCCGCCGAAGACCACCGTGCGCAGGCTCGTCGGCCGGTCTCCGAGTGCCTCGGTGAGGGGGGCGAAGGCCGACGGCGTCTGGCTGAGCACCGTCACCCCCTGTGCCCGCAGCAAGCGCGCCGTCCGGTCCGGGTCCCGCCGCTCGTCCTCGCCCACCAGCACCAACCGGGCGCCGTGCAGCAGCGCGCCCCACAACTCCCACACCGAGAAGTCGAACGCCATGGAGTGGAAGAGGCTCCACACCTCGTCGCTGCCGAATGCGCGCCGCTCCTGCGCAGCGGCGAACAGCCGGGCCACCTGTGCGTGCTCGACCAGTACTCCCTTGGGGGCACCGGTGGAGCCGGAGGTGTAGATGGCGTACGCCAGTTGGTGCTCGTGCACCTCGATTTCGGCGGGCGCCGGCTCGTACCGGTCGCTGACCGCGCCGTCCTCGTCGAGAAGCACCACCCGGACGTCGTGCAGCGCCTCCGCTGGAATCCGCCGGGCCAGCGCACGGGTCGCGACCAACACCCGGCAGCCGCTGTCGCGCACCACATAGGCCAGCCGTTCCGCGGGCTGGGCGGTGTCCAGCGGCACATAGGCTCCGCCCGCCAGCTGTACTCCCACTACTGCCGCCACCTGGTGAACCGAGCGTTCCAGCAGCACCGCGCACAGCGACTCCGCCGTCACTCCGGCCTCGCGCAGCCGTTCGGCGACCGCGTGGGCCCGCCCCAGCAGCATCCGGTAGGTCCACTGCCGGTCCCCGGACACCAGCGCCACCGCATCCGGGCGCACCCTGGCCTGCTTCGCGAAGCCGACCACCGGCGCCACCACCGACCCGAAGGTGCGTCGCCGCGGGTTCAGTACCGCCCGCTGCCGCTGCTCGCCGGAGCCGTCCATGAGTCCGATCGACCCGAGCGACTGTGCAGGTGCCCGGCACAACCCCTCGAGCACCGTCTCCAGCTGAGCCAGCAGACGCTCCGCGGACGCCTCGTCGTAGCGCATGGCATCGAACTGCAGGCGCAGCCCGATCCGATCGCCGTCCGGCACCGCGACCAGGGTCAGCGCCACATCCGTCTCGTCCGCCACGCTCACGTCACGGACCAGCACCCGATCCGGACCTGCGGGATCGGCACCCGGCAGCGAGACCGGATGGTTCTCCACCACCACCAGAGTTTCGAACAGCGGCCGGCCTTGCGGCACTCCGCTCCATCCCTTGACCTGCGTCAGCGGCACATGCTCGTGCTCCCGCAGCTCCAGGAGCAGCTCCTGCACCTCCCGCAACCAGGTCTCCACCTCGGTACCCGGTGCCAGACGCAGCCGCACAGGCAGGGTGTTGATGAACAGCCCCACCATCCCTTCCACGCCTCTGAGTTCCGGGGGACGCCCCGATACCGTGACGCCGAACACCACGTCCTGGCTGCCGCTGTGCCGGGCCATCAGCACGCCCCAGGCCGCCTGAAGCACCGTCCCCACGGTCACCCCGGACCGCTCGGACAGCTCCCGCAGCCGGCCCGCCAGCCCGGCCGGCGCCTCACGCACCACGCTGCCCACGCCGGATCCGAGCCTCACCGGCGCATGCCACGGCAGCGGCGTGGGCTCCACAAAGTCGCCCAGCACCCGGCGCCACACCTGCTCCGCGGCACCTGGCTCCTGGCGGCCCAGCCATTCCACAAAGTCCCGGTACGGACGCACCCGCGGTAGGGCGGCGGCACTTCCGCCGACGATCGCCTCGTACAGTGCCAGCATGTCGGAGAGCACGATCGGCAGGGACCAGCCGTCGAGCAATGCGTGGTGCACCGTCCACACCAGGTGCCAGGCCTCGTCCTCGAGCCGCACGAGGGTGATGCGCAGCGGCGGCGTGTCAAGACCGAGCGGCGTGGCCCGCTCCCGCTCCGCCAGTTCCGCCAGCCGGTCGGCCGGTTCGGTGTTTCCCGGCTTTTCGTCGCGCCAGTCGAGATCCGTCCAGGCTGGTACCGCGCTGCGGTGCACCACCTGCACCGGTTCCCCCTGCGAGCTGCGGTGGAAGGACGTGCGGAGCACGGCGTGCCGCTGCGCAGTCCGCTCCCAGGCCGTACGCAGGGCACCCGGGTCCAGCGCGCCCTCGAGGCGCAGCGCCAGCTGCACCCGGTAGACGGCACTCTCCGGGTCCGCGAGGGAGTGGAAGAGCATGCCCTGCTGCAGCGGGGTCGCCGGGTAGACCTCTTCCAGGTCGGCTATGCGCTCGGCCAGCCGGTCCACCTCTTTTTGCTCCAGCAGCGCGGCATGGGTGGCCCCCACGGTTCCCGCGACCCTCGCGTCACCGCCGACCGCGGCTGCCAGCTCGGCCACGGTACGGTGCCGGAAGACCATGCGGGTGGTCAGGGCAAGGCCGGCCTCCACGGCTCGTGCCACCATCCGCAGGCTGAGGATGGAGTCCCCGCCGAGCTCGAAGAAGTTGTCGGACCGGCCCACCCGGGCCAGGCCGAGCAGGCCCTCCCAGATCTCGGCGATCTTCCTCTCTTCGTCGGATCTCGGCGGCTCGTACCCGCCCGCAGAGCCCTGCGGGGTCGCGTCCGGCGCGGGCAGGGCACGCCGGTCGAGCTTTCCGTTCGGAGTGAGCGGCAGAGCATCCAGAACGACGAAGGCGCTCGGCAGCATGTAGTCGGGCAGGCGCTCGGCACAGTGTGCCCGTAGCTGCGCTGCCGACGTGCCGGGCTCGGCGGCCACGTAGGCGACCAACCGGGTCACCGCGACGCCCGCGCCGTCGCTGTCGTCCGCTGCCCGGCCGTCCCCCGTGTGCTCCGTCACGATCACGGAGCTCTCCCGTACGGCCCGGTGCTCGCGCAGCACGGCCTCGATCTCCCCCAGTTCGATCCGGAACCCGCGCAGCTCGATCTGGTGGTCCGACCGCCCCAGGAACACCAGGCGACCGTCCGGGAGGAACCGGGCACGGTCCCCGGTCCGGTACAGGCGGGCCCCGTCGCCGGCGGGGTCGGGGACAAAGCGCTCGGCGGTCAGGCCCGGGCGTCCCAGGTAGCCCCGGGACAGTCCCGCGCCGCCGATGCAGATCTCGCCCGGCACTCCCGTCGGGGCGGGCCGGAAGTGCGGGTCCAGCACGCTGACCCGGGTGTTGGCGAAGGGGCGCCCCAGGTCCGGTTCTCGGTTGCCCGGACGGCAGTCACCGATGGTCGCCCCGACGGTGGACTCGGTCGGCCCGTATCCGTTGATCAGCCGGCATCCGGCGGCCCAGCGGTCGGCCACCTCGGCCCGCAGCGCCTCACCGGTGGAGGTGAGCACGCGCAGATCGGGGGCGGACGACGGGGGGAGCACGGCCAGCACGGAGGGGGCGAGGGTGGCGTGGGTGATCGCCTGCTCGGTCAGCAGCCGGGTGAGCTCGTCGCCGGGCACCCGTTCGGCGCCGGTCGCCACGCACAGCGTCCCGCCAAAGGGCAGGGCCATCACGATGTCCCAGAGAGAGGCGTCGAAGGCCAGCGAGGCGAGTTGAAGCACCCGACTGCCGTGTCCGGACTGCAGCTCCGCCCTCTCGACCTCGACCAGGTTGACCAGGCCTCGATGGGCCATCATCGCGCCCTTGGGCCGCCCGGTGGAACCCGAGGTGAAGACGATGTAAGCGAGTTGGTCCGGCGCGGGGTCTTCGGGCAGGTCGTCCGGGCTGTGCCCGGCGAGGCGCGCGGCGTCTGCCTCCTGGTCGAGGCGGATCACCGCGGTGGGACGGGACTGGAGACGTTCGGCGAGGTCCGCCGTGGTCACCAGGGTGCACACCGCGCTGTCGCCGATCATGTGGTCCAGCCGATCGGGCGGATACGAGGGGTCCAGCGGCACATGGACGCCGCCGGCCTTGAGCACCGCCAGCAGCCCCGCGACGGAGTCCGCGGAGCGCTCCAGGAAGACTCCGACCAGCGTCTCGGCCCGCACCCCGAGCTCCCGCAACAGCCGGGCCAGTCGGTTGGCCCGCCGGTTGAGGGCGGCATACGTCAGCTGGCGGTGCCCGCAGCACAACGCGACCGTGTCGGGGGTCAGGGCCGCCTGCCGCTCGAAGCGGCGATGGAGCAGACCGTCGCCCGCGGCCGGGAGCGGGAGATCGGTGGCGTTCCACTCCTCCTGCCGTGCCCGCTCGGATCCGGTGCGCATCTCCAGCAGCTCCACCGGGCATTCGGGGTCGGCAACCGCGGACTCCAGGAGCACCCGGTAGTGCTCCAGCATGTCGGCAACAGTGGAGTCGTCGAACAGGTCCGTGTTGTACTCGACGGCGCAATGCAGCCCGTCCTCCGCCTCGTTCAGCGAGAAGGCGAGGTCGAACCGCGAGGTGCCCGGATCGAGTGCAACGGGCTTGGCGTCGATCCCAGGCAGCGGCAGGTCGGGCAGGCCGGTCTCCTGGAGCACGAACAGCGTCTGGAAGAGCATCTGGTGGCTGAGGTCCCGCTCGGGCCGCAGCGCATCGACGACCAGCTCGAGCGGGACTTCCTGGTGGGAGTAGGCGTCCAGACAGGTGCGCCGGATCCGCCCCAGCAACTCGCGGAAGGTGGGGTTTCCGGTGAGGTCAGCACGCAGCGCCAGGGTGTTGGCGAAGAACCCGATCAGGTTCTCCAGCTCGGGGCGGGTCCGGCTCGCCACGGGGGTGCCGACGACGACGTCCTGCTGGCCGCTGTAGCGGGCGAGCAGCACGTCGAATGCCGCCAGCAGCACCATGAAGAGGGTCGCCCCCTCTTCCTTGCCAAGGCCGTGCACAGCCCGTACCAGCTCCGCCGGGAGCAGCCCTCCCCGGGTGCGGCCACGGAAGCGCTGGACCGCCGGGCGTGGGTGGTCCGTCGGCAGCTCCAGCATGGCGGGGGCGCCGGCAAGTTGCCGTTTCCAGTAGCCGAGTTGCCCGGCCACGTCCTGGCTCTCTGCCCACTCGCGTTGCCAGAGCGTGAAGTCGGGGTACTGCAAGGGAAGTTCGGGCAGCTCGGGCTCGGCGCCCTGCAGCGCGGCCGCGTAGCCCGCCGCCAGTTCGCCGAACAGCACTTTGATCGCCCAGCCGTCGATGACGATGTGGTGTCCGACCATGACCAGCAGGTGGTCATCCTCCGCGATGCGATACACAGCGGCTCGCAACAGCGGGCTGCGGGCGAGGTCGAATGGGGTACGGGCCTGCTCTGCGGCGAGCTCCAAGGCGGCGTCCGCCCGTAGTTCGGCGGGCCGGTCGCGGAGGTCGGTGACCGAGACGGTGATGCGCTGGGACTCGGTGACGACCTGGCAGGGCTCCCCGTCGCGGTCGATGAACGCCGTGCGGAGTGCTTCATGCCGCGTGACCACGTGGTTCAGCGACCGTTCCAGGGCCGCCACTTCCAGCGGCCCGGACAGACGCAGGGCCATCGGCGTGCAGTAGGCGGGCGTGTCGGGGGCCAACTGCTCCAGGAACCACAGCCGTTGCTGAGGCAGGGAGAGCGGGAAGGTCTCCGTCCGCACTCTGCGGCGGAGTTCCAGGGCCCCGCGCCCGGCGCCGGCCTCCGGCCCGGCGCCGGAGTGCGCGCGGGAGAAGGCGCCGGCCAGATGCTCGGCCAGCTCGGCGAAGTCGGTGAACCGGTGGAAGTCCGCCGGGGCCAGCACGAGGCGGAGGTCGCGCTGGCAGGCGTTCATCACGCCGACCACCATCAGGGAGTCGAGACCGAGTCCCCGCAAACTGTGTACCCGGCTGATCTCATCGATGCCGCGCTCCAGGACTTGCGCCACCCGTTCCCGCAGATACTGCTGCAGAAGGGCCGCCCGGGCGCCGGGCACCGCCTCATTCAGCCGACGGAAGATCTCTGCCGGTTCCGGGGGGTCCTGCGGGTCCTGCTGCTCCTGCCTGTCCCGCCTGTCCCGCGGGGTGGCATACGGGGAAGGCGGAGCGGGTGTGACCGTCGGGGCCGCGATGAGAGCTGCGGCAGGCGGGGACGCCGCGGACGATCCCGCCGGTCCGTCGCTCCGGGCGGGCAGCCGCTGAGCCCGCTTGCGCAGCACGTTCAGCGAGTCCAGGCCGTCGAGGGTGGCGGTGACGTCGACGCCGAAGTCGATCAGACTCGCGATCTCGTCCACACCCGCGGCCCGCAGGCTCTGCACGAACGGCAGGCAGGTGCGCGGCGTACCGAACAGCGCCGCGGACTGGAAGTAGCGTTCGAACGCGTACGACAGGACCTGCTCGCGCTCAACGGCCGCCATCTCGTCCAGCCGCTGGAATCCGTGGCGCCACAGGTCCACGGAGGACTCCAGGTAGGAGATGAACGGGCCGCGCACGGATTCCCGCACCTCATCGAGGTCGTCGCCCACGAATGTGTGCAGCATCAGCGTGACGTGTCCGGCAGCCGGGTCGTGGCCGGCCCGGGCGCGCGCCGCGCGGTACACGGCGATCTTCTCGGCCAGTTCCTCCACGGTCTGGAACAGCAGGCCGGTCAGCACATGGTGGCCGTGTTCGCCCGCCTCGGCGAAGCGCTCCGGCGATCCCGAGCAGGTCAGCCAGGTCCGCAGTTCGGGCTGCCGGGGCGCGGGGTGGATCCTGACCGAGGTCTGCTCGGCCTTGCCGTTGGGCAGCTCGACGGAGCCTCCGCCCCACAGGCTCTTGACGGTCTCGATGCCGGAGAACAGGTGCCCGTACCGGTCGTGGAACTTGTCGGGGGCGAGTACGAAGTCGTTGGGGTTCCACCCGGCGGCGAAGGCCAGATCGACGCGGCCCCCGGAGAGGTTGTCCACAACCGCCCACTCCTCCGCCACCCGCACCGGATGGTGCATGGGCAGGACCACGCTTCCCGCCCTCAGCCTGATCCGCCGGGTCGCTACCGCCAGCGCCGAGGCCAGAACCGAGGGGTTGGGATAGAGGCCCCCGAAGGCATGGAAGTGGCGTTCGGGGAGCCAGACCGCGGTGAAGTCGTGCTCGTCGGCGAACTTCGCGCCCTCCAGCAGCAGCCGGTACTTGTCCTCGGCGAAGTCCGCGGCGTTGCTGGAGAAGTACAGGAGACTGAACTGCATAGGCTCCGCATCGCGGGAGCCGGCGTCGGCTGCCCGGGCCCGCACGACCGCGTCCGTGGGCGCGGGCGCTTGGCCGGGGTCGGCCGCCGGCTCCCGCTTCAGCCGCTCGGGCACGTCGCCGGCGATCACGGGCAGCTCGCCCTTGAGGAACGCGTCGCGGGCGGCGCCGCGCTGGATCTTGCCGCTGGTCGTCTTGGTGATCCGGCCGTTCGGGATCAACACGACCGCGTCCAGGCGCAGTTCAGTCTCCTCCAGCACACCGGCACGGATCGCCTCGACGGCCGCGTCGATCCGCCCGCGGTCGGCGTCCCTGCGGACCTCCGCCACCAGGACCACGCGCTCTTCGTCCGCCGAGGTCACGGTGAAGGCGGCGGAGCAGTTGGGGCGCACCTCGGGACAGCTGCGCTCGGCGGCCAGTTCGACATCCTGAGGGTAGTAGTTCTGCCCCCGGACAATCATCAAGTCCTTGAGCCGTCCCGCTATGTACAGCGCACCCTGGTGCAGGAAACCCAGATCGCCCGTTCGAAGGAAGCTTTCGCTGGGTTCGCCGTCCAGAGTGGCCCGAAACACCTTCCGCGTCTCGTCCTCCAGGCCCCAATAGCCCATCGCCACACTGGAGCCGGACACCCAGATCTCACCGATACGGCCCTCGGGCAGCTCGGTGCGCGACTCCGGGTCGACGACGGCCAGCCGCTGCAGCGGAGACGGAACCGAGCAGTTCACCAGCGTCCGGCCGGGAACGGCCGGGTCGTCCTGGGGCTCCGCGCGGTCGGCCTGCAGGCCCTCCTTGGCGAAACGGGCCGACTGCGGTGCCCCATGGCCGCCGTGGCCCGCCACGAGCAAGGTCGCCTCGGCCAGTCCGTAGGACGGCGCCATGACCTCGGCTCGCCAGCCGCTGTCGGCGAACGCCTCGGTGAACCGGTCGAGCGTGGCCGCCCGCACCGGCTCCGCCCCGTTGACCGCCAGCCGCCAGCTGCTCAGATCGAGCCGCTCGCGGAGCCGCGCGGGCACCTTCTCCACGCACATGTCGAAAGCGAAGTTGGGCGCCATGCTGATGGTGCCGCGATAGCGGGAGATCGCGTCGAGCCACCTCACGGGTGACCTGACGAACGCGGCGGGCGGCATGAAGACGGCCGGGATTCCCTTGTACAGCGAGAGCAGGATGTTCCCGATCAGGCCCAGGTCGTGGAAGAGCGGCAGCCAGCTGACGATGCGATCGCCCTCGGTGACCCCCCAGAGGTCCTCCATCACCCGGCAGTTGTGCATGAGGTTGGCATGGCTGACCATCACGCCCTTGGGCTGGGCGGTTGATCCGGAGGTGTACTGCAGGAAGGCGATGTCGTCGGTCCCGACGTCCGCGGGGCTCCAGCGCTCCGCCCACTCATCCTGATCGAACTGATCAAGGCCGAGCCAGACGAGCGCCTCCGTCTCGGGGAACTGGGCCGCCAGGTCGCCGGCCATGGCCAGGCCCTCGGCGGTCGTCAGGGCACATCGTGCGCCGGCACTCGAGAGAATCGCGGGAATACGCGCGAGTTGCCGGGCCGCGTTACCGAGGGGAAGATTCACCGGAACGGCAATCATTCCCGCGTAAAAGCAACCGAGAAACCCGGCCAGGAAATCCAGGCCAGAGGGACAGAGCAGGAGGATGCGGTCCCCTGGAGAAAAGCGCGACTGCAGCCAGCCGGCGACTCCACGGGCACGGGCATCGAGTTGGGAGTAGGAGAGTCGACCCGTCTCCTGTTCACCGTCAGCAAGGAATGTCCAACCGATTTGGTCGGGCTGGTGAAGAGCTCGATGACGCAAGACGTCAAACAGCGTTCTTGGCGCCTGAACATCCTGCTGAAACTGTGAAATCACGAAATCGGCTCCCCCATAGAAGCGCAACCCACTCCAACACATGCGATATCACCTGCGGGTGTGGTTGCATCCGGCCTATCTAAGCCACGGGCGGCATTCTGATCGGCGATCCTAACCCACAACCAAGATCATGGCTAGCGTGTTTCTTTGTGCCGCCCGCGCCGTTGCGGACGGCATTCGGAACCGGCTCCTTCGCGTGACAGGCACCGCGGGGCGGCGTCGGACGGCATGGTTCCAGCGGTTCGTTCAGACCCGCCCAGATGGAATATCCGCTGGTCAGATTGGTCGTACTGACACACGGACGCGTCTGCGGACGCGACGAGCAGGACACGCCTGGACCCCGTTGGGCCTGGTCGAGCGAGCAGGTGGCGCGTTCGTACGAGTATGTCGGCCGAAACTACTTCGCAGTCGAACACCCGTAGCCTCTGTAAAGTCAGTGCCACCAGCACTTATGCCACGGGAAGGCCAAAGGTTTACCGGCGACGCCCTGACACGAACAAACCTTCCCGTTACTCTCACAAGGCCGGACTCCCGGAGGCCGGCCGGCACATGCTGCAGCAGTCCACCGATCGGGCCGTAGCCCGATTCACGGGAGCGGAGGACTAAGGGGGTAAGCAGGCTTCACCAGCCACCCGTACACCGGTTGGGCTATTGAGGGCTCGTGGTTTCACAAGCACGAGATCATTCGCAGGCAGGGCCGGTCTTTTTCACTGCATTGACGCCATATGGCATTCAGCTGTTTTCCCGCCCCGCATTTCTTTTCGTGTTCACGTCGCTGCGCCAACCGATCGCTCCAGGTATTCCCCGTCGAGTCCGAGGATCCCAGGGAACCGATGTTGAAGAATGTTGATGACATTTACCCCTTGACGCCGCTTCAGCAGGGCATGCTGTTCCATGCGGTCGCCGACGGCGGAAGCGTCTATGTGGAGCAGCTCGCCTTCCGCGTCGAGGGCGACTTCGACCTGGAGGCCTTCCGCTCGGCCTGGGAACAGGCGATCGAGCGGCACACCGCGCTACGCACCTTGTTTCTCTGGGAGAACCTGCCCCAGCCGATCCAGGCAGTGCGGCGACGGGTCACCCTGCCCTGGACCGAACTCGACTGGCGCGATACCCCTGACGACGAGATGGAGCAGCGCCTGGAGGCGTTTCTGGCCGAGGACCGCAGGCGCGGCTTCGACGTGACGCAGGCGCCGCTGATGCGCATGACGGCCATCCAGTTGGGCGACGAGACCTTCGAGGTGGTGTGCAGCAACCACCACCTCATCTTCGACGGCTGGTCCCGCGCCACCCTCTTCCGCGAGGTGCTGGCCCTGTACGAGGGCCTGCGGTCGGGGCAGCCCGCGGTGCTGCCGCGGGTGCGTCCGTACCGGGACTTCGTGGCGTGGCTGCAGGAGCAGGACGGTGCGGCGGCCGAGCGGATGTGGCGGCACGAAGTGGGGGCGATCACGGCGCCCACCCCGCTGCCGTTCGAGGCCGACCGGCGGGAGCCGGACGCGGGCGGCGGGGCGGAGAGCGTGGTCCGGGAGCTGGACGAAGGTCTGACGTCTCGGCTGCAGCGCTTGTGCACGGCCCGTGGCACCACGATGGCGACCGCGGTGCAGGCGGCCTGGGCAGTGCTGCTGGCGCGGCACAGCGGGCAGTCAGAGGTGGTGTTCGGCACGACCGTCTCGGGCCGTCCCGCGGAGCTGTCGGGCGTCGAGCAGATGGTGGGTCTGTTCATCAACACCCTCCCGGTGCGGGTGAATGTCTCCGACGGGACCGAAGCGGGCGCATGGCTCGAGGGGGTGCAGGACCATCTCGTGGCACTACGGGAGTTCGAGCACACTCCGCTGGCGCAGGTGCAGTCATGGAGTGGTGTGGGACGCGGGCGCAGGTTGTTCGCGAGCCTGGTGGTCGTGGAGAACCATCCCGTCTCAGGCTCGGCGGGCGGCGATGCGGGCCATGCGGCCGCGTCGGACCGGGGCCAAGTGGTGTCCGGGATACGGGTGGCGGACGAAACCGATGTGCCCCTGACGCTCGTGGCGGCGCCGGGGCGCCGTCTTGAGCTGCGGCTGCTGTTTCGCCGCGGGTGCTGTACCCGGGACGAGGCGGCAGCGCTGCTGGAACAACTGGAGTGCGTGTTCACGGGCCTGGTGAATGGGGTCGAGAAGCCCCTGGGGAACGTGGGGCTGCTGGACGCCGCCGGTGAGGTCCGGGTGGCGCAGGAGCTGAACGCGCATCGGACCGCGCTGCCCGAGGCGGTGATGCCGGTGGCGGGATTCGCGGAACAGGCCGGGGTGCGTGCCGACGCGGTGGCACTGGTATCGGGGGATCGGCAATGGACCTACCGGCGACTGCTGGCGTGGGCCGGGCAACTGGCCGGCCGGCTGCGCGCGGAGGGCGCCGGCCCGGAGGACTGCTGCGGGGTCTGGCTGGAGCGGTCGGCGCAGCAGGTGGTGGCGGCGCTCGCCGTTCAGGTGGCGGGCGGCGCCTACGTGCCACTGGACGCGGCTCTGCCGGTGAATCGGGTGGAGCGGATTCTCGGTGACGGCGGCTGCCGTACGGTGGTGACCGTCCGGCGGCTCTGGGAGAGCCTTGCGGAGCCGGTCCGGCAACGCATGCGGCCGATCCTGCTCGACGAGCCGGAGACCGCGGGTCCTGACGACGGGATCGGGCAGCCGGTGGCGCTCGCCCGCCGGGTCCGGCCGCGGCAGCTCGCCTACGTCATCTACACCTCCGGCTCGACCGGCACGCCGAAGGGTGTCCTCGTCGAACACCATCAGGTCGCGCGCCTTTTCTCGGCGGCCGACCGGCACTTCGGCTTCACCTCGGACGACGTCTGGAGCCTGTTCCACTCGATGGCTTTCGACGTGTCGGTGTGGGAACTGTTCGGCGCGCTGACGCACGGCGCGCGGCTGGTGCTGGTCGATGACGAGACCCGGCGGCAGCCCGGCCGGATGGCCACGCTGCTGCGCGAGCAGTCCGTGACGATCCTCAGCCAGACACCGTCCGCCTTCACCCCGCTCGCCGCCGAGTTGGAGCGCATGCGCCCCACCGGGCTGAGGGCCGTCGTCTTCGCCGGGGAGGCGCTGGCCGGGGACCGGCTCGCGCGCTGGGCCTCGTCCTGGGGATCGCGGTGCCCGGACCTCATCAACATGTACGGGATCACCGAGACCACGGTGCACACAACTTACCATCGGCTCGCCGAACGGGATCTGGCCGTTGGCGGGTCGGGACGCGTCGGACGCGCCCTGCCCGACCTGGCGGTCTACCTGCTCGATGCCCGCGGCCGGCAGGTCCCGCCGGGCGTGACGGGCGAGATCTGCGTGGCCGGCCCGGCGGTGACCCGCGGCTACCACGGCCGGCCCGGGCTCACCGCCGACCGCTACCGACCCGACCCCTACGCCGAGCAGCCCGGCGCCCGCATGTACCGCTCCGGCGACCTGGCCCGCGCAGACGAGGAGGGCGTCCTGCACTATCTCGGGCGCGCCGACCAGCAGGTGAAGCTGCGCGGCTACCGCATCGAGCCCGGCGAGATCGAGCAGACGCTGCGCGCTGTGGCGGAGATCGGGGATGCTCACGTGCAGGTGCGTGAGGACGACCCGGGGGCCCGGCGCCTGGTGGCCTATCTGGTGGCCGCCGACCCGCACACGGACGCCGAGGAGCTGGTGGAGCGGGCCAGGCAGGCGGCCTCGGCCGCGCTGCCCTCGTACATGCTGCCGGCCACGCACGTGGTGCTGCCCGGGCTGCCATTGACGCCGAACGGGAAGATCGACTCCCGAGCGCTGCCGGCGCCGAGCACGATGCGGCAGTACGTGCCGACCGCCTACCAACCGCCGCAGGGGCCAGTGGAGTCACGGCTCGCCGAACTCTGGTCCTCGCTCCTGCACGTGGACCCGATCGGCCGACACGACAACTTCTTCACCCTCGGCGGCGACTCCATCATCAGCATGCAGGTCGCCGCACAGGCGGGCCGCCTCGGCCTGCGCTTCACACCCCGGGATCTCTTCGCACACCAGACGATCGCCGAACTCGCCGCGGTGGCCGCGACGCCCGACGACCAGGCCGACGACGCCCCCGCTGCCTCGGTGGGCAGGGACGGCGAGCCCATCCCGCTCACTCCCGTCCAGCACTGGTTCTTCGAGAAGGAACGCCCCGCACCACACCACTTCAACCAGTCGCTGCTCCTGAGGCCCGCCGAAGCGGCGGATCCGGAACTCCTGCGCTCCGCGCTGCGACTGCTCGTCCTGCGTCATCCCGCGATGCGGCTGCGCTTCACCCGGAACGGTTCCGAGTGGCAGCAGGAGATCGCAGGCGGGGACCCGGCCTCCCGCGGGCTGCTCCGCGAGGTGGACCTCCGCGCCGTTCCGGCCGACGAGCGGGCCGCCGCGTTCGCGGCCGCGGCGGACGAGGTCCAGTCGAGCATCGATCTGGGCGCGGGCCTGCTGCTCAAGGCCGCCTACTTCAAGCTGGGCGAAGAGGGCGACCGACTGCTGTTGGTCCTCCATCACCTCGCGGTCGACGGCGTCTCCTGGCGCCTTCTCCTGGAGGACCTCGGCACGATCCACGGGCAGCTGCTGCGCGGCGAGTCGCCGTCGGAACAGCCGGACCCGCCGACTTCGTTCGACGGCTGGGCCCGCGCCCTCGCCGCCCGGGCGAACTCCGGGGAAGTGGCGGACGAGCTGACGTTCTGGCTGGAGATGATGGACGGCGCAACCACCGCCCTGCCCCGTATCGCCGGGGACGTCCCGGCCGACGACGCGGGCACGGCCGGTGAGGCACTGTCCGTCTCGCGTGTGCTCGACCGCGAGCAGACCGCCGCGCTGCTGCGTTCGGCGTCGGACGCGCGGATCCGGCCCGTCGAGATCATGCTGGCCGCCCTGGGCCGGACCCTGGCCGAGTGGTCGGGCGCGGAAAGGGTCGCGATCGACATCGAGGGTCATGGCCGCGACCCCTTCGCCGCCGGGCTGGACCCCACCCGCACGGTCGGCTGGTTCACCAGCATCCATCCGCTCGTGATCGACTCCGGCGAACCCCTCCATGTCCTGCGCGAACTCAAGAACCGCTACCGCACCATTCCGGGCGGCGGCCTCGGCTACGGTCTGCTGCGCTACGTCCGGGACGCTGATGAGATCACCGGCCGGCTCCGGGAACTTCCCGAACGCAGCGTGCTGTTCAACTACCTCGGACGGTTCCACGGCGGCCTCGGCCCGGACGGCGGCTGGCAGGCCGCGGCCGAGTCCACCGGCATCGCCCAGGAGCCCTCGGCGCCGCGCCGACACGCCCTGGAGGTGAGCGCCCTGGTCACCGATGGGCGCCTCCAGGTCCGCTGGACGTACAGCCCCAGGCTCCACCACGAGGCGACCATCGGCCGTCTCGCCGACGCGTTCGCGGACCAGATCGGCCTGCTGCTCGACCGGGTCCGCCAGGAGCCGGCGGCGCTCCTCACCCCGGTGGACTTCCCGCTGGTCAAAGGGATTCGGCAAGCCGGCATCGACCGGCTGGTCGCGTCGATGGGCGAGCCCGAGGACCTGTATCCCCTCTCACCGCTGCAGCAGGGCATGCTCTTCCACCTGCTCTACGATCCCGATGGCGGCGTCAATCTGGAGCAGGTGACCTGCCAGCTGAAGGGACGCCTGGACGTCGCCGCCTTCCGGCAAGCCTGGCAGGACGTGGTGGCACGGCATGCGGTCCTGCGCACTTCCTTCTACTGGCGCGAGCACGGCGAGTCTCTGCAGGCGGTACACGCACAGGTGGCCGTGCCATGGCAGGAGCTGGACTGGACGGACCTGACGACGGTCGAACAGGACGACAGACTCGCCGACTTCCTCCGCCAGGACCGCACCCGGGGATTCGAGCCGGGCCAGGCCCCGCTGATGCGCATAGTCCTCATCCGCCGCGGCCCGGACGTGGTGCAACTCGTGTGGTCCCACCACCATCTGCTGCTCGACGGCTGGTCGCTGTCCCGGGTGCTCCAGGAGGTCGTCGCCGCGTACCGGGCCCGGCTTGAGCGGCGTGCGCCGCAGCTGCCACCGGTGCGTCCGTACCGCGACTACATCAGCTGGCTCGACCGGCAGGACCTCACCACGGCCGAGGACTACTGGCGCCGCACCATGGCGGGCTTCGACACCCCCACTCCTCTCCCGGCCGCGTCCGAGCCGGAGCGGACCGTCGGCGGGATGGCCACGGAGGTCCTGGAGTTGTCGGCCGCCGCCACCAAGGCTCTGGGCGACTTCGCCCAGCGTCATCACCTGACGGTGGGAACGCTGGTCCAGGCGGCTTGGGCGCTGTTCCTCCAGCGGCACTCCAACGAGACGGAGGTCGTGTTCGGAACGGTCGTGGCCGGCCGACCGGCGGATCTGCCGGGCTCCGAGGAGATCGTCGGGCAGTTCATCAACACCCAGCCGGTCCGGGTGCCGGTGCCCCCGGGCAAGCCGACGCTGGCCTGGCTGCATCAGGTGCAGGACATCCTGGCCGATGGCCGCCAGTACGAGTTCACGCCACTGCTGAGCATCCAGGGTTGGACCGACGTGCCGCGCGGCACCCAGCTCTTCGAAACCGTGGTGGTGTTCGAGAACTACCTCGCCGAGCGCATCGCCGGCATTGACGAGAGCGATACCGATCTCGACGGTCTCGTCATCGAACAGTTCCGCGGCCTGGAGCAGACCAACTATCCGCTCACCTTGATCGTCGCGCCAGGCACCCGCCTGCGGCTGCAGCTCATGTACGACGCGGGACGCTACTCACAGGAGAGCGCATGGCGCTTCAACGAGCGGCTGCGCACCTTCCTGGAGGGCCTGCCGTCGAGGTACGACCTTCCACTCGGCGAGCTGCCGGTGCTTCCCGAGTCCGAGCTGTCCTTGGTCCTCGACTCGTTCAACGACACGGCGGTGGTGCTGCCGCTGGAGCGGACCCTGCCGGAGCTGTTCGAGGAGCAGGCCGCCCGCACCCCGGACGCGATCGCGGTCCGCGAGGGTGAACTCCAGCTGACCTACCGCCAGCTCAACACCCGCGCCAACCGGCTCGCCCACCACCTCATCGACACCCTCGACCCCCGCCCCGAGGACCGCATCGCCCTCGCCCTGGACCGCACCACCGACCTCGTCACCGCCATCCTGGCCACCTTCAAGACCGGCGCCGCCTACCTCCCCCTCAACCCCCACCACACCACCGAACGCCTCACCGGCCAACTCACCGACGCCACCCCCCTCTGCCTCCTCACCCACACCACCCACCTCAACGCATGGAAAAGCAGGAACAACCAGAACAGCCAGAATGGCGAGAACAGTGAGAAGGGAGAGAGCGGACGGCCGGGTCCGGTCTCGCTGCCGGTCATCGCCCTCGATCAGCCGGCCTGGGCTGGTGGGAACAGCACGGATCCTGTCGGCCGTGGCCTGACGTCACGTCATCTCGCCTATCTCATCTACACCTCAGGCTCCACCGGGACTCCCAAGGCCGCCCAGGTCGAACACCGCGGCATGATCAACCACCTGCACGCCAAGATCCGTGATCTGCGTCTGGCTCCCGGCGACAACCTCGCCGCCACCGCCTCCCCCACCTTCGACATCCACGTCTGGCAACTCCTGGCCCCCCTGATCACCGGAGCCACCACCCACCTCCTGCCCGACACCACCGCCCACGACCCCCACCAGCTCATCACCGCCACCGACACCCACCACCTCACCGTCCTGCAGATCGTGCCCTCCCTGCTGTCCGCACTCCTCACCCACCTCGACACCCGCACCACACCCCCGCCACCCCTGACCACCCTGCGCCACCTCATCCTCACCGGCGAAGCCCTCCCACCCGACCTCGCCGCCGCCTGGCTCACCCGCTACCCCCACATCCCCGCACTCAACGCCTACGGCCCCACCGAGTGCTCCGACGACGTCACCCACCACACCCTCACCACACCACCCCACCCCGACACCACCCACACCCCCATCGGCACCGCCCTGCCCAACACCCGCCTCTACCTCCTCGACACCACCGGACACCCCGTCCCCCTCGGCACCCCCGGACACCTCCACATCGGCGGCACCCCCGTCGGCCGCGGCTACCTGCACCGCCCCGCCCTGACCGCACGGCACTTCATCCCCGACCCCTACTCACCCACCCCCGGCGCCCGCCTCTACGCCACCGGCGACCTCGCCCGCCAACACCCCGACGGCACCCTCACCTTCCTCGGCCGCACCGACCACCAGATCAAACTCCGCGGCTACCGCATCGAACCCGGCGAAATCGAACACACCCTGCGCACCCACCCCGCCATCGACCAAGCCCACATCCAACTCCACCAACCCACACCCACCGACCAACGCCTCATCGCCTACCTCACCCTCCGCCCCCACCACCCCCACCCCACACCCGAAGAACTCACCACCCACCTCACCCGAACCCGCCCCCACTACATGACCCCCGCCACCTACACCATCCTCGAAACCCTCCCCCTCACCCCCCACGGCAAAATCGACCGCAAAGCCCTCCCCCAACCCGACACCACCCACACCCACACCCCCACACCCCCCCAAACCCCCACCCAAGCCACCCTCACCCACCTCTGGCAAAACACCCTCAACCACCCCCACATCGGCATCCACGACAACTTCTTCTCCCTCGGCGGACACTCCCTCCTGGCGATGCAGGTCATCGCCCGCCTTCCCGAGGAACTGGGCGTCGAACTGCCCCTGCGCGCCCTCTTCGAGGCACCCACCGTGGCCGGCTTCGCCGCTCGCGTCGAGCAGGCCAGGGCCGACAGCGACACCCCGGCCCCTACCCCGCCGCTGCGGCCGGTGGGACGCGACAGCGAACTCCCGCTGTCCTTCGCCCAGCAGCGCCTGTGGTTCCTGGACCAGCTCGAACCCGGCGGCAGCGTCTACAACCTGCCCATGGCCGCCCGCCTGAGCGGCCCCCTCGACGTCGCCGCCCTGCACCACAGCCTGCACGCGCTGACCCAGCGCCACGAAACACTGCGCACCACCATCACCAGCCACCGCGGCGAACCCCACCAGCACATCACCACCGTCGCCCGCACCGCCCTGCCGGTCATCGACCTGAGCGCACTGCCCGCCGACGCCCGCCACGCCACCGCCCGCCGCCTGGCCGCCGCCGAAGCCCAGCGCCCCTTCGACCTGGCCCGGGGCCCGCTGCTGCGCATGAGCCTGCTGCGCACCGCCCCCGACCAGCACGTGCTGCTGCTGACCGTGCACCACATCGCCAGCGACGGCTGGTCCAACGACATCCTGCTGCGGGAACTGGGCGAGCTCTACCGCGCCCACGCCGGCAACACCCGCCCGAACCTTCCCGAGCTGCCCCTGCAATACCCCGACTTCGCCGTCTGGCAGCGCACCCTGCTCTCCGGCGACACCCTCGAGACCGAACTCCAGCACTGGCGCGCCGAACTGGCCGGCGCCCCCACCGTGCTGGAACTGCCCACCGACCACCCCCGCCCCGCCGTCCAGACCTACCGCGGCGCCCACCACATCACCCGCTGGCCCGCCGAACTCGCTGAGGACCTGCGCCAACTCGGCCACGAAGCAGGCGCCACCTTCTTCATGACCCTGCTGGCCGCCTACACCACCCTCCTCTACCGCTGGAGCGGCCAGGACGACATCCTCATCGGCACCCCCACCGCCAGCCGCACCCGCCCCGAGCTGGAAAACCTCATCGGCTTCTTCGCCAACACCCTCACCCTGCGCACCGAACTACACGGCAACCCCACCTTCCGCCAACTCCTGGACCGCGTCCGCGAATCCACCCTCCGCAGCTACGCCCACCAGGACCTCCCCTTCGAAAAACTCGTCGAAGCCCTCGAACCCGACCGCTCCCTCAGCCACAACCCCCTCATACAAACCCTCCTCGTCCTGCAGAACACCCCCCACTCCGCCGACCCCCAGGCCTGGCCGGGCCTCACCCTCACCCCCTTCGACGACACACCCCAGACCACCGCCAAATTCGACCTGACCCTCACCGCCTACGAGGAAAACGACGGCCTCGTCCTCAGCCTCGAATACAACACCGACCTGTTCACCCCCGACACCATCGAACACCTCCTGACCCGCCTGGAAACCCTCACCCGCCACGCCACCACCCACCCCGACACCCGCCTGCACGACCTCCCCCTGCTCACCGACACCGAACAACACGACCTCACCACCCGATTCAACGACACGGCGGTGGTGCTGCCGCTGGAGCGGACCCTGCCGGAGCTGTTCGAGGAGCAGGCCGCCCGCACCCCGGACGCGATCGCGGTCCGCGAGGGTGAACTCCAGCTGACCTACCGCCAGCTCAACACCCGCGCCAACCGGCTCGCCCACCACCTCATCGACACCCTCGACCCCCGCCCCGAGGACCGCATCGCCCTCGCCCTGGACCGCACCACCGACCTCGTCACCGCCATCCTGGCCACCTTCAAGACCGGCGCCGCCTACCTCCCCCTCAACCCCCACCACACCACCGAACGCCTCACCGGCCAACTCACCGACGCCACCCCCCTCTGCCTCCTCACCCACACCACCCACCTCAACGCATGGAAAAGCAGGAACAACCAGAACAGCCAGAATGGCGAGAACAGTGAGAAGGGAGAGAGCGGACGGCCGGGTCCGGTCTCGCTGCCGGTCATCGCCCTCGATCAGCCGGCCTGGGCTGGTGGGAACAGCACGGATCCTGTCGGCCGTGGCCTGACGTCACGTCATCTCGCCTATCTCATCTACACCTCAGGCTCCACCGGGACTCCCAAGGCCGCCCAGGTCGAACACCGCGGCATGATCAACCACCTGCACGCCAAGATCCGTGATCTGCGTCTGGCTCCCGGCGACAACCTCGCCGCCACCGCCTCCCCCACCTTCGACATCCACGTCTGGCAACTCCTGGCCCCCCTGATCACCGGAGCCACCACCCACCTCCTGCCCGACACCACCGCCCACGACCCCCACCAGCTCATCACCGCCACCGACACCCACCACCTCACCGTCCTGCAGATCGTGCCCTCCCTGCTGTCCGCACTCCTCACCCACCTCGACACCCGCACCACACCCCCGCCACCCCTGACCACCCTGCGCCACCTCATCCTCACCGGCGAAGCCCTCCCACCCGACCTCGCCGCCGCCTGGCTCACCCGCTACCCCCACATCCCCGCACTCAACGCCTACGGCCCCACCGAGTGCTCCGACGACGTCACCCACCACACCCTCACCACACCACCCCACCCCGACACCACCCACACCCCCATCGGCACCGCCCTGCCCAACACCCGCCTCTACCTCCTCGACACCACCGGACACCCCGTCCCCCTCGGCACCCCCGGACACCTCCACATCGGCGGCACCCCCGTCGGCCGCGGCTACCTGCACCGCCCCGCCCTGACCGCACGGCACTTCATCCCCGACCCCTACTCACCCACCCCCGGCGCCCGCCTCTACGCCACCGGCGACCTCGCCCGCCAACACCCCGACGGCACCCTCACCTTCCTCGGCCGCACCGACCACCAGATCAAACTCCGCGGCTACCGCATCGAACCCGGCGAAATCGAACACACCCTGCGCACCCACCCCGCCATCGACCAAGCCCACATCCAACTCCACCAACCCACACCCACCGACCAACGCCTCATCGCCTACCTCACCCTCCGCCCCCCCCACCCCCACCCCACACCCGAAGAACTCACCACCCACCTCACCCGAACCCGCCCCCACTACATGACCCCCGCCACCTACACCATCCTCGAAACCCTCCCCCTCACCCCCCACGGCAAAATCGACCGCAAAGCCCTCCCCCAACCCGACACCACCCACACCCACACCCCCACACCCCCCCAAACCCCCACCCAAGCCACCCTCACCCACCTCTGGCAAAACACCCTCAACCACCCCCACATCGGCATCCACGACAACTTCTTCTCCCTCGGCGGACACTCCCTCCTGGCGATGCGGCTCGCGGACCGGATCAAGGAGGCGTTCGGAGGCCGGCTCCCCCTCGCCGACCTCTACCAGCACCCCACCCCCGCCGCGATGGCGGCTCGCATCGACAGTGCGGGCGCCGGGCGCCATGACTGGCCGTCCTCCATCGTGCCCCTGCGGGCGACCGGCAGCCGTACCCCGCTCTTCTGCATCCACCCGAAGAACGGCACCGTCTTCTGCTTCGCCGGACTCGCGCAGACGCTGGAGGTGGAGCGACCCGTCTACGGCGTGCAGGCGCACGGTCTGGATCCCGAGGTCCGCCCCCTGGACTCGATCGAGGAACTTGCTGCCGCCTACCTGCGGGACATCGTCAAGGCCCAACCACAGGGGCCTTACCTCCTGTCGGGATACTCGCTGGGCGGGACCATCGCCTACGAGCTCGCCCGGCAGCTCGCCGCGCAGGGCCGCGAGGTCGCCAGCTTGATCATGCTCGACAGCTATCCGGTTCTGGGCGACGACTCGCCCACACTCGCCGAGTTCGAGGCCATGGACGACGCCGCCTTCCTCGTCCATCAATTCGGCGGAGCGCTGCCGGTGAACGAGGAGCACCTGCGTTCGCTGACCCCCGATGCGAGCATGCTCCATCTCCTCGACCTCGCTGCCGAGGCAGGGCTGGAGAGCGAGCACATGGACCTCAAGTCCATGACGCGCTACGTGGACATCGTCCGCGCGCACACCCGCGCCGCACTGACCTATCGACCGCTCCCGTACTCCGGCCCGGTGCTCCTGCTGCGATGCGACGACCTCGGCCCGGACGCGGGTCCGGACCCACGCGACAACTGGAGCGACCTCATCGGGGAGAGCCTGATCATCCAGGACGTGCCGGGCACCCATATGACCATGCTCGACCCCCCGAACCTCACGACCGTGGCAGCCCACATCAGCAAGTACGTCGCGGACCTGGGAAGCAGCGGAAAGCGGGAGCGATGACCGACAGGAACTCTGGGCCCGAACTGTACGAGACCAAGGCAGAGATGGCGGCGTATCCGGCCGGCACCTGCGACTCACCGACGTACTCAAGCTATCTGCAGATCGATGAGCTCCTGGGGCTACAGACCCCACGGAGCAGCCCGGAGCATCCGGATGAACTTCACTTCATCGTCACCCACCAGGCGATGGAGCTCTGGTTCAAGGTCATGCTGCACGAACTGTCCCGGGTTCAGGAGTATTTGGAGAAACAGATCTGGACGCAGGCACTGGCCAAATTGAGCCGCGTCAACCTTATCCTGCAGACGCAGACTGCACAGATGGGCACCCTTTGCTCCCTCGATCCACGGGCGTTTCAGGAGTTCCGCCAGTTCCTCGGCTCTGCCAGCGGTTTCCAGTCGGTGCAGTTCCGGGCCCTGGAGCTGCTGAGCGGCCTCCGTGATCCCTCGTACATTGCCCGGCTGAGCCGCGATCAGCACGGGCGCCTGCCCGAGCCTCTCCACGACATCCTGTCGAAGCCGAGCCTCGCCGAAACCGCCAGCCGAGCCGCAGGCGCCGCAGAAGTGGGCGGTTGGTCCGAGGTCTATTCGGATCCGGAACGGCACGGCCCGCTCTTTCTGATCGGTGAGGCCCTCCTGGAGTACGACCGACACTGGGTCATGTGGCGCCAGGAGCACCTGCTGTTGGTGGCCAAGACCATCGGGGCCGGCTCAACCGGTACGGGCGGGGGTTCTTCCGCATACCTGCAGAAGCGGATCGACATCAAGTTCTTCCCATTCCTCTGGGACATCCGCGACAGCATTACCGCCAGCTGGACAGAAAGAAGGGGTGATCTTCATGGCGCATGACGACATCGAGGACGGCATTGTCTACAAGGTCGTACTCAACCACGAGGAACAATATTCCATCTGGCCGATTGACAGGGAGAATCCCAACGGCTGGCGGGACGAGGGCATGTCGGGAAGCAAGGAGGAGTGCCTCAGCCACATAGACAAGGTGTGGACCGACATGCGACCGCTGAGCCTGCGCCGGCAGATGGAGCAGGAGGCGTCATGAGGAGCTACAGCAAGGCATACGTCCTCGGGGACCTGAGGCGGTTCCCCGGCTGGTCGAAGTCCGCGGCGGCCGAGGAGCGCGAGTACGCCGACGAGGACATCGTCTACCTGGCGGACGATCTCGTCGTGCTGGCAGACCCCATCCGCGAGGAGGGGCTGCTCTTCGATCAGACCACGGCGGAGTGGCGGGAGTTCTGCGCCGTCGACCTCGGGTTCGCCATTCCCGACGACCTGACCTACCTGCGGCCGGGTGCCGACGACGAGTCCGCTCCGGCCGAGGGCCGAGCGAGTGAGGAGCCACAGCATGGATGAGCTGACCCAACGCCTGTCGAAGGGGTCCCACCCGGTCGCCGCGGGCGGGCCGCAGGCTTCGCTGGAAGACCTGCGCCGCAGGGTCGAGGAACTCGGCTTCGTCTTCGTGAAGTTCACGGAGACCACTGGCGGCACCGACCTGGGAGTGCGCCTGGACCGGACGGCCACCGACAGCAGTGCGGCCGACTTCGACGCCGGCACCGGATCGGTGCACCTGGAGGGCACGCTGATCCTCAATGACGATCCCGTCCGGTGCGTCGCGGACATCGATCTGGCGACCCTCACGGGAACCGGCCGCCTGGTGCCCGTCGCCGAGTCCGAGCTCGTGAGCAGCTGACGTCGTCCACCGTGCCCGGCCAGCGGCCGGGCACGGTGGCCCAGGGGCCGCGCGGGCCCTTCTCACGGCCCCCGCAGCGAACGAGCAGAGAGGATTGGTGTGCGCTATGGGTGAATCCGCCCTCGCCGACCAACTGGAACGAATCAGGTCCGGATTCATCGATACCCCCGTTATTCCGCTCGACCACGAACGGCTCGACCTGTTCGCGAAGACGGAGTACTGCAATCTCAACGGAAGCGTCAAGGACCGGTCCGCCTACGTCATGCTGCAACGGGCTGTCCAACGCGGCGAGCTGACCGCGGACAGCACGGTCGTCGAGTCGTCG
The DNA here is from genome assembly GCF_042868225.1 of Streptomyces sp. NPDC007856. NCBI lineage: Bacteria > Bacillati > Actinomycetota > Actinomycetes > Kitasatosporales > Streptomycetaceae > Streptomyces > Streptomyces sp. NPDC007856. The sequence goes on along the minus strand of NZ_JBIAEC010000005.1, from coordinate 422,982 downwards.
TCCGGGAATCTGGCGATCTCGCTGGCAGCCTTGTGCCGGCTACTCGGCATTCCCTTCGTCCCGGTCATCGACCAGAACGTCAACGCGCCGACCGAGATGCTGCTACGGGCGACTTGCGACCGCGTGGAAAAAGTTACCGAAAGGGACGGGACGGGCGGGTATCTGCGCACCAGGCTGGACCGTGTCACGACGCTCACCGAGACGCTGGAGAACACTTTCTGGCCGAACCAGTACAGCAATCCCGACGCGGCGGACGCGCACTATCTCCTCACCGGGGCCGAGATCTGCCGCACCTTCGACCGTCTTGACTACATATTCGTCGGCGTGGGGACCGCCGCGACGATCGCGGGAGTTTCCCGCCGGATCCACGAGTACCTGCCGCAGACCAAGGTCATCGCCGTCGATTCCGCAGGATCGGCCATCTTCGGTCAGCAGGCCCGAACGCGTCACATCCCCGGCATCGGCTCCAGCATCCGGCCGCCGCTGCTCGATCAGGCGGAGATCGACGATGTTGTCATCGTCGAGGAACACGAATCGGTGGTGGCCTGCCGCCGCCTCCTGACGCGATTCGGGCTCTTCTGCGGTGGCTCCACCGGCAGCGTGTACGCCGCGATCGAGCGGTACTTCGCGTCGTACCGGGGGCCACGCCTGTCCGTGCTCTTCCTCTGCGCGGACCGCGGCATCGCCTACACCAATACCGTCTACCAGCAGGGCTGGCTGGAGCGCGTCAGGAATCCGACATCAAGCCGAGGGGAATCCGGCACGGAACAATGAATTCCATCCACCGACTCACCGAGCCGGAGCAGCCGCTCGCCCGCCTCGTCTGCTTCCCGCACGCGGGGGGAACCGCCTCGTCCTTCCAGCCCTGGAAGGACGCGGTTCCCCTCGATGTCGAGCTGTGGGCCGTGCAGTATCCGGGGCGCCACGATCGACTGGCGGAGGCGTGTCCGACGAGCGTGTCGGAGTTGGTCGACGACGTGCTGCCGACGTTCGACCAAGCTCCTCGCCTGCCCACCGTGTTGTTCGGTCACAGCCTGGGCGCCGCCGTCGCCTACGAGTGCGCCCGGCGACTGCCCGACTCCCCCGCCCTGGTCATCCTCTCGGCCCGCCGCGGTCCGGGACGTGCCAACGAAGAGGCGCTGAGCGACCTGAACGACGCCGACTTCCTCGACCGGCTCGCAAGGCTCGGCGGGCTCAGTCCGCAGATCCTCGGCAACCGGCAACTACTGGAGATCGTCCTGCCGGCCCTTCGTGCGGACTGCCGGCTGAGCGACGCCTACTCGCCGGACCCGGACCGCCCCATCAACGCCCCCATCCTGGCGTGTGTCGGCGACCGGGATCCCTCGGTGACCGTGGACGAGATCCTTGCCTGGCGTTCGGCCACGGTTGGCGCTTTCGCCCACCAGGTCTACCCGGGCGACCACTTCTACCTGCAGGAGCACAAGGCCGCATTGGTCCGCGCCGCCTGTGACGCCGCAGCCCTCGTCCAGCTCCACCGCACGCCCACGCCCAGCTCAGGGAGGCTTCAGTGACGGACCAGCAGTCGGCGGACCAGCCGTTGATCTTCGTTGTCGGGACCGGCCGATGTGGTTCGACCGCCCTCTCGAACGTCCTGCGGCTACATCCGCACATCCTCAGCCTGAGCGAGTTCGTCGCCTCGATGGAGCCCGACCCGTTCCCCGACGGCCTGTTGACCGGCGAGCAGTTCCTCCGCTTCCTGGAGGAACCGCGCGCCTTCACCACATCGGTGATGCGCCACGGGTTCTGGCCCACCGTGGTGGAGACCGGGCAACAGCCGCCCGACACCGGCCCGGACAACGAGATGCCGGTCCTCGGCGCCCTGTCCGTCACGGTCCTGCCGCACTTGACGGACGATCCGCAGGACCTGCTGTCCCAGCTCCGCAAGGAGTTGCCCAACCTGCCGACCGCACCTGTCGCCGATCACTACCGGGCGCTGTTCCGCATCCTGGGTCAGCGGTTCGGCACTCGGGTGGTGGCGGAGCGGTCGGGGTATTCGCTCCGGACGGTCCCCCGCCTCAGGCAGCTGTTCCCCGAGGCGCGCTTCGTCCATCTGTACCGGAACGGCCCCGATACGGCGCTGTCCATGAGCCAGTACCCGGTGTTCCAGGTGCTGCGCGTACTGCTGGAGCGCGCGATCGCCAAGGGGCGCGGGCAGGAGGGGGTCTCCGAGGAGATGGCCGACATGTTCCGCGACGGCGAGGTGGACGTCCGGCCGATCCTCAACGCTGACGTACCCACGTCCGCGTTCGGAAAGATGTGGTCCGACTCCGTACTCGATGGGCTGCACCACCTCGCGGGCCTTCCGCCCGAACGGCTGGCCTCATTCGCCTTCGAGGACCTGCTCGACCGTCCGGAGTCCGAACTGACCCGCCTCGCCGGCTTCCTGGGCGTGGCACCCATGCCCGCGTGGCTCGATGCCGGCAAGGCCGAGTTGGATCCCACGCGGCGGCACGCCTCGCTCGCCCTGCCCCCTGAGGAACTGGCGGCCCTCCAGGAAAGCTGCGCTCCGGGCATGCGCGCCCTCGGGATGTCGACGGGAGCGGACGCTCGGTGAGCACCGGAGTGCGGTTGGAGCAGATCGGCCCCGATAACGTGGACGATGCCTGCGGACTCGAGGTGCTGCCCGGGCAGGAGAAGTACGTCGCTTCGGTGGCCAGGTCCCTGGCAGATGCCTATGTTCACCCGGAGACGGCCTGGCCGCGCGTCGTCATGGACGGTTCCGTACTGATCGGATTCCTGATGGGCGCGTTCCCGGGGCCGACCCAGGCGGACCCGCGGACCTGCGGCATCTGGCGTCTGGCAATCGGTGCGGGGTACCAGGGCCGCGGCTACGGGAGTGCCGCGGTCGGGGCGTTCTGCGCCGAGGCGCGCGCCCGGGGGATGCGACGCGTGCTGGTGCAGTGGACGCCGGGCGGATCTGGCCCCGAGGGCTTCTACCTGCGGCTGGGTTTCCGCCCCATCAGCAGCGGGCCCGGCAGGGAGACGACGGGCGAGGTGCTGCTGTCGTGACGGCCCGGGCGAGGCTCGTTCCGGCGGTTCCCCTACGACGAGCATGCCTGCACCGATGAGGGAGACCATCGTGGACGTACCGGACGACGTCGCAGCACCCGAGCAGGCCGGTGGCAGGGGCCCTGTCACCCCCGGATCGCCGGCGTGGCGGGTGTTGCTCGGCTATGCCCGCCGACACCGCTGGCAACTGCTCGGGGGTACGGTCCTGACGCTCGCCGCCGGCGCCTCCGGACTGGCGCTGCCGCTGGTGGCGCGGTCGCTCATCAGCGACCTCGCCCACGACCGTTCGCTGACCGCCGAGGTGGTCGGCATGTGCCTGCTGGTCTGTGCCAATGCGGCGATCGGCGCGCTGGGCACGTACGTGCTGCGGCGCGCCGCCGAGTCGGTGGTCCTCGGTGCCCGCCTGCAGCTCACCTCGCATCTGCTGCGGCTGCGTATCGCGGTGGTGGACAGCAGCGAGCCGGGCGACTTGATGTCCCGGGTGACCTCTGACACCACGCTACTGCGCGAGGTGACCACCGACGGCCTGGTGGGACTGGTCACAGGCGGCCTCACGCTGATCGCCACGCTGGTGATGATGGGTGTCATCGACCCGGTGCTGCTCGGCGTCACCATTGTCGTGAAGGGCGGCGCTGCCCTCCTGATCAGTGTGATCATCCCGCGTGTGAACCGGGCCAGCCACAAGGCGCAGGACGCGGTGGGCCTGATCGGGTCGACCCTGGAGCGCGTTCTCGGCGCGCTGCGCACGGTGAAGGCCTCAGGTGCGGAATACCGCGAAGAGGCGGCGGTGCACGCGGCGGCGCAGGACTCATGGCGGCAGAGCGTCCAAGTCGCCAAGTGGTCGGCGGTGGTCGGGAACACGGCCGGGCTGGCCACCCAGATCGCGTTCCTCACCGTGCTGGCGGTGGGGGGCGCGCGGGTCGCCACCGGCGCGATCGACGTTGCCTCGCTGATCGCCTTCCTGATGTATGTCTTCTATCTGGTGGCGCCGGTGCAGCAGGTGGTCGGGGCGGTTACCCAGTACCAGATCGGGGCTGGGGCGATCGCCCGTATCCAGGAGGCCCTCGCGCTGCCCGCGGAGCCGCCCGCCGAGCCCGTGCCGCTGCCTGCCGACGACGCCGAACCGGTCGCGCTCGCCTTCCAGGACGTGCGCTTCCGGTACGCCGACGATCAGCCGGAAATCCACCACGGCGTGAGCTTCGCAATACCGGCGCAGGGCCTGACCGCCTTCGTCGGGCCGTCCGGTGCCGGCAAGACCACCGTCTTCTCCCTCATCGAGCGGTTCTACGAGCCGAGCGCCGGCCGGATCACCCTCGTGGGCCGTGACCTGGCGACCTGGGCTGTCCCCGAGCTGCGCGCCACCATCGGCTACGTGGAGCAGGACGCTCCCGTACTGTCCGGCTCGGTGCGCGACAATCTCCTGCTCGGCAATCCGGACGCCACCGAGACGGAGCTGCGCCACGTCCTGCGCATCACCCGCCTCGATCGCCTCGTCGACCGGCTTCCGGTGGGTCTGGACACCCTCGTCGGCCACCGCGGCACGAAGCTCTCCGGCGGCGAACGCCAGCGGGTGGCGATCGCCCGGGCCCTGCTGCGCCGACCGCGGCTGCTCCTGCTCGACGAGGCGACGTCGCAGCTCGACGCGGTCAACGAGGCCGCGCTGCGTGACACCGTCGCGGACGTCGCCCGTACGACCACGGTTCTCGTGGTCGCACACCGGCTGTCCACTGTGGCCATGGCTGACCGGATCGTGGTCATGGACGCCGGCCGAGTGCGCGCGATCGGCACCCATGAGGAACTCGTCGCCGCTGACCCGCTCTATGCCGAGCTCGCGGCCACCCAGTTCCTCGCCACCGCCGGCGCCGACAGGGCTTCCCGAAACTGAGAATGCGGTTGCGGTCGGCCCCGCCCGGTTCGAGGAGGGCTGCGCCCCGGGCACCCGTGCCCTGGACCTGTGAACCCCGGGCACTCTCCGTCCACCGGGCGGGCCGGCGGACGGTCTCGCGCCGCCGGTCCTACGCCACCTCGGCCATGCCGGCGGTGAGGGTGGCCCCGTCGGCCGGGTCGACCAGCAGGAACGATCCGGTGCGCCGGTTGTCGCCGTAGTCGTCCAGGACCAGCGGCTCCGCGGTGCGCAGCACCACATGGCCGATGTCGTTGACGCCCAGCACCTCGGGGGCGCCGCGCCGTTCGAGGGTGTCGATGTCGATCCGGTGGGAGATCTCCTTGACCACCGCCCGCACGGTGCGGGTGGTGTGCTTGAGCAGCACCCTGTCCCCACGGCGCAGCGAACGCTCATGGAGGTGGCAGACGGTGGCCGTCACCTCCGTGGCGGGTGCGGGAGCCGGGCCTGTCGCGAGCAGGTCGCCACGCGAGACGTCGAGCTCCTCGGCGAGCCGGACGGTGACGGACTGCGGCGCCCAGGCGATGTCCGTGGCCCGGCCGAGCGCGTCGATGCCCGCCACGGTGGCGGTCCGACCCGACGGCAGAACGGTGACGGTGTCGCCCGTGCGCAGCACGCCGGATGCCAGCTGTCCGCCGTAGCCGCGGTAGTCGGGGTGTTCGGGTCCCTGTGGCCGGATCACGTACTGCACCGGGAAACGCACCGGCTCCCGGCCCGGGTCACCGCCCACCGGGACGGTCTCCAGGTGGTCCAGCAGGGTCGGCCCGCTGTACCAGTCCATGTGTGCCGAGGGCTCCACCACGTTGTCCCCGGCCAGTGCCGAGACGGGAAACGCGGTGAGGTCGGCGATGCCGAGCGAGGCGGCGTAGGCGCTGAACTCCTCGACCGTGGCGGCGAAGACCGGCTCGGCGTAGCCGACCAGGTCCATCTTGTTGACGGCCAGCACCAGGTGCGGCACCCGCAGCAGGGCGGCCACCGCGGCATGGCGCCGGGTCTGCTCGACCACTCCGTTGCGGGCGTCCACCAGTACCACGGCCAGTTCGGCGGTGGAGGCGCCGGTGACCATGTTGCGGGTGTACTGCACATGCCCTGGTGTGTCGGCCAGGATGAACCGCCTGCGCGGGGTGGCGAAGTAGCGGTGGGCGACGTCGATGGTGATGCCCTGCTCGCGCTCGGCCCGCAGCCCGTCGGTGAGCAGCGCGAGGTCCACGGTGGAGTGTCCCCGGTTCCGGGAGGCGTTCTCGACGGCCTCCCACTGGTCGGCCAGCACCGCCTTGGAGTCGTGCAGCAGCCGTCCGACGAGGGTGGACTTGCCGTCGTCCACCGAGCCCGCGGTGGCAAAGCGCAGCAGCGAGGCGGCAGGTGCGGTGGTCATGGTCAGAAGTACCCCTCGCGCTTGCGGTCTTCCATGGCGGCTTCGGATAGTTTGTCGTCGGCCCGGGTCGCGCCGCGCTCGGTCAGCCGGCTGGCGGCGATCTCGGCGACGACGGCCTCGGTGGTGGCGGCGTCGGAGTCGACGGCACCGGTGCAGGACATGTCGCCGACGGTGCGGTAGCGGATCAGCCGTCGTTGCACGGGTTCGTGGTCCGCGGGGCCGCCCCACGCCCCGGCGGTCAACCACATGCCGTCGCGGGAGAACACCTCGCGCTCATGGGCGAAGTAGATCTCCGGCAGCTCGATCTTCTCCCGCTCGATGTACTGCCAGACGTCGAGCTCGGTCCAGTTGGAGAGCGGAAAGACCCGCATGTGCTCTCCGGGCGCGTGCCGGCCGTTGTAGAGCGACCACAGCTCGGGGCGCTGGCGGCGCGGGTCCCAGCCGCCGAACTCGTCGCGCAGCGAGAAGATGCGCTCCTTGGCCCGGGCCTTCTCCTCGTCGCGGCGGCCACCGCCCAGGACGGCGTCGAAACGATGCGCCTCGATGGCGTCGAGCAGCGGCACGGTCTGCAGCGGGTTGCGGGTGCCGTCGGGGCGCTCCCGCAGCCGGCCGTCGTCGATGTATTCCTGTACACGGGCGATGTGCAGGCGCAGCCCGTGCCTGGCCGCCACCCGGTCCCGGTGGTCGATCACCTCGGGAAAGTTGTGGCCGGTGTCGACGTGCAGCAGGGCGAAGGGGACCGGCGCGGGCCAGAAGGCCTTGACGGCCAGGTGCACCATGACGAGGGAGTCCTTGCCGCCCGAGAAGAGGAGCACCGGACGCTCGAACTCCCCGGCCACCTCACGCAGGATGTGCACCGACTCGGCCTCCAGCACGTCCAGGTGCGTCAGCGCGTATCCGCCGCTCGGGTCCGTTGGCGCGGTGCCGGACACGGGAGCGCTCACACCAGTCCCCTCTCGGCGAGCAGGGCTTGGACGACGTCTGCGGACTCGGCGAGTGTCTGACGGTGTGTCTCCAGGCGTAACTCGGGGCATTCCGGGGGTTCGTAGGGGTCGTCCACGCCGGTGAGGCCGGACAGCGCGCCGGCGGCCTGCCGGGCGTAGAGTCCCTTGACGTCGCGTGCGGCGCAGACCTCCGCGGGCGCGGCCACGTGGATCTCCAGGTACGGTACGCGGGCGAGGTCATGGCGGAGCCGGATGGTCTCGCGGCTGCTCCGGTAGGGCGCGATGACCGGCACGAGCACGATGACGCCGTTGCGCGCGAGCACCTCGGCGACCATGCCGACCCGCCGCACATGGGTGTCGCGGTCCTCGCGGGAGAAGCCGAGGCCTGCCGAGAGGGTGGTACGGACCGCATCGCCGTCCAGGACCTCCACCCGACGGCCCTCGGCCCGCAGCCGGGCGGCCAGCTCTGCCGCGATGCTGCTCTTGCCCGCGCTGGGCAGCCCGGTCAGCCACACCGTGGCGCCCTGGGGGGCGGGCGGGGGCGCCGGCCTTTCGTCCTGGGCGCGCCGGGTCGGCCGTGCGGCAGGCGACGAGGAACGCAGCAGTGCCCGTGCCAGATCCGCGGCCTGCTGCCGGATCTCCGGGACGGCCGTGGTCTCCCACAGTTCGCCACGTCGGTGGGCACCCAGGGTCCACACCGAGCGGACGACTCCGTCACGGCCCCGCAGCCGTCCCTCGGCGGTCGTCGCGAGGCCGATGCCCAGTGGCCCAGGACGGGCCAGCCCCGAGTTCACCAGGGACCTCAGCAGCGGATCACCGGAGCCGGCCGGCCGCAGGTCCGGCCCGGTGCAGTCCACCACCCAGCCGACCCGGATCTCCCGGGATCCCGTCACCGTCACCATGAGCGCATCGCCGTTGTCCCGGGCGGCCGTGACTCCACCGGTACGCAGACGCAGCCGCCCGGCGGTCCTGAGCCGGGCGACGGTCTCAGCCGTCTCGGGCGGCATCCGGTGCCGGTGGACGTCCCACAGGTGCCGGTCGTGCCGGAGGAACTCGGCCCGGTCCGCCTCGTCCAGCCGGCTCCACAGCCCCGAGGTCAGGCGGCGCAGGCCGTCGACGGCCGGACGCCAGTCACCCTGGGCACGCTGCACCCGCCGGATGTGGCGCTGGACGGCGGACCGCAGCTGGCGCAGCGGGAGTCCGTCCAGAGGCTCCTCCGGGGCCACGGGCGGCAGTGGGACCACGGCATGGGCCCGGGGCAGCAGTCCGTGCCGGGACAGGGCGTGCACGGTACGACCCGGGCGGTCGACCGCCAGCGCGACGTCCACCGCGGTCAGGCCGGTGCCGACCAGCAGCACGTCATCGCCGTCCATGAGCGGGCCGGCCAGTGCGTCGGGCTGCCAGGGGTCGGGGACGAACCGTTCGGACTTCCTCAGTTCGGCAGGTGCCCACTGCGCCGTCCCGGCCGGCGGACCGGTGGCGATCACCACGCTGTCGGCCGTGAGGCACATACCGTCGGCCAGCCGCACCCGTGTGTGGTCGCCCTGCACCGAGCAGGCCACGGCTCGGGTGGGCAGGCGCCGGAAGGTCAGCGGGCCGCCGGCCCGCTCGACGAAGGCGGCCAGGGTGGCTGAGAGATAGTCGCCGTAGTGACGTCTGGGCACGAACGACCGCTGGGTCGCTAAGGGACATCGGTTCCGGGCCAGCCAGTGAACGAAGTGATCGGGCCGGTCGGGCAGACAACTCATGGCGCCCGCGGGCACGTTGAGCAGGTGCCGGGGATCCTTCGTGGTGAACGCCTTCCCCACTCCGGCGGGCGGGCCCGGATCGACCAGGGTGAGCTCCACCGGCGCGCGTCGCCTGCGGGACTCCTCGGCGACCTGGATGGCGACCATGCTCCCGGCGGCTCCCGCCCCCACTATCACCAGCTTCAGAGGAACACGACCGCTTGCGCCGACCATCTGGACCTCCACAGGGATTCTCCACCAATCCGGTGGATTATATGGTCGGACCCTTGCTGCCAGTGAGAGCAACGGTGTTCAGTTGAAACAAAGTTGACGTTGCGTCACCCATGACCGGCCGGACATGAGAGGCTTCTTTCCATGCGGATCTCAGCGCGGACGGACTACGCGATTCGGGCCATGGCCGAGCTCGCGCGCACTCCGGACGCCGCGCAGAAGGCGGAACAGCTCTCCGGCTCCCAGGACATCCCCCTCCGCTTCCTGCTGTCGATCCTGCGCGAGCTGCGGCAGCATCGGCTGGTGCTCAGCAGCCGTGGCCCAGAAGGGGGTTATCGGCTCGCCAGACCGCCGCAGGAGATCTCCATCGCCGATGTGATCCGGGCCATCGACGGGTCACTGGCCAGCTTCCGGGATCTCAGGCTCAGCGATCTCAGCTACCCGGGCGCGGCCGCCTCGCTGCCGGACGTCTGGCGAGCGGTGCGGGTCAGCCTGCGGCAGGTTCTGGAACGCGTGACCCTCGCGGACCTGGCGATCGGCGAGCTCCCCTCGCCCGTGCGGGAGCAGGCCCAGGAGTACCGCGACGACAGGCGGCACGGGTAGGCCACCGCTGACGTCTTCCTGCGGATGCGCCTCTACACGGCGCCTTTGCGCTGCAGGTAGCCGAAGGACAGCCACCCGGGCAGTACCGGAAGCCAGAACATCAGGAGTCGGTAGAGCAGCACGGCCGGGGTGGCCACCGCCACGGACACATGGGTGAGGGTCAGGAGAGCTCCGAGCAGCGCCGCCTCCATCGCCCCGACACCCCCCGGTGTGGGCACCGCGGAGCCCACCGCATGCGCCGTCAGGTAGACCACCGTCACCGTGACGATGCCGACGCCGGCACCGAAGGCCCGTAAGGACGCGTCGAGGCATCCCACGAATCCGGCGGTGACCAGCAGATATCCGGCGAAGCCGAGGGCCGGTCCGAGCGGCCGCCGCAGCAGCTCCAGCAGCCGGGGTCCCACTCCCGCCAGGAACTCACGCGCCCGCCTCACCACCCACCGCCTCGACAGCGGGACGGCGGTCACCCCCAGCACCAGGAGCACGGCGGCCGGCAGCCCGATGCGGAGCACGGGGGACTGCCCGAGACTCCGAAGCCAGGCGAAGCCGCTCAGCGAGCCGAAGGTGACCAGGAGCAGTACGCGGCAGATGGCCCCGGCCAGTTGGGAGACGGCGACGCTCGCCAGGGCCTGGGCGGACGGCACACCCGCCTTCTGCAGAAAGCGGGTTGTCAGCGCCACGCCCCCAAGCGCCGTCGGAGTGACCGCCTTCACGAACGATCCCGCGAGCTGCGCCACCACGACCCTGCCGAACGGCAGCCGCTCCGGTACGAAGCCGATCAGACACATCGCGGCCGCTCCATGGCTGAGGACCGCGACCACGAACGCCAGCGACAGCCAGCCTCCGTTCACCTGGGCGAGGTCGATCCCGGTGCCGGGAAACGTGGTGATCAGGTAGAAGACCCCACACGCTGCCGCCGCGGCCGTGAGGAGGGTACGCAGTCGCATTCTCACCCCTCGCCGAGGCCCTGGTGACCCGTCCCGCACCCGGTGTACGCCGCTCGACGACCTCGACGCTCTGGTCAGTCGGACTCCATGGCCGCGATCAGGCTCTTCGGGCGCATCTCCACGGTCACTCGGTGTCACATCGATTCCTGCGCGAAGGCACGTCTCAGCCTTCTCAGGCCTTCCTCGATCTCGCTGGGCCGATGGGTCGGGAAGGACAGGCGCAGGGTTCTTCGATCGGGAGAGCCGGAGAAGAAGGGCTCGCCCGGCACGAAAGCGACCCCTTGGTCAACTGCCCGTCCCAGCAGGGCGGTTGCATCGTACCCGGCCGGCAGCCGGGCCCAGACGAACATGCCACCGCAGGGCCGGACGTACTGGCTGCCGGGCGGCAGGCACTGTGCCAGCCCGTCCAGCAGGGCGTCGCGTCGTTCTTGATAGGCGCTGCGCACCAGCTTGAGGTGGCCGTCGAGGTCGCCGTCGGTCAGGTAGGCGGCTGCGGCGGCCTGATCGATGGTCGAGGAGTGGACATCGGTGGCCCCCTTGACGGTGACACAGGCCCGGCGCAGGGCGGCGGGTGCGCGCAGCCATCCGAGCCTGAGCCCTGGGGCCACGCTCTTGGACAGGCTGCCCAGGAGCACCGTCCGATCGGCGGCCTCGGGCAGCGAGGCGATCCACGGCTCGGCCCCGCCCTCGTACCGCAATTCCCGGTACGGGTCGTCCTCGGCGATCCAGAATCCGTACCGTGCCGCGAGCGAGGCGACCGCACGACGGCGGCCGACCGGCATCGTCCGGCCGGTCGGGTTGTGGAAGGTCGGCGCGAGATAGACCAGCCTGGGCCGGTGGAGCCGGACGGCCTCCTCCAGCGCGGACGGCTCGACCCCGTCCCCGTCGCAGCCGACGGCGACCACCCGTGCGCCGGCGAGGGTGAAGCACTGCAAGGCGACCAGATAGGTGGGCTCTTCGACCAGCACCGTATCGCCCTGGGCCAGCAGCGCCGCGCAGGCAAGCGACAGTGCCTGCTGGGCGCCGGTGGTGATCAGCAGCGCGTCCGCCTCGGTGGCCAGTCCCTGCCGCGAGATGCGCTCGGCCAACACCGCGCGCAGCTGCGGATCGCCTTCGGTTGTCGAATACTGCAACGTCCGCTGGGGAGTTGCGAGCACTTTGGCGTAGGCCGCCGAAATACCCTGCGCGTCGAACAGATCGGGCGCGGGCATGCCACCGGCGAAGGAGATCACGCCCGGCCGCGAGGTGTGCGCGAGAATCTCACCGAGCGATGCCGCGAGGGCGCTCGCGGCATCGATGCGGGCTCCTGGTTCCGCAGAGTTCACGTGCCTTGTGCCTGACATCACCCTCCTGCCGCACCGGCGCTGCGGAACTCCGCCGACTTCCCTGTGTCAACACAGCACTCTATGCCCCGCCGAGCCGTCAGGAACAGGGTTTCCCGGACGGCGGCTGTGAGTTACGCTCCCAGGCGGCCGCGACCCGGAGCCGCGTATCGGCCGGATCGACGACCGTCAGACGAAATACAGCGTCACACCCGGCAAGCGGCAAACGAAAATCACTTCTCGCTTCGCCGACGAATGCGCTGGACCCCGGCTCGGATCATGGCTGGAGGAATCCGTATGCAACCGTCCACAGAGTCCCCTTGGTTTCCGGCAGAAGCCATGAACGGCACTCCCGAACTGCTTCTGTTCTGTCTGCACCACGCGGGTGCGGGAGCTTCAGCCTACCGGAACTGGCAGAAGCTCATCGGAAGGCGCATCGAGGTCGTACCGGTACAGTTGCCGGGACGCGAAGGACGGTTCACGGAGCCTGCGGAGCCGTCGATCACAAGGCTGGCCGAGTGGCTGCAGGAGCCGCTGCTCCAAAGGGCCGGGCGCACCCCGTTCGCCCTGTTCGGGCACAGCATGGGTGCGGTGCTGGCGTACGAACTGAGCCACCGGCTGACCCGGGCCGGCAGGCCCCCCGCCCATCTGGCGGTGTCGGCCTACGCTCCCCCGCACATCCGCGTGCCCACCCACGTCCACACGCTCTCCGACCAGGAGTTCCTGGATCACGTCGCCGGTCTGGAGGGCACCGTTCCCGCCGTACTGGAAAGTCCCGAACTGCTGGAGTTGCTGCTGCCCGTGCTCCGGGTGGACTTCGCGGCCTGCGACAGCTACGCGTACGCCGAACGCGGTCGGCTCGGCGTCCCGCTGACCGCGTTCGGCGGCGACAGCGATCCGGGCGTGAGTGTGCCGATGCTGGAGCGGTGGGCGGAGCTCACCAGCGGGCCGGCCGGAATCGAAGTCTTCCCCGGCGGGCACTTCTACCTCCTGGACCAGCTCGAGGCCGTACTCGACGTCCTGACCGGGAAGCTCGGCATTCCCCGGGAGTAACCAGGCGCCCGACGCATCTCGCCCCGCGCCCCAACTTTCACAAGCCCTCTACATCTCCCGGTCCAAAAGATTCCGGCTCTCTTTTTCAGGCCACCGGTCAGCTGTTTTCAGACATCAGCGACAAGGATTCGGCCAATATTCACCACCGCCGACGAGTCGTCCGAAATAAATGGTGCGCCGTAGAAGCACCAAGAAAGGTTCAAGATGCAAGCACGTCTCTTTCACCCTGTTGACACGACGCTCACCGACAGCGGAAGCTGCTGTGAGCCATGCCTGACACCAGATGTCCGGACTGAGCATCACAAATGCCGGAGGTGGCTCCAATTTCCTTACCAAAAGGCATATCTGAAATAACCCTCCGAAATGTAGTCAAGGCCCTCAGAGCAGCAGAACCGGAAGACGTTTCCGCAGCCGACGTGTCGAAGGACACGGGAATGAGCACCGTGACCGCTCGGCGGTATCTCAGGTTCCTTGCCCGGGTCGGTGTGGCCGAGGTTGCCCACCGCTACGGTCGAGTCGGGGCGCCTGAGCGGCTGTATCGGCTGCGGGAAGCTCTCGCTCGCCAAAGACTGCCGACCCTCGTCCACCACCCGTCGCACCGCTCATCGCCGGTGCCGGTGGGGCAGACTCCCTCCCTTCGGTTCCACGGTCCTTCCGCAGAGGCGACAACCACAGAATCACGGCGACCGACGGCAGAAGCCAGGCGAACAGGAGGACAGTAGGACGCAGACCCAGCGCTGTGCCCAGAGCCCCACCCGCGACACCCGCGAGCGGACGCAGCCCCCATTGCAGCCAACTGGCCGTGGCGTTCAGCCGGCCCAGCATGCCCGGCGGACACGACGCCATGCGGTAGGACCGCTGGGCGATGTTGTACGTGAGAGCTGAGGCGAGCGTCACGGTGAATCCGATGGTCACCGTGATCTGTCCGTGGACACCCGGGAGCACGTACCCGGCGACGATCTGCCCCGGGGCGAAGGGCACCGGGCTGAAGAGCAGCACCCGGACGAGTCCGTACCGCCTGATCAGCGGTTTGGCGATCAGACTGCCGATCACACCCCCGACCGCGCTGATTCCTCCGACAAGACCGACGGTCTGCGCGGACCAGCCGAGATCACGGACCGCGTACAGCACCCAGACGGAACTGATGGCCGCGAGCAGGAAGTTGCCCAGGCTGTTCGAGATCGTTACGAAGGTCAGAATCCTGTCGGCCACGATGATCCGGAGCCCGGCGGACAGTTCCCGCCGGAACCCTCGGTCGCTCGCGGGTTTCGGCGCGGGCCGCGGCTCCCGGAACCGGACCAGCAGCAGACCGCCCGCGCTCACCAGATAGGACGCCGCGTCGGCGGTCACAGCGGTGGCCGCGCCCACGAGAGCCACCAGGAAGCCCGCGGAGCTCGGTCCGATCACGCCGGCCGCCGCCGACGCGGTGCTGACCTTTCCGTTGGCGTCGACGAGTTGTGCCTTCGTCAGGAGAATTCCGGGAAAACTCAGGTACGCACTATTGAACAGCACCGCCAGAGTTCCGGACACCAGCGCCACCGCGTAGAGCTGGACCAGCGAGAGGGCGCCCAGTGCGCCCGCCACCGGCACCGTGCACAGAACGGCGAACCGGGCCACATCGCACCAGAGCATCACCTCTCTCTTGCGGGAGCGGTCGACGATCACTCCCGCCGGCAGGGAGAAGAGCAGCCATGGCAGGGTGCTGAAAGAAGTCAGCAACGCGACTTGAAGCGTCGAGGCGTGCAAGGTGAGGGTGGCGAGCAACGGCAGGGCCAGCACGGTGACCTGAGCACCGATCAGACTGACGGACTGGCCGCCCCACAGGAGCATGAAGTCCCGGTGACGCCAGAGGGAGCCGGCCGACTCAGTTTCGTGCATGGAACCGTTCCGTCCGAGGGTCTCTCCGGGCGACAGGCCGACGGATGGTCCTCCGCGCGCTGCTCGGCCGGCTGGCGGGATGAGGTCCGAGTCAGGTTACCCCGTCGGAGTCCAGTGCCCCGCCCCTCAGCTCCTCCGCGAGGAGCTGGGAGACCTTGGGGCGGTTGAGGTGGTAGGGCGGTTCGAATACGGGGCGCTGAAGCGGCGTCAGCTCGTCGGCGAAGTCCTCGTACCCGGCCGGCGGTGCGATGGGCCGGAACATCAGGGCGCCCGGGGAGTGGCGGGCGAACACCGTGCGGCGCTCCGACGTGCCGGTCCAGGGCAGGGCACGTACTCGCCGTGGGCCTCCATCCGCCGAATCCCCGCCGTGCAGCCGGAACCCCTCCGTTCCGCGCGTCATGATCGTGCCCTTCAGGGTGTCGAAGCGAAAGCCGTCTCCGATGAGTTCGAGCATCAGCTCCACTGTCAGACAACCATTGACGTCGAAAAGAGACTTCTGGTCTTCGGTCAGCATCACAAGCAGTCCTCGTCGTTCCCCGACATCCTTGATACGCGCCCGGACTCCGGAACACCACAGGGCATTACCAAGGCTTTGCGGTGTTGATTTCATTGCACGCAACGCACATAACCTTCGAAATATTGACCCGCCTTGTCCCTGAACGTACGTTCGGCGTGTCATTCGACTCGTATCCGAAGCCGCACCGTTGGAGGAGTCAAGTGGGGCCCGAATACCAGTGCACTCTTGACTGCCGGGAAACCGCGGCACTGCACGAACTGGCGGGCAGGGTCGCCGAACTCCCGCCCGGGGACCCGGATCGGGCCGGGGACGCACTGGACGAGGTACCGGCCGCACTGCGCCGGACCCTGACCGCCCTCACCCGACCCGACAGCACACGGCCCTACTGTCTCGTCGACGTGGCCGCACCGGAACCGCTCTCCACCCTGCCGCCCACGCCGACGGCCGACCGCCCCGCACCGGGGGGCCACTGGTCCGCGGGTCTGCTGCTCCTGGTCGCCGAGATCCTCGGCGACCTCGTCGGGTATGCGGACGAGAACGACGGCGCCCTGATCCATGAAGTCGCTCCGGAGCCCGGCATGGAGGAGTACATCCAGAACGTCGGTTCCTCGTCCCTGGGCCTGCACACCGAGAACGTCCACCACCCGCTCCGGCCGGACTTCGTCAGCCTGCTGTGCCTGCGCCAGGACCACGAGGACGTGGCCGCACTGCGGCTCTCGTCCGTGCGTGAAGCCGTACGTCACCTGCCGCCCGGGACGCTCGACGTCCTGCGCGAGCCGCTGTTCCACAGCCTGTACCCCACGTCGTTCGGGCTGGACACCCAGGGCAGGCGGCCGGTCTCCGCCCCGCACGCAGTGCTGGCCGGCCCACGGGCCGCACCCACCATCCGCTACAACACCCACAACACCACCGGGGCGACGGAACGGGCCTCCGACGCGCTGGCCGCCTTGCGCACGGCGCTGGAGCAGGTCGCCCGGCGGATACGGCTTCGCCCCGGCCAGCTCGCCGTTCTGGACAACCGTGTCGTCGTCCACGGCCGAACCGCGTTCACCCCCCGCTATGACGGCCGGGACCGCTGGCTGCGCCGGTGCTACGCGGTGCGCGGCCTGCCCGGCGGGCTGCCCGCACTGATGCCCCGGCCCCGGGTGATTCCCGCCCTGCCCTCGCTGTTGAGCTCGCTCGACGCTCCCGCGGCGGAGCACGGAACGACACGGCGTCCGCGCCCGGAAGGAAGTGCCCGATGAACGAGACGGTCATCGACTGCGCGGACCTCGGGCCCCACGACCCCGCGGCCCTCGTGGCCGCAGCCGTCACGGTGGCGCACCGCATGACCACCGACGACAGCGTCCGGATCCGCTGCCGGATCACCGGGGCGTCCGGCACCCGGCACGGCGTCCTGTGCGCCGGGCTGTCCGGTGATCCCTCCTTCGGCGCACTGGTCAAGTGGGCGGCGGCGGAGATCGAGGCGCTGAACTCCCGTGCTCCGCAGGCAGGTCCGGCCGTCGGGCAGCGGGCGGCACGCGGCGGGCCGGCCCGGCCGCAGCGCCGGGACGGCACCGGCCACGCCGGATCCGACTCACCCGCCCTGGAAGTCGTGCTCACCGAGACGGCGGACGACGGCCTGCTGTCCGCCGAAGTCCGCACCGCCCCGGACGAGCCCGGATGGGCGGAACTGCTGCGTGCCGCTCTCACCGCCGGTGTCCGCGATCCAGCGGTGGCGCTGTCCGTGCTGGACCTTCTGCCGCCCGGCCCGGCGTCCCACGCAACGCCGGTACAGGGGACGGAGGTTCCGGCGGAACCGGCACGCGCCGTCCACGCATACGTCGCCGACCAGGCCGCCGCCCGCCCGGGAGCACCCGCCGTCACCTGCGGGGACGAGACGCTGACCTACGGCGACCTGTGGAGCCGGGCGGGCGCGGTGGCCGACACCCTCCGGGCCCAGGGCGTGGTCCCGCACGCGGTGGTCGGTGTCCTGCACCGGCGTTCCACCGATCTGATCGTCGCCCTGCTCGGCATCCTGCGCGCCGGCGCGGCCTACCTGGCGCTCGACCCGGAGGACCCGCCGGCCCGGCACGCCGAACTCCTCGCCGCGGCCCGCAGCCGTCATGTGGTCGTACAGGCCGGGCTGGGCGACCTGCTGCCCCCGGAGCAGTCGGCGATCGAGATGGCCTCCTGCCGCCCGCGCGGCGCCGATGGCCGGGCGGACGCCCCGACCCCGCACCAGGACGCGACGCTGCCGCCGGACGCGCTCGCCTACGTCAGCTTCACGTCGGGATCCACCGGCCGGCCCAAGGGGGTGGGCGTGCCGCACCGGGCCGTGTCCCGCTTGCTGCGCGGCCCGAACTGGATGGAGATCAGGCCGGACGACGTGTTCCTGGAACTCTCACCGGTGGCGTTCGACGCCTCGACCATCGAGATCTGGGCGCCGCTGATGAACGGTGCCCGTCTGGTGGTGCTGCCGGGACCGCCAACCGTCGTCGAACGGATCCGGCCCGTCGTGGAACGCGAGGGCGTCACGGTCCTGCTGCTGACGACAGGACTGTTCAACCATCTGGTGACGGAGGAACCCGGCCTGTTCGGCGCCGTGCGACACGTCCTGACCGGCGGTGAGACGGCCTCCCCGGCCCATGTCCGGCGCCTGTTGACCGAGTTTCCCGCCCTCACCTTCACCAACGGATACGGCCCGACGGAGAACACGTCGTTCACCACCTGCTGGACGACCACGGGAGTTCTCCCGGAGGGCCCGCGGGTACCGATCGGAAGCCCGGTGCGAGGTACTCGGGTCGTCGTTCTCGACCCGGCGCTGCGTCCCGTACCACCCGGGGTCGTCGGCGAACTCTACGCCGGTGGGGAAGGGCTGGCGCACGGCTACCTCGGGCAGCCGACCGCCACCGCCGAGCGCTTCGTGGCCGACCCCTTCGCCACGCTGCCCGGTCGGCGCCTGTACCGCACGGGCGATCTGGTGCGCCGGCTTCCCGACGGCACGCTGGAATTCGTCGGGCGGGCGGACCACCAGGTCAAGGTGCACGGCTTCCGGGTGGAACCGGCACATGTCGAGGCCCACCTGATCGGCCGGCCCCAGGTCAAGGAGGCCACGGTCGTCGCCCAGCGGGACGGCTCGGGCAGCCAACGGCTGCTCGCCTACGTCGTCCCACGCCACGATGGGGCCGACACCGCGTCCACCGGACATGACGGTGCGGCCGGTCTCGGTGCCCGGCTGCGCGAGGCGCTGGCGGCGGAACTTCCGCCACACATGGTGCCGTGGGCCATCATGGTCCGCGACGACCTGCCGCTGAACCGCAACGGCAAGGTGGACCGCCGGGCACTGCCCGCGCTCGTCCGATCGCCGCGGGCCCTCGCCACGGACCTCGTGCTGCCGCGCACCGCTCTTGAGGCACAGCTCGCCGCCACCTGGTCCGAGGTGCTGGACGTGGAACCGGTGGGCGTGGAGGACGACTTCTTCGACCTCGGCGGCCACTCTCTGCTCGCGGCACGGCTCCTCAACGCGCTGGAACGCCGGCTGAACGTCAGCGTCCCGGCACGGGCGCTGTACGAGGGGCGGACCGTCACCCATCTGGCCCGCGCCCTGTCCGGCTCGCTCGACGCCCCACCCGGCGGCACCGCGCAACCGGAGACGCTGTGAGACAGGCTCGTCCGACCGAGCACGAACCAGGAGAACCCTGTGCACCGAATAGTGCTGGGCGGCATCGGGGCCGACGCCCACTCCGTAGGACTGTTCGTTCTCCGGCACGCCCTGGCGGAGAGCGGCTACCAGGTGATCGACCTGCGCACCCAGAACGAACTGCGCGACTTCTTCGAGGCGGCGCGCACCGCCGACGTGGTGATGATCTCCAGCATGGACGGGCACAGCCGCTTCTACACGCGTGAGTTCCGCGAGCTCTGCAAGGAGTACGGCGCGCTCGACGCCCACTGGTACATCGGCGGCAACCTGTCCGTGTCGTCCTCCCGGGACGACGTCGTGCGCCACTTCCTCGAACTGGGCTTCCGCCGGGTGTTTCCCGGCTATGCCGACCTGCGCCAGGTACTGCGGTACCTGGCACAGGACCTCGCGGGGCGGCGGCCCGCCCTGTCCGCCGCCCACGACGAGACGGCCCCGGCGGGACGGCCCCGCACTCTGGTCATGCCCGAGGACCAGCGGATGGAGGACGAGCACTTCCGGGTCGTCCGGAAGGAGGTGCTGCAGCACTGGCGCACCGGACGGGCCGCCGCCGAACTCGACGCCAACGCCGAGTTCGTCGCGGGCCGGCCGTCGCTCGCGGCCGCTCAGTTACGGGCCCGGCACACCGGGCGACCCCTGCTGCAACCCCGGTGCGGCGTGGCCGACGCGGTCGGTCAGGCACGCCTGTTCACCGCACTGCACCGGGCCGGCGCGCACGTGCTGTCGTACCAGGTGGACTCCCTGTCCCGGAACAACGACTATCCCGGCGCCGAGGAGGGCCTGCGTGCCAGCTCCCCGGCCCGGTCCGTGCTCAACGGCTTCCCGGTCGTGAACCATGGCGTCCACGCCCTGCGGCAGTTGGGGGCCCGGCTCCCCACTCCGCTGCAGACCCGGCACAGCACCCGGGACCCCCGGCTGCTCGGCGAGATCTCCTACGCCGGAGGCGTCACCGCCTTCGAGGGCGGCGCCATCACCTACAACCTGCCCTACTACAAGGACTATCCGCTGGAGGAGTCGATCCCCGCCTGGCAGTACGTCGACCGGCTCACCGGACTGTACGCGGAACGCTACGGCATCATCCTGGACCGGGAGTTCTTCGGCGTTCTGACCGCGACGCTGCTGCCGCCGTGCCTGGCGATCGTCACCTGCCTGCTCGAAATGCTGATGGCCGTCGCGCAAGGGGTCCACTCGGTGAGTCTCGGCTATGCCGAGCAGGGCTGCCGGTCCCAGGACGTCGCCGCCATCCAGGTCATGGACGAGATGGCCCACGAGCTGGTCGGCCACGCACGGCACGGGGTACTGATCACGACCGTCTTCCACCAGTACATGGCCGCGTTCCCGGAGACCAGGCGCAAGGCGCTCCTACTGCTCCGCGGATCGGCACGCACGGCGGGTCTCTCCGGATGCGGCCGGGTCCTGCTCAAGACCACCGCCGAGGCATGGGGAATCCCGACCGTCGAGGAGAACGCCGAAGCCATTCGCGAGGCTCAGCGCGCGATCGCCTCCGCCACGCCGGCCGACCTGGACCACAAGGCCGTCGACGAGGAGAAGCGGCTGCTGCGTGCCGAGTGCGAGCATCTGCTGAACGCGGTGCTGGAATGCGGGGGCGGCAGCGTCACCCGGGGCGTCGTCCGGGCATTCCGGCTGGGCCTGCTCGACATACCGTTCGCGCCGAGCGTGCACAATCGCGGCGAGGTACTCGGAATCCGGGACTCCGGCGGTGCGGTACGGCTGCTCGCCCCGGGACGGCTTCCGCTGCCTGCGGACATACGGGCATTCCACCGCGACCGGATCCAGGAACGCCTTTCCAAGGACCGCGTCCAGAGCGGCAGAACCGCCGCCGAGGTGGCCGCCTCCGACATCCGCCGGGTCATCCAGGGGAATTTCGACGAGTGGCCGCTGTCGTGAGCCGCCGCCGTGAGCGCAATCGACCACAACAACCCTAACGAGCAGTACGGTCACGATCTGGGTTCACGGTTCCCGCGCGGATAGCATCGTGCGTGGTCCCGATATCCGAGCCGAAGTCCGGCGCGGCAGTCCATGCCCGATCTGCCGCCGACATTCCATCCGCTTCTCGAAATGCTCCGGGAGTTCACGGCATGCCTGGCCCCGATCGGACATCGCTTTCCCTGTCGGCAGCGCAGCGCGAGGTCTGGCTGGCCCAGAAACTCGACCCCGACAATCCCGTTTTCAGCATCGGCAGTTACTTTCATATTCGCGGCTCCCTGGACCGGCATGCCTTCGAGGCGGCACTGCGGCGGGCGGTCTCGGAAGCGGAGTGCCTCCACGTCCGCATCGACGAGGATGCCGAGGGCGGACTCCGGCAGACCGTGGAGGTCCGGGACGACTGGCCCCTGCCCATCCTCGACCTCGGCGCGGAGCCCGGAGCCCGGGAGCGCGCCGAGGCCTGGATGCACGAGGACCTCGCGCGGCCGGTCGACCCGGCCCGGGGTGACATGTTCGGCCACGCGTTGCTGAGGACCGGGCCCGACGAACACCTCTGGTACGTACGCGCGCACCACTCCGTGATGGACGGCTACGGCCTGTTCCTGCTGGGGCAGCGGGTCGCCGAGCTGTACACCCGCGACGTCGAGGGCCGCCGCAGCCTACGGGAGGCGTCGTTCCGTCCGTTGAGCGAGGTGGTCGCCGAGGACGAGGCCTACCGGCAGTCCCCGGAGTACGAGGGTGACCGGGCCCACTGGTGCGCCCGGTTCACCGAGCGCCCGGACATCGTGACCCCGGCCGTGCGCGTCGCCGACACATCCGCCCGCTTCCTGCGCACCACCGGACACCTCGACCGGGACCGGTTCGAGCGCCTCGTCGCCCTGTCCAAACAGGCCCGGGTCCGCTGGACCGCAACTGTGTCCGCGGCGGTGACCGTCTATCTCGGCAAGGTGATGGCCACCGACGACGTGAGCCTGGGGCTCACCGTGACCGGCAGGACCGGGACGGCCACCAGGACGACACCCTGCCAGGCGTCCAACGTCGTGCCCCTGCGGCTGGACGTCTCGCCCCGGGAATCCCTCTCCGCCCTGGCCCGCCGGGCATCGAGCGGTCTGATGGAGGCTCTGCAGGCGCAGCGTTTCCGCAGCGAGGAGCTCAGGCGCGAGCTTGGTCCGCGCGGCGACGAGCGGCTGTTCGGCTGGCACCTCAACCTCGTTCCCTTCGACTACGGGCTGTCCTTCGCGGGCAGCCGGGCCGAGCTGAACACCCTCACCCTGGGGCCCGTGGACGACCTCTACATCTACGTCTACAGCGGATTCGGCGGCGAGGGACTGCGGCTGGACTTCTTCGCCAACCCCGGCCGCTACACCGCCGGGGAACTCGACCGCCACCGGGCACGCCTGCTGCGGCTGCTCGCCGACATCATCGACGCGGGCACCCTCGACGTCCCGGTCGGCACGCTCGACGCGGCCGACGCCGACGAAAGGTCCCAACTGGTCGACACCGGCTGGGAGTCGTCCCCCGCCCGGCCCGGCGCGCACACCACGACCGTGCTGGATCTCGTGGCCGAGCAGGCCCGCAAGGCACCCCAGGCGCCGGCGGTCGCGGCGGGCAGCGAGCGGCTCACCTACGGTGAACTCCTCGGGCGTGCGTACCGGTTGGCCCGGCTGCTGCTCCGCAAGGGCATCGGGGTCGACGACGTGGTCGCGGTCGCCATGCCCAGGTCCCTCGACATGGTGGTCGCGGTGC
Organism: Streptomyces sp. NPDC007856; assembly: GCF_042868225.1. NCBI lineage: Bacteria > Bacillati > Actinomycetota > Actinomycetes > Kitasatosporales > Streptomycetaceae > Streptomyces > Streptomyces sp. NPDC007856. Next base: position 400,080 of record NZ_JBIAEC010000005.1, on the reverse strand, counting down.
TCGGAGTCCTCACGGCGGGCGCGGCCTACCTGCCCGTGGACCTCGACTACCCGCCGGACCGGGTGTCGTACATGCTGCGCGACTCCGACGTGCCCCTGCTGCTCACCACGGCCGGTGGTGACACCACCGGGGCGCTGGACGCCTCGTCGGCGCCTCGGCTCGTGCTCGACAGCCCCGAGGTCCGGGCACACCTGGCAGGCCTGCCGGACGAGGAGATCCGACCTGAGGAGCGCACCGGTCCTCTCCGGGCGCGCAACCTGGCCTACGTCATCTACACTTCCGGGTCCACCGGGCGGCCCAAGGGCGTCGCGGTGGAGCACCGGTCGGCGGCGAACTACGTGAGCCGCGCCACGATCGCCTATCCGAGCCTGGCCGACCGCGTGCTCCTGTATTCGTCGCTGTCCTTCGACATCACGCTCACCGCCCTGTTCGGCACGCTGGCCGCGGGCGGGGAACTCATCATCTCCAGTGTGGAGGAGTACGCCGACCGCAGCGGCGCCGGCGGGAGCTACTCCTTCCTGAAGGCGACCCCCACGCACCTGGCGCTGCTGGACACCCTGCCCGATCTGTGTTCCCCGACCCAGGAATTCATCGTCGCGGGCGAGCCGCTCGTGGGGGAACTGCTGCGGGAATGGCGCCTGCGGCATCCCGGAGTCACCGTCATCAACCACTACGGGCCCTCCGAGGCCACCTGCGGCTGTGTGGACCACCGCATCCCTCCCGCGGCCGCGACGGCGCCCGGCCCGGTGCCGATCGGCACCCCGTTCGCCGGTGCGAGGCTGCGCGTGCTCGACTCCGGTCTGCGGCCGGTGCCACGCGGTGTGGTGGGCGAGCTGTACATCGCGGGAGAGAACCTGGCACGCGGCTATCTGGGGCAACCGCGACTCACCGCGGAACGGTTCGTCGCCGACCCGTTCGGCGGCCCGGGCGAGCGTATGTACCGCACCGGTGATTTGGTGCGTCAACGGGCCGACGGCGCACTGGAGTTCATCGGCCGCATCGACCACCAGGTCAAACTGCGGGGCTTCCGGGTCGAGCTGGGCGAGGTCCAGGCGGCGATCGCCGCTCATCTGGGCGTACGGCAGGTGATCGTCGTGGTGCGGGAGGACGAACCGGGCGACCGTCAGCTGGTGGCGTACGTGGAGACGGTGCCGGAGCGGCGCCCCACGGCAGCGGTGCTGCGCGACCATGTGTCGCGGGTGTTGCCCCGCTTCATGGTCCCCTCCCTGTTCGTGCTGCTCGACAGGCTCCCCACCACACCGAACGGGAAGATCGACCGGGCAGCGCTGACGGTGCCCGAGCGGCTGCCCGCGCTGGGCGGCGGCCGGGCTCCGCGCTCCCCGCAGGAGGCCACGCTGTGCCGGCTGTTCGGCGACGTCCTCGGGGTGGCGCAAGTCGGTGCGACGGACGACTTCTTCGCCCTCGGGGGGCACTCCCTGTCCGCGGTCAAGCTCGCGGCCCGCATCCGTGCCGCCACCGGCGCCGAGGTGTCCGTCCGGGAAGTCTTCGACCTCGCCACCCCGGAACTGCTGGCCGAACGGCTGGCCGCGGCCGACCGCACCGGGGCCGGCCCCTCCGCGGGCACCGGTACCGGCGGTGTCCCACTGTCCCTGCCCCAGCGCCGGCTGTGGTTCCTGAACCAGTCGGACATCCCCCGGTCCGTGTACAACATCCCCTACGTCGTCGCCCTCGACCCCACGACCGACGTGGCGGCCCTGACCGCCGCGCTGGGCGACGTGGTCGAACGTCACGAGATCCTCCGGACGGTCTTCCCGCAGACGCCCGACGGCGTGCACCAGGTCGTTCTCGACCCGGACAGCTCCCGTCCCGACGTGCCGGTCCTGGACGTGCGGGACGAGGACGCGGGCAGGGTGCTGGTGCAGGCCGCGCGCCGGCCCTTCGACCTCACGCAGGACACCCCCCTGCGGGCCCGGCTGCTGCGCACGCCGAGCGGCTACCGGCTGCTGGTCGTGCTGCATCACATCGCGGGCGACGGCTGGTCCTTCGCCCCCTTCGGACGTGATCTCGAACGGGCCTACGCCGCGCGGCGCGCCGGCAGGGCTCCGCGCTGGGCGCCGCTGCCCGTCCAGTACCGCGACTACGCGCTGTGGCAGCAGCGGTTCCTCGCCGGCGGAGCACAGGGCAATGCCCTGTTGTCCCGTCAGACGGCGTACTGGACCGAGCAGCTCGCCGGTCTGCCCGTCGAGTTGCCACTGCCCACCGACCGGCCCAGGCCCGCCGTGGCGAGTCATCTCGGCGGCACCGTGCCGGTGCGCATTCCGCCGGATTTGCACGGCCGTCTGCGGGCCACGGCCACCGAGGCCGGCGCAACGCTGTTCATGGCCCTGCAGGCCGCGCTGGCCGTCCTGCTGATGAAGCTCGGGGCCGGCGAGGACATCCCGGTGGGCACCGGGGTGGCGGGCCGGACCGACGACGCCTGGGACGATCTGGTCGGGTTCTTCATCAACACGCTCGTCCTGCGCACCGACGTGGCGGGCAACCCGGACTTCCGCGAGCTGCTGGCGCGGGTCAGGGAGACCGATCTGGCGGCACTCGATCACCAGGACCTGCCCTTCGACCGGCTCGTGGAGGTCCTCAACCCGCCCCGGTCGCCGGCCCGGCATCCGCTGTTCCAGGTGTTGCTGATGCTGCGCAACACCCCTCGGTCGGATCTGCGGCTGCGCCTGGACGGGCGGGAGGCCGAGGGCGACGAGATCCCCATAGGCTTCGCGAAGTTCGACCTCACCGTGAGCCTGCGCGAATCCGTGTCCGAGGACGGCGTCTGCGACGGCGTCGAGGGATTCGTCGAATACGCGGCCGACCTGTTCGACGCCGCGTCGGCCGAGCGCCTGGTGCGGCTGTACCTCGTCGTGCTGGACGCGGTCACCGCCGATCCCGGCCGTCCCGTGGGCGAGATCGACCTGCTCACCGATGCCGAGCGCCGGCACACGTTGCAGACGCTGGGCCGTCGTGATCCGGTCACCCTCGACCGGAGCCCGCTGCCCGTCCTCTTCGAGCGCGAGGTGCTGCGTCACCCGGACACGGTGGCGGTGCAGGGCCACGGAGAGCTGCGGACCTTCGCCGAACTGGACGCGGACGCCAACCGCCTGGCCCGGGTGCTGCTCTCCCGGGGAGTCGGCCCGGAGCGGCGGGTGGCCCTCGCCCTGCCCCGCTCCCGGCAGCTGGTCACCGCGGTGCTGGCCGTCCTGAAGACCGGGGCCGCGTATCTGCCCGTCGACGTGGACTACCCGGCGGCACGCATCCGCGCCATGCTCCAGGACGGCGAGCCGACCGTCGCCGTCACCACCGAGGCGCACCGGAGCCTGCTCGACGCCTCCGCCGCCGAGGTCCTCTGCCTGGACGCGGCGCCGGTAGCCGCCGAAGTGGCGCGTGCCGCGCCCCACGGCCTGGACGACGCGGAGCGCGGCGGAACGCTGGACCTGCTCGGCGCCGCGTGCCTGCTGTTCACCTCCGGATCCACCGGCAGGCCCAAGGGTGTGCTGCTCACGCACCAGGGGACGGCCGATCTCGTGAGCGCCCAACGCGCGCTCTTCGACCTGACCGAGGACAGCCGGGTGCTGCAGTTCGGATCCACCAGCTTCGACGCGTTCCTGCTGGAGATCTGCATGTCCCTGCTCTCGGGCTGCCGCCTCGTGCTCGCCGAGCCCCGCGACCTGGTACCCGACCAGACGCTGGGCGACACCGTGCGACGGTTCGGCATCACCCATGTCACCATGCCGCCGTCGGTGCTCGCCGCCGTGCCCGCCGGGGACCTGCCGAGCGGCCTGACCCTGGTGGTCGCCGGTGAACGCGTGCCCGGGTCCCTCGTACGGGACTGGTCCGCCGGCCGCCGCATGGTCAACCTCTACGGGCCGACCGAGGGATCGGTCATCACGAGTTGGGCGGGGCCGCTCGCCGGCACCACCGCCCCGCCGATCGGCTCGCCCCGCCCCGGCATCGGTCTGTACGTCCTGGACGCCTGGCTGTGTCCGGTGCCTCCCGGCGTTCCCGGCGAGCTGTACCTTGCCGGGGACGGCGTCGCCCGGGGATACGCCAACCGGCCGGCACTGACCGCGGAGCGCTTCGTCGCCGATCCGTTCACGGCCACGCGCGGGGCCCGGATGTACCGCACCGGCGACCTGGTGTCCTGGCGTCCCGACGGGCAGCTGGACTTCGTGGGCCGGGTCGACCACCAGGTGAAACTCCGCGGTTTCCGGATCGAGCTCGCCGAGGTGGAAGCCGCGCTGGCCGCCGTGCCCGGGGTGTCCGGTGCGGCGGCGGTGGTCCGGGAGGACGTTCCGGGTGAACGACGGCTGGTCGGCTACGTCGTCCCCGAGCCGGGCGGCGACTGTGCCGGTACGGACGTCCGGCGTCGGGTCGCCGAGGTCCTGCCCGGCTACATGGTCCCGGCGCGGGTGGTCGTGCTCGACCGGTTCCCGCTCAATCCCAACGGGAAGCTGGACCGTGCCGCGCTGCCGGCGCCAGAGCGGGGCACGCCCCGGTCCCCGGCCGAGGGTTCACCGCTGGAACTGGCCGTCGCCCAGGTGTGGGGCGAGGTGCTCGGGGTGGACGAGATCGTCCCCACGGACGACTTCTTCAGGCTCGGGGGGCACTCCCTGCTCGCCGGCAAGGTCGTCAACCGGCTCCGCGACGAGTTCGACGTCAGCATCCCGCTCCGGGTCCTGTTCGAACATCCGACGGTCGCGGGGCTGGCACGCGAGATAGGTCTGCTGCTCACCGCCCATGCCCGGGACGAGGCGTGATGGCCGGCAACGGGCTGCCGTATCCCACGCAGGAGCGGCTGTGGCGCCTGGAACAACAGCAGCCGGGCCGGCAGGACTTCCTGGTGGCCGGGCTCTTACGGCTGACCGGCGACGTGGACGAGGCCGCCCTGCAGGACGCGGTGGAGACCGTGGTGGCCCGCCACGAGTCCCTCCGCACCGGATTCCGCTCCACCGCCGAGGGTCCGCGCCGTTTCGTCGTGGACCCGCCTCGCCGTGTGCTCGGCCTGTTCGACGTGCGCCGGGCGGCGTCCCCGTACGAGCAGGCCCTGGACCTGGCCGAGGAGCACTGCCAGCGGCCCTTCGACCTCACGGACCCACCGCTCCTGCGCGCCGCGCTGGCCCGGTACGGTGACACGGAGCGGCTGTTGGCCCTGACGATGCACCACATCGTCACCGACGGCTACTCCAGCGGCGTCGTCCTGCGGGAGATCGGCGCGCTCTACCGCGGGCGCGTCGCCGGCGGGCCGGTCGAACTGCCTGCGCCCGTGGCCCAGTACGGCGAGTTCGTGGACCGCCAGTACGCCTGGTTCACGGGCGAGCAGGCCCGGCAGGATCTGTCGTACTGGCTGGGCGACCTGCGCGGCCACCGGCCTCTGCGGCTGACTCCGTCCGCCCGGGCCGTGCCCGCCGACGGACCGTGCGGGGACGCCTACAACCTCACCCTCCCGCAACCGCTGTCCGATGGGACACGGCAGTTCGCCCTGGAGCACGGCTGCACGCCCTACCTCGTGCTGCTGGCCGTGATGTACCTCCTCGTGCACCTCTACACGGGGGAGAGCGACATCGCCCTCGGATCGGCCATGGCCAACCGCGGTCGCACCGAGTACGAGGACATGGTCGGGTATCTGCGGAACATCATCGTGCTGCGCGAGACCGTGCACGAGGATCGGCCGTTCACGCAGCTGCTCGCCGGGATCCGTGCCCATGTGCTGTCCGCGTACGACCATCAGGCCCTGCCGTTCGACCACGTGGTGCGTGCCCTGGCCGGTGACCGCGGACCGGACGGCGACGAGGACCTTTATCCGGACGTGCTGTTCTGCACGGACAACTCCGCGGCGGTGCGCTGGGACCTGCCCGGCGTCCGCGTGGAGCGGATCGACCGCCGGGCAGTGATCTCCAAGCGGGCGATGACCGTGTTCCTCCAGGAACGAGATCGCAACCTGACGCTGAGGTTCGTGCACCGGCCCGATGTCCTGAGCACCGAGGACGTGCACGCCCTGGGCGAGATCTGCCAGGCCCTGCTGCGGCGGATCCTCACCGAACCCGAAATCACCCTGAACGTACTGTCCGGGGAAGCCGAGCTGCCCACCTGGTGGCGCTTCCGGCCGGTACGGCAGAAAGGAGCCCACGCATGACCGTCACCCACGACACCCACGAGGCAGGACGCCGGCTCTCGACCGAGGTCGAACACAGCGGAGCCGCCCCGGACATAGCCGCCGCCGCGGCGCTGCTGGAGATGGGCGACCGGCTCGGCGTGCTGGACGTGATCGCACCCGGGCGGACGTTCGACAGCGCCGAGGTGGCCGCGCGGGCGGACCTCCCCGAGGACGGAGCCGGACGGTACCTGGAAGCCCTGGAGTCCGCCGGTCTCATCGAGCCGGCCCCGGCCGGCGGTTCGGTCTTCCGGGTGGTGCCGGACTTCGACGTCACCCTGCACCGGGCGGGATACGTCTCCTGGACCATGAACGCCAACCGTCCGTTCATCGAGCACGCCCGGGAGTTCCTCACGGATCCGGTCGCGGCCGGCGAGACCTACGCGCGTGACGGCCGGCAGGTCGCCGTCAGCTCGCAGTGGATGGGGTCGCTCGCCTTCTATCCCGCGGCACTCGAAGTGATCTTCAATGCCAAACCCCAGCGGATCGCGGACCTCGGAGCCGGTACCTGCCGGCTGCTGATAGAGACGCTGGAGAGGTTCCCGGACGCCACCGGCGTCGGTCTGGACCTCAGCGGCGACGCCTGCGAGGCGGCCCGTGAGGCGGTCCGCATCGCCGGCATGGCCGAGCGGATCACGGTGGTCGAACGGTCCATCCAGTCGATCGCCGAGGATCCCGGACCGGTGGAGGGAGCCGACGTGATCCACGCGGGCTTCGTCTTCCACGACATGATGCCCGAGGAGGAGGCGGTGGCCGACAAGGTGCTCGCCAACTGCCGGGAGGCGCTGCAGCCGGGCGGCATCATGGCGATCACGGACGCGGTGCCGTACCTGCGCAACGACCGCGAGCGACGGTTCAGCGCGATCGTCACCTACTACCACCGGCAGTTCATGGGTCGAAGGCTGCTGTCCGTGGCCGAGTGGGAGGCGAAGCTGCGGGACGCGGGTTTCTCCCAGGTGGAGACCGTGGAACTCGGGTTCCCCACCGGCCGTCTCTTCGTGGCGCGGCGCTGATGAACGGTCCGGAGGCCCACGGCTCGCCGGTGGCCGGCGGCTCCGCCTGGTGGTTCGCCACCCCCTGCCGGGACGGGTCCGCCGGCACCGCGGACGTGTCACTGTTCTGTCTGCCGCACGCGGGGGCGGGCCCCATCGTCTTCCGGGAATGGAGCACGCTGCTCGATCCGCGCATCGACGTGGTTCCGGTGCAGTACCCCGGACGGCCACCGCGGCTGTCCGAGCCCCCGGAGACATCCCTGAAGCGGCTGGCGCAGCGGCTGGCCGGCCCGGTCGCGGAACGGGCCGGCGAGGGGCCGTACGCACTCTTCGGGCACAGCATGGGCGCGCTCGTGGCCTACGAAGTTGCCTGCCTGCTGACCCGTCTGGGGCAGCCGCCCGTGCGGCTGCTGGTGTCGGGGCAGACGGCCCCGCACCTGTACCGGCCCACGCGGGTGCACGCACTGTCCGACGAGGGGCTGGTCGACCACATCAGCAGGCTGCAGGGCACGCCGGAGGACGTGCTCGCCAATCCGTCCCTCCTGGAGCTGCTGCTGCCCGTGCTGCGTGCCGACTTCGCCCTGTGCGAGAGCTACGGATACGAGGAGATGCCCCCTCTCACGGCCGACGTCACCGTCCTCGGCGGCGCGGACGACCCGGGTGTCGAGCCCGGGCTGCTCGACCGCTGGGGCGATCTGACCGGCGGTGCCTGCGACGTCCGGGTCCTCCCCGGCGGGCACTTCTACCTCTTCGACCAGCTGCCGACCGTCATGGACCTGATCGAGTCCGCCGTCCGCCCGGCAGGCGGGCGGGCACCGGGCGCCGACCGGGAACGGACCGGGCCGGGTGCGGGCGCCGAGACCGTCGTGGACCGACATGGACGAGGGAGGGTGCGCTGATGCGGTCCGATGCCGCCACGGCGGCCGAAGTCCCCGATCTCTCCGACCCCTTGCTGTACGAGAGCGGAGAGGCATTCGCAGTGTGGCGCCGCCTGCGCGCCGAGCGTCCGGTGTGCCGGGTCGTCCGTGCCGGGGACGCACCGTTCTGGGCGGTGCTCTCGTACGAACTCGTTGCGCGGGTGCTGTCCCAGCCGGCCGTCTTCTCCTCCACGGGCGGCATGCGCCTCGACGCGGACGAGACGGCGACGGCCGCCGGTGCGGGCAAGATGATGGTGATCTCCGACCCGCCGCGGCACGGCAAGATCCGGCGCATCATGAGCAGCGCGTTCACCCCGCGCACGGTCCGCAGGCTGGAGCGGAACATGCGCACCACGGTGACCGGCCTTCTTCGGGACGCGCTGGCGAGCGAGGTCTGCGAGTTCACCGAGGTCGCGGCGCGGCTGCCGCTGTCGGTCATCTGCGATCTGCTGGGCGTGCCGCGCGCGGACTGGGACTTCATGCTGAGCCGGACGATGACCGCCTTCGGCGTGGGCGACCGTGCCGGTGCCACCGACGCGGCCGCCGCCGCAGTGGCGCACACGGAACTGTTCCAGTACTACGACGAGTTGATGCGCGAGCGGCGCCGCTCCCCCAAGGACGACATCATCAGCGCCCTGGTGCACGGGACGATCGACGGTGAGCCGCTGACCAGCACGGAAGTGGTCCTGAACTGCAACGGCCTGATCTCCGGGGGCAACGAGACGACCAGACACGCCACGCTGGGTGGTCTCCTCGCCTTCATCCAGAACCCGGACCAGTGGACGCTGCTGCGGGAACGGCCGGAGCTGCTGCCCGGTGCCGTGCAGGAAGTGCTGCGCCACACCTCGCCGGCGATGCACCTGCTGCGCACGGCGACGCAGGACACGGAGATCGGCGGCGAACACATCCGTGCCGGTGACCGCATCACCCTGTGGCTGGCCTCGGCCAATCGGGACGAACGCGTCTTCGCCGACCCCGACACCTTCGACATCACCCGCTCGCCCAACAGGCATCTGACGTTCGCCCACGGGCCGCACCACTGCATCGGCGCCACCTTGGCCGCCACCGAGCTCACCATCATGTTCGACGAGCTGACACGCCGGGTCGAACGAGCGGAACTGGCCGGTCCGGTCCGCCGGATGAGGTCCAACCTCATCGGCGGACTGGAGTCCCTGCCCGTCTCGCTGACACCCGCGAACGGCTCGCGCACGACGGAAGGACAGACATGACCAATCCCTTCGACGACCCCGACGGCAGCTACCTCGTCCTCGTCAACGACGAGGGACAGCACTCCCTGTGGCCCTCCTTCACAGCGGTGCCGGACGGGTGGCGCGTCGCCCACCCGGAGGCCTCCCGGCAGGACTGTCTGGACTATGTGGAGCGGCACTGGACGGATCTGCGGCCCAGGAGCCTGGTCGAGGCGATGACCGGCTCAGAGACCGCATGACCCGCGTGGGGCTTCCGGATCCCACGGCGGGTGCCTCGCAACCGGACGGGACGGCGGGGGACGGCCCCGCGGTCCGTGTGGAGGTGTCCGAGGGAGTCGCCCTGCTCTCGCTGGACCGGCCGGAGTCCGGGAACGCGCTGACCCACGCCGTGCTGCACGAGCTGGCGACCGCCGTGTCCGGGCTGCGCGACGACCCCGGGGTGCGCGTGGTGGTGCTCACCGGCGCCGGACGAGACTTCTGCCTCGGCGGCTCGCTCGACGAACTGGAGCGACTGGCCGGAGACGTCCGTGCTGGTGACGGCCGGCCCGACGAGCCGGCACTCGCACCCGTACGGGCCCTGGCCGAGGTCGTCCTCGGCCTGGCCACGCTGGAATGTCCGGTGATCGCGGCGGTGAACGGTCAGGCGGCCGGCGCCGGGTTCTCCCTGGCGCTGGCCTGCGACATGCGAATCGCCTCGGAGAAGACCGTCTTCCATTTCGCGTACGGCATGCTGGGATGTTCTACGGACGGTGCGATGTCCTGGTTTCTGCCACGCGTCGTCGGCCCGTCGCACGCGCTGCCCCTGCTGCTGGAGCAGCCGGTGCTGCGCGCCGCCGCCGCGCTCCGGCTCGGCCTGGTCTCAGCCGTGGTCCCACCCGACGACCTGATGTCCGTGGCACTGCGCCGGGCGCGGGCCCTGGCGCGGTCGGCTCCACACTCCGTGCGCACCGCCAAGCGCCTGGTGGGTCAGGGCTCGCTGTCGCTGGCGGATCATCTGCGACTGGAACACGACTATTTCGTCCGGGGACTCATGACCGAAGATGTGCAACGCGGACTGAACGCGCGGAACTCGGGAAACTGGCCGGAATTCCACGGAAACTGACGGTGTAAGGTGAAGCTCATGCGTCGACTGCTCTATCGGCTCTACGAAAGCCGACTTCAGCACCAGTTGATGAAAAGGTCAATGCCCCGCCATGTCGCCATCATCATGGACGGAAACCGACGATGGGCGCGCCGGGCGGGCCTGGGGAACACGAGCCTCGGCCATCAGCACGGCGCCGAGCACGTCGAAGAGGTCCTCAGCTGGTGCGCCGCGGCGGGAATCAAGCATGTGACCATCTTCGCCGCCTCGACCGAGAACCTCAGCAACCGCTCGTCGTCCGAAATGGACTTCCTCATGGGCGTGATCGAGCGGGTCGTCGAGGAACACCTCACACAGCCGTCCAGCCTGTGGCGCATGCACATCGCGGGCAACCTGGACCTGATCCGCGACTCCACGGCGCGCACCCTCAAGTCGGCCGAGGAGACCACCAGCGGCTACGACACCGACCACCATCTCACGGTCGCCATCGGCTACGGCGGCAGGCAGGAACTGATCGACGCCTTCCGTGCCTGGATCGACGCCGAGGTCACGGCTGGCACTCCTGTTGCGGAGCTGTCCGACAAGCTCACCGCCGACGGCATCGCCGCGCATCTGTACACGAGCGGCCAGCCCGACCCGGACCTGGTCATCCGTACGAGCGGCGAGCAGCGACTGTCCGGGTTCCTGCTGTGGCAGACGGCGTACGCGGAGCTGTACTTCTGCGACGTCTACTGGCCGGCGTTCCGGCGCGTCGACTTTCTGCGCGCCCTTCGGGCCTACGCGGCGCGCCAACGGCGTTACGGCGCCTGACCCGGCGGCGTGTGCCGGCACCCTTTCCAGTCGAGCAGGGCGGCGGCCCAGGTCAGCCCGGCCCCGAAGGCGGCCATGCCCACCCGGGTGCCCCGCGGCAGCCGCCCGTCCAGCTGCGCACGGTGCAGCGACAGCGGGATGGAGGACGCCGACGTGTTGCCGAACGCTCCGACGTACACCACGGTGCGCTCCGCGGGGAACTCCAGCTGGCGGAGCACGGACTTGATGATGCGCGCGTTGGCCTGGTGCGGCACGAACAGGTCGATGTCCTCCAGCGCCGCTCCCCGGAGCGCGCAGACCCGGCGCGCGCTGTCGGCCATGGCGTCGACGGCCCGCTCGTAGACTTCGGCGCCCTCCATGTGCACGGTGTGCCGCTCCCTGTCGACGTACAGGATGTCGCCCAGCGAGCCGTCGGCGCCGAGCACGACGGCGGGAGCGCAAGTGGCACAGCAGCGCTCGGCATCAGCCGCCCTGACGACCACCGCACCGGCCGCGTCCCCGAACAGCGGGGCGGTGAACCGGTCGTCCGGGTCGATGATCCGCGAGGCCGCGTCGGCACCGCACACCAGCACGCACCGTCGCCGGCCGGAGTCGATCTGCGCCACCGCCTGGTCCAGCGCGTACAGGAAGCCGGTGCACGCGGCGTTGAGATCGACTGCGGGCACGTCCCGCAGACCGAGACCGCACGCCAGCTCGGGTGCCAGGCCGGGCGACACCCGGTCGGAGGTGGCGGTCGCCGCGATGACCAGATCGATGTCCTCCGGCGCGCAGTCCGCGTCGACGAGCGCGAGGGTGCTCGCCTCGACCGCCAGCCCGGTCAGTCCTTCGCCCGGCCCGAGCCAGCGCCGTTCCTCGATTCCCGTCCGGCTCGTGATCCACTGGTCGGAGATGCCGAGATGCGCGAAGTGGGAGTTGCGGATCACCCGGGCCGGCCGTGCGGCACCGACACCACTGACCACCGCGACCACCTCGCGCCCCCCGTTCAGGCGCCACACCGGCGGTACAACCGCTCGGGCGCCCCGACCTTGCCGTAGCGGCAGGACACCTCGGCCCTGCCGACGGACGCGAGGAAGCGCAGATAGCGGCGGGCCGTGACGGTGCTCATCCCCGTGCTCTGCGCGACATCCGTGGCGGACACCTCCTCACGGGACGGGTCCTCCAACTCGCTGATCACCAGGCTCAGCGTGATCTCCGAAATGCCCTTCGGGGGCGCCCCTGTACTCACGTGCGATCCTCCGTACACGACTCCAGTCGATTTCACCAATTCAGAACGATCTTTCCGCCGACGTCGCCCTCGGCCAGCAGGCGGAATCCTTCGGCGCCGCACTCGGCGGGAAATTCCCGGTATATGTGGGGCCGCAGGTCGTGGGCCACCATGAACGACAGCAGGCTGCGCAATTCCGCCATGGTTCCGCACATGACGCCGAGCACCCGCAGTTCGTTCCAGAAGATCCGGGTCAGGTGCGCCGGCGGCAGGGCCCCGGTCGTCGCCCCCGCCACCACGACGCAGCCACCTGCCCGCACCGAACGCAGGCTGTGCGCCCAGGTGTCCTGGCCCACACTCTCCATCACCGCGTCCACCGGCTCGGGCAGCGGCGCGCCCGGGACGAACACCCGGTCCGCGCCCAGTTCCCGCGCGAGATCACGCTTCCACCGGGTACGGGACGTGGCCCACATGCGGAGTCCGGCCGCCCGTCCCAGCTGGATCAGAGCGGTGGACAGGCCTCCCCCGCTGCCCTGCACCAGCACCGTCTGGCCGGGGAGCAGCGCGCCTCGGGTGAACAGCATCCGGTACGCCGTCAGCCAGGTGCCGGTGATCGCGCCCGCCTCGGCGAAGCTCAGCTGGGGCGGCTTGGCGATCAGCGTGTGCCGGGGCACGGCGACCCGCTCCGCGAAGGTCCCCGGCCGGCCCTCGCCGAGCATCGTCCAGGCCGGATCGCGCACAGGGCACTCCAGGAACTCACGGCCGTAGACCATGCCGTGCACGATGACGTCACGGCCGGTGTCGTCCGTTCCGGCGCACTCCACCCCGAGGGTCAGCGGGTACTTGTGGGACGGCAGACCCGATCCGCGCAGGGTCCACAGGTCGTGGTGGTTGAGGCCGGCCGCCCGGACCTCGACCACCGCCCAGTCCCCGTCGGGCAGTTCGGGCTCGGGGCGCTCGCCGAAGCGCAGCGCGGCCAGCGGGTCGTCGGGGCGGGGTCGCTCGGCGTAGACCGCCTTCATGGGCAGCTCCTGTGCGGCTGGGGGCCGGGCATGGGGTCGGCCATTGCCGGGGAGGCCGGCCGGGCCGGTGACGGCTCAGTCAGGTGGCCGGTAGGCCTGTGTGATGCGGGCGGCGACCTCCGGTAGCGCGAAGGTGACCGCCTGCATCCGCAGTTCGGGGCCGAGCACCTCGTCCGTCGCACTGCGGAGCCGCGTGCTCAGATGCTGCTTGAGCAGGCGCAGGCTCGGCAGCGGCGCCCGGGCGGTGCGCACGGCCAGCTCGCGCGCCGCACTCTCCACGAGGTCGTGCGCCACGACCTGGTAGGGCACGCCCCGTCGGCGCAGCTCCGCCCCGCGGAAGGAGCGGCCGGTGAGCAGCATCTCGGTGCCGAGCACCGCACCGAACCGTGCCGGGAGCAGAGCCGTGGCTCCCACTCCGGGAGTGAAGCCGTAGGCCATGAAGTTGGCGGCGTACACGGACCGCTCCGACAGCACCGCGAGGTCCGCGTAGAGCCCGAGCAGCAGCCCGCCGCCGATCGCGTGGCCGCGGATCGCCGCCACGACGGGGACGGGGCAGTTCAGCGGCGCGGTGATGCACTCCTCCGCCTCGAGGACGGACCGCCCCTGGTGGAAGCCCAGCAGTTCGTCCTGCGTGCCGCCGGCGCAGAACACCTCGGGTTCTCCGCTCAACAGGACGGCCCGCGTGGCGGGATGTGCCGCCGCCTCACGCAGGGCCGCCGGGAGCTCGGCGCACAGCCGGGGGGTGATGCGGTTCCGCTCGGCCCGGTCGCAGATGCGCACGCGCGCGACGGGCCAGCCCACCGTCACACGGACGGGAGAGTCGCTGCTGGTCGGAGCGACGGACATACGGCTTCCCCCTTCACCGCGCCGGACCGCCGGGCATCCGGATCACCCGGTCCGATCACAGTCTTGCGGAGAGCGCCGACACAGTGACGACAAGATCGACTGCGGACACGGGCGCCCGGTACGGCGTCGGCGTTGTGTCGGCAAGGTGTCGGTGGCCCGCCCCGATACTCGTTGCCGAGCCGCCTGCCGGGAGCAGAGCGGCCGGTCCGGCCCCTCGACGATCGGGAAGGGACTGTGTGTTGACCACGTTCCGCGAGCCAGACGGGCCCGCCGAGGAGGCCGACCGCCAGGCCGGTGAGCCCATTGCCCTGGTGGGGATGGCGTGCCGGGTCTCCGGAGCCGACGACCTCCTCGAGTTCGCCGCCCTGCTCGACCGGGGCGAGGTCCGGTTCGGGCCGGTCCCCGCGGACCGGTTTCCCGAGCTGGACGTCTCGGCGCTGAAGATGACCGACAAGCCCCTTCTGCGGGCCGCCCTGCTGCACCGGATCGACGAGTTCGACGCGGCGTTCTTCGGCATCCGCAACCGTATGGCGATGGCCATGGATCCGGCCCAGCGCCTGCTGCTCGAACTGACCTGGCAGGCGCTGGAACACGCGGCGATCGCGCCGGACCGGCTGGCCGGCGGCGACACCGGCGTCTATGTCGCGGCGGGCGGGTACGACTTCCGGGAGCGGGTCGCGGCGGCCGGCATACGGGACGGGTACACCGGCGTGGGCAACCTGCTCTCGTTCAACGCGAACCGCATCTCGCAGCACTTCGATCTGCGCGGCCCGAGCATCACGGTGGACACGGCGTGCGCCGGCGGTCTGACGGCGGTCGCGCTCGCGGTGTCCGAACTGCGCGCCGGGGCCTGTGACACCGCGATCGCGGGCTCGGCCAACATCCTCTGTGCCGCGCTGAACGAGGCCGCCTACCTCCAGTCGGGCATGCTCTCGCCTCGCGGTCGCTGCGTTCCGTTCAGCGCCGACGCGGACGGCTATGTCCGCGGCGAGGGCGGGGCGGTGGTCGTCCTGCGGCGCCTGGCGGACGCCCGACGCGACGGCGACCCGGTCCTGGCGGTGATCCGGGGCGCCGCGGTACGGCACGGAGGACGCGCCAGGACCATGACCTCGCCCAGCCTGTCCGCGCAGACGGCGGTCATCTCCCGCGCGTGGCGCGACAGCGGGCTCAGCCCCCGCGCGATGGGGTACCTGGAGGCCCATGGCACCGCGACACCTTCCGGGGATCCGCTGGAGATCGCCGCCTTGTGCCGGGTGACCGGCGCAGAGCGCGGTGCTTCGTCCTCGGCCGGCGACGATGCGCAGGACCGGGTGTGGGTCGGTTCAGCGAAGGCCAACGTCGGCCATCTGGAAGCGGCGGCGGGCTGTATCGGCCTGATCAAGGCGGTGCTGACCTTGCGCGGTGGCCGGGTGTTCCCCATCCCCGGACTGCGGGAGATCAATCCCGGGATCGAGCTCGCCGAGTCGAACGTGGCACTGGCGGACCGCCCGGTGGAATGGCCGGCCACCGGTCGACGGCGGCTGGCCGGTGTGAACGCCTTCGGTATCAGCGGCTCCGTCGCCCACGTCGTGGTCGAGTCGTGGGAACCGGACGGCGTGGAGACGGGCCGGGAAGCCGTCGAGGTGGCCCCGGTGGCTCTTCCGCTGTCCGCGACCGGCGACCGTACCCTGCGCCGAACGGCTGCCCTGCTGGCGCGCCAACTGCCCGACCGCGGGGCGACACTGCCCGAGGTCGCAGCGGCGCTCGGGGCCGGCCGGCGCCATCTGGACCGACGCGCCGTGGTGCTCGCGCAGAACGTGAAGGAGGCACGGGAGGCCTTCGAAGCCCTCGCCGAGAGCCGACCGCACCCGGCGCTGCTCGGCCCTGCGCAACCGCACCCCGCGCCGTCCCCGGCCATGGCGGAATGGCTCTCCGGCGCCACGTCGGCATGGCCGTCGGACCATCCGCCGGCGCGGACCCGTGCCGCCCTGGTGACGTGCCCCTTCGATCGCCACCGCTTCTGGATACCCGGCGAACCCGAGCTCAAGGATGCCCCTCCGCCGGACGACGGCTCCCAATGAGAGGAAACATCGTGTCCCTGCCAAACAACGGCGACGCTGACGACCGGAAGGCGCTCCACACGGTTGTGGACAGCGCGGCCAAGGTGCTCTTCGTCGCTCCGGAGGAGGTCGACCCCGACGTCCCGCTCGTCGACCAGGGCCTCGACAGCATCCTCGCCGTCGAACTGCTGGAATCGCTCAACGGTGTGTTCGACCAGCAGGTCCGGGCCGCCGAGCTGAACGAGCACCCCACGCCCCGCCGACTGGCGGCCCATTACGTGCAGTTGACTACCGATGCGGACGAGGCGGGGGCGACGTCCCCGTACCTCTCCGTCGTCCGTGAATGCCTCGCCGAGGTGCTGATGGCCGAGGTCGAGCCGGCGACGGACCACACCACGTTCGCCGACCTCGGCATGGACTCGATCCTCCGGGTGGAGTTCATCGCCGTGCTCAACAGCCGGCTGGACAGGTCCGACGACGAGGCACTCCTGCGCGAACACTCGACCCCGGCCCGCTTCGCCGCCTACCTGGCGAGCCAGACGGACGGGGAGGCCGGACAACCGCCCGCGGAGGCGTTCGCGGTCCTGCGGAAGGCCGTCCTGGAGGTGCTGCCGGAGACGTCGAGGGACACGGTGACGCCGCAGACCTCACTGCGCCAGCTGGGTGCCTCCTCGCTGGATCGGGCCGACATCGTGGCCCAGGCGATGCACCAGCTGGGCGTGCGGGCCCCCGCGGAGAGGCTGGCCGCCGCGCAGAACCTGGGTGCCCTCGCGACCCTACTGGAGCAGTGCAGGGAACGCGCATGACGGCACACCACGCGCGGACCGCCATACCGCTGTCCCTGACCTCGGGCGCCGTCCTGACCGGTCAGGCGGGCAGTCTCGACGACTACACCAAGGTGCTCACCGACACTCAGTCGGCCATCACCGCTCCCCCGGAGGGATCCGCGTACCGGCAGGCCGGCGCCGGAGCCGTCGCCGCGCTCCATGGCTTCGAACCGTCCGCGTGGGCACGCGACCACCTCGACGGGGCACCTGGATTGCGGGAGCGACTGCCCGCCGTCACGGCACGTGGGACGCTGCCCGCCGTCACCGCGGCGTGCGTCGCCGCCGCAGCCGTGAACGACGCGGGCCTGACCCGCGAGGACCTGCAGGGCTGCGCGGTGATCGTGGCCGGCGGCAACCTCTCCCCACGGCATCAGGCGGAGACCGCGGCGCGGTTCGCCGAGCGAGGCCATGTGGCGCCGTCGTACGCGCTGACTCACATGGACGTCGACGTCGTGGGTACCGTCAGCCAGGTCACGGGCGCCGTGGGCGAAGGCTGGGTGCTGGGTGCGTCGGCGGCCGGCGGCGCGCTGGCCGTGCTCCAGGCGGCCCGTCTGGTGGCCTCCGGGGAGGTGGCGCGCTGCTTGGTGGTGGCGCCCGCCACGGATCACTCGGCCGTGGAGCTGGCAGCGCTGCGGCAGGCCGGGGCACTCGCGGGGGCCGTGCCGCACCGCGATCCTCGAACCCTGTGCCGCCCGTTCGACCTCGACCGCAGTGGTTTCGTCCCCGGTCAGGGCGCTGCGGCCGTGCTGCTGGAACCCGTCGAGGACGCAACACGGCGCGGATGCGACCCTCTTGCGCTGCTCCTCGGCCACGGCCAGGCGCTGGACGGCAGGCGGGCCGCCGACCCGCTGTCCGAGGGGCAGACGAGCGCGCTGCGCAGGGCCCTGGAACGAGCCGGTGTCGACGCGTGCGACGTCGACTACGTCAACGCTCACGCTGCAGGTACCCGCCTCGGCGACGAAATAGAAGGGCGCTCCCTCGCCGAGCTCTTCGGCACTCGCCCGCTGGTCAACTCCACGAAGGCGCTCACGGGCCACTGTTTCGGTGCCTCGGGTCTGCTGGAACTCATCGCCACGGCGATCCAGTTGCGGGACGGCTTCTGCCACGGCAACCCCCACCTCACCCGGCCCTGCACGGAAGGACTCACCTTCGCCCCCCGGGACACCGTCCAGGCCGACCTCGCGGTGGCCGTCAGCTCCAGCTATGCGTTCTGCGGCATCAGCTGCTCGCTCGTGCTGGCCCGCGCCCGGGCCGCGGCAGGAGAGGTCGGCTCGCCATGGTGAGGCGCGCGGAGGGGATCCGGACGGTCGGCATCGACGCGATCGGCGTCGACTGCGGTGCGGCCGTGGTCGCGGTGGACGAGTTGTGCCGGGGCGACGCGGCACACGATCGCCGGGTGCGCGCATTGGGCATGGAGGCGCGGGGGGTGGCACTTCCATGTGACGACCCCGTGGTGTTCGGCGCGACCGCCGGACGCCGGGTCCTGGAACAGCTGACGCCGAGCGAGCGGGACACCATCGAGCTCCTGGTGTTCGCCACCGAGTGCGGCCTCGACCTGAGCAAGTCGCTCGCCGGAGCCGTGCACCGCCTGCTGGGCCTGCCCAGCGCCTGTCGCACCCTGGAGGTCAAACAGGCCTGCTACTCGGGAACCGCCGCCGTTCAGTTGGCCGCCGCCGTGGTGGCGACGAGTCCCCGGCCTGACGCCCGTGCCCTGGTCGTCACCGGGGACGTCGGCCACCATCCCCTGCACAGTCTGCCGGAGGCCGTCACGGGTGTCGGCGGTGTGGCGGTGCTGGTGTCGGCCGAGCCTCGCATCGCTGCCTTGCGCCCCGGGCTGAGCGGGCTGCACAGCGACGACGTGTCCGACACGCTCCGGCCCTCGTACGCGCAGGAGGTGATCGACCCGGACCTGTCCCTGCTGAGCTACCTCGAGTGCCTGCGCTGCTGCTGGCAGGACTACTCGGCCAGGGTGCCGGGCGCGGACTTCGTGCGGGATTTCGACCTGCTGGCCATGCACACTCCGTTCGCGGCCATGGTCAAGGGTGCGCACCGCACCCTGAGCCGCGACGTCGTGGGACAGACACCGGCGCAGATCCAGGCCGACTTCGAGCGCCGGGTCGAACCGTCGCTCGTGTATGTGCGCCGCACCGGCAACATGTACACCGGTACGTCCCTGCTGTGCCTGATCAGCGCCGTGGCACACAGCGGCAGCCGCGAGGCGGCCACCGCAGGGGTGTTCTCCTACGGGTCCGGATGCTCCGCCGAGTTCTACGGCTGCGACCTCGCACCCGGCGCCGTGGACCGCGTGGCCGAGGGGCGCGTCCGGGAGGCTCTGGACAGCCGCTGCCCGCTGACCTTCGCCCAGTACGCGCGACTCGCCGGCACCGATGTGCCGGCCGGTGTCCGCGACGCGGACGTCGATCTGGAGGCCGCGGAACCGGTCCTGCGACACGTGGAGAAGGCGGGTGCGCCCCGGCTGGTGCTGACCGCGGTGCACAACTACCGCCGGCAGTACACGTGGACGGACGGATTTCCCCGGTGACCGGCGTGACGACAGAGGCCTCGGGGCTGCGGATCACGGAGCGCCCCGGCTATCTCGAAGCACGCATCGGCCGCCACGGCCGCGATCCCAACGTTCTGGACGCGCAGCTGGTCCGCCTGCTGCACCGGGCCGTCAACCGCGCCGAGGCGACGCCTGGATGCCGGGCCCTGGTGCTCAGCTCGGCCTCGGACACCTTCTGTTCGGGACTGCCGCTCGGCACCGCCGCCGACGAGCGGTGGCTGAGCCGTCGGGTGACCTCCCCGTGGTACCTCTTCGAGCGCCTCACCGGCTGCGCCGTAGTGACATGCGCGGTGCTCGACGGGCCCGCCGTCGGCGGCGGCGTGGCCCTGGCCTCGGCCTGCGATCTGGTCCTCGCCGGCCCCCGGGCCTGCTGGCGCTGCACCGAGGCGCTGCTGGGGCTCGTCCCGGCGATGGCCCTGCCGTTCATCGCACGGCGGATCGGCGAGCACCGTGCCTGCGCCATGGCGCTCACCACCCTTCAGGTCGACTCGGCCCGCGGTGCCGAGTGGGGGCTGGCCGATCTGGTGGGCACCGACGCCGCCGGGCTGCTGCCGGACGCCCTGCGCTCCCTGCGGGGGTGCCGGCCCGAAGCCGTGCGCGCGCTGAAGGCCTATCGGCGCGAGGCGTTCCCCTGGCCACCCGGACTGGCAGAGCGGGCACAGGCCGTTCTCATGGAGCGGTTGGCCAGCCCGGACGTGCGCCGGCTGATGGATCTGGTGCGCCCGTCACCGGAGGACGCATGACCGAGATCTGGATGTTCCCCGGGCAGGGAAGCCAGCGCGTCGGCATGGGTGCGGACTGGTGGGACGCCGCGCCGGAACTGGTGGCCGCAGCCGACACCGTCCTCGGCTGTTCCGTGCGTGACCTGTGCGCGAACGGACCGCGCGAGCAGCTGGACGACACCCGCTACGCGCAGCCGGCCCTGTACGTCGTGGGCTCCGTGGCCTGGCGGGCGACGCTGGCCGCCGGGGCACCACCGCCCGATGTGGTCTGCGGCCACAGCCTCGGTGAGAACAACGCCCTGGAACGCGCCGGAGCGATGGAGTTCACCGAGGGGCCACGACTGGTGCGCCGCCGTGCCGAGGCCATGGCCGCGGTCACCGGAGGCGGCATGCTGGCGGTCCTGGGGCTCGGCTGGGACGGTCTGCGCGCGCTGCTGGATCCGGAACGCCATCGGGACGTGACTCTGGCGGTGGTCAACGGACCGCGGCAGTTGGTGGTGGGCGGTCCCGTGCCTCAACTGCGAGGCCTGGCTGGCACTTTGACCACGAGCCGGGTGTGTGGGGCACGGCCGCTGCGTGTGAGCGGTGCGTTCCATACCCCCCTCATGGCCCCGGCGGCACGGGAGTTCACACCCGCCGCGGCCGGTCTGCCCTGGGCCGAGCCGGCGATCGTGGTGCCGTCCAATGTGACGACTCGCCCCCACGACCGGCAGGGGCTGCCAGAGTTGCTGGTACGGCATCTGACGCAGCCGGTGCTCTGGCACAGCACATTGCGGGCACTGCTGGACATGCCCGAGCCGCGCTTCCGCGAGATCGGCGGTGGCACCACGCTGACGGGAATGGTGAGGGCGGTCCGTCGGGCCTCCGCCCCACGGAGTTGACGACAGGGAGGGTCAAGGAGGGTCATGGACGCGAACACGCGCACCAGGAAAAGCATCGAGGAACTCGTCGACGCATGGCTGCGTGAGCTGGAGGTCGAGGGACCGGTCGACCCCGAAGCACTGCTGCTGGATCTGGGCGTCGACTCGCTGAGCGTCGTGGACTTCAGCCAGATGCTGCGCCGCGAACTCGGAGTGGAGATCAGGGCCGCCGAGTTCGACCTCTACGCCACCGTGTCGGAGATGGTGGCCGAGATCTGCGAGCGGATCAGCGCGCAGTAGTCGTGTAGGGCAGCTCGAGCCGGAGGCGGGTATCCGCCTCGTCGAGAAGGATGCGCTGGTACAGGGACTGCAGTTCAGGGGAGGGTTCGATGCCGTAGTCGCGCACGAGCCGGTTCCTCAGGGACCGGTAGATCTCCATGGCGTCCACCCTGCGGCCCATCCGGCACAGGGCCGTGATCAGGATCATGTTCAGCCCCTCGTCCGCCGAACCGGCCAGCACCTCGGGGTGCAGCCGGGCCACGACGGCCTGCGGACGGTCCCCGCGCAGCTGGGCCTCCGCCCAGGTGCGCAGGGCCAGCGTGCGCAGTTCCTCCCAGGACTGTGCAGCCAGGCGATGGCACTCACCGTCTACGGCGCCGCCGAACGGCTGCCCCTGCCAGATCGCCAGGGCCTGGTCCAGGACCCGGATCGCCGGTTCGATGCGGGTGGAGCACAGCGCCGTGGCCTCGCGCACCAGCCGCTCGAAGTGCAGGGCGTCCACCCACGAAGGCGAGACGTCCAGCATGTATCCACCCCCCACTGTGCACACCTGCAGCTCCGTCGGACTCCATCCGAGACGCGTGAGGGTCTTGCGCAGCCGGCCAACGTGCGCCTGCACCGCCTGTTCCGGTTGGAGCGGTGACGCACCTCCCCAGAGTTCCTCGACGATGACGCCGGTCGCCACCGGCTGCCGAGCCGAGATGGCCAGCAGTTCCAGCAGACTGCGGCGCAGGGAGGGACGAGGGCTGCAGGTCGCGCCCGTGGCGGCTATGAGCAGGGTCGGTCGGAGAAGGCAGACGGCGTGCTGAATGCCGCCATCGGGTAACTGCATGGGCCACCTCTCTCAAGACGTCATCTCATTTGGCTGGCTCGGTAGGCTGTCGGTCGTGGTGGGGATCGTTGAGCGGCTGGTGCCGGACGAGTTGTGGGAGCTGTTCCAGCGAGTGGTGCCTGAGGCTCCCTCGCGACCTCAGGGTGATGGACGGCGTCGGCATGGTGACCGGGAGGTGTTGGCTGCGATCGTGTTCGTGGCCACGTCAGGCTGCACGTGGCAGCAGTTGCCGTCAGCGTCGTTCGGGCCGTCGGGGGCGACCGGCCACCGGCGTTTCTCCGAGTGGACGAAAGCCAGGGTGTGGGCCAAGCTCCACCGCCTGGTCCTCGACGAGCTCGGCTCCCGTGGCGAGTTGGACTGGTCCCGGTGTGCGATCGACTCGGTGAACATGCGGGCCCTGAAAAGGGGGATCTGACAGGTCCGAATCCTGTGGACCGGGGCAAGTACGGCTCGAAGATCCACTTGATCGCCGAACGGACCGGTTTACCCCTCTCCATCGGCATCTCCGGCGCGAACCTGCACGACAGCCAGGCACTCAAGCCACTCGTTCGCGGCATCCCGCCGATCCGCTCCCGCCGTGGGCCACGCCGACGACGGCCCGCCAAGCTGCATGCGGACAAGGGGTACGACTACGACGACCTGCGTCGATGGCTCCGCGGGCGAGGCATCCGGCACCGCATCGCCCGCAGAGGCATCGAGTCCTCCACCCGACTGGGCCGGCACCGCTGGACGATCGAGCGCACGATGTCCTGGCTCGCCGGCTGCCGCCGCCTGCACCGCCGCTACGAGCGCAAGGCCGAACACTTCCTCGCCTTCACCGCCATCGCCTGCAGCCTCATCTGCTACCGCAGACTCACCAAATGAGACGACTTCTAAGGCCACGATTCGGCTCACAACTGTCGGCACAGGGCGTCGAGGAGATCCTGTTCCTGTCGCTCTTCCTGATCCGTGCCGCCGAGCATGTAGCCGCCGAACTTCATCCCACTGCCCGCCTCACCCATCCGGATGACGCCTCGGCCCAGGTCCGTCAGCGCCGCTTCGACGTCAGGGAGCCGTACCTCCGTGTTGCTGCGCAGATACAGATCGGTCAGCTTCCTGGACGGCAGGATCTCTCCGTGCCAGGAACGCACCTCAGGACGGGAGTTGTAGGCCTCCCAGTACATCCGGGAACCGGGAACGACGGCCGGAGCGGCGACGGACACGGTGGTGATGATGTCCTGGTACTGCTCGGCCAGAGCCAGCCAGTTGTCGACTTCGGAACGCAGTTTGGCGGTGTCCGTCCCCGGCAGTCCGAGGATTCCGGACACATACAGCCGGTAGTCGAGGTCACGAGCGAGCTCCAGTGCCTCGTAGATGCGATCGGGCCCCTTGTTGATGCCCTTCGAGTTCTCCTTGAGCAATTTCGGGTCGAACGCCTCGAGTCCGACGTTCCAGGTACGGACGAATCCCTGGCAGAGCTTCGCCGACTGCAGGAACTCGTAGACAAGACCGTAGGCGAGCATGAATCGCCGGTCCCTCAGCACCGGGGAGGCGGCGCAGGCCTCTGCCAGGTCGTCGAGCAGGGAGAATTGGCCCTGCCACTGGCCTCGAGAGAATCCCAGGGTGGAGTCGCCGGCGGCATACACGTTGGCCCCGAGGGATCCGACAGCGTGCTCCAGGGCGGAAACGATTGTCCCGATCGCGGCCGTCTTCGGCGTCAACCCCTGGATCGAGCAGTGCTTGCACCGACGCCGCGGCGACTCCCCCCAGTGACAACCGCCGTCGATGGCCATCGTGATCATGCGCTGGAGGTCGTAGTGGCCCGCGTACCAGGTTTTGAACGCCTTGTCGTAGTGCTCCACCAGTTGATCGGCGATCAGGGAGTAGTCCGGCAGCCGACGACGGTTCAGTGGATAGGTGGGGGCGCTCTGATGGACTACGGCCCCGCCCCGCCGATAGGCCAAGGACGGTACCCGTTCCTCCTCCAGTTCCCCGCTCAGCGCGTACAGCAGGCCCATCATCGTGAACGGCCCGTTGTTCCCGGTGCCCACGAAGTCGACGAGACGGCTCCCGTACCGGCCGGTGAGCACCTCCTCGTACAGGATGGCCGCATGGTCGTTCCCGAAGACGATGACCGCGTCGGGATTCACCCGCTTGATCTCGGCCGCGACGATGAACGCCCAGGGAGCGGTGGCAGTGTAGACGGAGAAGGCCGCCACGTCCGGCGGGTTCTCGCGGATCTGCTCACGTATCACCTCCCATCCGATGTGGCTCATGTCGATATAGCGCCACGGCACATCGGGGAAGCAAAGTTCATGATACGTGACCATTTCCACGAGCGAGGAATGAGGATAGACGGTTCCCTCGTTGAGATATTTCTCCTGACCGCCCGCCCCGGCAATCTGCGCACCTCCCCCGGAATGACTTCCGCGATGCGCCGAAGTCAGCGGAAGCGCGATGTACCACACCGACTGGAAGGGCAGCCGAGAAGCACGTGATCTGTCGAGTGGAATTTTCCACGAGTAGCGAGCGTCGATTCCGATTGCTTCCCTGGCCGGTTCGAGAGACATCCCCGTGGCGCAACCTCTCCGTGCGTGGTCGAGGTAAACGTATTGACAGCCAGCGTAAGAGCCTTGATCACACACGGGCAAGATTCCGAAGGATGCGATCAAATAGGTCATCATGCGCCCGCGACACGGGCCTGCGGTCACATCACCGCCCGCCATGAGGACAAGAGGCCTTCAAGAACGCGCACAGTGCAAGACCGCCTTGAAGCCCGGCTCCGGCACCAGCTTCGAGGACGCCTGCACCACCCGACGGCCACGGCCGGAATCCCCAGACACCGCTGCTTGCGCGCCCCGGCTCGGCGATCAGCGTGGACGCCTCGGATGCCTTATTGATATGAGTGCAGGGTGGATCTCCTCGCGCATCTCGAGGCGTATGTCGCGACGGCCGACGAGCGGAGCTTCTCCCGCGCTGCGGACCGGCTGGACATCGCCCAGCCGCTGCTCAGCCGCCGTATCAAGACACTGGAGGAGCACTTCGGCGGGCCGCTGTTCGACCGTTCACGGCGCCAGATCACGATCACGGAGCTGGGCGCGCTGCTCCTGCCGTACGCGCGTGACGTGCTGGACCGGGCCCAGCGGCTGCGGCAGGTCGCCGGTACGGCCGGACGGGCACGCGTGCGAGCCGTCGGGGTGCCCGCGCACTGCGCCCCGGCGGCGCTGGCACGCGTGATCCGCGCCGGCGCCGGGCGCGGGATCACCTTCGGCATGCGGGAACTGCCGCCCGGGGAAAGGGCTTCCGGACTGGCCGACGGCTCGCTCTCCTACGCGCTCGTGCGGGTTCCGCCGGAGCGGGGCACCTTCCGGGTGCCGCTGGGCCTGGCGTCGGCGCCGGAGCCGGGGGTGGCGGACGGAGGGGGCCCGGAGTACGGAGGCGGGCGGCGCGCCGTCCACCTGGAGGATCTGCGGCCCCGCCGCGGTCGTGGCGCCGAACGCGCCGCTCGCCTGCCGGTGTTGACCCTGCCGGAGGACCAGGTGCCGTCCTACGAGGACCGTCTGGAGCGCGCCGTGGCCCGGGCCGGGCTGCCTCCGGACCGGTTCCGGCCGGCCGGGCCCGCGGCCACCGCACTGGCCGAGACCCTGGCCGGGCGGGCGTTGCTGCTGTGCGCCGAGCCCTTGGCCCGGCAGCACGGGGCACGCTGGACGCCGCTGGGCGACCGGTCACTGCACCGGGGGTACGACGTGAACGCGGGCCATGTCCGGAACGGCTCGGCGGATGTGCCGGACTGGCTGGCCCCGCTGCTGGCGTCGGCCGTGGGGGCCGTCACCCGCGCTTCCGGCTCGGCACCCTCCGGGAGCGGCGCCGCGGAGGCATCGGCACGGCTGGCGGCCCGCGGATGAGCGCGCTGCCGGTGCACCGCCCGGTATACGTCGGGGACGACGGCGCCCTGTTGGACGTCGCCGAGGCGATTGCCGCGGACTGGGCCGCCCTCGGCGTGCACGGTTCCTTCCTCGCCCGGAACCTCGACACCGGTGAGCAACTCGGCTTCGGCGTCGATGAGTCGATGCCGCTCGCGTCGGTCGTGAAGGTCCCCGTCGCACTCGTCGTGCTGGACCGGATCGCGAACGGCGAGCTCGATCCGGCGCAACCGGTGACGGTCGATCCGGCGCGCAGCAGCGTCGGTCCCACCGGGCTCGCGGCGTTCCGGTACCCGGCCGGCGTGGCCGTCGGCGATCTGCTCCTGCTCATGCTGTCGGTGAGCGACAACGCCGCGGCGGACGCCCTGCTCGACCTGGTGCCGGTGGCGGAGGTGGACGAGCGGCTGCGCGCCTGGGGGTGCGGGGAGATCCGGATGCGGCACCGGATGAACCACATGTACGAGTGCGCCGCCGGTGCCGCCGGCAACGACTTCTCGCTCGCGCTGGAACTGGCCCTCCGGGACGAGCGGTCCGGCCGGCACACCATCGCGACCCTGGATCCGGCGTACGCCAACTCCGGGTCGGCCGCGGCGCTCGTCGAGCTGCTGCAACGGGTGTGGTGCGACGAGGTCTCCACGTCGGCGGCTACGGCGGAGCTGCGCCGGCTGATGGGCCTGCAGGTCTTCACGCACCGGCTGGCGAGCGAACTGCGGGCGGACTCGCTGCGGTGGAGCGGCAAGACCGGGACGTTTCTGCATCTGCGGCACGAGATAGGTGTGGTGGAGGCGGAGTCCGGCCACCGGGTGGCCATGGCGGCGCTCACGATTGCCGGACGTCGGGCGGGGCTCGCTCCGGACATCGACCTTGCGATCGGGGTTGCGGGGCGGGAGGCTTTCGAAGCGCTGCGGGGGTGAAGGGGCCGTTCGCGGCAGCGCCTTCGGTCGTCGGGCGTCCGCGGGTACGTCGTGGTTGCCCGCGCAGTTCCCCGCGCCCCGTGCGGGGCGCTGCCCCTCCTCGGTGCCTGACGGTGGGCGGTCCGGGCCGGCGTCTGCGCCCCGGCCGCCCCACTCGTCACCCGCCGGTCAGGAAGGCTTCGCCGCCGAGACCGCGGTCGCGGTGACGGTGTTGTCGCACTCGGCGAACTCGCCGTCGGTCAGGGCGACTTGGTGCGCGCCGGCGCCGGGCAGACCGACCACGAGTGTCGGGAAGACGGCGGGCTTCGCTCCGGACTTGCAGTAGCCGTCGCCCTCGCCCTGGACCTGGTGGAAGGTCAGCTTCACCCACGCCCTGCCGCCCGGCGCAAGGCGTACGGGGAAGGCGGTGCCCGTGGGGGTCACCTTCAGGGGGAGGTTGTGCTCGGGGGAACCGTTGCCCGCTCCGGCCACCGACGGGTGCCCCCGCAGGACGCACGCGTGCCCGGAGACGTTGGTGAACTCGACTATCGCCGCGCCCGTGCCGGTGCCGTCCGGACGGTTGGCCGCCTGGTAGGCCTTCGCCTGCACGGCCGACACCGAGCACGCCGGCGCCGTACCGGCCGAGGTGGCGGACGCCGGAGAGGCCGGGGTGCCCGAGGCCGTCGTCGTGCCGCCGCCGGAGGCACCCGAGGCCGACGGCGCCGTGCCGGCGGGGCTCGCGGTGGCGGGGGTGGTGCGGGAGGGGCTGGCGGAGGCCGGGGTCGGGGAGGAGGCCTTCGCCGACCCGTCGCCGTCGCCCGGCCCGCAGGCCGTCAGTGTCAGTGCGGCGGCGATCACGGCCGTCGCCGACGCGGCGAGGCGGATGGTGTTGCGGTGGTGCATGAGGTCCCCCGATTCCGGTGTGCCTGGTTCGACCGGCTCCGTGCCGGTGCTCGCCGGGGGAGACAGAGCCGGGAGGCTCCGGGTTTCCGCTGTGGCCCGTCTGTGACGGTTGTGGATCTCCTGTGACTTTCCGGTGGCAGCGGGACCGGCCTCCGCTCGCACGACGAGGGCGTCCGGCCCGGCCCGCGCGGACCGGGCCGGACGCCCTCACAGTCGTACTCAGACCAGGTCGAACCGGTCCAGGTTCATGACCTTGTCCCACGCGGCGACGAAGTCCGTCACGAACTTCTCCTTCGCGTCGTCGGAGGCGTAGACCTCGGCGAGGGCGCGCAGCTCGGAGTTGGAGCCGAAGACCAGGTCGGCACGGCTGCCGGCCCACTTCAGCTCGCCCGTGACGGCGTCACGGCCCTCGAACGTGGTCTGGTCCTCGGAGGTCGACTTCCAGGTCGTGCCCATGTCGAGCAGGTTGACGAAGAAGTCGTTGGTGAGGACGCCGGGCGTCTTGGTGAGGACGCCGAGCTGGGACTGCTGGTGGTTGGCGCCGAGGACGCGCAGACCACCGACGAGCACCGTCATCTCGGGGGCGCTGAGGGTCAGCAGGTTCGCCCTGTCGAGCAGCAGGTACTCGGCCGGCAGGCGGTTGCCCTTGCCGAGGTAGTTGCGGAAGCCGTCCGCGGTCGGCTCCAGCGCCTCGAAGGACTCGGCGTCGGTGTGCTCCTCGGTCGCGTCCACACGGCCCGGGGTGAAGGGCACCCGCACCTCGAAGCCGCCTTCCTTGGCAGCCTTCTCGACCGCGGCGACACCACCGAGGACGATCAGGTCGGCCAGGGAGACCTTCTTGGCGCCGGAGGAGGCGTTGAAGTTCTGCTGGACGCCCTCGAGGGTGCGCAGCACCTGGGCCAGCTCGTCGGGCTCGTTGACCTCCCAGCCGCGCTGCGGCTGCAGCCGGATGCGGGCGCCGTTGGCACCGCCGCGCTTGTCGCTGCCACGGAAGGTGGAGGCGGACGCCCAGGCGGTGGTGACCAGCTGCGCGACGGACAGACCGGAATCGAGCAGCTTGGTCTTCAGGGCCGCGATGTCGGCGTCGTCGATCAGCTCGCCCTCGCGCTGCGGCAGCGGGTCCTGCCAGATCAGGGTCTCCTCCGGGACCTCCGGGCCGAGGTACAGCGACTTCGGGCCCATGTCACGGTGGGTGAGCTTGTACCAGGCGCGGGCGAAGGCGTCGGCGAACTCCTGCGGGTTCTCGTGGAACCGGCGGGAGATCGGCTCGTAGATCGGGTCGAAGCGCAGCGACAGGTCGGTGGTGAGCATGGTGGGCAGGCGCTTCTTCGACGGGTCCTGCGGGTCGGGGACGATCGCCTCGGCGTCCTTGGCCACCCACTGCTTGGCGCCGGCCGGGGACTCGGTCAGTTCCCACTCGTAGCCGAAGAGGATGTCGAAGAAGCCGTTGTCCCACTGGGTCGGCGTGGCGGTCCAGGTCACTTCGAGGCCGGAGGTGATGGCGTCCGCGCCCTTGCCGGTGCCGTAGGTGCTCTTCCAGCCGAGTCCCTGCTCCTCGAAGCCGGCGGCCTCGGGGTCGGCACCGACCGCGTCGGCGGGGCCGGCGCCGTGGGTCTTGCCGAAGGTGTGGCCACCGGCGATGAGGGCGACGGTCTCCTCGTCGTTCATGGCCATGCGGCGGAAGGTCTCACGGATGTCGCGGGCCGCGGCCAGCGGGTCCGGGTTGCCGTTCGGGCCCTCGGGGTTGACGTAGATGAGGCCCATCTGTACGGCGCCGAGCGGGTTCTCCAGCTCACGGTCGCCGGTGTAGCGCTTGTCGTCCAGCCAGGTGGTCTCGGGACCCCAGTAGACGTCCTCCTCCGGCTCCCAGACGTCCGCGCGACCGCCGCCGAAGCCGAAGGTGTCGAAGCCCATGGTCTCCAGCGCCACGTTGCCGGCGAGGATCATCAGGTCGGCCCAGGAGATCTTCTGGCCGTACTTCTTCTTCACCGGCCACAGCAGGCGGCGGGCCTTGTCCAGGTTGACGTTGTCCGGCCAGCTGTTCAGCGGGGCGAACCGCTGCTGGCCGGCGCCGGCGCCGCCGCGGCCGTCGCTGACGCGGTAGGTGCCCGCGCTGTGCCAGGCCATACGGATGATCAGCGGGCCGTAGTGGCCGAAGTCGGCGGGCCACCAGTCCTGGGAGGTGGTGAGCACCTCGGCGATGTCCCGCTTCACGGCGGGAAGGTCGAGGCTCTTGAACGCCTCGGCGTAATCGAACTCCTCGCCCAGCGGGTTCGTCACCGGCGGGTTCTTGGCAAGGATCTTCAGGTTGAGCCGCTCCGGCCACCACTGGCGGTTGCCACCGCCCTGGGTGGGATGCAGGGCCCGGTCATGGGCGACGGGGCAGCCGCCGCTCGCCCCCTCCGCCTTCGCGTCTGTGACGATCGCGTCGTGGTTCTCAGTCATGGCAATCCTTCCGAACTGTGCGGAACTCGGTGCTCAGGAACTGCGGCCGGTGGAGCAGTCGGGGCAGATGCCCCAGTAGACGACCTCGGCCTCGTCGATGGCGAAGCCGCGGTCGTCGGATGCGGTCAGGCAGGGCGCGTCGCCGACCGCGCAGTCGACGTCGACGACGGCACCGCAGGACCGGCACACGATGTGGTGGTGGTTGTCCCCCACGCGTCCCTCGTACCGGGCCGGGTGACCGGCCGGCTCGATACGGCGGACCAGACCCGCCGTGGTGAGGGCGTGAAGGGCCTCGTAGACGGCCTGCAGGGAGATATGGCCCACGCGGTCGCGTACCCCGGAGGCGATCGCCTCGACGCCGAGGTGGTCGCCCGCCCGGACGGTCTCCAGCAGCGCGACGCGGGCTGCCGTCACGCGCAGGCCGGCACCGCGGAGCTCCTCGGCGGTGGTCGGGGTCGGGGAGGCGGTCATGAGGGCGAACCTACCCTCATAAACACGAGTGATTCAAGAAAACGAGCGATGCAATTTTGGTCGCGTCCCGGCGGCCGCCGTTCACCTCCGCGTCCGCCTCGGCGCCCGCCCGGGCATCTGCGCTCACCTTTGCCTTCGCATGACCCCGCCCCACACGCACCCGACGCCGCCCTGCGCGGCGGGCGCGCCGTTGGGCGGGGCGTGGGGCAGGTCGGGAGCATGCCCGCATCATGTGGCCCGGAATCAGCGACGACGGCGCGCCAAGCCGGACGGTCCTCCGAACGGGTGAGCCGGAATCCGCGCAAGCCGCGCCGTACATCCGCCGGCGTGGAAGGGCCTCCTTGGGCTCCCAGTGCCGGCCGGAGCCGGGGTCGTCCGGGCGGTCCCTGATGGTCTTGGTGATGGCGTAGCTCGCGACGGCCGGCGGCCTGCCCCACCACCGATGGCGGATCCCGGGCACGGGCAGCCGGAACTCGCAGCCCACACGAGCTCCACGGCCGCCCCGCGCCGGCGCAGCCGCTCCGCGAACCGGCCGGTCTCGGCCAGATGGCATCCGCGTCGCGCTGAACGCCGTACCCGGGGTCTCCCCCGCGCCCACGGTGTACACGACCCCGTGGTGGCGCAGCCCGCCGCCGGTCTACGCAGCGAGGCCGAAGAGTTTGAAATGATCACTAACCCGGATGAAACCCCCTATATAGCACATAAGCACCCTGGACCGAGAAACTCGAACCACGTCACCAGTTGCCGTCGAGAGGGACGCCGGTGGACCTGGACACCGTCGCCGACGAGCTCTACGGGCTGCGGCCGGAGGAGTTCGTCGCCGCCCGTGACCGCCGCGCCCTGGACGCCCGCAAGGCCGGTGATCAGGCCCTCGCCAAGGAGATCGGCGCGTTGCGGCGCCCGAGTCTGGCCGCATGGGTCGGCAATCTGCTCGTGCGCCGACAGCCGGAGGAGGTCCAGCCGCTGCTGGAGCTCGGCGAGGAACTGCGCCGGGCACACCGCGAACTGGACGGTCCGCAGCTGCGCAGGCTCGTCCGCCGGCAGGGCGAGGTGATCGGCGGGCTCGGGCGGCAGGCGCGGCGGCTGGCGGCGGAGGCCGGGCGTCCCGTGGGCGAGGGGGTCCAACGAGAGGTCGAGGAGACCCTGCACGCCGCTCTCGCCGATCCGGAGGCCGGGCGTCCCGTGGGCGAGGGGGTCCAACGAGAGGTCAAGGAGACCCTGCACGCCGCTCTCGCCGATCCGGAGGCCGCCCGCGAGTGGGCCGCGGGGCGGCTCGTGAAGCCGCTCAGCGCCACGTTCGGGTTTCCCGAGGCGGACGAGGGCGTCCTCGACCGCCGTCCTGCCGCCCCCGCGGCGACCAGGGCGAAGAAGCGTGCTCAGGGCGGGGAGCCCGGCGGACGCGGAGCGGAGAGGAAGCGGGGCAGGGCGAAGGAGCCCGAGGACGAACTGGCACACCGCCGCCGTCTCAACGAGGCCCGTAGAGCCGCCCGGGACGCGGAGCGGGACCTGCGTGCCCGCGAGACGGAGGCCGAGGCCGCCGGACGGGAGGCGGAGAAGGCCCGCGACCGGGTGGCCGCGGCGGAGGAGCGGGCGCGTGAGCTGCGCGTGCGGCTGCGCGACGCCGAGGAGGAGCAGCGCCGTTCCCGTGCCGGCGAGCAGGAGGCGCGGGACCGGGTCCGGGAGGCCGACCGCGCCGTACGGGAGGCCCGGCGCCACGCCGAGACGACCGCGGCCCGGGCCGAGCGACTGGCTGACGGCCGGGTCGAGCGAGCGTCCCCGGGCGGGGCGCACCGGCGGTGACCGGACAGCACCACGACGGAACGGACGGCCCACCCATCAGAGGAGGCGAAGGGCCATGGCGAGACCCATCTGGACCGGTGTCCTGACCTTCGGGCTGGTCACCCTGCCCGTGGGGCTGTACACCGCCACCGAGGACCACACCGTGCACTTCCACCAGCTTCAGCGCGGCACCGCGGACCGGATCCGCAACAAGCGGGTCAACGAGCGCACCGGCAAGGAGGTCGACACCGACAAGATCGTCAAGGGCTACGAGATCGACGAGGGCGAGTACGTCGTCGTGGAACCGGAGGAGCTGGAGGAGATCGCGCCCAGGCGGTCGAAGGTGATCGACCTGGCCGGGTTCGTCGACCTGCGCCAGGTCGAGCCGGTGTACTTCGCCCGCACGTACTACGTCGGCCCGCGTGGCAAGGAGTACGTGAAGGTGTACGAGCTGAGGCGGGCGGCGCTGGATCGCGCGGACAAGGCCGGGATCGCCACGCTCACCATGCGCGGCAAGGAGTATCTGACCGCGTTGCGCGCGCAGCCCGGCGTTCTCGTGCTGCACACCCTGCACTGGGCCGACGAGGTGCGTGATCCCGCCGACGTGGTGCCCGAACTGCCTCAGCGGCGCACGAAGAGCGACAGCAAGGAGCTGCGGACGGCCCAGCAGCTGATCGACGCCCTCACCATCGACTGGGACCCCACCGACTATCACGACACCTACGAGGAACGCGTCAAGAAGCTCGTCGCCGCGAAGCGCAAGGGCGAGGAGGTCGTCGGCGAACCGGAGCCGCCGGAGGCCACCAACGTCATCGACCTGATGGAGGTGCTCAGCCGGAGCGTCGAGCAGGGCCGGTCCCGGGGCCGCACGGGCGGCGGAAAACCGGCCACCGGCAAGAAGCAGGCCGTCGGCAAGAAGGAGGACCTGGGTGCCCTGTCCAAGGCGGAGCTGTACGAGCGGGCGAGCGCCGCGGGCGTACCGGGCCGGTCGAAGATGACGCGGGATCAGCTCGTCGAGGCCCTTGCCGCGCAGGCGGCTTGACCGCCCAAGTCACCGGATTCAGGCCGGTGGCGGGCCGCTTGTCCCCCGCACGACCAGCTTCGGGCCCAACTCAGCCTCCCTGGGCTCCAGTTCCGGGTCCTCCAGGCGCTGTACGGCGAAGCGGACCGCGTGCTCGGCCATCAGGCGGGCGTCCTGGCGCACGGTCGTCAGGCCGATCGGCATCAGATGGGTCCGCCCGGCACCCCGGCCCGGATCCACCAGCACCTGGACATCGGCCAGGGCGAGGTGGAAGGGGAGGCGTTCTTCGGCACCCTGCGGGAGCTGAGGTTCGACGGCGTGGCCACGGCCTGTGTGTTCGCCTGGGAGGAGCGGGCCCGGGAGTCCTCGGCGTTCATGCTGGAGCGGATCACGAAGGAACTGGCCGCGGGCTGATCAAGGCGGTACGTGGGGCGTCACTCGTGCGGGTGCACCCGGCCCAGGCGTCCGTGGCATACGCAGAGCTCTGTCGTTCGGCAGCGAGTGTGATGTTTGCCATGTGGCGTGATGGACTTGGGGTAAACGGGCAAGGTACCCCTTCATGCTCCACGCCAACCCTCTGCGGCAGGTGATTCGATGACAACGGCGACGACCCGGACGTTCCGGACGACGCCGACCCGTCCCGGCGACATGACCGCCAGGGACTCCCCAGCCGCCGCCATGCCCTCGCTCCCGTCCCTCACGGGGCTGCGCTGGATGGCGGCACTGCTGGTGTTCGGACTCCACGTGAACAACTTCGGCTACTTCGGAGGCACCGGTGGCCGCCTCGTTTCCTGGGGATTCAGTGCCGGTGCCACCGGTGTGTCGTTCTTCTTCGTGCTGTCCGGCTTTGTACTGACCTGGTCGGCCCGGCCCGGCGACCGCGCGCTCGCCTTCTGGAGACGGCGCATCGCGCGCGTCTACCCGGTGCACCTGGTCACCGCGGTCCTCGCCCTGGGCATGGCGTACACGCTGGCGAACCAGCCGAGACCGACACCGAAACAGGCGCTGTCCAATGTGCTGCTGCTCCACTCCTGGTGGCGCCCCTGGTGGCAGACGCTGAACCCGGTCAGCTGGTCCCTCGCCTGCGAGGCGTTCTTCTACGCCTCCTTCCCGCTGCTGATCCTGCTGCTGCGCCGGCTCGGCGCGCGCGGCTCGACCGTGCTGGGCGGTCTGTCGGTAGTGGCGGTCCTGGTGCTGGCCCGGGCGGACGCCCACCACTGGTGGACGTACGCGCTGTACTCGTTCCCCGCGGCCCGGCTGCCCGAGTTCGTCCTCGGCGCGGTCACCGCGCGGCTGGTGCTGCTCGGCCGGTGGCGCGGGCCCGGTCTGGAGGCCTCACTCGCCCTCGCGATCATCGGCTACTTCCTCGTCCCGCAGGTCGCGCCCGGATACTCCGCCAACGTGTGCACCATCACCGGGTTCACGCTACTGATCCCGGCCGCAGCCGTCGCGGACGTGCAGGGGTTTCCCTCGCTGTGGCGGCGCCGGCGGCTGGTGCGGCTCGGCGAGTTGTCGTTCGCCTTCTACATGATCCATCTGCTGGTGCTGCGGTCCGCCACCCAGTTGCTCGGGACCAAGCCGCACTTCGGACTGCTGGCCGGGATCGCCGTCACCACGACCGCCTTCGCGGTGTCGCTCGGGCTGTCCTGGCTCCTGTACGAGACGGTGGAGCGCCCGGCGAGACGCCTGCTGCTGCGCCGGCGCCGCCGCCCGGCCGCGCAGCCGGATGCGGCCCAGGCCGGTCGCGAGGCACCGGCCGCGACACCGGACTGAACCGGTCCCTCGGCCGCTCGGAGGCTCTCGGACGAGCGGGGGAAAGTCGAAAAAGTGCCCCCGGCTCGGTCGCGGAAGGCTGCCTGCCGGTGCGCTGTGGGGATCCGAAGGGCTGCCGGCCGGCCGTCGGGGAGGTGCCCGCACCTCCCCTCCGTCGCCCGCTCAGCCGCCCGCCGGTGCCCTCGCAGCGGCCCCTGCGGCCTGGTGTCCAGCGGCCCCCGCCGCTAGGTTCCGGGCATCGGGAAAGGGGGCCGGATGGACCGGGGCATCCGCACGGTGGAAGACGTGCTACGACTCCTGGACGGGCTGTTCACGCCGGCGGCCGACCGATGGACGGAAGGCGCGGCCGCCTGGTGGGACGGCTTCTATGCCGAACGGGACAGACCGGTGCCGTTCTTCACTGCGAAGCCGGACGAGAACCTGGCGTCCTACCTGCAGCGCGGTCTGATCGCGCCGGGGCGGGCCCTCGACCTGGGGTGCGGGCCCGGCCGTAACGCGTTGTACCTCGCCGCGCACGGCTTCGACGTGGACGCCGTCGATCTCTCGCCCGCCGCGATCGCCTGGGCCGAGGAGCGCGCGCGGGATGCGGGATCGGATCCCGAGGCAGCCGGCGCCCGGGCGGGAGGCGTCCGGTTCCACTGCGGGGACGCCTTCACCCTGACGGCCGACGGCACGAGCGGGCTGGGTGGCCCGTACGACCTGGTCCACGACTCCGGCTGCTTCCACCACCTGCCACCGCACCGCCGCGTCAGTCACCTCGCACTGCTGGAGCGTGTACTGGCGCCCGGCGGGTACTTCGCGCTCACCTGCTTCGCCGCGGGACGCATGGGCTCCGAGCTCCCCGACGCGGCCTTCTACCGCGAGCCCGGGCTGCACGGCGGCCTTGCCTACACCCCCGAGTCACTGCGTCGGATCTTCTCCGATCTGGAGGAGATCGAACTGCGCGCCATGCGGCAGGAGCCGGCCGACTCCCCGCTGTTCGGCCAGGGGTTCCTGTGGACGGCCCTGTTCCGCCGCCCTCGCTAGCCGCACGACTCGAGGAGAGCACCGGTCGGTCGCTCCGCCGCCTCCGGCCTCGGACAGCCGTGGGGGGGGGGCCCGGGGGGGGGGGGGGGGCCCCCCCCCCGGGGGCGGGGGGGGGGGGGGGGGGGGGGCGGGGGGGGGGGGCCCCCCCCCACGGGGTTTTGGTGGGCCCCCAC
>NZ_JBIAEC010000005.1:0-363327 GCF_042868225.1 Streptomyces sp. NPDC007856 | reverse complement strand
CGTAGCACCCCCCGCCGGGCCCCCCCCCCCCCCCCGCCCCCGCCCCCCCCGGCCCCCCCCCCCCGCCCCCGGCCCCCGCCCCACCGGCGGCGTCACTGGTTGACGCAGCTGTTGCCGACGGTCGGGTTCAGCAGCCCGATCAGGTTGATGCTGTCGCCGCACACGGTGACCGGGACGTCGATCGGTACCTGGATGACATTGCCCGAGAGGACGCCGGGGCTGTTGACGGCGGTTCCGGTCGTCGGGTTCGGGTCGGCGGCGAAGGCGGTCGCCGAGCCTCCCAGGGCAAGAACACCCGCGAGTACGGCCGTTGTGGCGAAACTGCGAAGACGCATGATCTGCCTCACTGGTTGACGGAGAAACTCCTCCATCACACCGGCGCCCAGCGCCGTCCGCCTGTGGGGGTACGCCGTTCGGGGCCGGGCCGGGCGGTCCGCCGTGAAGTGCCGTTCGCCGGCGTCTGCCTGGGGGACTGTCAGGCCGTGGATGGGAAGCGGTCCCAGACCCGGTGGGAGCCGAGCAGACGGGTGAGCTGCTGGAGGACCGTCGTGGCGCCGTCGCCGGCGATCACACCGGACGCGTCGGAGGGCATACCCGGCCGCCTCCAGCGCGATCTCCCCCCCCCTTGGCGGTACCGATGGCCTCGCCGTGCCGGTAGGCCTCCGCGAGCAGCAGGCCGACCCGCGGGTCGGGGGTGCTGTTGCCGCCGGCGGGCAGGCCCGCCTTGGCGTCCCGGGTGCCGTAGGCGTCGACGCCGATGCCCGGGGCGCCGGCCACGAGCAGCGCGTCGAACTCCACGGACCGTGCCGTCGCGTAGGTCCGCTGGACGGCCGGCGCGTCGGGGCCCGGGCCGAGGGTGCCGCCCGTGGGTGCGACGACGAGTGGGACCATGCCCCCGTCCAGCACCTCCCGGCGTACGGCTTGTACGCCGTCCAGGTCGCCTTCGGGGCCGGTGATGATGCCGGTGACCCGGCCGTCGGTGGGCCAGGTGTGCCCGGCCTGGGACAGGGCGGGGCTGGATTCGACGTCGGCCAGGGGCACGGTGGGTGCGGGGGGCAGGCCGAGTCCGGTGGCGACGCCCGCGCACAGCTCCGGGTCGATGTTCGCCAGCACCTGCAACGCCCACTCCGTGAGCGCCTGTTCGTGGCATTTGCCGCGGTCGAAGGTGTAGGCGCCGATGATGTGCTCGCGCTCCACCGGGCTCCTGGTCAGCCAGAATCGGCGCGGCTGGCTGAAGTGGTCGTCGAACGACGCCGGGGCCTCGCGGACCTTCGTCGCCTCCGGCACCCGTACCGGAGCCTCGACGAACGCGCCCGCGTCGGCGTCGGCCACGAACGGGCAGCCGCCGTCCAGGGAGTCGGGGCGGTAGGGGGCCACGCCCTGGTGCACGGCCGTCTGGTGCATGCCGTCGCGCAGCATGTCGTTGACGGGCGTGTGCGGACGGTTGATCGGGATCTGCGCGAAGTCGGGGCCGCCCAGCCGGGTGATCTGGGTGTCCAGGTAGGAGAAGAGCCGGCCTGCGAGCAGCGGGTCGTCGGTGATGTCGATGCCGGGGACGAGATGGCCGGGGTGGAGGGCGACCTGCTCGGTCTCGGCGAAGAAGTTGAGCGGGTTGCGGTCGAGGGTGAGCAGGCCGATGGGCTGCACGGTGGAAGTCCGGGTCGACGCCGTTGATGATCTGGGCCTCCTCCCACACCAGCGAGTGCACGCCCAGCTTCGGCTTCCAGTGGAACTTCAGCGCGGTGGCCACGCCCGGGCATACGGCCGACAGCACGAACACATGTGATGAAAGAGGTCGACGCGGCCCTCGCACCGAGGTCCCCGGGCCGGTGCGTCCGAAACCGGGAATCGCGGTGGATTTCCGGTCGGGGTGAAGTCGGGCCGTCTCTCATCGAGTTGCCGGGAGGCAGGCCCGCCGGACGTGTCGTCCGGACCCGGGGACCGTCGAGCAGGGCCAAGTGCCCCCTGCCGAGGGAGTCTTCGTCAGGAGGGCCGCCTTCTTGACCCGACAGGCAGGCACCCGGCCGCCCGTACACGCCACCTTAGGCGCAGCCCCCGGCCCCCGCAGTCCGAAGAGGCCCGGTCACACCCGGGTGGCCGGTAAGCCGACCGTGGGCGACCGGCCCCGTGCACACGGGCGGACCGGTCACGGTCGGGCCGTGACGCGCAGGCTCTCCAGCGACGGGTCCGCCGCGTCGGCGATGAGGAAGCCGTGCGCCACTCCGCTGCGCAGGAAGTCCAGCACCTCCTTCGTGATCACCTCGCCGGGCGCGACGACGGGCACGCCGGGCGGATAGGGGCTGATCATCTCGGCGGAGATCCGGCCCACGGCTCGCTCGGCGGGCACCTGGTCGGCGGGCCCGAAGAACGCCTCGCGCGGCAGGACCGCCTGGTCCAGTTCCAGCGCCCTCGGCTCGGGCAGCCGGACGGCGGGCCGCCGTTCGATCGAACTGGCGTTCTCCACCAGCGAGCGCATGGCGTCCAGCAGGACCTTCTCCGTCTCGTCGTCGTCGGCGTGGGTGATGGAGGCGGTGATCCGGCAGCTGTCCGAGCCGCCCACGTCGACATGCCGGTGCGTCCGCAGCCATTCCACCGCCTGCATGCCGCTGAGGCCGAGGTCCCGGACGTCCATGGTGATCTTCATCGGGTCGAACTCGGCCTCCAGGCCCTGCTCGATCACTTCGCCTCCCATGACCCGCAGTCCCGGCAGTTCCCGCAGCTCCGCCCGGATGCGTTCGGCCCGGTGCAGGGCAGCGTCCAGCAGCTCGCGGCCCCGCTCGGCCATCTGCCGCCGCCAGCCGTCCAGGGCGCCGTACACCAGGGACGAGGCGCTGGTCGTGCCGAGCAGGTCCTCGCGCTGCTTGAGTACCTGGGCCGCCACCCGGTCGTGCTGGAGGTGGAAGACCGAGCTCGGCTCGATGGCTCCGCCCATCTTGTGCACGCTGGTGACGACCAGATCGGCGTCGGCGTCCATGCCCCAGGCCGGGAGGTCCGGATGGAAGGGCAGATGGGCGCCCCAGGCCTCGTCCACGATCAGCGGTACGTCGTAGGCGTGACAGGCGTCGGCGACGCCCCGGATGTCGGCGCAGGTGCCCCAGTCGGTGGGGGGATCAGCAGCATGCCCTTGGCGTCGGGGTGCTCGCGCAGCCGGTCGCGGACGTCGTCGGGCTCCGGTGGATGGGCCACGTGCCGTTCGGTGTCGAACTTCGGGTGGACCCAGATCGGCTCCACACCGTTGATGATCACCGCCGCGACGACCGACTTGTGCGCGTTGCGCGACAGCAGCAGCTTCTCCCTCGGGCCCGCGAGCGAGCACATCGCGGTCTTCACGGACAGGGAGCTGCCGCAGGTCGAGAAGAAGGCGCGCTCGGCACCGACCGCGTCCGCCATCAGCTCCTGCGCCTCTTCCAGCACGCCCTGGGACTCCCGGCGGTCGTCCAGGCCGTTGAGGGTCAGTACGTCCGAGCGGAAGACGTCGATGCCGAGTACTTCGGCGACCCGGGGGTCAGTGCCGCGGCCCTGTTTGTGCCCGGGCGGCCCGAACACGACGTCTCCGCGGCGCCGGAACTCCTCCACGGCCTCGAGTACCGGTGCCCGCGAGTGATCCATGAGCGTCCTCTTCTTCTACTGCCCCTGCGGGCATGCGGGTGCGGCTCCGTCCGCGCGGGCCGCACCGTCCGTGTTGCACTCGGCGCGCACTCGAAACCCCGGGGGGCCTGTCTTCAGGGATGGTTCACGGGAACGACGTCACCTTGGCGGGGACGGTGCCGGTCCCCGAGGTGGGAGCGCCGGTGCCGTCGACGACATGGGCGTACTGGCCCTTGCCGCCGAGGGAGATCACCAGCAGGTCGTGCATCTTGATGCCCGAGCCGGTCGGGACCTGGAAGCCGTGGGCCTGGACGATCGACGGGTCGGCCGTGTAGTTGCAGTAGCTGCCGAGTCCCCAGGCCTCATGGGTGGTGACGGAGTCGGCGACCTTGTAGGCCGCGTAGCCGACGATGCCGTCATGGGTGATGGCGGCGGCGTCGGGGGCGTCGTACGCCTTCTCGTTCTGGAAGAAGATCGTCCGGCCGCGTTCGCCGTTCCAGTAGACGTCGTACTTGTTGAAGTGTTCGACGAACAGGCCGGTGGCGAGGACCTCGTCACCGTTGACCCTCAGGCCGTAGTCGGCGCGGTTGGTGTCCCAGCCGACGCCGCTGCCGTGGTCGGCGCGCCAGATCCAGGTGTGGTCGATGATCGCGTCATTGCTGTCGACCACGAGCGAGTTGGCGGCGAGACCGGGTCCCGCGCCGCCGATGCGGAAGAACACGTCCTGCACGGTGGTCGGGTCGGCGGAGTGGTCTGCGGTGGCACCGGGCGTGCCGATGCGCAGCAGTGTGTCGGAGTTGACCGGTCCGGCGTCGATGAGGAAGCCGGCCAGCCGCACGCCGTCGACGTCCGCCACGTGCATCGCGTCGATGCCGTTGTCCGGGACGAGTGTGGCCAGGCCCAGGCCGAGGACGACGGTGTCGGGGCGGGTGACGTCGATGGTCTGGTCGAGGTGGTAGATGCCGGGTGTGAAGAGCAGGTTGAGGCCCTGGGCGAGGGCCGCGTTGATGGTGGCGGCGGTGGCTCCCGGCTTGACGACGTAGAACCGGTCGAGCGGGAGGGACGTGCCCGGGGTGTTCGGCCAGGAGACCCCTCGGGCGTTGGTGCGCCGGGACGGCACGAACACCTTGTAGTCCGAGCCGTCCAGATAGAGGAACGGCTTCTCGCGGGAGACCGGGGTGGTGTCCAGGGTGGTGTACGGACCGCTGTCGAAGTTGGTCGCCGGCGCGCCCTGGACGCCTGAGAACGTCATGTTCCAGACGCCGTTGGTCCAGCCGCCGACCGAGCTGTCCCGGGTGTACCACTGCTGCTGGGAGTACGGGCCGACCGTGCCGTCGATCTTAGAGTCGGCGATGTAGCCGCCGGAGGCCCAGCCGTAGCCGGTGGGCGCGAGGTTGAGACCGCCCTCGACATGGATACGGCGGAAGGGCGCTGCCTGCGCCACGGCCCAGCGGTCGTCGCCGTTCGACGGC
Source organism: Streptomyces sp. NPDC007856 (assembly GCF_042868225.1). Taxonomy (NCBI): domain Bacteria; kingdom Bacillati; phylum Actinomycetota; class Actinomycetes; order Kitasatosporales; family Streptomycetaceae; genus Streptomyces; species Streptomyces sp. NPDC007856. The sequence continues at coordinate 358,267 of NZ_JBIAEC010000005.1, read as the reverse complement.
TTGACGGCGAGGTTCTCCGCCGAACGCCAGAAGTTCTGCGTGGCGTTGCCGTTGAACCAGCCGGCGTCGACCGTGACGTCCCCGTTGATCTGGGTGTCGTCGGGGTTCAGGCCGAGCCCGGAGATGGAGGTGTAGAAGCCGATCTGGGCGTTGATGCCGTTGTACGTGCCGGGCTTGAGCAGGAACTGGTAGCGGCCGGTGCCGAACCGGGCGGACTCCTGCTGCTTGAAGACGTCGTCGAACTCCTGCTGGAGGTCGGGGGTGGAGGGGTCCACGACGATGACGTTCGGACCGAGGTCGCCGCCGCCCTGGATGGGGCCGGTCGCGGTGGTCGTGGTGTGCACGGCCATCTCCCAGAGGGAGTAGCCGTACCCGGTGCCGCGCGCGGTGCCATAGATCCGGACGTACCGGCCCAAGCCGCTGACGTCGTACGACGCCGTGCCGCCGCCCGCGCCGGCGACGGTCTTGAGGGTGGTCCAGTTCTGGCCGTCGGTGGAGGCCTGGAGCTGGAAGTCCTTGCCGTAGGCGGTCTCCCAGTTCAGGTCGATCGCGCACAGGTCCTCGACCGCGCCGAGGTCGACCTGGAGCCACTGCGGGTCGCTGAACCGGCTGGACCAGCGGGTGGAGGTGTTGCCGTCGAAGGCGGCGGAGGCGGGGGTGCCGGCGTTCTCGGTGGAGGACACCGTGGCGGGCCGGCCCTGGGCGGCGTCGGCCGTGTCGCAGGTCCGGGTTCCGGCCGCGGCGGCCGGGGGGTGGGCCAGGGGCAGGGTGATCAGTGCGGCCATGGCGGCCAGTGCGACACCCCGGGCCCTCGGTCCCGTGCGGCTTCTCATCCGGCTTCTCATCTGGCGGCTCCCAAGGGAAAACGGCTCAAGCAACCGACGCTGCTACTTAGTTCATGTTTTGATTTAAGTGGTGAGACAAGCGCCCCGGCAAGCCTTCGGAAGCCAAAACCTTCACAACCGCAGACCGTGTCCGCGCGCCAGGACGAGATGCGGGTCGAAGCGCCGTTTGGCGGCGGAGAGGGCCGGCCGGCGACTGCCGTGGTGTTCCCCCCAGTCGGCATCCGACATGGGCAGGGCGTTCACCGGATAGGCGACTGCGCCCTCGGAGCGGGCCAGTTCGTACGCGGCGCGGTTGGCGGCCACCATCGCCGCGACCGTCTCGGGGCTGCCGGGCGGCGCCGTGCGCAACAGGGCGAACAGGTGAAGGACTTCGCCGGAGGGGCGGCTGAAGAGGGGAGCCCGCAGCCGACTGGAGAGCAGCGGGTACAGCAGGACGAGGCCGGTGTCACGCAGATCGCGGAAGGCGGGGTCGGCGAGCACGGCGCGGACGACGGAGGCGGCGCTGTCGTGCGGCAGCAGCAGATTGAGCCACGGGTGCGGATACAGCCACTCCCCCGTCTCCCGCAGGACCTCCCCTCGTCGGTGTCCACTCGATGGGCGAACTCGCCGTAACCCAGGTCCTCCGTCTCCAGTGCGGCGGGATCGTGCCCGAGTCCGTCGAGCAGGGCTGCGTCGTCGGGCGGGCAGGGGCCGTCGTACGGGGCCACGGCCTCGATCATGTACTGCCGGCCGTGCTCGCCGGCCGGCCGGGCCTGGCCCTCCGGATAGGAGAAGCGCTGCTCCTCGGCGAGCCGCCGCTGGTCGGCGAGGTAGCGGCTGAGGTCGGCGTAGTACAGGCAGTGGCGGCGGACCCGGGCGGGGGCCGGCACCAGGCGCAGCGTGGCGGCCACGATGACGGCGCACTGGCCGAGTCCGGCGAGCACGGCGTGGAACAGCTGCGGATCCCGGTCGGGCGAGCAGCACCGGGGCTCCCCGGCCCCCGTCACCACCTCCAGGACCTGGTCCGCGACCAGGCCGTGCCGGTGGCCGGCCCCGCCGAGTCCGCCCGCCGACAGGACCCCGCTGACGCTCGCGCCGAGGTAGTCGGTGAGGACCGGCGGGGTACGGCCGTACGGCAGGGTGGCGGCGAGCACCTCGCGCCACAACGCCCCCGCCTGCACCGTCACTTGGCCGTACGCCACGGGACCGACCCGGTTCATCGCCCGCAGGTTCAGCACGATCCCGTCGCCCGCCTGCCCCTGGCCGTACATCGAGTGACCGCCAGCGTGCACGCTCACCGGGATGCCCCCGGGTCCGGTGTACTCCAGCAGGTCTTGGATCTCGGCGGCGGACCGGGGGCGCAGGATGCCGAGCGGAGTCTCTTGCACGATGTGCCCGAAGTCCTGCGCACACGCGCGGAGGCTCTCGGGGCCCGTGTCCAGGGCGGGGCCGAAGCGGGTGGCGAGGTCGGCGGCCGAGGTCATGCGGGCATCACACCAGACAGGCGCCACCTCCGTCGAGCAGGCAGGCCCACCACTCGACGACGAAACACCGTGAAGTGCCTCGGCTAACTCCGCTCGCCTCTCTGTTTCTTGACGAGCCGCAGCAGTGCGGCGTGGGTCTCCGCGTCGGCCGCCGCCACGAGACCGCCCGCGCCGCTGAGCACGGGCTCGCCATACAGGTCGGTCACCATGCAGCCGGCCGCCCGGCACAGGGCGATCCCTGCCGCGAAGTGCACGCTGTCGCGCAGGTCGCCGTCGGTGACGTAGGCGGCCCGGCGTCCGGCGGCGACCCAGGCCACGGCGAGGGTGCTGGAGATCACCCGGGGCCGGAACCGTTCGGCGAAGCCTGGGTCGGCCAGGAGGCGGACCGCCTGAAAGCGGGGGGCGTTGGGGAACGGCGGATCGAGGTTGACGTCCACCAGCGCGGAGCCGGCCCAGGGCGTCAGCAGTTCGTCCGCGCCGTCGCTGTGGACCCAGGCCGCCTCGCCGTCGGTCCAGAACACCTCGCCGCTGAACGGGTCGGCGGTCGCGGCGGCCGTGACCTCGGGCCCCTGACGCAGGGCGACGTTCACCCCGACGAGCATGGTCCGCACCGCGTAGTTGAGGGTCCCGCACAGCGGGTCGACCAGCCAGCGGCGGTGGGCGTCGGCGGCGCCGGAGCGTCCGCTCTCCTCGCCGGTCACGGCGTCGTCCGGGCGGGCGGCACGCAGCACGTCCAGGATGGCCCGCTCTGCGGCGAGGTCCGCCTCGGTCGCGAAGTCGCCGGCGGACTTGTCGTGGCGTTCGAGCCGACTGCCGTAGAGGTCGCGGACGACGGCGGCGCCCGCCTGGGCCGCTGCCACGGCCAGGCGGGCGTCGGAATCCCCGTTGATGATCGACATGGGCGCAGGATAGCCGGAGGTTTCCCGGCGTACGAAGGGAGTTGAGCGTCCCCGACGGCCTGTCGCGGCGCTTGGGTGGAGCGCTCAGGTCGCGGTGAAGGACAGGTTCTGTTCCGCAGCGGAGCGCCCCGCGCCGACCGAACTGCCGCTGCTGGCCGTCCAGGTGCGCACCGGCGTGGTCTCGGCGAGCCGGCCCGAGGTGCCGGAGAGGCCGAGCACGAGTCCGCTGTAGCGGTTGACGAGACGGTAGGTCCCACCGGAGCCGTTCGGGATCACGAACCACTGCTGGCCGACGGAGGGCCCGCCGCTCCGTGCGGCGGTGACGGTCGGTCTGGCGCCCCAGGCCCGGCCGGCCGCCGAGGACGAGTCGACGCCGAGCAGCCGCCCGCTCGCGGCGTTGGTGAGGGTGAAGGCTCCGTCGCCGGTCGGGGTGAAGGCCCAGATGTCGCGGCCGGATGTGGCGGGCCGCGCCAGCGAGGTGGTGGCGCCGCCGCGGGCCGCCTGGGCCAGGATCCGGCCCGCAGCGCTCGCGATGCGGTAGGTGCGGCTCGTGTCCATAGGGGCGGCGACGGGCGCGGAGGAGTCGACGGTGATGTCGACGTACTCGCCGGAGGCGTCGTGCGAGCAGCCGAAGGCGCAGTAGGAGCGGAAGGACCTGCCGACGATCGCGGAGCTGGTGCGGTTGGCGCTGTCGAGGAACCAGCGGTACCAGGAGGCGTTGGTGTAGCTGCCGGAGTCCCCGATCAGGCGCCACCTCTGGGTGCTCAGGTCGTCGGTGGCGTAGAGGTACTGCGGTGAGTTGCCGCTCTGGTCGACGGCCTGCGGTTCGCCGATGTACAGCCCGAGATGGGCGTCGTAGGCGATGTTCATCACGAACAGCGGCGAGGTCGGCGGCATCTTCCCGGCCGCGATCTGCTGGGCGGCCGTGCCGGTGTTGGCCGGGTCGTACTCGGCGGAGGCGGGGGTGTAGCCGGCGGGGTGGTCGGCGTCGACGGGGACGATGTCGCTCTCCTTGCCGCCGGTGCCTGGCTGCGACCAGGCGCCGTCGTACCACTTGCGCCAGGAGCCGGGCGCCATCTTGGCCGAGATCGGGGCGCGTGCCACGTGCTCGTAGAACGCCTTCCAGCCACCGCTCTTGTCGATGATCCGGGAGCCGTAATAGACGTAGAAGTAGCCGGACGCGGTGTCGACGAAGAGGCGCTGGTCGCCGTCGCCGTAGGAGTACGTCTGGTTCGGGAAGGTCGCCGTGTCCCCGCGCTGGGTGCTGTACGGGGAGGTGATCGCATGGTCCTTGACGGTCCAGGTGCGGCCCCGGTCGGTGGAGACGGCGTAGTCGATGGCGTCGTAGTGCAGTCCGTCACCGAAGGGCTGCGGGGTGAACTCGTTGTGCACCAGGCCGTACCAGTCGCCGGTGTCGGGGTCGACCCACACCCCGGACAGGTCGCAGTAGTTCCTCTGGGCGTAGCCGGAGCCGCTCGGCGCGTACGTCGCCTCCCGGCCGGTGGGGCTGTTGTTGCAGCGCCAGGTGGTGTCGTCGTTGCGGTCGGCGGGGTTGGCCGGGTTCACCGACTTGCTCAGCGTCCTGTCGAAGGTCGCGGAGTCGAAGTCCTTGCCCGTGTAGAAGTCCCAGGAGCGCGGGTCCTTGGCGCCGTACAGGGCGGCGGACTGCTGGTAGTGGAAGGTGCCGTCCCGGTCGAGATAGGGGCTGGCGGGGGTGTCCGTGGGGTGGGTGAAGGGCACCGGGGTCCCCACGGTCACGGTGTAGCCGGCGTCGGCGGGTGTGGCGGCCGGTGCGGGGGACGCGATGCCACCGCCCAGGACCAGGGCGGCGGCCGCGGCCGCCGCACCGCCCGCTCTGCTCAAGAGTCGCAACTGTGCTCCTTGTTGCCGAGGGTTCCGAAGGGCCGGTCGCACGGAACGATCCGGCCCCGGCGTTTCCCCGGCAATGGACTCCAGTGCTCCGCCTCTTGCACTTTCGCGCGGTGGCGGACGCCACCGCGCGCCGGTCAGGGCTCCTCGGGCGGGGCGGCGGACAGCGGGCTCTCCCAGGCCAGTTGGCGGATGAGCCCCGCGTCCGGGTCGGCGGGGCGGGCGATGACGGGACGCGGGCGGGCCGGGTCCGTGCCGCCTCGGGTGATACCGCCGCTGACGGTGATGTTGTGCTCCACGCGCGGCCGGCGGTGCGCCTCGTAGGCGGCGAACGCGGCGGGCGGGCCGGGCAGATCGCGCAGCGCCTTGGCCAGGACGACGGCGTCCTCCAGGGCCATGGAGGCGCCCTGGCCGGTGGCCGGGGAGGCGGCGTGGGCCGCGTCGCCGATGAGCAGCACGCGTCCGGCGTGCCATACGGCGCCGAGCGGAAGCTCGGTGGCGTTGGTGACCAGGACGGAGCCGACGGAGGCGGCGACGACGGCCCCCATCGGCACGGAGTCCTCGCGCAGCAGCGGCAGCAGCTCCTCGCGCCAGGCGACCTCGCGCACGGATCCGCCGTCGGGCAGGGGGTCCGTGTTGACGCGGGCGAACCAGTACGCCTCCCGCGTCGGCGACACCGCGTACCCGAAGGTGGCCTTGCTGCCCCGGATGAAGGTGATGCGGCCGGTCTTGGCCACGCGCGGCGCGGAGCCGGTGTAGCCGTAGTAGACCCGCTGACCCGAGTAGCGCGGCCGCACCCCGGGGGTGAGGATCCCGCGGACCGTCGAGTCGAGTCCGTCGGCGCCGATGAGGAGGTCGGCGTCGGCGGTGGTGCCGTCGGCGAAGTGCGCGGTCACGCCGTCCGGGGCCTCGGTCACGTCGGTCAGGCGGACCCCGTGACGCACCGGGATGCCACGCCCGGCCGCCTCCTGCTGGAGGGCCGCGTTGAGCTCGCCGCGGCGCAGACAGCGGTAGCGCAGCCCGGGTTCGGCGACCTCGCCGAGGGGTGCCTGCGCCAGCTCGGTGCCTGCGCTGTCGAGCAGCCGCAGCGAGGTCAGTGGAAAACCGACGGCCGTGACGGCGTCCGTGGCGTCGAGCTGGGCCAAGGCGCGCATTCCGTTGCTGGCCAGGGTCAGGAACGCCCGATGTCCTCGGCCGTGTCGGGGTGTGCCTCGTACACGGTGACGTCGTATCCGGCCTTGTGCAGCCCGAGCGCGGCCGCGGTCCCCGCGACGCCGCCGCCGATCACCAGTGCCCTCGTCGCGTCCGTCCCGCTCAAGTGCCGCTCCTCGCGCCGACAGTGGTGGTGACCATCTAAGGGCAGGAACGGGTTCGGTGGCGGGGTGGGGGCCGAGATCAGGACAGCAGACCGGTCTTCGGACCCGCCGGCCGGTGCTGTGCACACAGGCGCCCCCTGAATGACGGGTTCCTTGCGGGAAAGTGGGTACTCCCCGGCCATGCGGGTGAGTGTGCTGGATGCTGGGTCGAACACGGTTCGGTTGGTGATCGCGGATGTGGAGGATGGCGTTCCGCTCCCGGTGCACACCGTCAAATGGAAGCTGCGCCTGTCCGAACACGTCGGTCCGGACGGCACCATCGCCGACGAGGCGGTGGAGCGGCTGGTGAAAGCGGTGGGCGCGGCGGGGGCCACCGCCCGGAGATGGCATGCGACGGGGCCGCTGGCCTTCGCGACCGCGGTGGTGCGCGGCGCGCCGAACCGGCAGGAGGTGCTGCGCCGGGTGGCCGCCGGAACCGCAATCCGCATGTGCACCCTGCCGGGTGAGACCGAGGCCGAGCTGACCTTCCTGGCGGCCCGGCGCTGGCTGGGCTGGCACGCCGGCCCGCTCGCGGTGCTCGACATCGGCGGCGGCTCCCTGGAGGTGGCCTTCGGCCGGGGCCGGCTGCCCGACTTCGCCGCGTCCCTGCCGCTCGGCGCACGCCGCCTCACCCAGGAGTACCTCGCGGTGCAGGACCCGCCGGGGCCGGAGGAACTGAAGGAACTGCGTCGCCGGATCCGCCATGAGCTGCGGGACGTGGCCTCGCGGATCCGCTGGGAACGGCCGCGCACCGCCGCGGTCAGCTCGCGTACGTTCCAGCAGCTGGCCCGGCTCTGCGGGGCGGCACCGGGGCGCTACGGCCCGTTCGTGCAGCGGCGGATGCGCTGCCGGGACCTGCACGAGGCGGTGCGCACCCTCGCCGCGCTGCCCGTCGCCGAGCGGGCCCAGCTGCCCGGGATCTCGGCGCCGCGCGCCGAGCAGAGCCTGGCCGGAGCGGTCGTCGGGCACACGGCGCTCAAGCTCATGGGGCTGCGCGGGGCCGTCGTCTGTCCCTGGGCCATCCGCGAGGGCGTGCTGCTGCGCTACATCGAGGACGGCGCGGACTGGTGGACGGACACGACCGGCACCACCGACACCACGACACCACCTCCCGCGACCCCCTTGCGCATCGCGGCCCCACGGGCCTGAGTTCGCCCAAAGACCCCGAACCGAATGTAGCGATCAGGACAATTGCTGGGTAGTCATGCCCGTATGCCTTTACGTCGATCACGATCACGCTCGGGAATGACGCGAACGAAACGCCTCGCCGCGCTTGTCGCCGCGGCGGCGCTGGTCCTCGTGGGCTGCGACAGCGGCGCCACGTCGCACTCCGGCGACGGACGGCAGCAGCTGACCGTCGCGGCCCTGCCGCTCACCGACTCCGCCGCCCTCTATCTGGCCCGGGACCGCGGGCTGTTCGCCAAGGAGGGCCTGGACGTGCGCATCCAGCCCGTGCAGCAGAGCATCCAGGCGCTGCCCGCGCTACTCAAGGGCCAGGTGGACGTGATCGCGAGCGCGAACTACGTCACCTATTTCCAGGCGTACGAGAAGGGCACCCTGGACCTGCGCATCCTCGCCGAGGGCGTCCGGATCGCCCCGCACATGATGGACGTCCTCGTGCCCGGGGACTCGGCGCTGAAGAAGCCCGCCGACCTCGCGGGCAGGAAGGTCGCCGTCGCCGTCCTCAACAACATCCAGTCCCTGACGCTGAACGCGATCCTGGACGGCCAGGGCGCCGGCCGGCCCGTGTACCGGCAGATCCTGTTCCCGCAGATGGGGCCCGCCCTGCAGCGGGGCCAGGTGGACGCCGCCCACGTGGTCGAGCCCTTCGACACCGCCGTCCAGGGCGAGCTGGGCGCGCGGGTGCTGCTGGACGGCGGATCCGGACCGGCGCGCGGCCTGCCCGCCAGCGGGTACGTCACCACGGCCGACTTCGTGAAGAAGCACCCCAAGGCCGCGGCGGGCTTCCGGCGTGCCGTCGAGGCAGCCTCCAGACTCGCCGCAGAGGATCCGGGAGCGGTCCGCGCGGAGCTGCCCAAGTACACCAAGGTGACCGCGGACCAGGCCAAGTCGATCCATCTGCCCGACTATCCGGCGACCGCCGACCCGGCGGCACTGCGCCGGCTCATCAAGCTCATGCGCGCCCAGGGGCTGTTGAGCAAGGACATCGATCCGGCCCCCGTACTGGTGACATGACACGCCGTCAGGAGCTGCTCCTCGGTCTGCTCGGCGCGGCGGGTGCCTTCGGGGTCTGCGAGGCGGTCGCCCGCGCCGGGATCGTACGGCGCAGCTACTTGCCGCCTGCCTCCGAAGTCCTCGCCCGCGCGGCCCGGTTGGCCGGTGACCCCGCCTTCCTCGACGGGATCGGGGTGACCCTGCGGGCGTGGGCGCTGGGTCTCGGGCTCGCCTGTGCCATCGCCGTACCGCTGGGGTTGCTGCTGGGCGCGGTGCCGGTGGGGGAGGCCGCCGTACGCGCGGTGATCGAGTTTCTGCGGCCCCTGCCGTCCGTCGCGCTGATCCCGCTGGTGTCGCTGCTGCTCGGTTCGGGCACGCGGACGGAGGTGACGCTGATCGCGTACGCCTCGCTCTGGCCGGTGCTGTTCAACACCGTCTACGGCCTCGGCGAGACCGATCCGCTGGCCAAGGACACCCTGCGCGCCTTCGGCTTCGGGCGGCTCGCGGTGCTGCTCCGGGTGGAGTTGCCGGCCACCGCCCCGTTCATCGCGGCCGGTGTGCGCATCTCGGCCGCGGTCGCCCTGATCCTGGCCGTCGCGACGGAGATCCTCTCCGGCTTCGGCCAGGGTCTCGGGATCTTCATCGCCCAGGCCCAGACGGAGACGGACGGCACGCGGGACGTGCTGGCGGGAGTGGTGTGGGCGGGCGGTCTCGGGCTGGTGATCAACGGCGTACTGGTCGGCGCGGAGCGGCGGTTGTTCGCCTGGGCGCGGGAACCCCACCCGGAACCAGTCGAGTTGCGGCGGAGCCGCTCATGACCCGGGGCAGCGCTCGGATCTCGGCCCCCCCGGAGCCGCGCCGGGTCACGGCCGTCCCCTTCCTGCTGCGCTGGTCGGTGCTCCTCGTCGCCGTCGCCTGCTGGGAGCTGGCCGCCCGCGCCCAGGGCAGCGTGTACTTCCCGCCACCGCTGCGCATCGCCCGGCACGCCCGCGACCTGTGGTTCTCCGGGCCCGTCGGCCATCTGTTCCTCACCCCGGCCGCCGTCGACACCATCCTGCCGAGCCTGGGCCGGATGGCGGCCGGCTTCGCGCTCGCCGCCGTCGCCGGGGTCACCGTGGGGATCCTGGTGGGCCGCTCGCGCCGGGCGTACGCGCTGTGCAACCCGGTGCTGCAGTTCGCACGGGCCGTGCCGCCGCCCGCGCTGGTGCCGGTGTTCGTCGTCGTCTTCGACTTCGGTACGCCCATGCAGGTGGCGTCGATCGTGTTCAGCGCCGTATGGCCGGTGCTGATCAACTCGGCGGAGGGCGCCCGCGCCACCGACCCGCTGCGGCTCCAGGTGGCGGCCGTGCTGCGGCTGACGGCGCCCGAACGGCTGTGGTTCCTGATCCTGCCGTCGGCGCTGCCCCGGATCTTCGCGGGGCTCCGGCTCAGTCTCTCGCTGTGTCTGATCCTGATGGTGTTCTCGGAGCTGCTGCCGGGCAGTGACAACGGCATCGGCTTCGCGCTCACCGACGCCCAGACGCGCTCCGATCTGCTCACCGTGTGGGCCGCGCTGCTGCTGCTCGGCGCGCTCGGGTATCTCCTCAACACCGGTCTGCTGGCGGTCGAGAAGCGGCTCGTCGGCCCCGGATCGTATGCAGGGAGGGCAGCATGACGACGGCCACGGTGCGCGAGGCGGTCGTACGGCTACTGCGCGACACCGGCATGACCACGGTCTTCGGGAATCCGGGGTCCACGGAACTGCGGATGTTCCGTGACTGGCCGGACGACTTCACCTATGTGCTGGGCCTGCAGGAGTCCGTCGCCGTCGGCATCGCCGCCGGGCACGCGCTCGGCACCCGGCGTGCCGCGTTCGTCAGCCTGCACTCGGCCGGCGGGGTGGGGCACGCGCTGGGCGCGGTGTTCAACGCCTTCCGCGACCGGGTGCCGCTGGTGATCGTGGCGGGGCAGCAGGCGCGCTCCCTGATCCAGCTGCGGCCGTTCCTCGGCGCCGACGAACCGGCCCTGTTCCCGCGCCCGTACGTGAAGTCCGCCCGCCAGCCGGAACGCGCCGAGGACGTGCCGGCGGTGCTCGCGGAGGCGTACCGGATCGCCATGACCCATCCACGCGGCCCGGTGTTCGTGTCCGTGCCCGAGGACGACTGGGACCGGCCCGCCGAGCCCGTCGCGCCCCGCACGGTGCACTCGGCGTTCACGGCCGCCCCGGACGCCCTCGACGCGCTCGCCGCCCGCCTGGCGGCCTCCGCGCGCCCGGCGCTCGTGGTGGGGCCCGGCGTGGACGACGAGGACGCGCTGGACGAGGTCCGGGTGCTGGCCGAGCGGATCCGGGCCGGGGTGTGGATCAGTCCGCTCTCCGGCCGCTCCGGCTTCCCGGAGTCGCATCCGCTGTTCCAGGGGTTCCTGCCGCCGATCGCCCGGCAACTGGCGGCGCGCCTCGCGCCGTACGACGTGGTGGTCGCCCTCGGCGCGCCGGTGTTCACCTATCACGTGATGGACGGCGGCCCGCCGCTCGCGCCCGGCACCGAGCTGTTCCATCTGGACTGCGACCCCGGCCAGGCGGCCTGGCTGCCCACCGGCACCAGTATCGTCACCACCCTGCGGCCCGCCCTGGCCCGGCTCGCCGGGCTGCTGACGGAGCCCGACCGCCACCCGCCGCCGCCCCGGCCCGCGCCCGCCCCGGCCCGCGCCGAGAAGCACATCACGCCGGAGTTGTTCTTCGATCTGCTGCGCGCCCGGCTGCCGCGCGACCGGGTCCTCGTCGAGGAGGCGCCAAGCCACCGCGACGCGCTGCACGCGCGCGTGCCGGTCGAGTCGGGCGGCGGCTTCCTCACCACGGGCAGCGGGGCGCTCGGCTGGGGCCTGCCCCTCGCGGTGGGCCGGGCGCTCGCCGACCGGCGCCGGGTGGTGTGCGTGGTCGGCGACGGCTCGGCGCTGTACTCGGTGCAGGCCCTGTGGAGCGCGGCCCGGCATGCGGCTCCGGTCACCTACGTCCTTCTGGACAACGGCGGTTACGCGGCCGTCCGGGCGCTCGGCCGCCGGATCGGCGTCGCACCCGTCCCCGGTACGGACATCACGGGCATCGACTTCGCGGCCCTCGCCGAGTCCTTCGGCTGCCCCGCGGCCCGCGCCGAACACCCGGACGAGCTGCCGGCCGCGCTGGACCACGCTCTGGGCCGGGGCGACGGCTCCGGCCCCTTCCTGCTGCACCTGCGGGTCGGCGGCAGCACGGGCACCCTCTACGAGCCCTGGGCCGGGTGACGGATGCTGCGCCTCGACTCCGTCAGCCGGCACTTCGGCGAGCAGCACGTCCTCGACGGCATCACCCTCACCGTGCCCGACGGCCAGCTCCTGAGCGTCGTCGGGCCCTCGGGCTGCGGCAAGTCCACGCTGCTGCGCACGATCGCCGGGCTGCTGCCCGCGCAGGAGGGCACGATCACCCTCGACGGGACGCCGGTGACCGGCGTACCGGAGCGGCTCGCGGTCGTCTTCCAGGAGTACGGCCGCTCGCTGCTGCCCTGGCTCACCGTCCGCGACAACGTGGCCCTGCCGCTGCGCCGCAGGGGCCTCGGGCGCGCGGCCCGCCGGGCCGAGGCCGAGACGATCCTGGAACGGGTCGGCCTGCACGGGGTCGCCCGGCGCCGTCCCGGCGAGCTGTCCGGCGGCATGCAGCAGCGGGTCGCCATCGCCCGCGCCCTGGTCTGCCGGCCCTCCCTGCTGCTGATGGACGAGCCGTTCGGCTCGCTGGACGCGGGCACCCGCGAGGACCTGGAGGACCTGCTGCTGGAGGTCCACCGGACGAACGGCACGACCATCGTGTTCGTCACCCACGACATCGACGAGAGCGTGTACGTCGGTGACCGCGTCGTCGTCCTCTCCCCCGGCCCCGGCTCCCGTGTGGTCCACGATCTGCCGGTCGGCCTGCCCGGCGAACGGGACCAGCTCACCACCCGGAGCCTGCCGGGGTTCGTGAAGCTGCGCACGGAGGTCGGACGGGCCGTGCGCGGCGGCGGCTGAGGCATCCTGGGAGGCGTACTCGGGAGGCCGGGAGGTGCTGGCATGCGGTGGTGGGCCGGTGGATGTGCGATCGCGGCGGTCGTCGTACTGGCGGGGTGCGGGGCGTCGGCCGGGCGGGGAGCGGGGGCGGGAGCCGGTACCGGAGCGTCCGGGAGCCGGTCGGCGCGGCCGTCCGGGTCGCCCGGCGCCTCAAAGGCCCCGAGCGGCTCGGCGCCGTCCGGTGGGACGGTCGCGCCCTCCAGGGCGCCCTCGGCCCCGGCCTCCACGTCCCCGGGAGGCTGCGTCGCCGGGCGGGCGGATGTCTCCGTGGCCCCCGGTGGCCCCGTCCGGCGCCGACTGTGCGTGCGCCCCGGGACGGTCGTGGCTCTCACCCTGCTGCCGCGTCTCGACGACAAACGGTGGACGGGGGTGCTGAGTTCGGCGCCGGCGCTCGTGGTGGCATCGGACTGGCGGGTGCACGCGGACGGCACCGCGCACGCCACCCTGCGCTGCGCGGGCACCCGGGGCGGTACGGCGCAGGTCACCGCCGCCGCCAAGGCACCGGACATCGCCGGTGCCGCGCGCCCGGTCTTCACGCTGGACGTGGACGTGGTGCCGTACGCGCAGGAGGGGTGACCCCCGGGCCCGGGAGTCACCCCTCCTGTTCAGCGGGAGGTCAGCGGAGGTCGCACAGCCTGACCGCGTAGATGCCGCGGCCGTGCGTGGCGGCGTACAGCGTGCCGCCGTCGGGGCTCGTCTTGAGCTGGAGCACGGCGACGGCCGGCAGGCTGCCGATCCGCTGCCAGGTGGTGCGGCCCGGCGCACGGTAGACGACACCGAGGTCGGTGGCGACGGCGAGGCCGCCGTCCGCGGTCACCAGCGCCGAGTCGGTGGGCACGTCGGGCAGGTTGGCCGAGATGTCCTTCCAGGTCGTCCCGCCGTCGGTGGACTCGAAGACATGGCCGACGCCCGCGCCGGGGCCCTCGGTCCAGCGCCGGGAAAAGCCGTTGACGGCGAGGAAGACATGGTCGGCGTTCTTCGGGTCCACGGCGAACCCACTCAGGTACCGGTTGGGCACCGTGCCGTCGGCGGGCAGGCTGATGTCGTGCCAGCCGGTGCCGTCCGCGTTGCCGACGGCGATTCCGCGGGCGAACCCCTGGTTGTTGCAGGGGCCGCACCAGGCGGCGTAGATCTTCCCGCCGGACGCGGCGACGGCGGTCGCCACCCGGCCGGCGCCGAAGTCGTGGACGCTGGTCCACTCCTTGCCGCTGCGGATGGCGTAGCCGTGGGTCTGCACCCAGATGTGCCGGCCGCCGGCGACCCAGGTGTTGCCGTCCTTCATGTCCGCGGCGAGCGGGGCGATGAAGCGGGCCTCGCTGGTGGCGTTGTCGGGCGGGGCGACGGAGTACGAGGTGGCCTTGCTCGGGTCGGTCGCCCAGCTGCCGTCGTTCACCGCGCAGTTCTGGGTGACCTGGACGGCGAGGTAGACGTACTCCTGGGCGATGTTGCAGCCGTTGGCGGGGTCGGTGAGGGTGTCGCCGCCGTCGCCGCCGAAGTTGGAGCCCATGACCTTGTCGTCGCCGCGCAGGATGGACTGGCCGTTGTCCTGCAGGCCGCCGGTGACGGACAGGCCGCCGTGGTCGAGGTCCTTGCCGATGCCGACGGAGTAGTACTGGAGGGTGTCGATGGTGCCGTCGTTGAGGGAGGTCCAGTCGGTGGCGTGGCCGGAGGCGTCCTGGGAGCCGTTCACCGGGCGCTTGTAGACGCCGCCGTCGTTGCCGACGTACACGAAGCTCTTGCCGTGGTAGCGGCCGATCGCGACGCCGTGCTGGTCGGAGTGGGTGGTCGGGTTGCAGTCACCGGTCTGCTTGGCCGGGTCGATGCTCCAGCAGGAGAAGGTGAAGTTCCAGTACGGGCCGACCGTCGACCAGTTGGCGCCGCCGTCCTTGGTCTCGTAGACCTCTTCGAGGCCGGCGTACACGTGCTGCGGGTCGGCCGGGTCGACGGCGAGGAACTGGTTGTACCAGGCCTGGACGCCGGGCATGTAACCGGCGGTCGTCAGCGCCGAGTTGTCGGCGGCCAGGCCTTTGTAGTCGGCGACCTTCGTCCAGGGCCCGGTCGGCGAGCCGGACTTGGAGACGTAGATGCCCTCCAGGCCGCTGTCCGGGTTGGTGCTCAGCTGCTGCGGGGACTGGTCGATGGCGTAGTAGCGGGAGCCGTCGGCGGAGCGGGCGAAGGTGACGTTGCCGACGTTGCCGGCGTCGGCCGGGAGGTCACCGAGGCCGCTGGTGATCCGGGTCCAGGTGCCGCCCACCTTGGTGTAGAAGCCGTTGTAGTCGTCGCCGCCGCGCCAGCCGACGGCGAGGACCACCCTGGACGGGTCCTTGGGGTCGATGGCGATGTCGTTGGCGATGTTCTTGTACGGCGCGTTCGGGTCGCCGGCCTTCGCACCGCCCGGCAGGAAGTCCGGGTTGGGCGCGAACTCCAGCTTCCAGGCGCCGTCCAGGTTCTTCGTGGAGTGGCTCCACACGCCCTTGCTGGTGGCCGCCCACACCTTGCCGCCGCCGAAGCGCAGCTCGTGGATGGTGGTGCTCTCCAGCTCGTCGCCGCCGACCCGGCTGCGCGCCGAGAAGGTGCCGTGGTGCGGGTGCGTGAGGACGTAGACGCCGCTGCCGAGGTAGGCGTCGGAGTTGGTGGTCGCCTCGCCCGTGCCCAGCCACAGCCGGCCGGCGCCGTCGAGGGCGAGGGCGCCGGTGGACTGGGCGGGCAGCCGGTCGCTGATGGGCTTCCAGTGGCCGCCCCCGCCGCGCGAGCGCCACACGCCGCCGCCGGCGCTGCCCGCGTAGACGTAACCCTCGTCGTCCGCGGCGATCGCCGCCATCCGGCCGGTGACGTTCCCGCCGCCACCGCTGGAATTGGAGTCGATGTCGCGGTAGCGCGGGTCGTCGGAGTTGTACAGCAGGTCGGTGATGTTGCGCCAACTGCTCTCGTTCCGCCGGAGGTTGTTCAGGTCGTGCCAGGCCGCGCCGTACGCACCCGGTGCGACCACACCCGGCGAGGTGCGGGCCTCGGCGTACTGGTCCGCGCCCTCGGCGATCTCGTCCGCCTCGTTGCCGTGATCCCCGTCCGCCGCCACGTGTGGTGACATGGCACCCACGGACTGCTCGCGCTCCTTGGCGAGTTGGCCGAGGACCCGCACACCGAAGGGGCTCACCGATCGCCCCGAGGCGGCGGACGGGGGTATCGCGACCAGTGCGGCGGACGCGGCGAGCGCACAGACGGTGAACCACCGTCTTCTGTGGGTTGGTACGGACACCAGGGGCCTCCTGAAGGGCATCGACACTGCCGACCAGGGGACCCGATCACGCCCGCGCGAAAACATCCGCCGCTTGGCGAAATTTTGACGAGAACCTGCCAGTAGCTACCGCTCCGGAAGGCGATTCTTCCGGGCGGCCGGGGAAGCCGCCACGCCCTGGGTGCGCACGCTGCCCACCGTCTTCAGCAGCCGGTCGGCCGGGGCGCGCAGCTGCGGATGGGCGTTGACCGTGTTCCGCAGCCCCCGCACCGGCCTGCGCCACAGCCGGTGGGCGAGCGCCACCGGGTGCGGGCGGGCCGCGAAGCCCTCGGCGACCCGCAGTTCACGGGTCTTGAGCCAGTCCTTGTACTCCTTGTCGCCGCGCCCGAGGTCCACGAGGGTCACCCCGTGCCGGGCCGCCGCCTCGGCGGTCCGCAGATGCATCATCAACCCCGGTGAGTAGTAGTGCAGTTCGGGGTCGTAGGCGGTGAACCAGGCCGCCAGCACGGTGCTCGACCGGGGTCCGAAGTGGGCGGCGACCGGCCGGTCGCCCGCGTACAGCACGGACAGCACTCCGGTGAAGTGCTCCTCGCGGACGCGGAAGAGATGGTCGACCAGGCCGACGATCCACGGCCGGGAGAACCGGTCCATGCGGCCGGTCCTGCGGTACTGCGCGGACTTCCAGCGCATGAGGGTGCGCAGCACCTCCGGGTCGCGCTCGTCGAACTCGAACCGCACCTCGCCGATGTCCCGGCCGAGCCGCCGCTCCTTCTTCAGCGTGGTCTTGGCCAGGCCCGGGTAGGTGCTCCGCAGCCACTCCGGGTAGCCGCCGTCGCCGGGCTTCACATCGATCACCGGCGAGGCGAAGGTGCCGGTGACGTGCGGGGCGAACGGCCGCTGCTCCTGGACGAGATGGTCGAACTCGAAGATGCTGAGCCCGCAGGCCCGCAGCAGGTCCCCGGCGTTCCAGGTGACCCCGGGCCGGTGCACCAGGGCCTGGCAGTCGGACAGTCCGAGCCCGATGGCCCGTCCGGTGCCGAACGGCCCCCGCTCGTACGCGAAGAACCCGGCCGGTTCCCCGCCCTCGCGCAGGACCGCCACCCGGGCCGCGCGCCGGTAGCGGCCGACGCCGACCGCGAACTCCGGTGCGAGGAAGGGATTGGAGTACTCGGGCGACTCGTCCATCGCGCGGTGCCAGGCCCCGCACAGCTCGGGCGTCAGCTCGCCGGGTCTGTGGATGGTGATCTCCACCTCAGTTCGACCGCCCTTCCAAAGGCTCCGCGAGCGGCGCGCCCGAGGCGGCGCAGACCGGTGAGGCGTGTGGATCATGGCTCATGGATCGCATGGGCGACCGCTCCCCCCATGACGCGCCGGGCGCGTCCTGCCACTCGTTCCGATGTGCGCCGCATCCCCTCCGCGCGCGACTGCTCAAACGTCGCGAAACAGGGCGCACACTGTCAAGGGTGCCTCAGGCGACGGAAGGCCCGCCACGGGTCTGCCGACTTCGTGACAAGCCTGCTGCAATCCACCTCATCGGGGCCGGCGGCCCGGCTGTTCCGCCGTGGTGTCCAGGTCCTGAGTGCCGATCACCGAGAGCAGCTCCAGCTGGGCGGCTCCCTCGGTGCCGGGCTGGGCGCTGAACCACAGCAGGCGCTGCCGGCCGTCCTCGCTGAAGAGGCTGTGACAGTCCAGCTCGATGACGCCGAGCGAGGGGTGGACGATCCGCTTGTGGTCGGTGCGGCGCAGGGCCACCTCCCGCTGCTCCCACAGCTCGGCGAACTCCGTACTGCGCCGCAGCAGCGTGGCCACCAGCCGGGTGACGTCGGCGTCCTTGGCGCGCCGGGCCGCTACCGCCTGGAGGTCGGCGGTGAACACCCGGGAGTGGTGCGGATGGTCCTCGGCCGGGTAGAGGCCGCGGGCGGCGGGGTCGGTGAACCACCGGTACACGAAGCCGCGGTGGGGCCCGCGGCCGCTCGGCATCGCACCGAGCAGCGCCACGGCGAGGGGGTTCTGCACAAGCGGTTCGTGCAGGTCGGTGATGACCTGGGCGGGGGTCGTGGTGAGCCGGTCCAGCAGACCGAGCAAAGCGGGCTGGACGAGCGCGGTGGGGCCGGACGCCTCGGCCGGCAACGGGCGGTCGGCGAGGTGGAACAGATGGTCGCGTTCGTCGCCGCCGAGCCTCAGCGCGCGGCCGAGGGCGGCGAGGACCTGCGCGGAGGGCTGGGCGCCGCGGCCCCGCTCCAGCTCGGTGTAGTAGTCGGCCGACAGCCCGGCCAGCTGGGCCACCTCCTCGCGGCGCAGACCCGGGACCCGGCGCCGCGGGCCGGTGGGCAGGCCGACGTCGGCGGGGCGGACCCGGTCGCGCCGGGACTTCAGGAAGGCGGCCAGCTCGGCATGGTTCACGCCCTCCATGGTCGCGCCCCGAGGGACGCGTATCCAGGGGTTGCCGACCCCAGGGTGAGCGCAGCCGTGGCTGGCCCGGGCGCGGCGGCCCAGGCTGAAGGAGTTCCGCACCGCCCCGTCCGGCAGGAGACCGCTCATGTCCGCTGAGGAAACAGCCACCCGGGAAACAGCCATCCGGGAAACAGCCGTCCAGGAATCGGCGCCCCGGGAGTCGACTGCGCGGCCCCGCGTGGCCGTGGTCACCGGGGGCTCGCGCGGCATCGGCCGGGCGACCGTGAGCCGGCTTGCCGCCGAGGGGTACGCGGTGGTGATCGGGTACGCCGGCAACCGCGAGTCGGCCGAGGCCGCCGTCAAGGAGGTCACCGCGGCCGGCGGCGGCGCGGTCGCCGTGCGCGCCGACGTCGCCGACGAACAGCAGGTCGCCGAGTTGTTCGGGACGGCCGCCGCGGAGTTCGGCGGGGTGGACGTCGTGGTCCACGCGGCCGGCCGGATGTACCTCGCGCCGATCGCCGAGCTGGACCTCGCGGAGCTGGACGCGCTGCACCGCACCAACATCCGCGGCACGTTCGTGGTCGCCCGTGAGGCGGCCCGCACCCTGCGCCGGGGCGGCTCGTTCGTCGCCTTCTCCACGTCCGTGGTGGGCCTGGCCTTTCCCGCCTACGGCGCCTACAGCGCGAGCAAGGGCGCGGTCGAGGCGCTGACCCTGGTGCTGGCCCGCGAGCTGCGCGGCCGGGACGTCACCGTGAACACCGTGGCCCCCGGGCCCACGGCCACCGAGCTGTTCCTGGACGGCAAGGACGAGCAGGCCATCGCGCGCCTGGCCGCCCAGCCGCCACTGGAACGCCTCGGCACGCCCGCCGACATCGCCGAGGTGGTGGCGTTCCTCGCCTCCCCGGCCGGCCACTGGATCAACGGCCAGGTCGTGCGCGCCAACGGCGGCATCGTCTGACCTCCCGTCCCCATCCTGTCCCGATCCCCACGCCATCGAGGAACCATGACCACGGACACTCCCCGAACGACCACCCACACACCCCGGACCATCCTGGTCACCGGCGCCTCCAGCGGCTTCGGCGCGCTGACCGTGCGCGCCCTCGCCGACGCCGGCCACACCGTCTACGCGGGGATCCGGCAGACGGCCGGCCGCAACGCACCCGCCGTAGCCGGCCTGGACCGGTACGCGGCCGAGCACTGCGTGTCCCTGCACGCCGTCGAACTGGACGTCACCTCCCAGGACTCCGCCGACGCGGCGGTGGCCCGCGTGCTGGCCGCCGAGGGCCGGCTGGACGTGCTGGTGCACAATGCGGGCCACATGGTCACGGGGCCCGCCGAGGCCTTCACGCCCGAGCAGCTCGCGGATCTGTACGACGTCAACGTGCTGGGCGCCCAGCGCGTGAACCGGGCCGCGCTCCCCCGGCTGCGGGAACAGGGCGAGGGCCTGCTGGTATGGATCGGCAGCTCCAGCACCCGCGGCGGCTGTCCGCCCTTCCTGGGGCCGTACTTCGCGGCCAAGGCGGCGATGGACGCGCTGGCGGTCAGTTACGCCGGTGAACTGGTCCGGTTCGGCATCGACAGCGCGCTCGTCGTGCCGGGCGCCTTCACCGCCGGCACGAACCACTTCCTGCACGCCGGCGCCCCCGCCGACACCGGACGCGCGGCGGCCTATGCCGAGCGCTACGGCACCCTGCTCGCGGACCTGGACAAGCGGCTCGGGGCACTGGTCCCGCCGGACACGGACCCGGCGCAGGTCGCGGCGGCCGTCGTACGCCTGGTGGACCTGCCCGCCGGCCGCCGGCCGCTGCGCACCCACGTGGACCCCGCCCGTGACGGCAGCGAGGTCGTCTCCGCGGTCGCCGACCGCATCCGCACCGAGTTCTTCCGCCGCGCCGGCCTCGACGACCTGCTCACCCCGTGCAGTTCCCTCTGACACCCCTCGGATCAAGGAGGAAAACCCATGCCGTTCGCGAATTTCAAGGTGCCTGCCGGCAGCCTGGACGACAAGCAGAAGGAGCTGCTCGTCACCCGTACGACCGAGTTGTATGTCGAGATCTACGGCGAGCGGGCCCGCGCCGCCACCATGGTCCTGGTGGAGGAGGTGGCGGACGGCGGCTGGGGCATCGGCGGCGGTGTCCTGAAACTCGCCATGCTCCAGGAGCCGTCCGGGGGCTGACTGGCACACTGCCCGATCATCGTGGCACTCACGAAAGGCGGTACGCCATGTCGTCGCATCCCGAGCCTGCCGAGCTGCTGGCCGCCATGCCCTTCGCGGCCGGGCTGGGCATCGAGTTGAAGGAGGCCACCGCCGAGCGCACCGTCGGCTCGCTGGCTTGGTCCCGGCAGGCGTGTACGGCGGGCGGCGCCCTGCACGGCGGTGCCCTGATGGCGCTGGCGGACAGCGTCGGGGCGGTGTGCGCCTACCTCAACCTGCCCGAGGGGGCGACCGGTACGTCGACGGTGGAGTCCAAGACGAACTTCCTGCGGGGGGTCACCTCCGGGCACGTCCGTGCCACCGCCCGGCCGCTGCACCTCGGCGGCACGCTCATCGTGGTGCAGACGGACCTGCGCGACGACCGGGACCGGCTGGTCGGCCAGACCACGCAGACCCAGATCGTGCTCCGGAAGAACGCGGGCTGAGCGACCCGCCCGCGAAGGCCGGCCCCTGCTGTCGGGGGGTCGGCCTTCGTCGTGTCCGGCGGGGTTCCAGGCCCTCGCTATTGACATGAACCTGTGTCAGCCCCGAGGCTGCCTGCTTGAAGTTGCTCGATTCAAGCCTGTTTCGAGCGCTTGCGCGCACCAGAGCAAGAACAGTCAGTCCGCAGTACTGCGAGGGGAGCTGTTCCGCCGTGCAAAGATCGCGAAGACTGCGCCACCGTGTGCCGTGGCCGGCCTGGGTACCGCTGGGGCTGGCGACCGCCCTGGCGGGAACCCTGCTCGCCGCCCCGGCGCCCGCCCGGGCCGCCGCCACCGCCTCCGGCGCCGTACTCGACGCCGCGCACAGCAGCGTCAGCTGGCAGAGCCCGGTCTACGCCAAGGGCACCGGCGGCGGCACCGAGAGCTGTCCCGATCCGGCCGCCGACCCCGACGGCAAGGTCTGCGACCGCTTCGATCTGACCGTCTCGGTGCCGGACGGCTACTGGGACGACAACCCCGAGGGCGGCGTCCCCCTGTCGATCAGGTGGCAGAAGCCCTCCGACGACTTCGACCTGTACGTGTACGACGACCACGGCAAGCAGGTCGCGTCCAGCGCGGGCACGGCCGACCCCGAGGCCACGGTGATTCCGCGGGCGTCCGGGACGTACCACGTGGTGGTCGTGCCGTACGACGTGCACGACAACTCCTTCACGGGCGCCGCGTACCTGCCCGCCACCACGGACGCGGGCGATCTCACGTCCTTCTCGGGCGGCGACGGCAGCTACACCGTCGAGGCGGGACAGCTCACAGCGCGCGCGGACATTCTGACGGGAGGCCAACTGCGGCTGCAGGCCGACCCGTCCGGCTCGCTGAGCGATCCCGCGGGCACGGCCATCGTGCGCAGGCAGCCGGCCGTGGAGCGGCGCACCTCGTCCTTCGACGCGGGCGACTACTACGGCATCCGCTCGCCGCAGGCCGTGCTGCGCGTGTACAAGAAGCCGCTGCGTTTCGGGCTGTACAAGCCCGACAACCGCACCCGGATCTGGCAGGAGGACAAGCCGCTGCGCTGGTCCACCGGCGGCATGCGGCAGAGCCTCACGCGGGGCGCGGACGAGCAGTTCTTCGGCGGCGGGGAGCAGAACGGCAGTTTCTCGCACCGCGGGCGGACGATGTACGTGGCCAACAGCTTCGACTGGAACGAGGGCGGCTACAACAACTCCCAGCCGTTCTACCTCTCCAGCGCGGGCTACGGCGCCTTCCGCAACACGTTCGCGCCGGGCGTGTACACCTTCGGCTCGCCGGTGAGCACGGGCCAGCAGGAACGGCGGCTGGACGCCTACTACTTCCTCGGCGACGCCAAGCAGGTCATCGGCAAGTACACGGCGTTGGTGGGCAGGCCCTTCATGCCGCCGGTGTACGGTCTCGAACCCGGCGACTCCGACTGCTACCTGCACAACGCCAACCGGGGCGAGCGGCACACCCTGGACGCGTTGAAGATCGCCGACGGGTACACACAGCACCAGATGCCGCTCGGCTGGATGCTGGTCAACGACGGCTACGGCTGCGGGTACGAGAACCTTCAGCAGACCGCCCAGGGTCTGCAGGACCACCACGCCCAGCTCGGCCTGTGGACCCAGGACGGCATCGACAAGCTCGCCGACCAGGTCAGGGCGGGCCAGCGGGTGGCCAAGCTGGACGTGGCCTGGGTCGGCAACGGCTACAGGTTCGCGCTCGACGCGTGCGACGCCGCCAAGAAGGGGATCGAGGACAACAGCGGCGCGCGCGGCTTCGTGTGGCTGCCGGTGTCCTGGGCGGGCGCCCAGCGCTGCGGGGTGCTGTGGAGCGGCGACCAGAAGCTGTCCTGGGACTACATCCGCTGGCAGATCCCGACCTATGCCGGGGCGACCATGTCCGGTATCGCCTACAACACCGGTGACGTGGGCAGCATCTACCGCCACGACGCGAAGATGTACGCCCGCGATCTGGAGTGGAAGGCATTCCTGCCGGCCATCATGACCATGGACGGCTGGGCGACCGACCTCACCACCAACAAGCCCGCCGACCAGCAGCCCTGGCTCGACGGCGAGCCGTACACCTCCGTCAACAGGAAGTACCTGCAGCTGAAGGAGCGGCTGCTGCCGTACATGTACACACTCTCCGCCGAGGCGGCGAAGACCGGTGTCGGCGCGGTGCGTCCGCTGTGGCTGGAGTACCCGGACGACCCGGACACCCTCTCCGACCAGGCGAAGTACGAGTTCCTGTCCGGCCCCGACTTCCTCGTCGCCCCGGTGTACCAGGACTCCGACACGCGCGACGGCATCTATCTGCCGAAGGGCACCTGGACCGACTACTGGACCGGCCGCACCTACCAGGGCCCGACCACCCTCAATGGCTACCACGCCCCGCTCGACACACTCCCGCTGTTCGTGCGTGAGGGCGCGATCGTGCCGATGTGGCCCAAGGGGACGACGAGTTGGCAGACCCGGGACCGGCACGAGCTGGACTGGGACCTGTATCCGGCGGCCCACGGCACGAGTCACTACACGCTGTACGAGGACGACGGGCTGACCCGCGACTTCGCCGAGGGCGCCGCCGCCGTCCAGCGGGTCTCCCTGCACTCCGACGGCGGCGGGACGACCGTCTCGGTGGGCGCGAGCAGGGGCGACTATGCCGGCAAGGTGGACGCCCGCTCCTACCGGTTCACCGTGCACGGCGAGGGGGCGCCCGCGCGGATCCTCCTCGACGGCCGCCAACTCCCCGTCTCCGCCTGGTCGTACGACGCCGGCACGCAGGTCACGACCATCACCGCACCGAGCCTGCCGCTGGACCGGGGCTTCACCGTGCGACTGGTCGACGAGAGGTAAAGGGATCGTATGGTCTAGCCCAAAGAGTTTATTGGTCTAGTCCAAATTATTGACGTGACCGCAACAGCCCCCGGAGGGTGGGGCTCCCCGCTCTGGGGACTCCCCCACTCTCTGGAGGCACGCAGTGAGACGTCTTCGGGCATGTCTGGGCGCGGCGGCGGCCGTCACACTCGCCGCCGCCGGCACGACCGCGCTCATGGCGAGCAATGCCTCGGGCGCTACGAGCGCGCTGAGCAACCGCTGGTACGCCGCCGCCCCCTATCTCATGCCGCTGGACAACGACCCGCCGGACCCGGCCGCCATCATGGACGTCACCGGCCTGAAGGCCTTCCAGCTGGCTTTCGTCCTCGCCCCCAACGGCGGTGGCTGTTCGCCCACTTGGGGCGGAACAGCGCCCGTCTCCTCCGACACGGCCGTGCAGTCGATGATCAACACGGTCCGCGCCAAGGGCGGTGACGTCTCGGTCTCCATCGGCGGCTACGGCGGCACGAAGCTGGGCCAGGCGTGCGCGGACGCGGCGGCCACGGCGGCGGCCTACCAGCAGGTCATCACCAAGTACGGGCTGCACGCCATCGACTTCGACCTGGAGGAGCCGGAGTACGAGAACAGCGCGGCCGTCAAGAACGAGATCGGCGCGGCCAAGATCCTCCAGCAGAACAACCCGGGGCTGTACGTCTCGGTGACGACGGCCGGTACGGCGGACGGCACCGGCTGGTTCGGCAAGCAGATGCTGCTGGAGGCCAAGTCACAGGGGTTCACCCCGAACAACTTCTCCATCATGCCGTTCGACGGTGGCTTCAACGGGGCGGCGAGCCAGACCAGTGCGCTGACCAACTTCAACTCGATCCTGCAGTCGACCTTCGGCTGGGACCAGGCGACCGCGTACGCCCACGAGGGCTTCTCCGGCATGAACGGCCGCAGCGACTCGGGCGAGTACTTCACCCAGGCCGACTTCCAGACGGTGCTGGACTACGCGACGAGCCACAACATGGACCGCTTCACGTTCTGGTCCCTGAACCGCGACCGGCAGTGCAGCCCGCCCGACAACGGGGGCCGTACCTCCGGGACATGTTCCAGCGTCACCCAGAACTCGTGGGACTTCGCGAAGTACTCGGTGCAGTTCGCCGGCGTCACCCCGCCGACCCCGACGCCGACGCCGACGCCCACGCCGACACCGTCCTCCTGCAAGCCCGCGTGGAGTTCCACGGCGGTGTACACACAGGGGAACGAGGTCTCCTACAACAAGCACAACTGGAAGGCCAAGTGGTGGACCCAGAACGAGGTGCCCGGCGCCTCGGAATGGGGGCCGTGGCAGGACGAGGGCGCCTGCTGAGCACTTGACGTGTCTGGTTCAGACCTCTAGCTTCTCGGGTCATCAGCGACCAAGGATGCGTTCAGAGTTCATCATTCTGAACGCATCCGCGTCCGCCTCAGGTTCGCGGAAGGGACCCCCCACATGACCCGATCCCGGCTCCTCGCGGTGCCGACCACCGCGGGACTCGCTCTCGCCCTCGCCCTGCTCGGCAGCCCCAGCGCGGTCGCCGCCGATCCGCATGTCGCCCCCGGCGGCAACTTCGACCTGTCGGTCTGGGAGCTGCAGGAGCCCGTCGGCTCCCCCGGCAGCCCCACCACCATCCCGTCGTCCCGGCTCCAGGGCCCGAACGGCTACCAGGACGCGTACTTCTACACCGCCGCCCGGGACGGCGCCATGACCTTCTGGGCGCCCGAGAAGGGCGTGACGACCCCGAACTCCAACTACGCCCGCTCCGAGCTGCGCGAGATGAACCGGGACGGCAGCGCCGCCGACTGGGCACTGTCCGGCTCGCACCGGATGAACGCGACCCTGCGCGTGGTGTCCGTGACGAAGAACGTGTGCGTCGGGCAGATCCACCTCGGCAGCGGCGGCTCCTCCACCAAGCCGCTGCTGGAGCTGTACTACCACGCGAACGGCGACATCGTCCTCGGCACGGAGAACTCGCCGTCCGGCGGGCAGACCCCGCACACCGTGGGGCATGTGCCGGTCGGCAGGACCTGGAGCTACACCATCGCCGTCTCCGGCGGCAACACCGTCGACCTGACCGTCAACGGCACCACCACCCACTACGGGATCCCGTCGTCGTTCCAGCGGTACAAGCAGTACTTCAAGGCCGGCTCCTACAACCAGTCCTCCTCGGACAGTACGACCAACGGCGCCCGTGTCGCGTTCTACGGCCTGACCGTCGCACACGGGTGACACGCCGCGCGACCTGCGCGATTGGTGCAAACCGCCGCACGGTCGTAGCGTCGAGTGGACGGTCGAACACAGCACGACGGTGGGAGCGGCCATGCGCGGAGCACTGGTGGGAACGGCGGTCACCCTGGCGGCAGGAGCCCTGCTGACCACGGCAATGACGACGGCCTCGGCCAGTCCCCCGACCCCCCACGGGACCGGCGTGAAGGCCAGTACCGCCCGGACCGTGCTGGTGGACTGCTTCTTCCACCGGAACGTCCGCCCGACCGACTTCATCCTGGCCTGCGGCGACGGCAACAGCCGGCTCGCCGGACTCCACTGGACCCAGTGGGGTCCGGGCGGGGCGAAGGCCGAGGGCGTGAACTGGGTCAACGACTGCAACCCGTACTGCGCCGCCGGCACCTTCCACCAGTACCCGGTCGTCATCCGGCTGACCGGCGAGCAGCAGTGGAAGAAGCATCCGTCCTTCGAGCGCTACGCGCAGATCAGCCTGACCTACACCGGCGCCCGGCCGGACGGGTTCAAGCAGGTCATGACCTACCCGCTCTGGGACTGAGTCCCGGCGAGCGGGTAGGCGCCGAAGTCAGGCGAGTTCCGCCAGGAGGTCGCCGCCCTCCACCTGCTGGATGCGGTTGATGGCCAGGCGGGAGACCCGGCCCGCCTTCGGAGCCGTGATGGTGGCCTCCATCTTCATCGCCTCGATCGTGGCGACGGTGGCACCGGCGGCGACCTCGTCGCCCTCGGCCACCGCCAGGGTCACCACACCGGCGAAGGGCGCCGCCACATGCCCGGGGTTGGCGCGGTCGGCCTTCTCCGTCACCGGCACGTCCGAGGCCGCGGCGCGGTCGCGGACCTGGATGGGCCGCAGCTGGCCGTTGAGCGTGGACATCACCGTGCGCATGCCACGCTCGTCCGCCTCTCCGATCGCCTGCAGCTCGATCAGCAGCCGGACGCCGGGCTCCAGGTCGACGGCGTACTCCTTGGCCGGACGCAGCCCGTAGAAGAACGCCTTGCTGTCCAGCACGCTGGTGTCGCCGAAGGACTGCCGGTGGGTGTCGAACTCCCGCGTCGGGCCCGGGAACAGCAGCCGGTTGAGAGTTGCCCGGCGGTCCTTTGCGAGGCCCTCGCGATCGTCGGCGGACAGCTCGGGCGCCGGCTTGGGCGTGGCCCGGCCCTGCAGCGCCTTGGTGCGGAACGGCTCGGGCCAGCCGCCGGGCGGGGTGCCCAGCTCGCCGCGCAGGAAGCCGATCACCGAGTCCGGGATGTCGAACCTCTCGGGCGTCTCCTCGAAGTCCTTCGGGGAGACACCGGCGCCGACCAGGTGCAGGGCGAGGTCGCCGACCACCTTGGAGGACGGAGTGACCTTGACCAGGCGGCCCAGGATGCGGTCGGCGGCGGCGTACATGGCCTCGATGTCCTCGAAGCGGTCGCCGAGGCCGAGGGCTACGGCCTGGGTGCGCAGGTTGGACAGCTGGCCGCCGGGGATCTCGTGGTGGTAGACGCGGCCGGTCGGGGAGGCGAGGCCCGCCTCGAACGGGGCGTAGATCTTGCGGACGCCCTCCCAGTACGGTTCCAGGTCGCCGACGGCCTGCAGGTCGAGCCCGGTGGGACGGTCGGAGTGGTCGGTGGCGGCCACCAGTGCCGACAGCGACGGCTGGGAGGTCGTACCGGCCATGGAGGCGACCGCGCCGTCCACGGCGTCGGCGCCCGCCTGGATCGCGGCGAGGTAGGTGGCGAGCTGACCGCCGGCCGTGTCGTGCGTGTGCAGATGCACGGGCAGATCGAACTCGCGGCGCAGCGCGGAGACGAGCTTGGCGGCGGCCGGGGCGCGCAGCAGTCCGGCCATGTCCTTGACCGCGAGGACATGGGCGCCGGCCTCGACGATCTGTTCGGCCAGGCGCAGGTAGTAGTCGAGCGTGTACAGCCGCTCGGCGGGGTCGCCCAGGTCGGCGGTGTAGCAGAGGGCGACCTCGGCGATCGCGGTGCCGGTCTCGCGTACGGCGTCGATCGCGGGGCGCATCTGGCCGACGTCGTTGAGGGCGTCGAAGATGCGGAAGATGTCGATGCCGGTGGCGGCAGCCTCCTGCACGAAGGCGTCGGTCACCTCGGTGGGGTACGGCGTGTAGCCGACGGTGTTGCGGCCGCGCAGCAGCATCTGCAGGCAGATGTTGGGGACGGCCTCGCGCAGGGCGGCCAGCCGCTCCCAGGGGTCCTCGGCGAGGAAGCGCAGGGCGACGTCGTAGGTGGCGCCGCCCCAGCACTCCAGGGACAGCAGCTGCGGCAGGGTGCGGGCGACGACCGGGGCGACGGCGAGGAGGTCCTTGGTGCGCACGCGGGTGGCGAGCAGGGACTGGTGGGCGTCGCGGAAGGTGGTGTCGGTGACACCGATGGTCGGCGACTCACGCAGCCGGCGGGCGAAGCCCTCGGGGCCGAGGTCGACCAGCAGCTGGCGGGAGCCCGCGGGCGGTTCGCCGGCCGGCAGCGGCGGCAGCTTGGTGACCGGGTCGAGCAGGTCGGGGCGCTCGCCGTGCGGCTTGTTGACGGTCACGTCGGCGAGGTAGGTGAGCAGCTTGGTGCCGCGGTCGGCGGAGGAGCGGGCGGTGAGCAGGTGGGGGCGCTGCTCGATGAAGGAGGTGGTGACCCGGCCCGCCTGGAAGTCCGGGTCGTCCAGGACGGCCTGCAGGAACGGGATGTTGGTGGCCACACCGCGGATGCGGAACTCGGCCACGGCACGCCGGGCGCGTCCGACGGCCGCCTTGAAGTCCCGGCCGCGGCAGGTGAGTTTGACCAGCATCGAGTCGAAGTGCGCGCTGATCTCCGTACCGGCGTGGGTGGTTCCGCCGTCCAGGCGGATGCCGGAGCCGCCCGGGGAGCGGTAGGCGCTGATCCGGCCGGTGTCCGGGCGGAAGCCGTTGGCGGGGTCCTCGGTGGTGATACGGCACTGCAGGGCCGCGCCGCGCAGGGTGATGGTGTCCTGGGCGAGACCGAGGTCGGCGAGGGTCTCGCCGGAGGCGATCCGCAGCTGGGCCTGGACGAGGTCCACGTCCGTGACTTCCTCCGTCACGGTGTGCTCGACCTGGATGCGCGGGTTCATCTCGATGAAGACGTGGTTGCCCGCGGGGTCGAGGAGGAACTCGACGGTGCCCGCGTTGCGGTAGCCGATCTCCCGCGCGAAGCGCACCGCGTCGTCGCAGATCCGCGCCCGTACCTCGGGGTCGAGGTTGGGAGCGGGGGCCAGCTCGATGACCTTCTGGTGGCGGCGCTGGAGGGAGCAGTCGCGCTCGTAGAGGTGGATGACGTTGCCCACGCCGTCGGCGAGGATCTGCACCTCGATGTGGCGCGGGTTGACGACGGCCTTCTCCAGGAAGACGGTCGGGTCGCCGAACGCGGCGTCGGCCTCGCGGGACGCGGCCTCGATGGACTCGCGCAGCAGGGCCGGGTCCTCCACGCGGCGCATGCCGCGCCCGCCGCCGCCCGCGACCGCCTTGACGAAGACGGGGAAGCCGATCTCCTCGGCGGCGCGCACCAGTTCGTCCACGTCGGTGGAGGGCTGGGACGAGCCGAGCACGGGCACGCCGGCCGCGCGGGCGGCGGCGACCGCGCGGGCCTTGTTGCCGGTCAGCTCCAGCGTGGCCGCGCTCGGGCCGACGAAGGTGATACCCGCCTCCTCGCAGGCGCGGGCCAGTTCCGGGTTCTCGGACAGGAAGCCGTAGCCCGGGTAGACGGCGTCGGCACCGGCCCGGCGGGCGGCGCCCACGATCTCCTCGACGGAGAGATACGCCCGCACCGGATGCCCCGGCTCGCCGATCTCGTACGCCTCGTCGGCCTTCAGCCGGTGCAGTGAGTTGCGGTCTTCGTGCGGGAACACGGCGACGGTACGCGCGCCGAGTTCGTAGCCCGCCCGGAACGCGCGGATCGCGATCTCTCCACGGTTGGCGACCAGCACCTTGCGGAACATCCTGGATTCCCTTCAGCTGCCTGCCGGCGACGAACACCACGGTGTCAGCCACGCCCTGCGGTACCTCGCGGCAACCTTAGGGGGTGGCCGCGTGTGTGGACGTGCGAAAACCATCACATCGACGGGGTGGGCAGCGCCACAGGCACACGCGATGGAATCAGCACTCCAGGGAAGTCATCGCGGTGTCCTCCGACCGTTCCTGCGACGCTGCCCGCGACCGTTCGGCGCTCGCCTGTACCGGCACGGTCCGGGGCGGTGCGGACGCGGGGGTCACGGGAGGTTCCGTGGGCGCGGGTCCGCGGTCCCGGACAGGCAGCAGGGACCGCAGACGGGCCCGCAGTCGTGCGCGGCGGCCGTGCAGCAGGCCGAGGACGATCGCCGAGGCCACCGCGATCAGGTGCTCACGGCCTGCCAGGTTGGGCACGGCGATGGACTCCCACACCATCGAGCCGCCGGTCAGGGTGAACACCACGGGCGCGCGTTTGACCACCGAGAGATAGGTGAACAGACCGACGACGGCCGCCGAGGGTCCGGTGTCGAGCACCCCGGCGTACGTGTGCGGCAGCCCGAAGCCCCACCAGCCGGGACCCAGCGCGATCATCACGCGGGCGGTGAGCGTGCCGGCCACGGTGGTGGCGTAGGAGATCGCCAGCGTCCGGCCCCGGCCCAGGGCCAGTTCGGCCCAGGCGAAGGCGAGGAACAGCTGGGTGATGCCCGCCCACACGGGCAGGTCGAGCGCCGGGACGTACAGAGACACGGGCGTGCGCAGCAGCGACAGCCACAGGGGCAGGTCGGCTCTTACACCGCCGAGCCGCGTCACCCATACCGCGCCGAGCGGATGCTGGGCGATCGCGTGGAAGAAGATGACGCCGAACGCGGCGACGAAGGCCAGCAGCAGCCCGGACAGTCCGCGCCGCATGAGCCGCCGCACGGGTTCGACAACGATGGCGTGCCACTCGCCCCGCAGCGTGCGCCCGGTGAAGCGGGCGAGCCGTGCGAGGAGCGGGCGGCACCACTCGATGCGCGCTTCAGTCGTCATGAGACACGGCAGCCCATCGCCTTCGGCTCCCCCGTCATGTCCACCGCCCCCTTCACCCCGGTCCCGGCATTCCGGCCTCGGGGCGCTTTTTCGTGATCCACCCGTTTCAACCGTCATCGTAGAGATGTACGGATCAAGTGCCGGTGCTGACTTCGACGCGGGCGGCGGGGCGGGCGCGGGGGTTGTGGTGCAGGGCCGGGTGGTGCGGACGGCCGCCGCCGACGCCGGCCGCCGTCCGGAACTCGTCGATCACCTGCTGGTCGCGCCGCTGCCGTTCCGACATGCGCCCGGTCCCTCCCCCGGTGTGGGCCTCTGTGGTGGTGAGACCCGATCGGTGACAGTTCAGCGAGCCGGGAGGCAAGCGTCAAGATCCTTTACGGACGGACAGGGGTGTGGGAAGACCCACAGGCCCACAGCGGCGGAATCCGGGCCCTGGAGGCAACCTTCACCCCCTCGGATCCGTCCTCCCATGCAGGCCCCTTGAACGGCTCGGCGCGGCGCGGGCCCGAAGCGCGCGAGTCGTTCTCGGCGCGGTCAACGCGCGGGTACGGCCGCTCAGTTCATGGAGCGCGGAACCTTGCTGACGGTGTCGTTCCGGCCGTCCGCGCGCGGCGGCAAGGGTGTGCTGATGCTCGTCCCGCGGGACATCCTCACCGACCCCGCGAGGCCGCTGCCGCTGCCGCGCACCGCCGCGCCGGCCGAGGCTCCGTCCGCCGTGGCGGCCGCCCCGGTCCACGGGCCCGCCGCCCCGCCGGAGGGGGCCCGGCCGGCCTCCCCGGGCGCCGCCCGGCCGCGCCCTCGCCGAGGCCGAACGTTTCCGCTCGGCGCCCCCCTCCGGCGGGCCACGGCCCACGCCCGGCAAGGCCCGCGCCGCCCGCTTCAACAGCTTCCGCAAGGCGGTCCGCCCACCCCGACCTCACACGTCCTGATCCGCTTCGCCACCGAGGACGTGCCGGTCGGCGGCAAGACCATCCCGGCCGGGGACGCGTCCACACGGTGGTCAACCAGAACGACCTGTTCGAGTTGCCGGTACGGCTGGATTCCTGGTCGCGCTCGGAGCGTTGCTTGACTTGGAGAGCGCTCCAACTCGTAGCGTCGCAGACGTACGGCACGCGGGTGTGCGCATCCGCGTGTGCCGTACGGAGCGACCATCGAGTGTGTGCAGGAGAGGCTGGGACATCACATGCAGAAGCGCAGTCTGCGGGATCTCGAAGTATCGGCTCTCGGCCTTGGCTGTATGGGCATGTCCGCCTTCTACGGCTCCGCCGACCAGGAGGAGGGCATCGCGACCATCCGGCTGGCCCTCGAACTGGGGATCAACTTCCTCGACACCGCGCAGGTGTACGGACCGCTGACCAACGAGTCGCTGGTCGGCGAGGCGATCCGGGGGCACCGCGACGAGTATGTGCTCGCAACCAAGTTCAACTACCGGATGGACGACGCTGTGCCCGGCGACATGTCGACCGTCGGCCGGCAGGACGGCTCCGCCGAACACGTCCGTGAGTCGGTCCACGGCTCGCTGCAGCGGCTGGGCACCGACCACATCGACCTGTACTACCAGCACCGGGTCGACCCGAACGTGCCCATCGAGGAGACGGTCGGCGCGCTGGGCGAGCTGGTCGCCGAGGGCAAGGTGCGGCACATCGGGCTGAGCGAGGCGAGCGCGGAGACCATCCGGCGGGCGCACGCGGTGCACCCGATCACCGCCGTCCAGAGCGAGTACTCGCTGTGGACGCGCGATGTGGAGGCCGAGGTGCTGCCGGCCTGCCGGGAGCTCGGCATCGGCTTCGTGCCGTACTCCCCGCTCGGCCGCGGCTTCCTCGCCGGCCGCTTCACCTCGCCGGACGAGCTGGACGAGAACGACTTCCGGCGCAACAACCCGCGCTTCACGGACGCCAATCTGGAGGCGAACCTGCGGCTGGCGGCGAAGGTGAAGGAGATCGCCGCCGAGAAGGACGTGACGCCTGCCCAGCTGGCCATCGCCTGGGTGCTGGCCCAGGGTGAGGACCTGGTGCCGATCCCGGGCACCAAGCGGCGCACCTACCTGGAGCAGAACGCTGCCGCAGTCGGCATCGAGCTGACCAAGGAGGACCTGGCCCGCATCGACGCGGAGCTGCCCGAGGTGGCGGGCGAGCGGTACGACGAGGCGGGGATGCGCGCGGTCAATCGCTGAGCGCCTCAGGAGGTGCAAGGGGTCTGCCATCCGGTGACTGCAGGTCCGTCGTGGTTGTTCGCGCCCGCGCCGTAGCCGCATGTCCGGGACGGGGCTTGCCCGCCACCCGCAGCGGTAGGGCGCAGGCGATCAGGTGGGCCCTGCGGACCCTCGACGGGTTCGTGTGCCGCCCGCCAGGCGGCCCTCGGACGTATCCGCGGCGCCTGGTTCGGCCGGGAGCCGGAACCGCTGACGCCGGTCCGCCGAGAGGGCACACCGGCGGGGCCCGGCACGGCCGGGGGCCGGAACCGCTGACGCCGGTCCGCCGAGAGGACACACCGGCGGGGCTGGAACGGCCGGAAGCCGCAACCGCTGACGCCAGTCCGCCGAGAGGACACACCGGGGGCCCGGCACGGCCGGGGGCCGGAACCACGGACGCAGTCCGCCGAAAGGACGCACCACCCAGATCCGGCACAGCCGGGGGCCCAGGACCTCAGACGCCTGTCCGCCGAGAGGACGCAGCGGCGGGCCCGGACCACCGGTGGCGGCTGGGGCGGGTCCCGTCTGTGGTCCTCAGGGGCGCGCGTACTGAGGGTGCTCGTGAGCACGCCCCGCTCACCGGTGAGGGCCCGGACCCGCGGCGTCCACGCCCCGCTCCCGCCGCCTGCGCGCCGTCACCACCGCGAGATCCAGCGCCGCCGCCAGCGTGAGGACACCGCACACCACCGCGAGGGCGGTCAGCGGACCGCTGCCCGGGCCGGCGCCGGGACCCGAGTGCGCCGCCCAGACGGCGAAGCCGGCCGTCGCCGCGGCGAACAGCGGCAGGAAGACGGCGGACAGCAGCTGGCGCAGCCGAAGTGCGCTGCGGGCGGTGGCCGGTTCGGTGCCGGTACGCGGAAAGCGGTGACCGAACGCTCCGGAGCGTGACCGGGGCTCCGGTGGCGCCGTGCGTCCGTGGTGTTCGTCACGCATCAGGGCCTCCTTCGGTGGGACGTCACGGTGTGCTGCCGACCGCGTAGCCCGCACTCGCGCCCGGCAAACCGGGGCCTGTGAGGAACCCCACGCCGGGCTCAAATGCCCTACCTGCACAGGGCTTTGGCCCTCCCGACAGCCCCTCGGCAGAGACCTCGCCGACCACTGTGCCCTGCCGTCTGCCACGATGGGCTGGCGCCCTGACCGGGCGGCCCGGCCGCGCAGTGCAGCCGGCTCGACGGGTTCCGCCGGTCTCTCCCCGACTCCCTTGGTTGTCGAGTACCCCCCTGTGTCTGCTGCCCCTGCCCAGCCCACATCCGTGCCCAGTTCCGCGCCCGTCTCCCGCTCGCCGTGGCGGTCCTTGCGACACCGCAGCATGCGCTGGTGGTCGGCCGCGAACTTCGTGTCGAACGCCGGCACCTGGATGCAGCTCACCGTGCAGAACCTGCTCGTGCTGCACATCACCGGTTCCGCCGCGGCGACCGGCCTGTCGATCTCCGTGCAGGCGGCGCCGGCACTGTTCGTGAGCATGCTCGGCGGCGCGGCCGTGGACCGCTGGCCCCGGAAGCTGACGGTCGCGGTGAGCCAGACGCTGCTCGGCGCCGTCGCGTTCACCACGGCGCTGCTGG
The DNA here is from genome assembly GCF_042868225.1 of Streptomyces sp. NPDC007856. Taxonomy (NCBI): domain Bacteria; kingdom Bacillati; phylum Actinomycetota; class Actinomycetes; order Kitasatosporales; family Streptomycetaceae; genus Streptomyces; species Streptomyces sp. NPDC007856. The sequence continues at coordinate 323,498 of NZ_JBIAEC010000005.1, read as the reverse complement.
TGGCGCTGGACCGGATCGACATGACCACGCTGCTGGTGCTGGCCGCCGTGACCGGCGTCATCGCCACTGTCGACGGGCCGGCGTGCGCGCTGCTCGGCAATGATCTGGTGCCCCGCGAGGACGTGCCGTCGGCGATCGGTGTGGGTGCCCTCGTGCACAGCGCGGGGCGGCTGGCCGGCACCGCGCTCGCCGGTGTGGCCGTCGGGTTCGTCGGCACGGGCGCCGCGTACGCCGCCAACGGGCTGTCCTTCCTGTTCGTGGCCTCGGTCGTGCCCTTCCTGCGGCCCGTCCACGGAGCGGTGCGGGAGCCGGCGGCCGAGCCGCAGACAGCCCCCGCCCCGGCACAGGCGGAGATGAGCGTGCGCGACGGCCTGCGGTTCTTCGTGCGCCGGCGCCGCCTGATGGCCCTCGCCGGAATCACCGGGATCAGCTCGGTCTTCGGCCGCAACTACGGCCTCACCCTCGCCGTCCTCGTCACCGGCCCGCTCGCGGGCGGCGCCGGTTCGTTCGGCACCGTCTCCACGGTGCTCGCGGTCGGCGGCATCATCGGCGCGATCCTCGGCGCCCGGCTCCGCAAGCCCTCGGTACGGGTCGTGGGGCTGCTCGCGGCGGCGGGCGCCCTCCTCCAGGTCGTCGCGGGCCTGTCGCCCTCGCTGGCCGTGCTGATGGTGCTGGTGCTGCCCATGGCCGTGGTGGAGTCCGTCTCCGACACCGCGGGGACGGCCGTCCTGCAGACCGACCCGCCGGCCCATCTGCGCGGCCGGGTGCTCGGGGTGTGGAGCAGCATCGGCACCGTGTGGAGCCTCGGCGGGCCGCCCCTGCTGGGTCTGCTCATGGAGTGGGCGGGCGCACGCGGCGCCCTGGTCGCCGGTGGTCTCCTCATCGCCGGGTCGATCGGCGCGGGCCTGCTGGTCCGGCGGCGCGATGGGCTGGTGCCGGTGACCGTGCCCGCGAAGGACGGCGACATGACCGCCCGGGAGGCGCTGGGCACGTGCGCCTGACCCTCCCAGAGTCGCCTGGGTACGGCTCCCTGACCGGCCCGGAGACACCGGCCACGACCCCCTGACCAGCCCGGAGACACCGGCCACGGACCCCTGACCAGCCCAGAGACGCTGGGCACGGCCCCTGACCAGCCGCAAGCGCCCAATCCGGCTGCCACACCGGCCGAAAGGCACCGGCCACGGACCCCTGACCAGCCCAGAGACACTGGGTACGACCCCTGACCAGCCGCAAGCCCCGAATCCGGCTGCCACACCGGCCCGAAGACACCGGCCACGCCCCCCCGACCAGCCCAGAGACACTGGGCACAGCCCCTGACCAGCCGCAAGCCCCGAATCCGGCTGCCACACCGGCCCGAAGACACCGGCCACGCCCCCCGGCTCGCCCAGAGACACCGCCACAGACACCCGACCACCCCAGAGACACGCGCTCGGCATCGCCCCCGACAAGGCAGGAAACACGCTGCAGGCACACCGACGGACCAGGAAGCGGTCGGTCCGCCCGGCTCACCCCAGCGCATGCTCCTCGTGGCCCGGCAGGTTGTACACGTGGAAGGCCTGGCCGATGACCGGCTGGGCCACGTTCCGTACGCGGACGCCGCCGCTGGTCATGCCGTGCTCGGTGCCCGCGTGGGCATGGCCGTGGACGGCGAGGTCGGCGCCGGCGGTGTCGATCGCCTCCGCGAGCAGATAGCTGCCGAGGAACGGATAGATCTCCTGCGGCTCCCCGGCCAGGGTGTCCGGAACGGGCGAGAAGTGGGTCAGGGCGATCCGGACGTCGCAGTTCCGGTCGGCCAGGTCCTTCAGGGCCGCGTGCAGACTGTCGGCGCACCGACGGCTGTAGCGGACGAACTCCTTCATGAGGGGTTCGCCGAACTCCCCGGCACAGCGTCCGACGAATCCGCCGCCGAAGCCCTTGGTCCCGGCGACCCCGATCCGGGTCCCGCCGTTGCCCACCACGGCGGCCTCTCCCTCCAGGACGTGGGCCCCGGCGTCCCGCAGGATCATGCTGACCTCCTCGGGCCGTTCGTCGTGGTGGTCGTGGTTGCCCAGGACGGCGACGACCGGAACCCCGAGGTCCTTGATCTCCCGTGCGACGACGGCGGCCTCCTCGGTCGTACCGTGCCGGGTGAGGTCCCCGGCGAGTAGCAGGACGTCGGCGCACTCGCGCAGCGTCTCGAAGGAGGAGCGCAGCGTGCCCTGGCTCTCGGGGCTCATGTGGATGTCCCCGACGGCCGCGACGCGGATCATGTCAGGTCCTCTCCGTGGTCGGGCGAGGAGGTCCCGGCGACGAGGATGTCGCAGTGGACGGGGTGCCCCGCCAGTTCTTCGCGGGCCATGTGGCAGATGTCGTCCCGGCACTGGCTGGACGGCACGGTGCCGGTCAGCAGAATGGCGTCGCCGCGCAGCTCCATCCGTACGCCGAGCTCTCCGAGGTCCCCGGTGGCCAGGCGCTCGGCGAGATGGGCGACGCGGTAGTCCAGGTTGCCGGCCGCCGAGGGGGGCGGCGGGCTCGTGTCGGTCATGGCTGCCCCTCCTGGGGGTCGATCACGTTCAGCCGTTCGAGGAGGAAGAGGAAGGCGGCCGGCATGGGCTGATCGCCGCAGGCCACCCGGAGCGCGTCCCAGTCGACCTTCTCGCGGACGGCGCGGGCCACCGGCAGGACGGCCCCGAAATCGCAGTAGTGCTCGGAGAAGGCGCTGATCAGGCTGTGGATCAGATCGGTCGGGGAGAGGACGGGCATCAGCACCGAGTCGACCGGCAGGACATGGGCGCGATCCAGCATCTCCTCCGTCACGGGCTGGTGCGCGAGGGCGAAGATGATGTCGATGTTCTGCCCACGGCATGTGGTCTTCAGCAGCCAGTCCTCGGGCGGTGTCCGGATGGGCAGGCCGGCCTCGCGCAGGGACGCGGCCACCGCCTCGGCGTCGTCGGGCAGCACGCAGAAGTCGGCGTCGTGCTGGAGGTAGCGGCTGCCGCCGTGGGCGTAGACGGCCACGCTGCCGGCGAGCGCGAAGCGGTGGCCGGCGCGTTTGAGCAGGGCGCCGATCTCCTTGGCGGCCTCCAGGATCGCCTGGCTGCGGTCCTGCGGCAGGTCCGGTCCGGGCGTGGCGGGCTGGTCCGGTCCGCCCGCGGCGAGGCGCAGCTCGGTGACCTCCGGGCGCCGGAGGGGAGCGGCGTCCTCCCCGTTGTGCGTCATGGCATCTCCGTTCGCGGCCCCTAGGCCCCGGGTCGGCCGGTTCGGACCCAGGGGCGTACGGGTACCCGGCGCGATCGCACCGACACGGCGCACGGTCGGGCGGGTTCACGGCGGCTCGCCCGCCCCGGCCGGCGCCGGGGTGGCGGGGTCGCGGATCGCCCTGCACCGCGGCGACCGCCGGCGTGCTCAGCACGCCGAGGCCGGTGAGCGTGCCCCGCCGGACGCCGTCTCGTCGGCCTGCGGCCGCACGGGCGTGCATCGTCCGCGGCCCGGGAGCACGCTGGAAGGATGACCCCCTGGCTCAGAGCGGGCCCGCGGCAGCCGTGGCAGTCGGTGCACGCTCTGCTGTTGCTCCCGGTCGCCCTCATCGTGGTGATCACGGTGGTGGACATGCAGGCCCCCACCAGTGTCCACCTGGGCCCGGCGCTGGTGATCGCGCCCGCGATCACCCCTTCCTTCGCCGGGCCCCGGACCACGGCGGCCGTCGGGGGGCTGGCACTCGCCGCGCAGACCCTGATCGGCTTCACCCACGGCGGGATCGGCACCATGAACCACATCGTGCAGATCATCACCCTCGCGGTGCTGACGGTGACGCTGGTGGTCTACAGCGCGCTGCGGGAGCGCCGGCAGGCCCAGCTGGCCCAGGTCCGCACGGTCGCCGAGGCCGCACAGCACGTACTGATGTGGCCGCTGCCCGAGCAGATCGGCCCGCTGCGGATCGCCTCGCTGTATCTGGCGGCGGAGGACGAGGCGCAGATCGGCGGCGACCTGTACGCGGCGACCCGGTGCGACGGCGCGGTACGGGTCCTGATCGGTGACGTGCGCGGCAAGGGGCTGCCCGCGATCGGCGAGGCCGCGCTGCTGCTCGGCGCCTTCCGGGAGAGCGCCCACCGGCACATCCCGCTCGAGGAACTGGCCGATCTGCTGGAGCAGAGCGTCACCCGTTACGCGGCGGATCTGGACCCGCCGGAGGAGGCGGGCGAGCGGTTCGCCACCGCGCTGCTGGTGGAGATCCCGGACCGGGATCCGGTGACCCGGATGACCAGCTGCGGCCATCCGCCGCCGCTGCTGCTGAGCCCCGGCCACGCCGTCACGGTCCCGAGCCTGCACCCCTCCCCTCCGCTCGGGGTGCACAGCTGCAACAGCGAGCACACGCTGGACGTCTTCTCCTTCGAGCCCGGTGACACCCTGCTCCTGTACACCGACGGCGTGGTGGAGGCCCGGGACGCCCGCGGCCGGTTCTATCCGCTCACCGAGCGGGCCGCGCTCTGGACCGACGACGCCCCTGAGGCGCTGATGCACCATGTGCGACGCGACCTGCTGGCCCATGCCGGTGGCCGGCTGGACGACGACGCCGCGCTCATCGCGCTGCACCGCACGACGGTCGACCGACGCCGCCACCACGGCCGGGTCGCCGGCGCGAACGGCTTCCGGCACGGGTGAGGGCGGGCGGCACCTGCCGGAAGGCCGGGGACGCTCGAAGGCCGTGCGCGCTCAGAACCGTCCACGCTCCACTGCTGCACATCGGCCCCGCTCTTCGTCCACAGCGTCAGCCAGGTGGCGTCGGCGAGCGAGTTGCCCTTCGGGGTGACAGCCTTGCGAGCCGGTTGGTGATCGTGTTGCCGTGCGGGCCGAAAGGCGGGCCCGGCGCTGACTCTCGGCCCCGGTACAGTGCCGGACGGCGCACAGGTCAGCCACTGCGGACGCACGGCCGCCGGGTTCAACTGCCTTTGCCGTCACGGCAGGCGTGGGCCCCGCCCCGAGTGGGGGCGGGGCGGGACCGCACGCCCCCCCGGTCAGCGGACCGACTTGAGGTCGGTGATCTTCAGGGTCTTCAGGTCGGACTGCACGTCGATCCGGCTGACCTCGGCGTGCGGCCCGTCGCTCCAGGTGAGCGTGACCCGGCTGGTGGCGTGGCCGGCGCCGGAACCGGTGTAGGTCACCTTCCACTTCACCGGCACGTTCTGCGCGAAGAGGATGCCGTCGGCGTGCTCCTTCTTCTCGAAGGCGGCGACCTTCTTCTGTGCGGCGGCGGAGAGGTAGAAGGCCCGCAGCGCCTTGGCCGCGTCACCGGCGGACTTGTCGTCTGTGGACCAGACGGCGTCGATGTAGGCGCCGTAGAAGTCGGCCACGTGCTGGGTGACATTGCGCGGGTCCCCCTGGGCGGAGGACACGGCTGCGGCACGGGTGGTGCGGCTCGCGCCGGTGCCCGCGAGGGCGGGGGTCACGGCGGCCAGCGTGAGGCCGCCGGTGAGGGCGACGGCGGTGACTATGATCTTGCGACTGCGGACGGACATAGGTCTTATTCCCCCGGTTTCGGTACGACCGGACTGATCCCGGCCGTCGACGGACTTTAAGACCTCATTTCCCTCGCACCGGTTCCGCTTTCTCTCGGCTTTTTCCCACTCCGGACCCGGAATATGAGGCAGTCGGATGGTTGTGCCGAATTCCGGTCGCCTTTCCGCGTCCTTTCGGTCATTCCGCCACGGACGGCCGGCGGGCGTGCGGTCCCTCGACGAGCCGGGCGAGGTTGTCGAGGGCCATGCGGGTGCCCAGTTCGTTGTCCTCGCGGGGGATGTCGTCGTGGGATGCCCGTGGCGGACGGGTCGTCGTAGCTCAGGGAGACCCGGAAGGTACCGCCCTCCCGGGCGTCGAAGGTATGGACGCGGGCGGTCATACCGGCCGGCGTACCGCCGCCCCGCCGTACGAAAGGGGTGGCGGGGCCGGGGTCCGGGAGGTGGGTGCGGACCCCGGCCCCTGGTCTGTCGAGGCCTGAAATCGGAGTGTCAGGGCTTGCGGGCGACCGCGCCGTACATCGCGATGTCCTCGTCGCGGATGTCCCGCTCTCCGGTGCCGTCGGGGTGCCACTTGTGGACCTGGACGATGCCCGGCTCGACCAGCTGAAGGCCCTCGAAGAACTCATGGGCCTCATCGATCGTGCGCAGCCGCATCGGCATGTTGCGGGCCGCGTACTCACGGGCGACCCGGCCCACCTCGGCGGGGGCGAACTCGGCGGTGCCGATGGACATCGCCAGATGGCTGCCCGAGGGCAGCGGCTCCAGCAGCCGGCGTACGACACCGACCGCGTCGTCCGCGTCGAGCATGAAGTGGACGATGGCGATGACGGTGAGCGCGACGGGCTTGTCCAGGTCCAGGGTCTCGCGCAGCTCAGGGGCGTCCAGGATGGCCGCCGGGTCTCGGAAGTCGGCCTCGATGTACGAGGTACGGCCCTCGGGCGCGCTGGCCAGCAGGCCCTGCGAGAGGGTGAGGACGATCGGGTCGTTGTCGACGTAGACGACCCGGGACTCGGGCGCCACGGCCTGGGCGATCTCGTGCAGGTTGGGCGAGGTGGGGATGCCGGTGCCGATGTCCAGGAACTGGCGCATGCCCGCCTCCTGGGCGAGCCAGCGCACGGCGCGGTTCATCCAGTCGCGGTTGGCGCGCATGTGGACCGGGAGCGCGGGCCACTCGCGGGACATGGCGTCACCGGCCTCCTGGTCGGCGGGGTAGTAGTCCTTGCCGCCGAGGATGTAGTCGTAGATGCGGGCGGAGTGGGCGTTCTCGGTGTCGATGCGGTCGGCCGGCCATCCGTTGTCGGGCAACGCCGTGTCTCCATTCGGTCGAGGGGTCAGGTTCTCGCGTACGGGGGGGCGGTGCGGGCGTGCGTCACAACTCCCTGCGGATCGCGGCGAGCAGGGCCTCGGTCTTCCTGGCGGGCGCGGCCTGGGCGCCGAGCCGGTCCAGCGCCTCCCGGTACACCACGACGTCGTCGGCCTTGTCGAGGTAGACGGCCCCGACCAGGCCGTTGAGGTACACGATGTCGGGCAGTTCGCGGGCCCTGAACCGGAAGAGATGGTAGGCGCCCGCCCGCATCGCCGGGTGCGGTCCGTTGGCGAACGGCATGAGCTGCAGGGTCACGTGGGGCAGCCGGTTGATCTCGACGAGGTGATCGATCTGCGCCCGCATCACCGCCGGTCCGCCGACCGGCCAGCGCAGCGCCGTCTCGTCCATCACCACCCACACCCGCGGCGGCGCCTCGCGGGCCAGCAGCTCCTGGCGGCGCATGCGCAGCGCGACCCGGCGCTCGGTGGCCTCGGCGGAGGCGTGCGGACTGTCCGCGGCGATCAGGGCGCGGGCATAGTCCTCGGTCTGCAACAGGCCGTGCACGAACTGGTTCTCGTACGCGCGGATCTGCAACGCGGCCTGTTCCAGGCTGAGATAGGCGGCGAACCAGTCGGGCATCACATCGCGGTAGGTGTGCCACCAGCCGCGCTTGTTGGCCTCGCGCACGGACTTCAGGAAGGTGTCGATCTCGTCCCGGTCGGCGACGCCGTAGACCTGGAGCAGCTTCTCGGCGTCCGCGAGGCGCAGCCGGGCCACCTTGGCGGCCTCCATGCGGCGGATGGTGGAGTGGCTGACGCCGATGGCGGTGCCCGCCTCGGCGTAGCTGAGGCCGGCCCGGGTCCGCAGCTCCTCCAGTTGCCGGCCGAGGATCATGCGCAGGACGGAGGGGGCGCCGCCCCAGTCGGTCTCCGCGGTCATGCCCCACACCCCCTCACCAGGTCAAGGGACACCGTCGCACACGGTCGCTCTCCCGGGCCCATTCGATCACGTTCTGGCCGGAGCAGCATGCACTTCGCCACTTGCAAATTTCAACTTGCTGGTTGCGGACCGTTGTTGGGCGATGCGAGAGTGGATTCACTGCTCCGGCCGACCGAAGGAGCAGGCGGCGCGGCCTGGTTGGGGGAGACCAGGGCCGCATCACGGCCTCGCGGGAGCCGTGTCGTCCGCTGCGCACGGTCGGCCTGATACCGCAACCCCCCATGCGAGGCCGGACGAAAGGCGCACGGCGATGGCTCCGCCCTCCCTCCCCCGACCGCTCCACCACCGACCCGAGAACCGGAGCGCCGCCCAGGCACCCCTGCGTCCCGGCCCGTCCCGCCTGTCCGCGTTACCCCGCCAGAACGGTTCCGGGGACCGCCCGGACGCCACTGCTGACCGCCCACACCCGATGCCGAACGACGCGGGCGGGTCGGATGCGGACCAGCCGCACCCATCGCTTGACAGCGCAAACCAGCCAACCCGAATCCTGGACGGCACGGACCAGTCACGCCCGGCGCCGGAGAGCGCGGAACGGCGGGGCGGCCGGGTGGACGCCGTTGAGGAACCGCTCCGGCGCACGGACACGGCGGACGTCCCGGACCGGGCCACGGACGACTCCGAGGCGGGCCCACACCCCGTCCCGGGCCCCCTGAAGCACGCGTACCGGCCGCCGATCGGGGCCGGTGTCCCGAGACCACCCGGAGGCGGGCGCCTCGGTCGACTCCCTGGGCCCCTCGGCCCCGACCGGCTCGCCTCCGGGGACCCGCTCCCCCGCCGCGCCGCCGCGTTCGACCTGCCCGCGCAGCCGGCGGCCGTCGGCACGGCCCGGCGTGTCGTACAGGACCTGCTGACCGCCTGTGGCATCCCCGACGGCCCCCGGGACGACGCGGTCCTGGTGACCTCGGAGCTGGTCACGAACGCCCTCGTGCACACGGCCGGCGAGCGGATCACCTGCTGGCTGCACGGTACGTCCGACCGGATACGGATCGAGGTCGAGGACCGGGACGGCGGCCCCACGCTGCCGGCCGCGCTCCGCCCCGGACCCGACGACCAGCACGGGCGCGGGCTCTTGCTGGTCGACACGCTGAGCCGGGACTGGGGCGTGACGCCGGTGTCCGACCGGCCCGCCCGAGTCGTCTGGGCCGAGCTGCCGTCCGACCACGGCTGACGCCAGGCCCGCCGCACCCCCACTCGACCACCCACGGACCATCCCCCACCAGTCCGAAGGATGCCCATGCACATCGCCACCCCCGCCCCGGCCCCGTCCGCCGACCCGTCCTGGACGTGACGCCGGTGTCCGGCCGGGCCGCCCGAGTCGTCTGGGCCGAGCTGCCGTCCGACCACGGCTGACGCCAGGCCCGCCGCACCCCCACTCGACCACCCACGGACCATCCCCCACCAGTCCGAAGGATGCCCATGCACATCGCCACCCCCGCCCCGGCCCCGTCCGCCGACCCGTCCTGGACCCGCACCCGCCCCAAGCCCGGCTCCCAGGAACAGTCCGACTGACCCCGGCCACCCCACCGCTCTTCCCACCTCACCCTCCCGTCCCAAAACCACCCCCACCCACACGCCACCCACCCCCGAACCCCGGTACATTCGCCGCCGGTGCGGGTCGTCCGCATCCCTCGGGGCTCGGCGTCCGTACGCGTCCCGTGTCAGTCGCGCGGACCGTTGGGTCGGGGGTGTGCATGGTCTGGTGGGTGATCCGCCGGAGGCGGGCGGCCCCGGCCGGGCTGCCCGTCCCCGGTCGGTGCGGGCCGGAGGCCGGTCGGCATGTCCTGGCCACCGAGCGGCTGTTGCTGTTCACGCCCCGGACCCGGCTGGACGTGGCCGCGGCACTCGCCGCCTGCGCCGATGCCGAGGCACAGCGCTGGCTCGGCACCCAGGCGGACCTGGTCCTGCCCGATCCCGGCACCCGCAGGGCCCTGCTCGCCTGGCGGCCGGCCGGCGACGACGGCCGCCGGATGCCCCGGAAGCTGGCCCAGCCGTACGCACCCGGCCCGGACGATCCCCTGCTGCTCGTCTGCGTGCGCAGGTCGGACCTCGGCTATGCCGGCGCCCTCGAACTGGAGCACCGCACGGGCGAGATGGGCGGCTGGCTGGCGCCGGCCTGCCGTGGCCAGGGGCTGGGCGCGGAGTTGTTCCGCGCCGGCGCGGATCTCGCCCACAGACATGCCGGAATGAGCACGGTGCGGGCAGGTGCGGAGCCCGGGAACACCGCGAGCCGGCGGGCCCTGGCCCGGGCCGGCTTCGTACCGGACGAGGGGCCGCCCCGGCACACCCTGCCCGACGGCCGTGTGGTCGAGGCCGTCTGGCACCGCCACGACAGCGCGGCGGCCTCCCGCTGCCGCTGACGACCGCCCGTCCACCCCCCACCCCATCACGGAGAGCCGACGTGACAGACACCGGATTCAGCCCGGATCGGATCGACACCGGCAAGCCGCACTCGGCGCGGATGTACGACTGGTTCCTGGACGGCAAGGACCACTACGTCGTGGATGCCGAGGCCGCGGGCAGGGTGCTGGAGCTCTTCCCGGGCGTCAAGGACACGGCCTGGGCCAACCGCGAGTTCATGCACCGGGCCGCCCGCTTCGTCGCCCGGCGGGGCGTGGACCAGTTCCTGGACGTGGGCACCGGGATCCCCACCGAGCCGAATCTGCACCAGGTCGTCCAGGCGGTCACCCCGAGCGCCCGGGTGGTGTACGTCGACAACGACCCGATCGTGCTGCGGCACGCCGAAGCCCTGCTCCGGGGCAGGCCCGAGGGCCGTACCGCCTATCTGCACGCCGATGTCCGCGAGCCGGAGCGGATCGTGGAGTACGCCCGGGAGCATCTGGACCTAGGCCGGCCCGTGGGCCTGTCGCTGATCGCGCTGCTGCCGTTCGTCACCGACGAGCAGGACCCCCGTCGTGTCGTCCGGACCCTGCTGGAGCCCCTGCCGTCCGGCAGCTTTCTGACGCTCTCCCACGTCGGCACCGAGTTCGACCCGGAGGTCTGGGAGCGGATCACGGCTGTCTACCGCTCCGGTGGCACCCAGGTCCAGGCGCGCTCGCACGCCGAGATCGGCCGGTTCTTCGAGGGCCTGGACCTGTGCGATCCGGGTGTCGTGCCGGCCACGCGCTGGCATCCCGAGCCGGGGATGCGGGTCATTGGAGGGCAGCCGGTGTATGCCGGCGTGGCCCGCAAGCCCTGAGGCGGCGCAACACCGCCACGGCCGAGTCGATGCGCCGCGACGGCTTCGCGGAGGAGGCCGCCGTGACCCTGTTCGTACGGCCGCTCGCCGAGCGCCCCGGCGGACTCCTGGGCGGCGGCATGCCGAGTCGGGGCCCAGGCCGGCCTCCGGCCCGTGCGGGACGGCTCAGTCCCCGGCTCCGGTATGGGTGGCCAATGCCTCGGCTGCGGTGCGCAGTTGCTCCGCCGCCGCGGTGCAGGCGGCGGCCTGCCGCTCCAGAGTGGGACGGCTCCAGTCGGGTGCCGCCGGGCAGCCGCTCAGGGTGGCCGCGGTGGCGAGCAGCCGACGGGCGTAGCCGTCCATAAGGTCGGCGTCGGCCCGCAGGGTGTCTGCGTGCGCGAGGAGTTCGTCGGCCGAGGCCGTGATCGCTCGGGGGGACTCGGTCACCATGGCGGCTCCCACTGGGCTGGGGTGAGGGCAGGGGGCTTCAGCGCGGCATGACGGCGCCGGCGCTGCGGTGGAGCATGAACTGGGGGCAGCTCAGGACGAACCGGGGCCGGGCCCGGTCGATGCCGAGCCGGCGCAGATGTCCGGCGAGGGGTTCGGCCGCCGCGGTGTCCAGCCGCAGCCGCACGCCGGTGCCGCGGTGCAGCCGCAGCCTGCCGTGTGCCCGGACCAGGGTGCGAACGGTGCTGTCCTTCCTGCGGCCGTAGAGGATCCAGTCGGCCTCCGGGCAGCGCATGCCCGGCCCGAGCCGGCCTTCGACGGTGAGCCCGAGGTCCCTGGACCGCACGTCGATCTGCCGGTCCGTCAGGTCGGCCTCGGCGGTCGTCCGCATCGCGGGCTGGCCCCAGATCTCCCGGGCGACCACGCGGGCCTCGTCGCTGGTGACGGCGAGGGAGAGGACGTGACGCCCGCTGCGGCGCAGGTCTGCGCGGCGCAGCAGGTCCGCGCCGACGTCGTACGGGCGCGGCCGCCACAGGTCGTCGACCAGCACGGACAGCGCGATCTCGGTGTACGGGCCGATGGTGGAGCAGCGGTGCTCGTAGAGCGACAGGACGGCGAGGGCCCGTCGGCCCAGCCGGCTCGGGGTCAGCCAGGTGGCGCCGGGCAGCAGGCCGCGCGCCGCGTCGGCGGAGACTGGGAAGCAGAGATGGGCGGCGGCGGAGTCGTAGTAGCGCACCGGTACGTCGACCGGGCCGGCAGTCGTCGGGATCGAGGTGGTCGGCAGGGTGAGGAAGGGGTATCCCTCGGGCGGGTGGGCGCGGTCCTTGAGCTGGTAGGCCTGGGTGCGCACGATAGGGCCGCGGTACGGCGTGAGCGCCGCGTCGATGTCCTCGCGGGCCTCGGGGATCACCGTGCGCAGATGCTCGATGTACTCGCGGAGCATGTGGCACAGCGGGAACTCGTGGGTGGGCCCGGCGTAGTCGGCCTGGTACCAGTGCGGGTGCGGGTCGAACAGGGAGGCCGCGCTCCGGCCGTCCTGGACGGCCACGACGTCGTGCTGGTTGGTGACGACGGCGACCCAGGTGCGCGGGTCGGCGGGCTTCTCGTCGCCGACCGGGGAGCCGACGGCGACGACGTGCGTGACCCGGTAGGTGCGGCAGAACTCCTCGTCCTGGGAGAGGTTCAGCAGCGCGGTCCCGCCCTCCCCGTGCCCGATCAGCGCGAGGTCGGCCCCGCGCGGGATGCCGTAGTCCGCCAGGGCGCGCAGGACCGAGCGGGTGTAGGGCGAGTCGGTCGTGCACGGGTTCCGCCGGGCACCGACGACGTCCTGCAGGGAGTGGTTGCGCGGGCGGCCCGGCGTGATGCCGGGCGCCTGGACGACGTAGCGGACGACACCGTCGGGACCACGCACGTTCTGCACGAGGATCCGCCCGTCGCTGGACAGCACCTCGATGTTGCGGAGGAATCCGAGGAACGAACCCTCGGTGGCGATGAACTGCTTCTCCTGGTCGGTGAGGTCGACGGCCTCGGCCGCCCCCCGGTCCATGGAGGCGAGGTGCGAGGCGCTGATTCCGTGCGGCGGACGGCGCAGCGGATCGGCGGACGGTTCGCGCCCGGCCGCGCGCACCCGGCCGGTCTCGTCGTGCTTCGGGCCCTCGTCGAGCAGGGCGCGGATGGCGAGCAGTTCTGCCATCAGCGGCGTCAGCCCGGACAGGGCACGCTGGGCGCCCCGGTCCCGGAACAGCGCGCGCAGGGCCCGTACGGCCTCCAGGTCGCGGTCGGCGGTGACGGCCTGCGTCAGCCGGCGCAGGCCCGGGTCGCGCGCCAACTCGGGGTGGTCGACGAGGACGGCGGCGATCCTCAGGCGCAGCGAGGTGACGGCTACCAGCGCGGCCAGGCTCTCCCGGCCCAGCACCGCACCGGCAGCGCCGAGCACCTGGCCCATGCCCTTCGGCGCGGCGATCGCCGAGCCGCCGAGGCCCTCCTTGTTCGTCAGGGCCCGCAGCAGCGCCCACTGGGCGGCGAGGCCGGTACGGGGACGGCGGCGCGCGGAGGCGGTCAGGGGCGGCGCGAACAGCGCGGTGCTGGTGCGCTCGGACACCGCGCGGATGCCCTCGGCGACGTCCACCACGTCCCGTGCGCACCGGCGCAGCAGCTCGCTGGCGTCCCGGCCGTCCGGCACGGGCCGTCCGGGTGCGTGGCCGTCCGCTCGCATCCGACGCTCCCTCGTTCGACGACGTACGACGACACATGACAGGGTTCAGCCACGCCGGAGGGCGCGACCCCGGTCCCATCGTCGGCCAGGGACACCGGGCCCGCACCTTCATCCGTCCAGGTAGCGGACGCCGGCCAAGCCCGTAGGCACCCGCGGGACGGTTCCTCACCCGGCGTTCACGCCCCGGGCATCAGCCCCGCCGCGACCGTGGCCCCCAGCTCCCAGCACGCCTCCGTGTCGGCCTTGCCGGGCTCTCCGGTGACCGTCACCGCGTCGGCCGCACGGCGCCAGCCGAGGCCGGTCGTGATGGCCTCGATGGCACGGACGGCGCCGGTGACGTCGTTGCCGCCGTGCACGTAGTAGCCGAACGGCCGGCCCCGGGTCTCGTCGAGGCAGGGGTAGTAGATCTGGTCGAAGAAATGTTTCAGGGCGCCGGACATGTATCCGAGGTTCGCCGGTGTGCCGAGCAGGTAGCCGTCGGCCTCCAGGACGTCGGAGGCGGTCGCGGACAGGGCGGCGCGGCGGACGACGCGGACGCCCTCGATCTCCGGTGTCGTGGCGCCGGAGACGACGGCCTCGAACAGCGCCTGGCAGTTGGGCGACGGGGTGTGATGGACGATGAGCAAGGTAGGCACACCCCGCACCCTGCCGTGCCCCCGCGGCGCCTCGCAAACAGACGGGCGTGGCGGGCGGCCCGGCGGGGTAGAGCCTGTGCACGGGGAGGACGGGAGGGGCTGCCGTGACCGGAGCGGGTGCGCTGGAGGCCGATTTCCGCCCGGACCGGCTGCCGGCCGGCTATCGGTGGCGGCCGGCGACCACCGCCGATGTCGGCGCGATCCACCGCCTGGTCGCCGCGTACGAACACGAGGTGTACGGCCGTGCCGTGACCGGCGCCGACCGCATCACCGCCGAACTCACCCTGCCCGGTCTGCGGCCGGAGGACGACACGGTGCTCGTGCACGACGGCACGGGCACGCCGGCCGGCTACGGCTGGGTGAAGGGACGGCGGGCCAGGGTTCATGTGCACCCCGGTCACCGGGGCCGGGGTCTCGGGGGCGCGCTGCTGGCCTGGACCGAGACCAGGGCCCGGTGCGCGGGTGGCGACCGGCTCGCGCAGACGGTCCCCGACGGCGACGGTGCCGCGGCCGCTCTCCTGCGGGCCGGCGGGTACTCCCGGCTGGTCACCGAGTGGCTGCTGCAGATCGCGCTGCCGCACGAACCGGAGGTGCCCGATCCACCGGCGGGCATCACCGTACGGCCGTTCCGGCCTGGTGACGAACAGGCGGCGTACCGGCTCACCGAGGACGCGTTCGACGAGTGGCAGCCACGGCGGAAGAGCTACCCCGAATGGGCGCGGCACACCGTCGAACGCGCCACGTTCCTGCCCGCGGCGTCACCGCTCGCCTTCGCCGGCGGCCGACTGGTCGGGGCCGTGCTGTCGCTGGACGTTCCGGGCCACGACGAGGGTTACGTCGAGCGGGTCGCGGTACGGCGCGACCACCGCGACCGGGGCATCGCCCGCACGCTGCTGCGCGAGGCGTTCCGCACCTTCCACCGCCTCGGCAGGCCGGCGTGCACCCTGTGGACGCACTCCGGCACGGGTGCGCTCTCGCTGTACGAGCGCCTGGGCATGACGGTCCGGCTCAGCACCACGGTCTACGGCAAGCCGCTCGTCACCGGCTGACCCGGGGACGGGAGGCCCGGGGCCGGGCCGAACTGCGGGGAGAACGTGTTCGATGCTGTCAGTGCCCTCGGTTATGGTTGCGCCCCTGAACAGGAGGGGAGCGGGAAGTGCAGGTCAGGGTGGGGTCCATGCGGGGTGCGGTGGTCGTGGCGGTGGTGCTCGCGGCGGTGCTCGGCGGGTGCGCGAAGTCGGCGGACGGTGACGGCAAGGAAACCTCGGGCGCGTCCCCGAACGCCAGGAGCGAAGGGACCGGGGGGACGGCGACGGCGAGCGGCGGGTCGATCGGCGCGGCCGGTTCGGACTGCGAACTGCCCGTGCGCTTCGACATCGCCAGGCACTGGAAGGCCAAGACGGTCGACGCCGAGGCGGAGCTGTCGAAGGCGTCGAAGGTTTCCGACGGCGAGGTGAGCGGGGCGCTCGCCGACGCCTTCCTGCGCCAGGGGCCGGTCACCGCGGCCTGCGAGATCGACGCCAGGCCGGCGGGCCACATCGGCTTCCTGCGCGTGTGGACGGGCAAGGCGGGCAAGGCCGACGCGGGCAGCGTGCTGCGGGAGTTCGTCGCCGCGGAGGACAACGTCAGCAAGGAGAAGTACCACTCCTTCCGGACCGGCGGCGGCCTGAAGGGCGTGGAGGTGGAGTACCTCTACACCAGCAAGCTCCTGGACGAGACCAAGAGCGAGACCGCGCTCGCGGTCAGCACGCCCCATGGCCCGGTCGTCCTGCACCTCGGCGGGATGGACACCGAGGAGCACGAGGCGATGCGGCCCGCCTACGAACTCGCCAAACAGACGCTTGAGTTGACCTGAGCGCCCTGTGCGGACAGGGCGCTCAGGCCCTCCATCTCGGCATCCTCTCAGTACCGGAGGCGCCGGGCCCTGAGCAGCATGATCAGGCCCGACAGCGCGAGCAGGATGCCGATTGCGGCGGGCCACAGGTGGGCGCCGGTCTCCGCGAGTGCCCCCTGCGTGCCCTGGGGTTGGGGCTGGGCGGGGGTGGGCGGAGCGTATCCGGCGGCCGTGGCCTGGGCGGCGGGCGCGGACTGAGCGGGAACGGACTGAGTGGCCGCGGGGCGGGTGAGCGAGGGCGTGGGCGTGTGCCGTGCCGGCTCGGTGGAGCTGTCCGCCTTGGCCGTACGGTGCTGCCCGGCACTGCGGGCCGGTGCGGTCGTGTTGGACGGCGCGGTCGTGCGGGCCGGCGCGGTGGTGCGGCCCGGCGCGGTGGTGCGGGCCGGTGTGGTCGTCGCGTCGGTCCTCGGTTCCTCGCTGGGCTGTGCGGCCGAGGGCACCGGCGCGGAGGTGGCGGTGGAGGTGGCGGTGGCGCCGGGCTGTTGCGCCGTACCGCCGCCCGGGGCGGCCGTCGTACCGGAGCCGGAACTCGCCGTGGGTGACGCCGTCGTACCCGAGCCGTCGCCGCCGGGGCCGCAGGTGCGGCCGGAGTTGATGCAGTCGACCATCTGGCGCATCAGGTCCTCGTCGAAGACGTTGACGAAGTCGCCGTGGTCGGTGACGGGCTTGTGCAGCTGCTCGGGGAAGGAGTCGACCGCGAAGAGCGGGACCGTACGGCCGCCGTCCTGGAGGCTGGGTGCCTTGACGTCGTAGACGATCCGCTCCACCAGCTGCGGGATGGCGCGGAAGCCGGCCGGGCAGGAGCCGTCGGGGGCGGTGAAGGCCACGTGGGTGCGGTGGTTGGCGCTGTCGATGTTGCGGCCGTCCCAGCAGCTCTGGAACCGGAAGCTGCGCACCACGTCGCTGCCCGGCGGGCACAGCGGGTACTTGTCCTTCAGCTGCCGGTCCTCGTAACCGGTGCAGCTCCAGGACGCGTTGGCGTTGCCGGGACCGTTGACGAAGGCCTTGGCGTCGCCGGTGATGATGCGCAGCAGGCGGGGCATGGCGGTGACCTTGCCGAGCGGGTTGCCGGTGAAGGTCAGCGTGACCTGCTTGGGCCTGACGATCTGGCCCGCGTTGCCCTCCGTGCCGCCGCCCGGGGATCCGGCGTCCCGCTCCTGTGTGCCGTTCTGCAGGCGCAGCACCGGCCAGTAGTACGAGGACTTGTCGCCCTGGTCGACACAGCTCGTCCCGGCCTTCGCGAGGTCGTCGTCGCTCGCGAAGGCGTTGTTGCCCTGGTTGCCGACGTAGTCGTGGAAGTGGTGGGCGCCGTTGGAGACGCCGGGGGCGACGATGACGTTGTCGGAGTTGAACAGGCCGTTCGCGTTGACTCCGCAGTCGGAGGTGAAGCTGCCGCGCGAGGCGTCGGCCTGCTGCGGCGGGTTCGACGCGGCGGGCGGTGCGGAGGTGATGTCCGCGTAGTCGGAGACGACGGGTCCGTTGCCGCCCTGGCCGGCGCCGCTCGGCTGGGCACCCGAGGTCGGGGTGGCGGACGTCGGGGTGGCGGAGGACTGGACGCCGCCGCCCGCGCCGTCGCCGCCGGGGCGCAAGGTGCAGGCGGCCAGGGCGTCCAGGCCCTGCGGGCGTTCCCCTGCCCGGTCGATGGCGTCGGTGATCCGGCCGATCGCCGCGGCCCGCTGCTCCTTCAGCGGGCTCATGATCGTGTCGTCGACCGAGCCGGAGTCCTGTCCGCCGGCCTGTCCCGACTGCTGGAGCTGCCGGTAGGCATCGGCCGTCTGCCGGTCCAGCAGGGCGAGTTCGCGGTCCACGTCGGACCGGGCGGCGTCCGGTACGGCGGTGAGCCGGCTGCCGACGTCGGGGCAGTCGATCGTGGTCATGCCCGCGGACAGGACGTGTCCGGTTCCGTTCGTGCCGGAACCGTCGCCCCAGCTCTCGGTCGCCGAGGCGTAGACGTTGGCCGCCACGAGGCCGCCTCCGCCCAGCATGAGAGCCATCGCTGCGAAGGTCGCGCGTCGTGCGCCGGTCGGGCGTCTGCGCCTGTTGCGTGCCAAGGTCGTCCCCTGTGTGGTGTGTGCGCCGGTCGGGCATGGAGCTCCCCGGACTCATACGGAGGGCGGCACGGAAGTGTTCAAGGGAATCGCGGATTCACCGGCACCTCACAGGAAAACGCGGAACTCGCCCCTTCCCTTTCGAACACCACCACGAACATCACAAATACGCATCGGACATTTCACACCTCAACCTTCACACGAGGCACACACGTTGGCTAGGTTGACGCGAGGCCGCCCGGCCCTCGACGGACCGGACGCATCGGCCCAACTGCCCTGCGGGGCAAGGAAGGAGCGTGTCTTCCATGGCGCCGGAGAGCCGCGACGAGGTTGCGCAGGACGAGGTCCGGCAGCGGATCGACTCCCTCTACGACCGGGCCGAGAACGAGACCGGGAACTACAACGCGACCCGGGCCATGGCCTCGGTGACGCGCTCCCGGGGCGTCCCGCTGGCCAAGCGCCCGAGGCGGCGACCGGATCCCGCTCTCGACGAGATCGCCCGGCAGTGGTTCGACGGGGCACGCGCCAAGCTCGGCCCGACCGTCCCCGCCGCGCTGCCCGCCGACCGGCTGCCCGACCGCCCGGCAGCGGCTGCGGGCCGCTCCCGGGGCCGGACGGGCGGCGCATCGGACGCCCTGGGCATGGGCGTGTCCACGCGACGGCCCGAGGCCCTGGAGCGCGCCACCGACCGCGTGGTGGCCGAGCTGACGGCCGGCCGGGCGACGGATCCGGAGAGTCTCGCCCTGGCGGCACGCGAGAGCGCACGCGTCGCCCTGAACGGACCTCGGCGGCTTGAACTGCCCGGTGGTCAGCCCGGGTTGCCCGCTCTCGACGGAACGGGTACGCCCGGCGCGAGCGCCGCGTACCTGGCGCTGCCCGGGGCGGCAGCCCCGGCGGGGCCCGATACGCGCGGTGTACCGGCCGGTCTCGATCCGGTGGACCCGGCCGGCCTCGGGCAAGGGGAACCCACCGGTCTCGGTCTGGCGTATCCGGCCGGCCTCGGTCCGGCACCGACGGCCGACGCCGGACCCGTCGAGACCGCCGTCCTTCCGGTGGTCGGGCCGTCCGCCGCGCAGGGCACCCCGGTCCAGGAACCCAGGACACTGCCCGGTCCCGCCGCGCCGGGCCGCCCCTCCCCCGCCACGTCCAAGGCGAACAACCAGCGCAAGCTGGCCGCGGCGAGCGACGTGATCACCCGGTACACCGCGCGGCTCACCACAGCCGCCGCGACCGCCCAGGCGGCGCCGATGACGGCCACACCACCCACGCCTGTTACGGCCGCATCCCCCATGCCGACGACGGCCGCAACGTCGCCCCCCGTCACCCCGGCACCCACCGCGCCCGCCACAGCCGTACCCCCCACACCACCCGCGCAGGCCACCTCCCCCACCAGTCCGTGGGACCAGCCGGAATGGACGGCACCCACCGCACCCGCCACAGCCCAACCGCCCACACCACCCACCCAGACCACCTCCCCCACCCCCGCCACCAATCCGTGGCAGCAGCCGGAATGGACGCCACCCACCCCGCCCGCCACAACCCAACCGCCCACACCACCCACCCAGACCACCTCCCCCACCCCCGCCACCAACCCATGGCAGCAGCCGGAATGGGAAGCACCCAGCGCGCCCGGTGCGGTGGTGACCGCGATGCCGGGCGTGGAGGCCTCGCCCGCCACCCCGGCCTCCGGGACCGGCGCCGCTTCCCTCGTCGTGCTCCCCGAGTCGCCCCGGGCCGTGCGGGCCGCCAAGGCCATCGCGTTCGCCCGGGCGCAGATCGGCAAGCCTTGCGTGTGGGGTGCGACGGGGCCGGACTCGTACGACTGCTCCAGCCTCACCCAGGCCGCCTGGAAGGCCGCCGGGGTTCAGCTGCCGCGGGCCGCGTACGAGCAGGCGCTCGCCGGTGCGCCGGTCACGCTCGCCGGGATCGAGCCCGGCGATCTGGTCCTCTTCTTCGACGACGACCGGCACGTGGGACTCCATGTCGGCGGCGGCATGATGGTGCACGCGCCGGGCCCGGGATCGTCCATACGCGAGGAGTCGATCTACGGCGCCGGGGAGTCGGCGATCCACCGGATCGTGCGGCTCTCCTGAGCGGTCCGTTGACCGGGGCGACCGGTACCGGAATCAGCCCCGGCGCCGGTGTGCGCGCCGGCTCTCGTAGTGGTCGAGCAGGGTGTCCTCCAACGGGCGGTACCTCAGGGCCAGTTCGCGGATGCTGCGGCTGTTGTCGACACGGAAGCGGATGCCGAGGTGCCGGCGGATGTAGTCCTGGGTGAGACCGAAGGCGGGGCCCAGGACCCGGACCGGCCAGTGCGGGAGCCTCGTGCGCGGCAGCCGGAGGTCCAGGGGGTGGCGGGCGAGGAGGATGCCGGCCATCTCGTGGAACGACGTCATGGTGTCGGCCGCCACGATGTACCGCCCTTGCGCGGCCGGGTTCTCGGCGGCGGCGATGTGCGCGTCGGCCACGTCCCGGACGTCCGCCGTGGTGAAGCTGAAGTCCGGTGCGCCGTAACAGAAGTAGCCCTGGAACAGCTCGTCCAGCAGGAAGAGGCTGCCGGAGTCGGACGCGGGGGTGAACGAGGGCCCCAGGATCAGCCCGGGGTTGACCGACACCATGCGCCAGCGGTCCTGCGCCGCCTCGGCCGCCCACGCGGCGCGTTCCGCCAGCGTCTTGGCGTAGTGGTAGGGGTTGTTCTCGACGGTGCTGGTGGTGTTGAAGTACCGCTCGGACAGGATCCGGCCGTCCATCGCGAGCACATCGGCGTAGTCGCCGAATATCGCGCCCACGGTGGACGTGAACACCAGCGTGTGCACCTGCGGGGTCCGCTCGATCGCCGCCAGTACGTTGCGGGTGCCCAGCAGTGCCGGGTCCACGACGTCCCGTCGGCCGTCCTTGATCCGCTCCGGCATCAGGAACGGTGCGGCCACATGGAAGACGACCGCGCAGTCGCGGAACGCCGCATCGAAGGCGCCGCCCTCGATCAAGTCCGCCTCGAAGAGAAGGAGTTGGCCGGGGAACGCTTCCTGCAGCTCCCACAGCGGCCGGACCTTGGCCGCGTCGGCCCGGTTCCGTACGGTGGCGTGGACCCGGTAGCCCCGTTCCAGCAGGCGCCTTACCAGATGGCTGCCGACGAAGCCGCTGCCGCCCGTCACCGCTACGCTCGTTGCCGCGTGTCCGTCCACGCCCGCCCTCCCCTTCCCGCCGTCCCCTTCCCGCCGTCCGAGGACAGGGTCCGGCACCGGCCGCTCCAGGGGAACACTCCGGGTCATAAGACAATGCTGGGCAAGTCATAAGATCCACTTATGGGGTCATAGGCGGGACCCGCGTACCAACTTAGGCCTGCCTTAGCTTAGGCTTCCTGATCAAGTCGCCCATTCAGACGCGAAGGGAACCTGATCATGCCGCGCCCCCTGCGGGTAGCCATCGTCGGAGCCGGCCCCGCCGGGATCTACGCCGCCGACGCCCTGCTCAAGTCCGAGGTGGCCGCCGACCCCGGTGTGTCCATCGACCTCTTCGAGCGGATGCCCGCCCCGTTCGGCCTGATCCGGTACGGCGTCGCCCCCGACCACCCGCGCATCAAGGGCATCGTCACCGCCCTGCACCAGGTGCTGGACAAGCCGCAGATACGGCTGTTCGGCAACGTCGACTACCCGACCGACATCAGCCTGGACGACCTGCGCGCCTTCTACGACGCGGTGATCTTCTCCACCGGCGCGACGGCCGACCGCGAGCTGTCCATACCCGGCATCGACCTGGACGGCTCCTACGGCGCCGCCGACTTCGTCTCCTGGTACGACGGCCACCCGGACGTCCCGCGCACCTGGCCGCTGGAGGCCGAGAAGGTCGCCGTCCTCGGTGTCGGCAACGTCGCCCTCGACGTCGCCCGCATCCTCGCCAAGACCGCCGACGAGCTGCTGCCGACCGAGATCCCGCCGAACGTCTACGACGGCCTGAAGGCCAACAAGGCCGTGGAGATCCATGTCTTCGGCCGGCGCGGCCCCGCCCAGGCGAAGTTCAGCCCGATGGAGCTGCGCGAGCTGGACCACTCGCCCACCATCGAGGTCATCGTCGACCCCGAGGACATCGACTACGACGAGGGCTCGATCGAGACCCGGCGCGGCAACAAGCAGGCCGACATGGTGGCCAAGACCCTGGAGAACTGGGCGATCCGGGACGTCGGCGACCGCCCGCACAAGCTGTTCCTGCACTTCTTCGAGTCGCCCGCGGAGATCCTCGGCGAGGACGGCAGGGTCGTCGGCCTGCGCACCGAGCGCACCGCCCTCGACGGCACCGGAAACGTCAAGGGCACCGGCGAGTTCAAGGACTGGGACGTCACGGCGGTCTACCGCGCGGTCGGCTACCTCTCCGAGAAGCTGCCCAAGCTGCCCTGGGACCTCGACTCTGGCACCGTCCCGGACGAGGGCGGCCGGGTCGTCGAGGAGGGCGGCGCCCACCTCCAGTCCACCTACGTCACCGGCTGGATCCGGCGCGGTCCCATCGGCCTGATCGGCCACACCAAGGGCGACGCCAACGAGACCGTCGCCAACCTGCTGGACGACTACGCGGGCGGCCGGCTGCACACCCCGGCCTCGCCGGACCCGGAGGCGGTGGACGCCTTCCTCGCCGAGCGCGAGGTCCGCTTCACCACCTGGGAGGGCTGGTACAAGCTGGACGCCGCCGAGCGCGCCCTGGGCGAGCCGCAGGGCCGCGCACGCGTGAAGATCGTCGAGCGCGAGGACATGCTCCGGGAGAGCGGGGCGTAATTCCGGGACTCCACAAGACACGGCGAGGGGCCGGCGCCGATGCGCCGGCCCCTCGCCGTGTCTTGCATGAACCCGGTAGGTCCGGCGCGGGCCCGCCCGCCCGTGTCGACGGCGCGCACGACCTCGGGTTCCGCCTGTGCCTGCCGGTGGCGAAAACCCCGGCGGCCCGGGCCCGTTGCAGTCCGTGCCACCGCTGGGCGGCAACCCGTGGCAGGCCGCCGACGCCCCGTGCGGCTCAGCGTGCCGCGAGTTCGCGGCGGCCCGCCACCGTCAGGAGCACGGTCAGCAGGGCGAGCGCGGCCGTCTGGGCGAGGCCGCCGCCGGTGTACGCGGCGGCCCCGGGCAGCCGGAGCCAGGGGTAGACGGCGGCGACACGCGCGGCCAGCAGGAGCAGGCCGAGCGCGGCGAGCGCGAGGGCACCGCCGGGCGCGACGCTCGCCGCGCGGCGCGCGCTCCACAGCAGCCGGCCGAGGGCGGCGACGACGAAGCAGTTGGCGGGCCCCCACACCAGGTCGTCGGCGACGGGCATGAGCACCGTGGACGCGCCCGTCACCACGCACGCCGCCATGAAGACCAGACCGGGGGTGCCGACGGGCAGCCGGGCCGGGGGCGCGTCGCGGTGGTGGGCGGCGCACAGCGCCAGGGCGGGCAGACAGGCGAGCAGCGCCAGCGTCACGACGAACGCCGGCTCCGTGATGACCGTCGCCCCCGTCAGCGAGCGGACCAGCGGCCACAGGCTGGGCACCGCGGCCACCAGGGCGCCGATCCGCGCGAGGCGGCGACGGTCGTACAGGAGGGCGAAGTAGGCGACCGTCCAGCCGAGCGGCAGGATCCACTGGGCGACGGCGACGGTCGCGGCGAGGGGGCCGTGATCGGTGAAGTCCGCGAGGAACAGCCGCCGTTCCCCGCCGCCCCGGGTGAACGACCAGGTCAGCCGCAGGATCGGGGCGACGACCGCGGAGGCCGCCAGGAGCAGGACGGCGGCGAGCGCGAAGAGCCGTGCGCCCGATCCGAGCAGCACGTAGCGCCGGGGTGCCCCGGCGGCGCCGAGGCGGCTGCGCACCGCCAGGGCGGCGATGCTCGCCACCTCGCCGAGCGTGGGCCGGCTCTGGTCCTGGGTGTCGCGGTCGAGGTCCGCCAGATACGTCTCGACCATCTCCTCCTCCCGTTCCCGCCGGTAGTAGGCGGGGAGCAGACGCAGGACGGTGCGGTAGCGGGCCTCCAGCAGCGTGGTCATGCGTAGCCTCCCGCGAGTCCGGGTGCGGTGGGGGGTTCGAGCCCTGCCGGGCCCGCGGCGGGGCGGGCGGGGGCGCCGGCGCGGCGGCCCTCGGCGATGCGCCGCTTGGCCGCCCCGGCGCCTGCGGCCATCCGCTCGGCTTCCGCGTCCAGGGCGGCCACTCCGTCGTCGGTGAGCCGGTAGTAGCGCCGCAGCCGGCCCTGTCTGACCTCTTCCCGGTCCAGCGCGATCAGGCCGTCCGCGGTCAGCCGGTCCAGCACTCCGTAGAGCGTGCCGACCCGCAACTGCAGCTCTCCGGCGGAGAGTTCCGCCACCTCGCGCAGGATTCCGTAGCCGTGGCGGGGCTGGTCCGCGAGCGCCGTGAGGACGAAGAACGCCGCCCGGGTCATGCTCTTCGCTGTCATGCGGCCAGGATATATCGACTGCCGATATATATCGAGGAGTGGGGGTGATCGCTGCGAGAACGGGGTCCGCCCCTGGGCGGATGGGCGGGCGGACCCCGTTCGCCGGACCATTGTGGGAGCCGTACGAGGGCGCGACCACGTGTGAACGACGGCCGCCCGACGCGTGTCCCGCGCGCCCCGGGTGCGGGGTGCGCGTCCCGGGTGCGGGGGCGCCGTCCACCGCGACGCGCCGCCCCGGGGCCCCGGACGACGTGGCGCGCCGCCGAGCGGTGATACTGGAAGGCGCACCCGCCCTCATCAGCAGATTGGCTCATGTCGAACTCCACCGCCGACCGCGCCGCCGTCCCGCAGACCCTCTGGGCGGCCCGTGGCCGCCACACCGGTCCCGTTCCCGAGGAGGTCGTCCGCCGCACCCTGCGCCGGCGCAAGGAGAGCGGCGACCTCGACGACTTCGCCGAGGCCCTCGTGTCCGAGGACGCGGCCCGGCGCGTGTTCGAGGCGCGCTGGCGGGTCGCCGGCACGGTGACCGTGCGGGCCCGGCTCACCCTCGTGACGCAGGAGGAGCGGCGGCCGGGGCAGGAGTGGCGGCTCGTGGCGGAGGCGGAGCGCCCGTGGGACGAGACATGGCCCTCGCCGGCGACGCTGTTCTGGCCGGAGGGCGCGGCGGGCGAGGACGGCTCCTGGGACCACCACTCCACGGTGACCGGAGTGCGCCTGCGGCAGGTCAACGCGCTGCCCGCGGACGACAAGGAGATGCGACGCAGGCTGCGGGACGCGGCGCGCGAGGCCTGGTGCCTCAATGTCGTCGTGCACGAGGCGATGACCCCGGACGAGCAGGGCAGGCTGCCGCTGACCCGGCTGCTGCCGCCGGGGCTCAGGCACCGGGTGGTGGAGCACCGGGCCGCGCCGCACCAGTTCCGTGCCGTCAACTGGGCGCTGAAGGACCTCGGCGTCGAGGTGCCGCGCGGCGGCGCGGTGCTGCTGCCCCCGGATCCGGCTCCGGAGGGCTACGACAGCCGCGAGCACACCGTCCGCAGCGTCTTCCTGGACGGTTCCGAGCCCGCCGAACTCCTCGCGGCCCTGCGGCACTTCGCCGCCCTGCCGCGGCCGCTGCCGCGGGCGGTCGAGGAGGCGCTGACCGACCTGCGGGACAACTGGGCCCTGATGACCCTGCAGGAGGAGCTGGAGCGTGAACGGCGGCAGGTCGCCCGGTACGCCGAGGCGCTGGAGGCGATGACCAAGTCCCGTGACCTGTACAAGGAGGCCGCCGAGCAGGCCCTGGAGGCCCTCGCCGCCTACCGTGACGTCCCCGCGCCCGCCCTTCCGCACCAGCAGTCCGCGTCCCGGACTCCCGGTGCGCTGCAGCAGCTGACCCGGACGTTCGAGCGGCTGAGGTTTACGGCGAAGGGCCGGCTGCAGTCGCCGCCCGCGGCGGAGAGCGGCAGCACGGAGTCGGCCGACGGCACGGACCGGTCGTCGTAGCCGTCCGGTCGGAACCCGGGAGGGAGACCGCATGGATTCCACCACCACCCTGCTGGTGATCGGCGCCGTCGTCGCGGCACTGCTGCTCGCGGTCGCCCTCGGCCTGCTGGTACGGCTGGTGCGCGCCCGGCGCGCGCTGCGGCGAGCCGGGCTGCCGACGGGCCCGCGCTGGGTGTTCTGGGGCGCGGTCGCCTATCTGCTGCTCCCCACCGACCTGCTGCCCGACCCCGTCTACCTGGACGACATCGCCGTCCTGCTGCTCGCCCTGCGCAGCCTGCGCGCCGCCCGGCCGCTGCCGCCCGGTCCGGCCGAGTACTGAACGGCCGCCCCGGGCCTGATCATGGAGTGATGCAGACCGATTTCACCGGTATACCCGGTACGCCGAAGGCCCCGGACGTGGCCGTGGCGTCGATGTCATGCGGGCGTTCACCGTGGCCGCCTTGGGCGTTCCGCCGCGGTGGTGAGCGGATCGTCTTCGCCGCTGCGCAGCAGGAGGCCCTGGAGCTGAAGTCCCGTCACCCTGGCTGGCTCGCCTTCCAGGACGGCGAGCCGGTGCCGGGGTTCGACCTGGCCAACTCGCCCGCGCGGCTGCGTTCGCTGGACGTCCGGGGCCGTACGGTCGTGCGGAAGACCACCGCCGGGACGGCCGGGGTGCTCGCCGTGGCGGACGCCGGGCTGCTGCTGTGCGCGAGCTTCGTGGTGGCCGGTACGACCGCCGAGGTGCTGCGCCGGGCCCGGCCGCAGACGGTGACCTTCGTCGTCACCGGGGACGGCGGCCGGGCCGAGGAGGATCTCGCCTGCGCCGAGTACGCCGAGTACATCGCGGACCGCGTCCCGGCGGCCGACGCGGACCCCGCCCCCTACCTCGAACGAGCCCGGCGCTCCGACGCCGCCGCCCGGCTCGCCGACGGGGTCCGGCGGGGCTGGACCGGCGTCCATCCCGAGGACGCGGCGATGTGCCTGGAGGCGGACACCTTCCCCTTCGCGATGGCGGCCGCCCGGCTGGACGGTCATCTGGTGCTGCGTCCGGCGGACACCGGGAACCCCGAGCCGGACCTTGCGGGACCGGCACGACCGGCCGGCTGACAGCCGCGCCGGGCCCGGTCGGTGGCCCCACGGCGGCACACCCCGACCGTCCCGGCCCCTTTCCTCGGCCCTCTCCCTGTTTCCCGCTCGTACCAGGTGCGTCGCACGGTCCTCCAGGCGCATTCTTGCTGTGTCATCCACCTGAAGGCGCACGGGACGAGGCAGGGGCGATGACTGGGAGCGGTGGCGAGCAGGCGGTCCGTACGCGGGCCCGGCTGGCCGCGCTGCTGGCCGACACCTCGACCGGTGCGCTCGGTGCGGCCGGCGGCCGGGTGGCGGCCGTGTATCTGCGCTCCGGCACCCCGGGCCTGCTGCGCCTCGCGGCCCTCGCGGGGCTGCCCGGACCGCTGTTCCGGCCCTGGTGGCGACTGCACGTGCAGCGCCCCTTCCCCGTCGCCGACGCCTACCGCCTCGGCGTGCCCGTGGTGCTGGCGAACGCCGCCGAGACGGTGCGCCGGTATCCGCAGTTCGCGGCGGGCCTGCCCTTCCCGTTCGGATCGGTGCATGTGCCGGTGCCGGGCGGGAGCGAGCCGCTCGGGGTGCTCATGGTGCTGCGCCCGGCGGTGACGGACACCGCGGACGAGTTGCTGGACCGGGAGCTGCTCGACAGGCTCGCCGAAGGCCTGGGTGCCGAGTTGCTCGGGCTCGCCGACGGCGACCCGGGCGCGGTGGCCTGGGACCGCGAGCCGCTGTGCGTCCGGCCGCCCGCGAGCCGGCCGGCGCAGGCCGTCGTGGCGCGGTTCGGCTGGGATCCCGTGACCTCGGCGGTGCGCGCGGACGACCGGCTGCACGCCCTTCTCGGGCTGTCCCCCGGCGACTTCGAGGGGACGGACACGGCGCTCGCGCACGCGCTGGCCCCGCACGACGCACACCTGGTCCTGGCCGCGCTGCGCGACACCGCGGCCGGGAAGCCGCCCGCCGCGCCGCTGCGCCTGCGGGCGCTGGACGGCACGCCGCGGCTGCTGGACCTGTGGCCGGCCACCGAGGGCGGGGCCGGCGAGCAGGTCGACGGCGTGGTGGTAGCCCCCGGGCGCGCCGAGTCCGCGGACGGCGCGGCCGACCTGCTGCCGCAGGGCGTGTTCTGCCTGGACCGGCTGGGGCTGATCGTGTACGTCAACGAGGCCGCGGCCCGGCTCGCCGGCCGGGACCGGGAGTGGCTGCTCGGGCGCTCGCTGTGGGAGGCGATGCCGTGGCTGGGCGGTGCGCCGTACGACGACCATCTGCGCGGCGCGCTGCTGTCCCCGGGCCCGGTGCACTTCCATGTGCGCCGGCCGGCCGGGGAACGCGGCGAGCCCGGCGCGGACGACTGGCTCGCCGTGTCGGTGCACTGCAGCGAGGACCTGCTGAGCTGCACGCTCGTCCCGGCCAGCCGGATGGACCCACCGGCCGGGCCGGCCGTCGAGGAGCACGTCCTGGAGGACACGGTGACGGTCGGCGGCTCGCTGGCTCCGCTGTACCGGCCGATCGCCCTGGCCATCGCGCTGGCGGACGCGGTGACCGCCCGGCAGGTGTCGGCGGTGGTGGTGCGGGAGCTGCTGCCCGCGTTCGGCGGCGGCTGCCTCGCCATCTACCTGCTCCAGGAACGGCATTTCTATCTCGCCTGGGAGACGGGCTTCCCGCAGGGGTTCCTCGATCCCTTCGAGGGGATCGGCCTCGACGCGCGGCTGCCGGGCGTGGAGTGCCTGACCACGGGCCGGCCGCTGTTCTTCGAGTCGATGCAGCAGATGGCGGCCGCCTACCCGGGCATCCCGCTGGACGCGGACGAGGGCGCCCGGGCCTTCCTGCCGCTGATCGCCTCCGGCCGGCCGGTCGGCTCGTGCATCCTCGGCTTCGACTGCTCGCGCGGCTTCAGCGCCGAGGAGCGCACGGTCCTCACCGCGCTCGCCGGGCTGATCGCCCACGCCATGGAACGGGCCCAGCGCTACGACAGCGAGGCGGCCCTCGCCCGCGGCCTGCAACAGGCGCTGCTGCCCCGCCGGCTTTCGGCGCATCCGCAGGTGGAGACCGCGGGCCGGTATCTGCCGGGCACGCAGGGCATGGACGTGGGCGGTGACTGGTACGACGTGGTCGAGGCGGGTGACGGGCTCGCGCTGGTGATCGGTGATGTGCAGGGGCACGGGGTGCAGGCGGCGGCCACCATGGGGCAGTTGCGCAGTGCCGTACGGGCGTTCGCGCTGGGCGACCGGCCGCCCGACGAAGTGCTCAGCGGTACCAACCACCTGCTGATCGACCTCGATCCCGGTCAGTTCGCCAGTTGCTGCTATCTGCGGCTGGACCCCGCCACCGGCCGTACCCGGATCGCCCGGGCGGGGCATCCGCCGCCGCTGCTGCGTTCCCCCGACGGGCGGACCCGGCTGCTGGACGTCCCCGGCGCTGTCGTCCTCGGGGTGGACCCGCAGGCCCGGTACCCGGTGGCCGAACTGCTGCTGGAGCCGGACGCGATCCTCGCGCTGTACACGGACGGGCTGGTGGAGCGGCCGGGCGCGGACATCGACGACGGCATCGAGGCGCTGCGGCTGGCGCTCGCCAGGACCGGGGCCGCCGCCGGGCGCCGGGGCGGGCGGTCGCTGGCCGGGGTCGCCGACCGGCTCACGGCCGCCGCCCGGCACGCCACCGACCGGCCCGACGACGTCGCGCTGCTGCTCGCCGCCCGCCGTTCGGGCCCCGTACGCCTCCGGTGAGCGGACCGCGCGGCTCCGAACGGCCGTAGCCACCTCGGGTGATGGTCTCGCCGGAGCGGGCCGGGCAGTGTAGACATGGGCACATGGTGCGACTGCCCGGCCGAAGTGCGACCCGGCCGCCCCGTCCTTCCGGGCCCCCGCGCGCATCGGGGAGCCCGGGGCCGCGGGGCTCGGGCGGGAACGGCGGCGGTCCCGGGGCGCTGCGGTCGGTGGTGACGGGGCGCAGCGTCGCCGGGCAGGTGTTCGTGCTCCAGGTGGTGATCGTGCTGCTGCTGATCGTCGCGGCCGTGGTGGCACAGGTGCTCCAGGTGCGGCGCGACAGCGACATGGCTGCCCAGAACCGCTCGCTCGCCGTCGCCCAGTCGTTCGCGAACGCGCCGGGCACGGCGGCCGCGCTGCGCTCCCCGGACCCGACGGCCATCCTCCAGCCCAAGGCCGAGGCCACGCGCAAGGCGACCGGCGTGGACTTCGTCGTCGTGATGACCACCGACGGCATCCGCTACACGCACCCCAACCCCGACCGCATCGGAAAGAAGTTCGTCGGCACCATCGGCCCCGCGCAGGCCGGCGGCACGGTCGTGGAACACGTCACCGGCACCATAGGCCCGCTGGTGCAGGTCGTGGTGCCCGTGAAGGACGCGGCCGGCAAGGTGGTGGGCCTGGTGTCGGCGGGCATCACCACCGCGCATGTGGGCGGGGCCGCCAAACAGCAGCTGCCCCTGCTGCTCTCGGCGGCAGCGGCGGCGCTCGCGCTGGCCACCGCGGGCACGGCCCTGGTCAGCAGACGCCTGCTGCGCCAGACGCACGGCCTCGGGCCGTACGAGATGACCCGGATGTACGAGCACCACGACGCGGTGCTGCACGCGGTCCGGGAGGGTGTGCTGATCGTCGGCGACGAAGGCCGGCTGCTGCTCGCCAA
The DNA here is from genome assembly GCF_042868225.1 of Streptomyces sp. NPDC007856. Classification (NCBI taxonomy): domain Bacteria; kingdom Bacillati; phylum Actinomycetota; class Actinomycetes; order Kitasatosporales; family Streptomycetaceae; genus Streptomyces; species Streptomyces sp. NPDC007856. Next base: position 292,709 of record NZ_JBIAEC010000005.1, on the reverse strand, counting down.
CGACGAGGCGCACCGGCTGCTGGACCTGCCCGAGGACGCCGAGCGGCGCAGCGTGCTGGAGCTGGGCCTGGACGACGAGACGGCGGCGCTGCTGGCCTCGGGCCGGGTGGCCACGGACGAGGTGCACCTGGTCAAGGACCGGCTGCTGGCCATCAACCAGCGCCCCACCGATGTCCGCGGCGGCCCCGCGGGCAGTGTCACCACGGTGCGCGACTCCACCGAGCTGCGCGCCCTGTCCGGCCGGGCGGAGGTGGCGCGCGAGCGGCTGAACATGCTGTACGACGCCGGGGTGGGCATCGGCACCAGCCTAAACGTCGCCCGTACCGCCGAGGAACTGGCCGAGCTTGCGGTGCCGAGGTTCGCGGACTTCGCGACCGTGGACCTGTTCGACGCGGTGCTGCACGGCGAGGAGCCCAAGCCGGGCACCGCACTGCGCCGCGCCGCCTGTGCCGGCATCCGCGAGGACTCCCCGCTGTATCCGGTCGGCGAGCGGATCCGGTTCGTGGCCACCTCGCCGCAGGCGCGCAGCCTGACCACCGGGCAGTCGGTCCTGGAGCCCGTGCTGCGCGAGGCGCCCGGCTGGCGCGCGCAGAACCCGGAGCACACCGGCCGGGTCCTGGCGTACGGCATCCACTCGCTGATCACGGTGCCGCTCCGGGCGGGCAACCTGGTGCTCGGCGTGGCGAACTTCTGGCGTGCGGAGAAGCCGCAGCCGTTCGACTCCGAGGACCTGGCGCTCGCCGAGGAGCTGGTCGCGCGGGCGGCGGTGTCCATCGACAACGCCCGCCGGTACACCCGCGAGCACAGCATGGCGGTCACGCTGCAGCGCAGTCTGCTGCCGCGCTCGCTGCCGGAGCAGGACACGCTGGAGATCGCCTACCGCTATCTGCCGGCGCAGTCCGGGGTGGGCGGCGACTGGTTCGACGTGCTGCCGCTGTCCGGTGCCCGGGTGGCGCTGGTGGTGGGGGACGTGGTGGGGCACGGGCTGCACGCGGCGGCCACCATGGGCCGGCTGCGCACGGCGGTGCACAACTTCTCCGCGCTGGATCTGCCGCCCGACGAACTCCTCGGTCTGCTGGACGAGCTGGTGGGCCGGATCGACCAGGACGAGACCGCCACGGACGGTTCCGCGGCGATCGCCGGAGCGACCTGCCTGTACGCGGTGTACGACCCGGTCGCACGGCATTGCAGTCTTGCCCGGGCCGGCCATCCGCCGCCCGCGCTGGTGCAGCCCGACGGCCGGGTGGAGTTCCCGGAAGTGCCGGCCGGGCCGCCGCTGGGTCTGGGCGGGCTGCCGTTCGAGACGGCCGAGCTGGAGCTGGCGGAGGGCAGCCGGCTGGTGCTGTACACCGACGGGCTGGTGGAGGACCGCGAGCGGGACATCGACGTGGGTCTCGAACTGCTGAGCGGCGCCCTGCGCGACACGCCGGGCGCCTCGCCGGAGGAGACCTGCCGCGCCGTGCTGGACCGGCTGCCGGCCCGGCCGAGCGACGACGTCGCGCTGATCGTCGCCCGGACCCGGGTGCTGGGCGCCGACCGGGTCGCCGAGTGGCAGGTGCCGTCCGATCCGGCGGCGGTGTCCGAGGTGCGGAGCGCGGTGACCAGGAAGCTCGCCGACTGGGACCTGGTGGAGCTGGACTTCACCACCGAGCTGATCCTGAGCGAGCTGGTCACCAACGCCATCCGCTACGGGCGCGGCCCGATCGGGGTACGGCTGCTGCGCGACCGCACTCTGATCTGCGAGGTGTCCGACCGCAGCACGACCTCCCCGCATCTGCGGTACGCGGCGACCACCGACGAGGGCGGCCGGGGCCTGTTCCTGGTCGCGCAGCTCGCCGACCGCTGGGGCACCCGCTACACCTCCGACGGCAAGATCATCTGGGCCGAGCAGCCGCTGCCGTAGACCTCGGCGGAACGGTGTCCGGGAATTGTGTTGAGGACACGTCAGCAAACGGGTGATGATCTCCGGCATGTTCTCACGCAGGAATCGCCGCCCGAAGTCCCCCGATCTCCTCAAGGCCTGGGAGTCCCTGGACTCGGGGGATGTGCCCGGTGCGCTGCGGCAGTTGCGGGCGGCCGGCGAGGAGCAGCCGCTCGCGGAGGTGGCCCTGGTGGTGCGGCGGGCCGCGGCAGCGGCGGGCTTCGACGACCTCGCGGAGGCCGCCGCGGCTCTCGCCGCCGACCCCGAACGCCCCAGGGCGCTCTTCGACTTCGGGTACGCCTGCGTCGAACGCGGCGTGTCCCACCTGGCGATCCCGCCGCTCCGCGAGGCGCTGCGCCGCAGCGACGGTTCGCTCGTCGTGCTGCGGGAGCTGGTGTCGGCCTACGAGGACGAGGGCCGGCACCGCGAGGCGGTCACCGAACTCGCCCGGCACGAAGGGACGTTCCAGGACTGGCCGGACCGCTATCTGCTGGTGTTCAACGCCGTGCTGGCGGGCGATCTGGAGCTGGCCCGGCGCCAGCACGCACTGCTGGCCGACCCCGAGGACACGCAGTGGCAGCCGGCGCGGGACCGGCAGACCCGGGTGCTGGAGCGCGCGGCCGACGCCGAGCGGGTGTCCTCGCTCGATCTGACCGATCTGCGCGGCTGGCAGTACGTGATCGCCGGCACGGTCCTCGGCACCCTGTCGCCGTACGGCTTCGACGCGGGCATGCACGGCCGCTACGCCTGGCTGCAGGACACCCCCGACGGCTGTCTGCGCGGTCTGCTGCGGCTGCGCACGCTGCTCGAAGCCACCGAGATGCGGCCGCGGTCGGTGTCGCTGCTGCCCGACCGGGACTCGCGGATCCTCGGTCTCGCCGCGGCGGAGGTGCTGGACCTGCCGGCCGAGCCGTTCGCGCCCGGCCGGACGGACACGGTGGTCGTCGCCTACGACCTCGACGGACTGGCGGCGCACGACGGCGGCCCGGAGATCGTCGGGCAGCTCTTCGAGCGCGTGCCCGGTCAGGTGCTGCACGCGCACGCGAGCTGCTGGACGGACCCGCCCGCGATCACCCCGGACAGCGTGGCGCTGCTGCACCAGTCGGTGGTGCCGCCCTGGGGTGAGCACCTGCTCGCGGGCGCGGACGGCGGCGTCGAGCGGGGCCCTGTGGACGACCGCCCGGAGGCGGAGATCGCCGCCGAGGTGACGGCCGCCGACCCCGCCGCCGATCCCGGGGACGGCGAGGGCCCGGCGGACGACGACGCCCCGTTCGCCGCGTTCGCCGGCGCCGTCAGGGGCACCTGGCTGCGCGGCGACCGGGCGCGCGTCGACTCCGCCGGGCCCGTCCCGAGTTCCCGCTTCGCCTGAGCGGAGGAGGCGGTCAGCCGCTCAGCCGCTCGCGCAGCAGTTCCTTGCCCATCTCGGCGCCCTTGCGGCTGTCGGCCTGAGCCTTGTGGAACAGGTCCATGAGCTCCCGGTCGTTGTCGCGTTCGGCGTCCTGGATGTACGTCTCAAGGCGCAGGGCGTTGTCCAGACACGCCTCGACGTACCAGATGAGGTCGTAGTTCTTGTCGCGGGTACCGGTGACGCCACCTGTCTCACTGGAGCTGGTCATACGAGGTCTCCTCCTTCTGTCGACCCTGCGTCGGTCTCCTTTCGGAGACTCCCGGGTACCCGTACGACCTGCGCACACACCGCCCCGATGGTCAGCCGAGGGCGCGGTCGAGGTTGAAGGCGGCGCTGATCAGGGACAGGTGGGTGAACGCCTGCGGGAAGTTCCCCTGTTGCTCGCCGGTACGGCCGATCTCCTCCGCGTACAGCCCGAGGTGGTTGGCGTAGGTGAGCATCTTCTCGAAGGCCAGCCGGGCCTCGTCGAGCCGGCCGGCCCGCACCAGCGCCTCCACGTACCAGAAGGAGCAGATGGAGAAGGTGCCCTCGTCGCCGCGCAGTCCGTCGGGGCTGGCCTGCGGGTCGTAGCGGTAGACGAGGGAGTCGGAGACCAGGTCCTCGGTGAGGGCGTCCAGGGTGGACAGCCACTTGGGGTCGGTGGGCGCGATGAACTTGGCGAGCGGCATCATCAGCAGCGAGGCGTCCAGCACGTCGCCGCCCTCGTGCTGCACGAAGGCGCACCGGCGCTCGGACCAGCCGCGGTCCATGATCCGCCGGTAGATCGTGTCGCGGGCCTGCCGCCAGCGGGGCAGCTCGGCGGGCAGGCCGCGGTGGTTGGCGAGGCGGATGGCCCGCTCGATGGCCACCCAGCACATCAGCCGCGAGTACGTGAAGTTCTTGCGGCCGCCGCGGGTCTCCCACACGCCCTCGTCGGGCTGGTCCCAGTGCGTGCACACCCAGTCGACCAGCCTGCACACGTCGTCCCACTGGCAGCTGGAGATCGGCTGGGCCCATTTGTCGTAGAGGTAGATGGAGTCGATCAGGGCCCCGTATATGTCCAGCTGGAGCTGGTCCGCGGCGGCGTTGCCGACCCGGACCGGGGCGGAGCCCAGATGGCCCTGCAGGTGCGGCAGCTCGCGCTCGGGCAGGTCGGGGCGGCCGTCGATGCCGTACATGATCTGCAGCGGCGGCGCGGAGCTGTCGGTGTCGCAGGGGCTGACGTGCGTGGTCAGGAAGCGCATGAAGGCCTCGGCCTCCCCGGCGAAACCGAGCCGCAGCAGCGCGTACACGGCGAAGGCGGCGTCCCGTACCCACACATACCGGTAGTCCCAGTTCCGCTCGCCGCCGAGCTGCTCGGGCAGGCTGGTGGTGGGGGCGGCGACGATGGCGCCGGTGGGCCCGTAGGTGAGCAGCTTCAGGGTCAGGGCGGAGCGGTGCACCATCTCGCGCCAGCGGCCCCGGTAGCGGGACTGGCGCAGCCAGTGCCGCCAGTAGGCGACCGTGGCGTTGAACTGGTGCTCGGCCTCGGCGTGGGCGCAGCCTCGGGGGGCCACGGCGTCGCCCACCTGGTCGAGGGCGAACACCGCCGACTCGCCTTCGCCCAGCTTGAAGTCGCCGCGCGCGTCCCGCTCGTCGTGCTCCAGGTCGACGGTGGAGATCAGGGCCAGGGACCGCTCGGCGGACTCGAAGACGATGGTGCCGCCCATGGTGCGCAGGGTGTGCGGGGCCGCGCCGTAGTCGAACCGCGGGGCGATCAGCACCCGGAAGGGTACGGTGCCGCGGACGCAGACCACGCGCCGGATCAGCCGGTGCCGGCCCGCCTCGCCCGTGCCGGCCGTGCCGTCGGAGGTGACCGGCATGAAGTCCTGCACCTCGCCGACGCCGTCCTCGGTGAAGAACCGGGTGATCAGTACGTTGGTGTCGGGGAAATAGAACTGCTTGGTACGCGCGGGTACGGCGGCGGCCAGCTCGAAGCAGCCGCCGCGCTCGGCGTCGAGGACGGCCGCGAAGACGCTCGGTGAGTCGAAGGACGGACAGCAGTACCAGTCGATCGTGCCGTTCGTGCCGACCAGGGCCACACTGCGCAGGTCGCCGATGAGTCCGTGCTCGGCGATCGGCAGATAGCGGGGGTGGGACCGGACGTCCTCGGGAAACGGGGTCTCGGCCATCTGCGGCCTCCCGGTGAGCGGTGCGAGATGTTTTCCAGCTTAGGTGCGAGTGCTCTCGGGTGGCGTGGGAAGGCGCTGCGGGGAATGGTGAGAGAGTGCCCCGTTCGGCGGCACCGGCACGGATGCGGTCATCCGGACCGAGGAGGAGGCATCATGTCGACGATCACACCCGACGAGTCCCGGTCGTCCGACGACCACTGCACCCCGGACGCCCTGCTCCACTCCGCACCCTCCAGGGATGTCACCCCGGAGGATCTGGTGATGGCGGCGGGCAGGGACGTCACACCGAAGAACCTCGACTGGGCACGCCGCAAGATGGAGAAGGAGGGCCCGACAGCCATCGAGAGGCTGATGCCGTAGGGCGGTCCGGGGAAGCAAGGGCTACTTTTCAACGGGGGCACAACAGCCGATTCGAATGGGCGCGGGGCCGTATGCGATGTGCGGCTCCGCCGCGGGGTGCGATCAACCACGCACAGCCCGCACCCCGCCACACCACGCAAGCTGCTACGGCGAGTGGGCGTCGGCCACGCACACCACCCGCACCCAGCACACCGCGTTGTTGCCGAAGCCACCCCGGTTCCAGCACTGGTCAAGGGGCTGGCTGCGACCACCGGCGTCGGTCGCCCGTGCGCCCACCGCGTATGCGCCGGGCACCGCGGCCCAGTCGTGGTGCCAGCGGCGCCACGCCCACCTGTGCCCGTCCGCCACCGGCTCGAGGTGGGCCGGCACCCAGTGGGCGCCACCGTCCGTGCTGACCTCCACCGAGGAGACGGGGGCCTGCCCGGACCAGGCGCGGCCGACGAGCCTCACCGCCCCCGGCCGCACCACCCGCGTGCGGGACATGAAGTCGGGGAAGCCGGGCGGCACCAGCAGGGCGCGTGGCGCGACCCGCGTGACCGGCTCGCCCGGCTCGTCGGCGGTGCGCCTGATCCGATACGCGACCGACTGCTGGAAGCCTGTGAACGGCACGTCGCTCACCGTGACCGAGCGCAGCCACTTCACCTGCGCCATGCCGTACCAGCCGGGCACGATCAGCCGCAGCGGCCGGCCGTGCTGCGGGGGCAGCGGGGCGCCGTTCATGGCGGTGGCGACCAGCACCTCGGGGTCGTGGCCCGTGGCCACGACCAGGGGCAGGGCGCGCTGGTAGTCCTGCTCGACGCCCCGCTCGACTCCGTGATCGGCGCCGGTGAAGACGACGTCGGCGGCCGCCGGGTCCGCGCCCGCCTCGGCGAGCAGCAGCCTGAGCGGCACGCCGGTCCAGTCGGCGGTGCCGACCGCCTCCACCAGCCAGGGCTGGCTGACCGGCCGCGGGGTCAGCAGGGCCCGGCCGTTGCCCGCGCACTCCAGGGTCACCCGGGTGGTGACCTGCGGGAAGGACAGCAGGTCTGCGAGGGACAGGTCGAGCGGGGTGCGCACTCGGCCGTCGACGGTCAGCCGCCAGGCACCGGCGTCCGGCACGTACGGGATGTCGTAGTGCGTGAGGACGTAGTGCAGTCCGGGCGGGGTGACGTCGTGCCGCAGCGCCTCCAGGGGCAGACCGTGGTTGCGGGTGGCGAGCGCGAGTTCGTCGGCACCGATCCCCTCGCCGGGACCGGCCAGCCGGGCGGGGGAGCTCACGTCGCCGGTTCGCTCGCCCATGGCGTCATTGTCCTCCCGGGGCACCGGCGCGGCGACCAAGGCCGGCACCGGCGGCAACTGCCGCGCGGCTCCGGGGATTTCGGCGGCGGCGATCCCTTCCGGGGCGGCCCGGAGGGCTGACAGACTCCGCAGGTGCACGCTGCTCGGGGTTCACTGCTCCGTGGTCTACCTGGTCAACGCGGTGTTCAACTGTCCGACGCCGGCCGAGTCGTACAAGGTCGCTGCGCTGGACGCGACGAATCGGCTCCGCCAGGTTGACCGGTTGGGGTAGCGCCGTTGGGGTTGCTGTTCGGCGCCGGGGTGCGGGTGGTCTGTGGTTGCTCGCGCCCACGCGGCGGAGCCGCATATCGATACGGCCCCGCGCCCCTTGGTGGGACCAGTCCCGTCGGCCGACCAGCTCAGGTCTCCTCCTCGACCACATGCACGGCTGCCTCTTCCGCCCCCGCCGCTCCCCCGTCCACGCCCACGTCCCGGGCGATCTCTCCTTGGTGGTGTCCGTGTGCGCGCCCTCGTCCGGGGCGACCAGGCGGCCTGCGCGGGACTCGCGCGCCTCGGGGTCGACCGGCTCGCCCTCACCGCCGGGGAGGTCGCCGATCTCGTCGCCCAGCGGTGCCTGCGCGTCCGGGGTCTCCTGGGCGAGGCGTTCGTGCAGGGTCTCCCCGGCGTGCTGCTCGGCGGCGGTGGTGCCCTTCTTGGTGACGGCCAGGGGGCGTTCCGGCGGGTAGTAGCCCTCGTCGAGGACGTCGTCGTAGGTGCGCTCGTCGACCGCGTCCTGGAGGTCCAGGGGACCGGCATCCGCCTGTTCCTCATTGGTTCCGGTGGGCTGGTAGGCGTCGTCCGCCATCGGGGTCTGCTCGGACTGCTGGTCGCTCATGGTCGCCTTCCTCTGGGCTCGCGACGGTCCCGGTCCGCGTTTCCCGGAAGCGGGCGGCTAACCCCCGGTCAGGACCCCGACTGGTCGGCCGTGGCCAGGCCCTGCGTCCACTTCTCCTCGATGCGGCCCGCCTTCCACACCAGCAGGGCGACGGCCCAGGTGGCGAAGAACAGGCCGACGATGACGAAGCCGACGGTGTTGAGGTCGAGGCCGGAGATCCAGTCCCAGAAGGCGCCGTGCAGGTCGAGCTTGTCGGCGAGGAGGCCGAGGAGCTCGACGGTGCCGATGATGAGGGCGACGGCGACGGACAGGCCGGTGATGGTGAGGTTGTAGTAGACCTTGCGGACGGGCTTGGAGAACGCCCACTCGTAGGCGAAGTTCATGAACGAGCCGTCGATGGTGTCCAGCAGGGACATGCCGGCCGCGAAGAGCACGGGCAGGCAGAGGATGGCGTACCAGGGCAGGCCGGAGGCGGCGCCGGAACCGGCGAGCACCAGCAGGGCGATCTCGGTCGCGGTGTCGAAGCCGAGGCCGAACAGCAGGCCGAGCGGGTACATCTGCCAGGGCTTGCTGATCGAGCCGGTGACCCGGCCGAGGAGGCGGTTCATGAAGCCGCGGTTGTTCAGCTGTGTCTCCAGCGCGGCCTCGTCGTAGGCGCCGGAGCGCATCTGCCGGAAGACCTTCCAGATGCCGGCCAGGATGACGAGGTTGATGCCGGCGATGAGGTAGAGGAAGGTGCCGGAGACAGTCGTACCGATCAGGCCGGTCACCTGGTGCAGATGCGAGTTGTCGTCGCGGACCGGTCCGGCCAGGGTCTTCATGCCGAGCGAGAGCAGCAGGGAGAGGCCGAAGACGATGCTGGAGTGGCCGAGGGAGAACCAGAAGCCGACCGACAGTGGGCGCTGCCCCTGGCCCATGAGCTTGCGGGTGGTGTTGTCGATCGCCGCGATGTGGTCGGCGTCGAAGGCGTGCCGCATGCCGAGGGTGTAGGCGGTGACGCCGATGCCGATGCCGAAGGACTGGGTTCCCACGCTGAAGTGCTGCGGAGCGATGACACCGATCAGGGTGCCCCAGCCGATGATGTGCAGGGCGAGCACGAACGCGGCCATTCCGCCGACCCTGGTCCATTCCTGGCGCGTCATGGAGCCGCGGACGCGTTGCCAGGCCGAGCGCTTGGCGTCGGCCTGGGCGGGGAGGGACGGAGCGGAACCGGGGGCGGCCGTCATCGGGAGGGGCATCCTTCTGTGGTGCGGGTACGGCTGCACAGCGCAGCCATGCGCTATACAAACGCACTTGCAACCAATGTGCAATAAGGCCGCCGGGTGCCCTCAGCCGGAGAGCATGCCCCGCCCCAGCCAGTCCTTGCCGTCCCGGACGCCGGGCAGGGCGAAGAAGTAGCCGCCGCCCGTCGGGGAGATGTAGTCCACGAGGGGCTCGTCGATCAGCCGGGTCTGCACCGCCTCGAACTGGCGCTTGACGTCCTGGTTGTAGCAGCAGAAGACCAGGCCCATGTCGAGGTTGCCGACGTTGTCCACGCCCCGGTCGTAGTTGTAGCCGCGGCGCAGGATCCGGGAGCTGTCGGTCGAGGCCTTGCGCGGGTTGGCGAGGCGGATGTGGGCGTCGAGCGGGATCGCGGTGCCGTGCGGGTCCTTGGCGTAGTTGGGGATGTCGGTCTCCTTGGCCCCGTCGAGGGGCGCGCCGGTGTCCTTGCGGCGGCCGAACATCCTCTCCTGCTCGGTGAGCGAGACCCGGTCCCAGAACTCGACCAGCATCCGGATGATCCGGATGACCTGGTAGCTGCCGCCCTTGGTCCAGGCGGGCTCGCCCTGGCCGTCGCCGACCCAGATCAGCTTGTCCGTCTCGCGGGCGGAGGTGACGTCCGGGTTGGCGATGCCGTCCTTGAAGCCGAGCAGGTTGCGCTGGGCGCCGGTGGGGCGCGGTGCGTTCTGGAAGCCGTCGATGCGCCACTTGATCTGCATTGCGCCGCGGGTGTGCCGGGCGATGTCGCGCAGCGCGTGCAGCACGGTGTCCTGGCTCTGGGCGCAGATCTGCAGGGACAGGTCCCCGTGGCACTCGGCCGCGTTCAGGTTGTCGTTGGGGAAGGTCCGCATCGGGGTGAGCCGGGCGGGCCTGGCCTTGCCGAGACCGTAGCGGCCGTCGAACAGGGAGGCGCCGACACCTACGGTGACGGTGAGGCCGTCCGAGGGGACCTCAGGGCCGAGGATGCCGTTGTCGGAGGGCGGCGCGCCGACGCCCAGGTCGGCGGGGGCGCCCCCGGAGGTGAGGAAGCGGGCCCGCTCGGTGATGGTCTTCAGCAGGTCGGTCAGGCCCTTGCGGTCGTCGGCTATGACGTCCAGCGAGACGAAGGTGGCGGCGGCCGGTGCCGGGGTGACGATGCCGGCCTGGTGGGCCCCGTGGAAGGGGACCTTGGCCGTGCCGTCGGCGTTCGCCGACTGCGCCTGCGCGGTGCCGCCGCTCTCGCCGAGGGCGAAGCCGCCGCCGGCCAGTACCGCTCCGGCGGCACCGGCACCCAGCGCGGTCCGCACGAAGGAGCGGCGGGCGGGGCCGACGGGGCAGGCCGACGGTTCGGCAGTGGACATCGCGGGGTTCCCTTCGGGGTGCGGGTGCGCGGACATGATCGGGCGGGCTTCGGACATCAGGCGGACTTCCGGATCTCGAGCAGGTCCGGGATCGGGGCGAGGTCTTCCAGCAGCTGGCCGGTGGCACCGTTCAGGTGCTGCCGGTCGGTCTGGGCGAGCCGGTCGACGGGGGTCCAGTGGCCGCCGTCGTGGGCGGCGTCCAGGAGTTTCTGCACACGGGCGATGTCCGCGTCGACCGTCGGGAGCACCTTGGGCGCGCGGCTGGTGAGCAGCGGCTTGAGGACGGTGAGCAGCTCGCGGGTGCCGCTGAGGTTGGCGTCGGCGGTGGCGAGGTTGGTGCCGCTGCCCTCGTCGGTGTCGCCGGTCAGCTCGAACTGGAGGGTGTTCTCCAGGATCTCGTGTGCGCGCAGCGGGAGGTCGCCCGGGTCGAAGTCCTGGGTCGGGAACGCCTTCTGCAGTCCGGCGGAGTCGGTGGCGAGCTGCTGGGCCGGGCCGGTCAGGTCCTTGGCCGACTGGCCGTGCCACAGGCCGTACTCGATGCGGTGGAAGCCACTGAAGTCCTTGTCGTTCACGCCGTCGGCCAGTCCGTCGGCCCGGCCGTTGATCTTCTTGTCGAAGTCCTCGAAGGTGCCGTAGGCGGCGCCGAGCGAGGAGTAGGTCAGGTGGGCGGTGAGCCAGTCGGTGCGGGCCTTGTCCAGGTGGTTGCCCCGGATGTCGTCGGCGAGGGTCCTGGTCTGGCCGACGAGGGTGGCCAGACCCTGGCCGACGTACGCCTTGTACGCCGTCAGGGGGCCCGCGAGGTCCTGTTCGGAGACGGGGACGACCGGCTTGGACGCGCCGCCGCCGCTGACGGTGACCGGCTTGGAGGTGACGGCCTTGCCGCCGGTGGGGACACAGCGCCAGGCGTAGGTGCCGCCGGCGACGGTGGCGACGAGGTCGCGGGTGGTGCCGGGGGCGAGGCCCTCGATCTCGCCGTAGACCGCGCTGGTCGACGGGTCGATCAGGTACACCTCGGAGGTCTTGCTGCCGGTGTTCTGCATCTGGAAGGTCTGCCGGCCCGGCTTCGGCGCGGTGAAGCCCTTGCCGCACTCGGTCTCGGAGACCGCGACGGTCTGGTCCCCGGCGGGCTTGGGCCGGGAGAGGGCGACGACGAATCCGGCGATCACGGCGGGTACGGCGACCACGGCGGCGGGCACCACCCAGACCGGCCGGCGCCGCTGCGGCCGGCCGGCCTTCGGCTCGCGCTCGCGGCGCTCCTTCGCCCGCTTGGGAGCCGTGGTCCGCACGCCGCGCACGAACAGGGTCATCACGACGGCCAGGTAGGCGACATAGGCCAGCACCTGGAGCCAGGTCATGGTCGGGGTGAGGTTGAGGACGCCCTGGATCAGGGTGCTGTACCAGGAGCCGGCGTCGACGCTGCTCGCGAGGTCGACCGCGTAGGCCGTCTTCCCGGGCAGCACGCCGCCCTCCTGGAGGTCGCGCAGGCCGTACCCGAGGACCCCGGCCGCGATGACGATCAGCACGGCGCCGGTGGCGGTGAAGAACTTCGTCAGGTTGATCTTCAGCACGCGCCGGTACAGGCCCCAGCACAGGCCTGTCGCGAGGACCAGGCCGATGGCGGCGCCGGTCATCGGTCCGGCCGACTCCCCGGCCGCCCGGGCGGTGGTCCACAGGAAGAGGGCGGTCTCCAGGCCCTCACGCCCGACCGCGAGGAACGAGGTGAGGATCAGCACGCCGGAGCCCATGGCGAGGGCGCCGGTCACCTTCTCCTTCAGCTCGCCGGAGAGGCCGCGGGCCGAGCGGCGCATCCAGAAGACCATGGCGGTGACGAACGCGACCGCGATCACGCTGAGGGTGCCGCCGAACGCCTCCTGGGCGGTCTGCGGCATGGAGGCGGCGGTGAAGGTGAGCACCGCACCGAAGCTCATCGCCACGGCGACGGCGGCCAGGACGCCGGTCCACACCTGGGGCAGCCGCGAGCGCGCCTCGGCCCGCACCAGGGTGGCGACCAGGATGGAGACGATGAGTCCGGCTTCCAGTCCCTCCCTGAGTCCGATCAGGAAACTCGGAAACGCGTCGTCCCACATGCCCTGCTGCCCTCCCTGTTAGTTAGCAAAGGCATACCTTACCTTCGCGGACCATCATGACCACGATCATGTAGTCGGCCGGTCATGAAGCGGCAACGGGCGGGTAAAGTCCGGGAACGTTCGCCGCTCTCCGTTCGTCTACGGGTCGTTAGACCGTCTACAAATGTGTAGTCGGATCCAGTCGAAGTCACAGTCGAAGGAAAGGGCGTACGGCGCATGGCCACTCCCCCACACCTGGCGTCGCAGCTCGCGGTCAACGTGCTCGACGCCCATTCGCTGCTCGCCGCCTTCGGCGTGCTCGGCGTCGGCGTGGTGCTCTTCGCGGAGACGGGACTGCTGATCGGGTTCTTCCTGCCCGGAGACTCCCTGCTGTTCACGGCGGGGCTGCTGTGCACGGGCAAGTCCGACAGCGCGGTGCACCTCTCGCTCGGGCCGCTGCTCGTCGCGGCGGCCGTCGGCGCGCTGGTCGGCGCGCAGTGCGGGTTCCTCATCGGCCGGAAAGCGGGCGGCGCGCTGCTGGCCCGCAGCCGGTCGGCGAAGCTGCGCGAGGGCGCGCAGCGCGCCGAGGAACTCCTGGAGCGGTACGGACACGCAAAGGCGATCGTGCTGGCCCGCTTCATCCCGGTGGTGCGCACGGTGCTGAACCCGCTGGCGGGCGCCCTCGAGGTCCCGGCCCGGACCTTCACCCTCTGGCAGGTGGCGGGCGGCCTCGTGTGGAGTCTCGGTGTCACGCTCGCGGGATACGCGCTGGGCTCCTCGATCCCGAGCATCGACAAGTACCTGCTTCCGCTGATCGCGCTGATCGTCGTGGTGTCCCTCCTCCCGCTCGCGGCCGAGGTGCTGCGCTCCCGCAGGGCGGCCAGGGAGACCCGCTGATGACGTCCGCTCCGTCCGGCTCCTCGGCCGACCGGCCGCTCCACCTCGACGTGGTGGGCCGGTGGCGGGGCCGCCGGCACAGGGCGGACGCGGCGGGTACGGAGCTGACCGTGCCGGTGGCGGCTGCGGCCCGCGCCGCGGCGGTCGCCCTGTTCTTCGTCTCCCGGCAGCCGGGCGCCGTCGCCCCGGTGTGCGCGCGCTTCCTGGCCATGATCGTCCTTCGCCGCCCGCAGACCCGCCGCACCGCACCCCTGGCGGGGACCTGGCTGCGCCCGCTGCTGGTGGCGGCAGCCGTATGAGGTCCGGACGGCTCGCGGCGTCGGCGGGCACAGTGGCCCTGGGCGCCTGGATGGCGTTCGCGGCGCTGGCCGCCGTGGTGGTGAGCGACCAGGGCAGCCCGCTCGCCCCGGACCGGGGCCTGCTGTCCTGGTCCGTCGAACACCGCCCGCCGGTCGCGGTGGCGCTGGCCCGCGGTCTGACCGCCACGGGCACGGGTGTCGTGCCGTACGTCCTGGTGGTCCTGGCCGGGCTGATCGCCGGACGCACCGGGCGGCAGCGGCTGGTGGCCGTGCCGCTCGCCGCGGTCTGCCTGGGCGCGGGCCAGGCGGTGCGGTACGGCGTGATGGAGCTGGTCGCCAGGGCCCGGCCGCCGCAGTACGACTGGCAGACCCAGGCCTCCGGCTGGTCGTTCCCCTCGGGTCACACGACCACGGCCGCGCTGACGGCGGGCCTGCTGATCACGGCCCTGTGCCTGCGTGCCCCACACGGCCGGACCGTGCTGTGTCTGCTGGTCGCGTGCTGGGGGGCGGGGGTCGGGCTGACCCGTGTCTTCCTGGGCGTGCACTGGTTCACCGACGTGGTGGGCGGCTGGCTGCTCGCCGTCGGCTGGCTCGGTGTCTTCGTCTGCGTGGTGGCCCGGTGGCTGCCCGGGCGATACGTCCCCCGTGCCCCGGAGCGGGGCACACCCCACCCGAACGACACGGCCGACGGGCCGGTGGAGAGACATGCACCCGAGGATCCTCATCGTCGAGGACGATCACGCCCTGCGTGACGTGCTGCGCCGCGGTCTGCAGGACGAGGATTTCGACACGGTCTGTGCCGGCGACGGCGCCACCGCGCTGCGGCTGGCGACACCGGACGTGTCCGGCGTCGTACTGGACGTCGGTCTGCCCGACGCCGACGGCCGCGACGTCTGCCAGGCGATGCGGGCCAACGGCTTCCTGGCCCCGGTCCTCTTCCTGACCGCGCGGCAGGGACTCACGGACCGCCTGTCCGGTTTCTCGGCCGGCGGGGACGACTATCTGCCCAAGCCGTTCCACCTCGCCGAGCTGGCCGCCCGGCTGCGCGCCGCCCTGCGCCGGACCGCGCCCCCGGCCCCGGCGGCCGCCGCGGGCGAGCTGGTGCTGGACGCCGTCCGGCACAGCGCCACCGTGTCCGGCAGGCGCGTCGATCTCACACCGACGGAGTTCCGGCTGCTGGCGGCGCTCACCGCGGCCGGCGGGGAGCTGGTGCGCCGCCGCGACCTGCTCCGCGCGGGCTGGCCGGAGGGGGCACAGGTCAGCGACAACACGCTGGACCAGTATCTGACCCGGCTGCGCCGCAAACTGCGCACGGCGGGCTGCGATCGGACCATCGCCACATCCCGCGGGATCGGCCACCGCCTGACCTGAGACGGTGGCACGACGGCCCGGGCGGTCCAGGTCCTGTCGTCGAACTCCCCCCGTCCGCCCGGAGGGCGGGCCTCGCGGCGTCAGCTGCGTGCTCTGGGGGTCCCCGTTGGCTGGCGGAGTGCCGGGCCGAGTGGGGGTGCCCGCTTTGGGGGAGCGTGCACGGCGTCGGGGGGCAGGCAGGAGTTCGACGACAGGGCCTGGCCCCGGCGCCGCTCGGGGTCAGGGGGTGGCGTGGGGGCCGTCCGGGCGGGCGCTGCGCTGCCGGATCATCTCCCGGCTGAGTTCCTCGGTCTCCTCCCCCGGCAGCCGCTCGAAGCCGTCCTCGGTGATGACGGCGACGACCGGGAAGATGCGGCGGTGCAGGTCCGGGCCGCCGGTGGCCGAGTCGTCGTCCGCCGCGTCGTACAGCGCCTGGAGCGCGGCGAGGACGGCCTCGCGCCGGGTGAGGCCCGGCCGGTACAGCTTCTTCAGCGCGCCACGGGCGTACGGGGAGCCGGAGCCCTCGGCGTGGAAGTCGTACTTCTCGTAGAGTCCGCCGGCCGCGTCGAGGCCGAAGATGCGGCCGCGGCCGCCGTCGGGCTCGGCGAGGTCGTACCCCGCGAGCAGCGGGACGACGGCGAGGCCCTGCATGGCCTGGGCGAGATTCTGCCGGATCATGGCCGCGAGCCGGGACGCCTTGCCGGCCAGGGTCATCGGCGTGCCCTCGATCTTCTCGAAGTGGGTCAGCTCGACCTGGAAGAGCCGCACCATGTCGACGGCGAGGCCCACGGTGCCGGCGAAGGCGACGGCCGTGTGGTCGTCGGCCGGATGCACCTTCTCCAGGTCGCGCTGGGCTATCAGGTTGCCCATGGTGGCCCGGCGGTCGCCGGCGATCAGCACGCCGTCGCGGTAGGTGAGGGCGAGCACGGTGGTGCCATGCGGGAACCTGTCGGGGGCCATCCGCACTCCGGCGGGCAGCACGGGCGCGGTGGGCAGCAGCCCGGGGCGGTGCGCGGCCAGGAACTCGGTGAAGGACGACGTCCCCGGCGTGAAGAACGCCTCCCCCGGCAGCCCCGCTGTGTCGTTCCCCGACATGGCTCTCCCCCTCCTGCACGGCATCGACACCCGACTCCTACCTGTGGCGGGCGTGCGGGAAACTCCCGCTGCCTCACAGGGCCTTGCGCCGCACCAGCACGCCGAGCACCAGCAGCCCCGGAAGCAGGGGCAGCCACACGGTCAGCAGCCGGTACCCGAGCACGGCGGAGGCGGCGGCCGCGCCGGGCGCGCCGGAGACGGTGAGGGCGAGGACGAGCGCCGCGTCCAGGGAGCCGAGGCCGCCCGGGGTGGGCAGCAGGGCGGCGGCGCTGCTGGCGGCGAGGTACAGCAGGGCCACCTGGAGCGGGGGCAACGGCAGTTCGACCGCCTGGGTGACGGCGATGAGGACCAGCGAGTGCAGCGCGGCGAAGGCGAGGGAGCCGCCCCACAGGGCCGCCGCTCGCGCGGGGCAGGTGTGCAGGGCGCGGATGTCGGCCAGGACGGCCGTGAGGGCCCGTCGGCAGCGCGCCCACCAGGGAGTGGCCGGCAGGGCCATGAGCAGCACGAGTCCACCGAGGGCGACGGCGAGGGTCGTCGGGGTGAGGTGCGGTGGACGCAGCAGTCCCGGGCAGGCCGGGACGAGCAGCGCGATCAGTGCCAGGCGGACCGAGGCGCCCGCGGTGGCCTTGACGGCGAGGGCACTGGCCGAGCGGCCCGCGGGCAGTCCGCAGCGCATCAGGAACCTGAGGTTCACCGCGCCGGCGCCGAGCCCGGCGGGCAGCAGATGGTTGGCGGCGGAGGCGGCGAACTGGGCGGCGACCAGCCGGTGTCCGGGCAGCCGTTGGAGCACCGCGCCCTGCTGGGCGAGGGCCGAGGCCGCCCAGGTGCCGACGGCCGCCGTGGCGCCGACCAGCAGCCAGCCCTGGTCGGCGCCGGCCAGCCGCCCGGCCCCGCTCTCCAGGGCGGGCCAGTGCCGGCGGGCCAGGTACAGCCCGCCGAGCAGGACGGCGAGCAGGACGCCCGCGTGCCAGTAGGCGTGCCGCCGGCCCAGGGACGTGGTGGGTTCCGGCGGGGACTCCAGCGGCCGTTCCCGGGTACGCAGCGGGGACGTCATCGGCCGCCCCTGGGTACGGAGTAGTACAGCCGCTGTCCGTCGAGCGGTTCGGACGGCCAGTGGCGGGCGTATCCGGGCGGCCTGGTGCCGTCGGGCACCAGCGCGGCGACCGGGATCCGGCGGGCGGTCCCGATGATGGCCTCCTGGGTGCCGTTGGCGTTGTGCCCGGCCGTCGCGGCCGAGGAACAGCCGGTGTAGAACGCGACAGGGATCGCCCCGTCCCCGGTGAGCAGGCAGGGCGGGCGGACGCCGAGCCGGTGCAGGAGGGCGGCGGTGCGGGACCAGCCGCGGTGGTCTGCGGTGGTGTTGCGGACCGTCTTCTCCAGGACCGCCAGCTGCACCGCGAGGTGGGCGGCGAGTCCGAGGCAGAGCAGTGTGGCGACGACCGGGCGCCAGGGCCGGCGCGGCGCGGTGAGCAGGTACACCAGGGCGCCGGCGACCGGCAGTGCCAGCAGGGCGTAGGCCGGGAGCAGGAAGCGCGGGGCGGCGTAGCCGATCATGAACAGATACGGGAAGGCGGCGGTGGCCGCGCAGGCGACCGGCAGCAGCGTGGCCGTCGTACGCCGGGCGCGGACGGCGACGACGAGCCCGAGCACGGCGAGCAGGGGCAGGACGAACCACCAGAGGGTGACCACCGGGTTGGGGAGGTGACCGGTGCACGGCCGGCACAGCGCCCGGCCGCCGAGGCTGCGCAGCTGGTCGACGACGGCGGAGTGCCAGCCGAGTCCACCCTGGATCCGCGAGCCCTCGGACAGCCGGCGCACCGGGCCGCCGTAATCGGTGTACGCCTCGATCACCCACTCGGTGCTGCCCGCCGCTAGCCCGGCGAGCAGCACCGCGAGCGCCCGCCAGTGCCGGCGGGCGAGGCCGAGGGCGAGGAGCGGCAGCACCACCCAGACGGCGTCCATGGGCCGCATCAGGGCCATGAGCGCGGCACTCGCCGCCAGGCCCCACGGGGCGGCCCGGTCGGCCCGGTCGGCGCGGGCGCGCAGGAAGCAGGCGACGGCGGCCAGGGCGCCGACGGCGACCCAGTAGTTGGGCATGGCCTGCGGGCCGTAGAACAGGGTGACCCACAGGGAGGCGAACAGGGCGCCGGCGAGGGCGAGCACGCGCACCGGGAACAGCCCGCGCCAGGCGCGCAGGGCCAGATGCAGGGCGAGGCCGGACAGGACGGCGAGGTAGATCCGTAGCAGTGCCGTGGAGGTGGACCAGGAGGCGACGGGCGCGACGAGCAGCGGGACGCCCCGCGCGCGGGGTGCGCTGAAGAAGGCGGCGGGGGCCTGGGGACTGACCTGGCTGACGTACACCGTCTCGTCCCAGCCGAGGCCCATGCCGGGCCGGACGAGGAGGAGTTGGGCCAGGGTGAAGGCCACGGCGACGGCCGCGAGCGGTGCGGTGGCAGGGAACGGCCGGATGCCGCGGGACGTGCGGAACGAGCGCGAGCGCCGGATTCCGGCGAGTGTGGCGTGCGCGCTGCCGGCCATCATCACCCCTCTGCCCCCGCGGCATGTGGGGACCCTTGTCACCCTACAGCCTGTAGGGTTGCGAACGGGAGTCGGGGAAAACACCGCCAAACTACCCCGAACCCGGGCCTCGCGCCGGGAGGATGGGGCCATCCGGCCGACGGCACTACGCGCTGTAAGGTTGGGGCATGGCTGGCACAGGGTCCCGCGGCAGGGCGGAGCGGCGCAGCGCCGGTGAGCTGGAGAGTGAGGTACTGGCCGCGCTCTGGGCCACCGAGCGGCCCCTGACCCCGGCCGAGATACAGGCCGAGATCGACGGGGCGCTCGCCTACAACACGGTACACACCATCCTCAAACGCCTGTACGACAAAGGGCTGGTGCTGCGGGACGCCGACGGGCGGCGCGGCGCGTACCGTCCGGCGAAGAACGCGGCCGAACTGACCGCCGAGGCGATGCACGAGGCCCTGGACCGGGGCCCGGACCCGATCGCCGCGCTCCAGCAGTTCGTGACCGGACTGAGCCCCGAGGAGGAGCGGGCGCTGCGCGAACTGCTCGCCGGAGGCGCCGCATGAGGTTCGACGTGTACACACCGCTGGTGCTGTCCCTGCTGCTGTCGGTGGCCGGTCCGCTGGTCGCCCGCCGGGGCGCTCCGGCGCTGGCCGCGCGGGTGCTCACCTCGGCGGCCGTACTGACGGCCGCGGCCACCACCTGGTCACTGGTCCTGCTGGCCGCCGCGCTCCTCGGGGACGCGCCGCCGGTCATCCGCGAGGCCCGCCAGGACGGGCATCCGGTGACGGACCCGGTGCCCGAGGCGATCGGCCTCGCCGCCTGTCTGGCGCTGGTGGCGATCGCGGTACGGGTGTACCGGGCCCTGCGCGCCGAGCGCCGCACCCGCCGCGCCCTGCGTCGGCTGTGCGCGGGGCACCCGGCGGGCACCGAGCTGATCGTCGCCGCCTCCGAGGTGCCGCAGGCGTTCGCGATCCCGGGCCGGCCGGGCCGGATCCTGGTCACCTCGGCGATGCTGCGCGCGCTGGAGCCCGCCGAGCGGCGGGTGCTCCTCGCGCACGAGCGCGCCCATCTCGCCCACCGGCACGGGCCCTTGGTCGCGGCGGCGACGCTCGCGGCGGCGGCCGACCCGCTGCTCGGCCCGGTGCGCAAGGCCGTCGGCTTCCTCGTGGAGCGGTGGGCCGACGAGCAGGCGGCGGCCACGGTCGGCGACCGGCGGACCACCGCCCGGGCGCTGGCCCGGGCCGCGCTCACCACCGGCCGGGCCCGCACCGCCTGTGCCCTGCACTTCACCGACCGCGCCGTCACCCGCCGGATCGCGGCCCTGCAGACCAGCCCGCCCCCACGGCTGTGGACGGCCGCGGCGGCCGTCCTCCTCCTGGGCACCCTGTCCGCACTGCTCGCGGCCGACGCGACGGGCGACTTGCTGCGGCAGCTGTCGGGCGTCCTGAACTGAGAGAGCCCGCGAGAAGCGCCCCGAAGGGGTCAACTCCCGTTCGGAGCCCGGTGCGGCGGCTGCTCGGGAGCGGCACGGCGAACGACCGGCGGCACCGCCCGCACCGCCGGCTCGTCGGCGCTCACGGTGAGCGGCTCACCATGGTGCCGCAGGCTCAGCGGCGGCCCGTCCAGCAGCGCGTACGTCGCCTTGTCCGCGCCGATGTCCACGCGCAACCGCCGGCCGCGGAACTCGACGTTGAAGGCCAGCCGGCTCAGCCGCTCGGGCAGGCGGGGCGCGAACCGCAGGCGCTCGCCGTCGCGGCGCATCCCGCCGAAGCCCGCCACCAGCGCCATCCAGGTGCCGGCCAGCGAGGCGATGTGCAGCCCGTCGCGCGTGTTGTGCTCCAGGTCCTGCAGATCCATCAGGGCTGCCTCTGCGGTGTAGGCCCAGGCGAGGTCCAGATGGCCCGTCTGGGCGGCGACGACGGCCTGGCAGCACGCCGACAGGGACGAGTCCCGCACGGTCAGCGGCTCGTAGTAGGCGAAGTTCCGGGCGGCCTGCTCGGCGTCCTCCTCGTCGTGTCCGGTGTCGAAGAAGTCCCCGCAGGTGTACATGGCCAGCACCAGGTCGGCCTGCTTGACGACCTGCTTGCGGTAGAGGTCGAAGTAGGGGAAGTGCAGCAGCAGCGGGTACTGCTCGGGACGGGTGCCCGCGAAGTCCCAGCGCTGGTAGCGGGTGAACCCGGCATGCTGCTCGTGGACACGGAGTTCGTGGTTGTAGGGGACGTACATGGCCTCGGCGGCGTCCCGCCAGGCCGCGCTCTCCTCCTCGTCCACGCCGAGCCGCGCCGCCTCACGCGGATGGCGTTCGGCGGCGTCGGCCGCGGCGAGCAGGTTCTGCCGGGCCATGAGGTTGGTGTAGGCGTTGTCGTCGGCGACCGCGCTGTACTCGTCGGGTCCGGTGACGCCGTCGATGTGGAAGACGCCGTGCGCGTCGTGGTGTCCCAGCGAGCGCCACAGCCGGGCCGTCTCCACCAGCAGTTCCACGCCGGCCTCGCGCTCGAACAGGGTGTCGCCGGTGGCCTCGACGTACCGGACCACCGCGTCGGCTATGCCGGCGTTGACGTGGAAGGCGGCGGTGCCGGCCGGCCAGTACGCCGAGCCCTCCGGTCCCGCGATGGTCCGCCACGGGAACGCGGCCCCGCCGAGCCCGAGTTGGGCGGCGCGTTCGCGGGCCTCGCCCAAAGTGTTGTACCGCCAGCGCAGCGCCTCGGCGACCGCCGCGGGGGCGGTGTGGACGAGCACGGGCAGCACGAACATCTCGGTGTCCCAGAAGGCGTGCCCGTCGTAGCCGGAGCCGGTCAGGCCCTTCGCCGGGATGGCGCGCTGCTCGGCGCGGGCCCCGGCCTGCAGGACGTGGAACAGGGCGAACCGCACGGCCTGTTGGACCTGCTCGTCGCCCTCCGCCTCGACGTCGGCACGGGCCCAGAAGTCGTCCAGGCAGGCCCGCTGGTCCGCCAGCAGGCCCTGCCAGCCGTCGTGCGCGGCGGCGGCGAGCGCGGCGTCGACCTGATCGGCCATCGCGGGCAGCGAACGGGTGCCGGACCAGCCGTGGGCGACCAGCTTCTCCACCCGCAGGGTCTGCCCGGGCTCCAGCACGGAGGTGACCGTCAGCCGGGCCACGTCGGCGCCGCTCTCGCTGCGCGTGGTGGTGCGCCCGGGGCCGCTGACGACATGCTCGGCGGCCACCGCCACCCGCAGGCCGCTGCGCCGGGTGCGGTGCACCAGCCGCAGCCGGCTGCCGGAGGCGAAGTGGTCCTCCTGCTCCAGCGGCGACTGCAGCGCCATGGCCGCCCGCGGATCGCCGTTCGACTCGGGCAGGCTCTCGTTGGCGACCAGTTCGGACTGGATCACCACCCGGCTGCGGCTGCCGACGGCCGTCACCTCGTACGCCACCGCGGCCACCGCGCGCTGGGTCAGCGACACCAGCCGGGTGGAGCGCACCCGGACCGTGGAGCCGGCCGGGGAGGTCCACTCGCAGGTTCGCTCCAGCACCCCGCGGCGCAGGTCCAGGACCCGCTCGTGGGCGACGAGCCGGCCGTAGCGCAGGTCGAACGGCTCGTCGTCCACCAGCAGCCTGAGGATCTTGCCGTTGGTGACGTTGATGACCGTCTGGCCGGACTCCGGGTAGCCGTAGCCGGCCTCCGCGTACGGCAGCGGGTGCACCTCGTGCACGCCGTTGAGGTAGCTGCCGGGCAGGCCGTGCGGTTCGCCCTCGTCGAGGTTGCCGCGCCAGCCGACGTGCCCGTTGGACAGCGCGAACACCGACTCGCTCTGGGCGAGCACGTCGAGATCGAGGGACGTCTCCCGCACCGCCCACGGCTCCACGCTGTACGACCGGTCGGTGATCACTGCTTGCCTCCCAGCTCGGCCAGATCCCGCACCACGATGCTCGCACCGTGCGCGTACAGCGCGTCGGCCTGCCCCACGCGGTCCACGCCGACGACATGCCCGAAGCCGCCCGCGCGGCCCGCGTCCATGCCGGCCAGCGCGTCCTCGAAGACGGCCGCCCGGGACGGCTCGACGCCCAGGTCGTGGGCGGCGGCGAGGAAGGTGTCGGGGTGCGGCTTGCCCGGCAGATGGCGCTCGGCGGCGACGACGCCGTCGATCCGTACGTCGAAGAAGTGTTCGGCGCCGACGGAGCGC
Organism: Streptomyces sp. NPDC007856; assembly: GCF_042868225.1. Lineage (NCBI taxonomy): Bacteria > Bacillati > Actinomycetota > Actinomycetes > Kitasatosporales > Streptomycetaceae > Streptomyces > Streptomyces sp. NPDC007856. The sequence continues at coordinate 269,745 of NZ_JBIAEC010000005.1, read as the reverse complement.
AGCACGTCCTTGCAGTTGGCGCTGGAGGAGACGATCGCCGTGCGCAGCCCCGCGGCGCGGACCGCCTCCAGATAGCGCAGGGTGCCCTCGTAGGCCTCCACACCGCCGGTGCGGATCCGCTCCAGCAACAGGACGTTCTTGCGGTTGCCGAGGCCGTGCACGGTAGGGGCGTCCGGCGGGTCCTCGGGGGTGCCCTCGGGCAGGTGGATGCCGCGCGAGTCGAGGAAGGCGCGGACGCCGTCGGCGCGAGGGCGGCCGTCGACGTACTCGTCGTAGTCGTCGACCGCGTCGAACGGCCGCCCCTGCTCCCCCGCGTAGTCCCGCAGGAACGCGTCGAACGTCTCCTTCCAGGCGGCGGCGTGTACGACGGCCGTCTTGGTGACGACCCCGTCGAGATCGAACAGACAGGCCTGGATGGTGTCGGGAAGACCGAGCTGAGTCATACCCAGCACTGTTCCCCATGGGGCGCGGTCCAGCGAGTGGCACACGCCACACACCGCGCGAACTCCTGGTGACACACTCTGCAGTGTGCCGCTGACCTTCGACGACCTCCTCGACCGCGCCCGTGACCTCGTCCGGGACGACCGGCGTGCCGTGCTGGGCATCACGGGCAGCCCCGGGGCGGGCAAGACCACCCTCGCCGAGCATCTGGTGCGCGCCCTGAACGCCGACGGGCCGCCCTGGGTCGCGCACGTGCCCATGGACGGCTTCCACCTCGCCGACGTCGAGCTGGACCGGCTGGGCCGCCGGGACCGCAAGGGCGCGCCGGACACCTTCGACGCGGCCGGGTACGCGGCGCTGCTGCGGCGGCTGCGCGAGGACTCCGGCGAGGTGGTGTACGCGCCCGGGTTCGAGCGGGTGCTGGAGCAGCCGATCGCCGGCGCGATCCCGGTACCGCCCGCCGCCCGGCTGGTCGTGACCGAGGGCAACTACCTTCTGCTGACGGAGGGTTCGTGGGCGCGGGTGCGGCCGTGCCTGGACGAGGTGTGGTTCTGCGAGACGGACGAGGACCAGCGGATCCGGCGGCTGATCGCCCGGCACGAGGAGTTCGGCAAGGACCACGAGACGGCCGCGGCCTGGGTGCTGGGCACGGACCAGCGCAACGCCGAGCTGGTGGCGACGACGCGGGGGCGGGCGGACCTGGTGGTGCCGGCGGGCGCGCTGCCGGCACCGGTGCTGCCCGAGCGCTGACGAGGCTCAGCGGTGGAGCGTGAGGGACGGCTCCCCACGGCCGTCGCCCGCCACCGCGCCGACGACCGCCGTGAACGCCTCCGTGCGGGCGATGAGCCCGTCCGGGCCCTCCTCGAACACCGGCGCGAAGGGGCCGCCCGGCCCGTACCGCACGGCGAACACATGCAGCCCCTCCGGCGCGCCCGGTGCCGGTTCTGCCTCCAGCGCGCTGGAGGAGACCAGGTGGCGCCAGCCCTCGTCGGGGTTGCCGTAGCCGCGCGGGTCGGCGGCGAGCGCGAACGCGGCCTGTTCCTGGGTGAGTCCGGCGCGGGTGTCGAAGTGGTCGGGCCCGGCGTCCGCTGGGTGCGTGAGGCGCAGACCCCCCGCCGAGACGACCTCGCCCTCGGCGGTGCGGCGCACCCGGTCGCCGTCGTCGGCGGCGTACGGCAGCCCGGACAGCAGGTAGGGCGCCCCGTCGAGCCGCTCCACGGCGACCGCCACCCACAGGCTGGTGCCGTCGGTGACGTACAGCGAGCGGACATGGCGCAGGACGTGGTCGCGGCCGACGACGGGCTTGGTCACCAGTTTCGCCGCGAGCCCCTCGGCGCGGACGTCCGCGACCCGGACCTCGCCCATGGGGCGGCACAGCAGGAAGCCGTCCGTGACCGGCCCGAACCCGTGCTGACGGCGCACGGCCGCGGGCAGGTAGTAGGTGCCGCCCGCCTCGATGAGCGAGGGGGTCATCCGGCCGTCGAAGGCCAGGGACACGCTGCCGGAGCGCAGTTGGTGGCGGGCGGGTGCACAGGACGGGGTGCGGTGCCAGCGGGTGGGGTCCTGGATCTGCCAGACCAGCATGAAGGCGAAGTGCCCGTCGATCCGGCCGTCCCGCTGGGCGGCATGCCGGCCCCAGCGGGTGTCACCCCGGTAGCGGCCGAGGTCGGAGCCGATGCGTGCGCCGAAGTACCGCAGTCCCAGGACGGCTTCAAAACCGGAGTGCTGTTCGCTGTACCGGGGGCCGCCGTTGTCGTAGCCGCCGGACGTCAGCCGGGCGTCGATGTATCGGGCGAGGGCGTCGCCGTCCTCGGCGAAGATCTCCTCTCCGCTGACCCGGTGGGCCTGGGCCAGGAAGGACAGGGAGATCGGGCCGTAGTTGTTGTCGTAGGCGCCGCCGTGCTCGGGGGGCAGGACCGCGCCGCGGTCGCGTACGCGGTGGGCGCGGATCTCGTCGGCGTACAGGCCGAGCGCTCGCACCCGGACCGACTCACCCTGATGGTCCGGGAGATGGCGGGCGAGCATCAGGCCGCCGGTGACGCAGCCGATGGCCTGGTTCCCGGCCTCCTGCGGGTTGAAGAAGGTGGCCTCGGTGAGCCACCGCCAGTAGCCGTACGCCAACTCTCGTAGTCCAGTGCGCTGTTCGTCGTCCAGCAGGCCGTCGGCGGCATCGAGGACGTTGACCGCCTGGAGCAGCGCCCAGACGGTGCTGGGCCAGTCGCCGATGGGGTGGACGCCTGCTTTGAGCACGTAACGGGCGTACGGCAGACCCGAGTCGGTGACCTTGAGATTCGGGTAGCCGGGGTTGTCCTCGGTGTACACGCGCTCGCGCAGATGGAAGGCGAGGCTGCGGCGGACGGCCTCCGGCAGCCGGGGGTCCTTGCCGCGTTGCCAGGCCAGGGCGAGCAGCGAGGTGATGCCGAGGGAGGTGTCGCCGATGTCGTCGTGGGCGTCGGGGTGTTCGAGGTTGCCCTCGGGGGTCATCCGGGCGAGGGCCTGCTCGGTGACGTGGGCGAGGACGGCGTCGTACGCGTCCGCGGTGTCCGGCAGGTCGTGCAGCGGGCCGCGCTGGTAGGGCAGATGCACGCTGTTCAGCCCTTCATTCCGGTGGTGGCCAGGCCTTCCACCAGTCTCTTCTGGAAGACGAGGAAGCAGATGAGCGTCGGGGCGAGCGCGAGTGTCGACATGGCGAACATCGCGCCGTAGGAGGAGCCGCTGGTCTTGTCCAGGAAGAGGGTGAGGCCGAGGGGGACGGTGAAGCGGGCGTTCTGCTGGAGGTAGACGAGCTGGCTGAGGAAGTCGTCGTAGGTCCAGATGAAGGTGAAGATCGTGGTGGTGACCAGGGCCGGCCGCATCAGCGGCAGGATGATCCGCCAGTAGATCTGGAGCGGGTTGGCGCCGTCCATCATCGCGGCCTGGTCCAGCTCGCGCGGGATGGAGCGGATGAACTGCACCATCAGGAAGATGAAGAAGGCGTCCGTGGCGAGGAACTTCGGCACGATCAGCGGCAGGAAGGTGTTGATCCAGGTCAGGTTGTAGAAGATCGTGTACTGCGGGATCAGCGTGGCCTGCATGGGCAGCATGAGCGTGCCGAGCATCAGGCCGAACCAGATCTTCTGTCCCCGGAACTCGAAGCGTGCGAAGGCGTAGGCGGCCAGCGAGCAGGAGATGACGTTTCCGGTCACCGCCCCGATCGTGACGATCAGTGAGTTGGTGATGTAGAGCGAGAAGGAGTTTCCGGAGCCGCTCCAGCCCTCGGAGTAGTTCTGCGGGTGCAGCCGGCTCGGGATCAGTCCGGGGTGCGTGAAGATCTGGGTGTCGGGCTTGAGGGAACTGCTGAGCATCCACAGCAGCGGGTAGAGCATGACGAGCGCGACCCCGATGAGCAGGGTGTGCAGGAGGACGCGGCGGGGGCCGGTGAGCGAGCGGAGCTTCTGCAGCGGCGACGCGTTCGGGGCGATGGCGGACATGTTCGGCTGGCTCCTCGCTCAGTCGTCGTAGTGGACCCAGTAGCGGCCGGCGACGAAGTTGACCGCCGTGAAGCCCGCGATGACCAGGAACAGCACCCAGGCCAGCGCCGATGCGTAGCCCATCTGCAGGTCTGCGAAGCCCTTCTTGTACAGGTAGAGGGAGTAGAGCATGGTCGAGTCGAGCGGTCCGCCGGTGCCGTTGCTGATGACGAAGGCGGGCGTGAAGGTCTTGAACGCGTCGATGATCTGCAGGACGACGTTGAAGAAGACGATCGGGGTGAGCAACGGCAGGGTGATCCTGAAGAAGCGGGTGACGGGTCCGGCGCCGTCGATGGCGGCCGCCTCGTACACGTCCTTCGGCAGTTGCTTCAGACCGGCCAGGAAGATGACCATCGGGGTGCCGAACTGCCAGACGGCCAGCAGCACCAGCGTGTAGAGCGCGGTGTCGGGGCTGGAGATCCAGTCCTGGCCCTTGATGCCGAACCAGCCCAGGAAGTGGTTGAACAGGCCGTCGCCGCCGAAGACCTGCCGCCACACGATGGCCACGGCGACCGCGCCGCCGAGCAGGGAGGGCAGGTAGAAGGCGGCCCGGTACAGGCCGATGCCCTTCAGCGGGCGGTTGAGCAGCATGGCCACGCCGAGCGCGAACGCCAGCTTCAGCGGGACGGAGACGACGACGTACAGGAGCGTGGCGTGCACCGAGTCCCAGAAGACCGGGTCGTCGGTGAACATCTTCCGGTAGTTGCCGACGTCGATCCACTGCGGGGCAGACAGCAGGTCGAACCTGGTGAAGGACAGGTACAGCGAGTCCAGCATCGGGTAGATCGTCAGGCCGAACAAGCCCACGAACCAAGGGGCCAGGAAAAGGTACGGCCACCAGCCTCCGCCCCGACGATGGGCGAGGCGGCGCCGCATCCGGTCGCTCTCCCGCTGGTCGGACGGGGCCGCCGGAGCCGACGGCTCCTCGGCGACCGCGCCGGTCTGCGCGGTGGTCATACTCATCTCCCTGGCCCTCTCCCGGTGTTCGGTGGTGCGGCGCGGCTAGGCGGCCTTGGTGAAGTGCCGGCGCGGGGAACCGCGCGACCAGCCCCCACCGGCCCGCGGGTTCATCACCGTGCTTCCAGCGGAGCGCTCAGGCGCTCAGGATTCCTGCCGCCTGGTCGAAGAACTTGCCCAGCTGCGCCTTGATCGTCGTCTTGCCGAAGGCGATGGCGAGATTCGACTGGAACAGCAGGTCCCAGATCTGAGTGGCGGCCGCGGGCGGGGGCGGCGGGGCGGGCAGCGCGCCGGTGGCCTTGGCGACCCGCTTGGAGATGTAGTCGGCGTTCGCCATGTCCCGCTTGTCGGTGTCGTCCAGGCCCGCGCTGATGAGGCCGCGCGCCTTGTCCGTCGGTGGGATGCCGCGCAGCAGCTGCATGTCCTTGATGGCCGTGGCGTCCTGGGCGAAGAACGACATGATCTTCACGGAGTCGGCGACGCGCTTGCTGGACTTGGTGGCGCTCAGCAGCACACCGCCGTTGAGGAAGTTGCCCTCCCGGGCGCCGGACCAGTCGCCCTGCGGAGTGGGCAGGAAGTCCAGGGTGGCGCTGGTGATCGAGCCGCCCGCGCCGTAGACACCGATGTCGAAGGTGAAGAGGGTCTTGCCGATGACTACGCCGTTCTTGGTGAGGTCGTTGTGCGCCGCGGAGGTGACCGCGGCCGCCGGGGAGGCGTTGATCCTGCGCATCTCGGCCCAGTACTCCCACCACGCCTGGAGGGTGTCCGAGGTGAAGCCGAGCTTCTTTCCGTCGTCCGAGAACAGGTTCTGGCCGTGCTCGCGGGCGAAGATCTCGAAGGCGTTGAGGGTGCCGCCGCCACCGTCGTCGACGCCGAAGAGCTTGCCGCCGCTCTTCTTGTTGACGTCGACGGCGATCTTCTTCAGGTCGGACCAGCTCCACTCGGCGTCCGGGAACTTCAGGCCCAGCTTCTCCAGTCCGCTGCGGTTGACGGTGAGCTGGTTGGTGCCGATACCGGACGGTACGCCGTACAGCTTGCCGTCCACCGTGCCGGCGGCGAGCAGCGTCTTGGAGAAGCCGGTGAGATCCAGGGACTTGCCGACGTAGTCGTCGAGCGGGGCGAGGACTCCCTTGCGGGCGTACTGGGCGACCAGCGCGGTGTCCATCTGCAGCAGGTCGGGGGTGCTGCCGCCGGCGATCTGGGTGTTGAACTTGTTGAAGTAGCCGTCGTATCCGGAGTAGGTCTCCTGGATCCTGATCTTCGGGTTCTTCTGCTGGAAGTAGGCCAGCGCCTTCTTGTAGGCCGCGTGCCGCTCGTCGCTGCCCCACCAGGTCATGGTCAGCCTGCTGCTGGTGGTGCCGGCTCCGGTGCCGCCCGCGCAGGCCGTGAGCGCGGGCCCGAGAGCGCCTGCGACGGCGAGCCCGCTCGCGGTGCGGAAGAGGGTTCTACGCGAGATCTGGTGACCCACCGGGTCCTCCCTGAAGGTGCGTGTCGGATGTCCGGCCGGTCGCCGCGGCACGGGGGTGCGGGTGCGCGGTCGCTGCGGCACGGGTGCGGTACTGGCGAACGTGCGCCTCCCGGGGGCGGCCTCGCCCGGCCGCGCCGCCTGAGTTGCGGGTGGGATCCCCGGCCGCCTGCGGGCCGGTGACGCACGAGCACGCCCTCGTGCGCCGCGCCGTACGTCGCGTACGGCCCGGATGCCACCCCAAGCCGGTGTCCCGACCGGCTTAGAAAGCGCTTGTCCGGACATTGGCAGAACGAGCCGGAGGCCGTCAATCCTTCCTTCGCGCGGCCTCGGTCACGGTTCGGACACCGCGGGCAACCGCGAGCCGGGCCGCGCCCACGACGGTGCCCAGGTCACCGACGGTGCTGCTGACCACCTCGGTGGGCCAGCTCAGCCGCGCCAGTTCGGTGCGCACCCCGGGCAGCAGCTGCGGGTCGGCGCCGGTGCTGCCGCCGAGCACGATCAGGCCGGGGTCGAGCACGGCGGCCACGGCGGCTGCGAGCCGGCCCACGTCGGCGGCATGGCGGGCGACGACGGTGCGGGCCGGGGCGCACCCCTGGCCCGCGAGCCTGAACAGCCGTGCGGTGGTGGCCGGGCAGGGGCCGTCCACGGCCCGCCAGGCCTCGGCGGCACGCCGCAGCAGCGAACGGGCGCCGATGTACTCCTCCAGCGCCTCCAAGCGCGGCTCGCGGCCGTCGTCCCAGGGGTAGGGCAGCCGGGCCAGCTCACCGGCGGCGCCGTTCGCCCCGCGCAGCACCCGGCCGTCGACGACGATGCCGAGGCCGACGCCCACGCCGATGCGGAGATAGCCGAAGGTGCCGCGGCCCCGGGCGGCGCCCTGGTGCAGTTCGGCGAGGGCGGCGCAGTTGACGTTGTTCTCCAGGTGGACGGGGACTCCCGGGGGCAGTGCGACGGCCATGGAGTCGAAGACCGGGCCCGCCTTGTCGGTCGCCGGACGCATCCCGCCGCCCTCCGCCGCCCGTGCGGTGACATCGCCGACGGCGACGACGACGGTGCGCAGCGGGACACCGGCGGGCAGCGTACCGAGGGCCTCGCGTACGGCGTCGGCGGCGTCGGCCCGGGAGCCGGTGGCCTCGGCCAGCAGGCTCCCGTCCAGGGCGCAGCCCCGTACCCGGGTGCGGTCGGGGCCCAGGTCGACGGCGAGCACGGCGCCGGCGTCCGGGCCGAGCCGGTAGACGGCGGCCGTGCGGCCGGTGCCGCTGGAGGCGGTGCCGGAGAGGGCGGCGAGCCGGGCGCTTTCCAGTTCGGCGACGGCGGAGGACACCGTCGGCTTGGACAGCCCGGCGAGGCTCGCCAGTTGCGGCCGGGTCGCGCTGCCCGCCCGGGCGAGCACGGCGAAGACCGCGCTCGCGCTCTCGGACAGCCAGGGCGCCGTCACCACGTCGTGTTCCACGGTTCTCCCACAGGTCAAGGACCGCTGTCGGCAGGGCACCCCGGACAACGGCGCTGGGAATGCCCGGCGTCACGCGGGGCGGCCCCGGTGATCCCAAGGGCCTTGAGCGCGACGCCTCTTGACGCACTGTACTTGGTTAGTTAACTTCCTAACGAACTTCACGGTACTCGCCTGCCGTACTCCGCCCGAGGCCCGTCCCGGGGCTTCCCGACCGCTCCAACCACCCTTCACCCAGGCACGGTTCGCCCACCGTCGTAAGCAGCGCACCGACGAAAGAGGTTGCGTGCAGGACTCCACGCCCGTCCTGGTCGGCATCGACGTGGGCGGCACCAAGACGCATCTGCGGGCCGTGGCCGGGGACGCTCAAGTCGCCGACCTCGTCCGCGCGAGCGGGGGCTGGCGGCCGCACGACGCCGCGGCCGCCGCGTCCTGGCTGGCCGGGCTGGTCACCGACGGGCTGCCGTCCGGGGTCCGCCCGTCGGCGCTGGCCGTGGGCGGCCACGCCTGTGAGACCCCGCGCCAGTGCGCGCTGCTGCGCACCGCCCTGCGTGCGTACGTCGACGTGCCCGCGCTGGTCGTGGGTGACGCCGAACTACTCGTCCCCGCCGCCGGGTTGGACAAGGGCGTCGGCGTGGTCGCCGGCACCGGCTCGGTGGCGGTGGGCCGGCGCGCCGACGGCACCCCCGTGCAGGTCGGCGGCTGGGGCGCGGCCCTCGGCGACGAGGGCGGCGCGGCCGGGCTGGTCCGGGAGGCGGCCCGCGCCTGCTGGGCCGCGCACGACCGCGGCGAGGCACCCGACGCGCTGGCGGCGGCGCTCTTGGAGGCGTTCGGCGTGCCCGAAGTGCCCGCTCTGGGAGCGGCGTTGGAGCGTGCCACGGATCCCTCCGCCGAGTGGGGACGGCACGCACCGGCCGTCTTCGCCGCCGCCGAGGCCGGCTCGGCGCTCGCCCACGCGGTGATCGCCGCCGGGGGCCGGTCACTGGCCGCCCTCGTGGCGCTGCTGGCCCGGCGAGGTGTGCCGGCGGACGACGTGGTGGTCGCGGGCGGCATGGTTCTCGCCCAGCCGCTGCTCTACGACGCGTTCACCGCCGCCCTCGCCGAGTCCCTGCCGTCCACCCGGCCGCGGCCGCTGCGGGTGCCGCCGGTCGACGGGGCGGTGGCGCTGGCACGTTCGCTCCTGTGAGGCCAGGACAGGGTCTGGGCGTTTCTGTGCGGCGTGCGCCCCGCGTTCACCCGCCGACCACGCGGAGACCACCGGGGCCTCCCCGGCGGGTCACACCACAGCCCTAGATATTCAGCAGTTCGACTTCTTCCCCCTTCTTCTCCACGGGATCGCACAAGTCGGCACATCCCGACGGGCGCCCCGTGGACGACTCCTGAGAGGCACAGGCATGCCGTCACCTGCCGGGCACCCCTCCTCCGTGCCGAACCGGCGCGGGTTCCTCAAGACGTCGCTGGCCGCGTCGGCGGGCGTACTCGCCGCCCCGGCCGTCGCCGCCTGGCTGCCGGCGGCCGACGCGAAGGCCGCCACCGCCCCGGCCGCGTTCGTGGACGACTACAAGACAAACGTCGTCGCCAACCTCACGCCCGAGACCAACGCGGTGATCCGGATCCTCGGCGGCTTCGCCCAGGTGTGGAAGACCGGTTCCGCCTGGAACAGCGGCGCCCCGCTGCGCCCCGAGGTGCTGCGCGCCGACCTGGACTACTGCGCCCGCGTCACGCAGACGCGCACCGACGCACAGGCGAAGGAGGCGTTCGTCTACGACCGCCAGCACCAGAGTTACGCGCTGATCGCCGGCCTCGGCCCGCTCGCCGGCCTCTATAAGGCGGGCGCGAAGGCGGTCACATCGATCACGAGCGCGCCCGACGGCACACCCGCGACCACCGTCAGCGACGCCGTACCGGCCGACGCCCCGGCCGGCTCGGCCCTCGGCGCCGGCGCCCACGACTCGGCCCTCGGCAAGGTCGCCGAACTGGTCGACACCGTGCGCGGACCCTACGCCTCCGGCAACCCCGCCAAGTACGCCTACCAGTACCCGCGTCCGTGGCGCCTGACCGAGGACAGCGAGGTCGTCGACACGGGGAGGACGGACGCGTTCGGCTTCCCCGTGTACGACTCACCGGTGGTCGTCGCCCCGCAGCTGCTGCGCCAGCGCGGCACCTCCCCGGCCGACGACGGCGGCTTCCCGAGCGGCCACACCAACGCCTTCCACCTGGCCGCGCTGGCCTACGCCTACGCCGTACCCGAGCGCTTCCAGGAGCTGGTGACCCGCGCGTTCGAGCTGAGCCACACCCGGATCGTGGCGGGCATGCACCACCCCGTCGACGTCATCGGCGGCCGGATCATGGCCACCGCGCTCGCCGCGGCCACCCTGGCCGACCCGGCCAACGCGGGTCTGAAGGCCGCCGCCCGTGCCCAGGCCCTCGCCTGGTTCACCGCGCAGACCGGTGCCACCGCCGACACGCTGTACGCCTACGCCCACACCGGCACCGACCCGTACGCCGACCGGGACGCGGGCGCCCGCACGGTCGGGCCCCGGCTGACGTACGTCCTCACCCGGCAGGGCCGCGATCTGCCGCTGACCGTGCCGAAGGGCGCGGAGGTGCTGCTGGAGACCCGCCTGCCGTATCTGACGGCCGATCAGCGCCGCGAGGTGCTGCGCACCACCGGCCTGCCCTCCGGGTACGTCCTCCTCGACGGCTTCGAGCAGTGGGGCCGGCTCAACCTGTTCGCCGCGGCGGACGGTTACGGCGCCTTCGACGCGGATGTCTCGGTCACGCTGGACGCGGCGGCGGGCGGCTTCTCGGCCGCCGACGCCTGGCGCAACGACATCGACGGGCGCGGCGGCCTGACCAAGCGTGGCACCGGCTCGCTGACGCTGACCGGCCGCAACCGCTACACGGGCGGGACGGTGCTGGCCGAGGGCACGCTGGTCGCCGGTTCCGAGGACGCCCTCGGCCACGGCGACGTGCGGGTCGCGGGCGGCACCCTGCGGATGGCCGGACGGCTGCGGGTGCGCGGCGCCTACGCGCAGGACGCGGGCACGCTGCAGGTCACCCTGCGAGCCGGCCGCAAGGCGCCGCTGACGGTGCAGCACCTGGCCGTGCTGGGCGGCTCGGCGGTGCTGTCGCTGCGGCTGGACACCGAGCGGCCGCCGGCCGAGGGCAGCACCCTGCCGGTCGTCGACGTGCCCCGGCTGCGCGGCCGGTTCATCCGGATCGAGGTGAACTCCGACCGGCTGCGGGCCGTACCCGTGTACACGGCAGAAGGTCTGTCGGTACGACTCGTGAAGCGGTGACGCCTGCGGCGGCGGGAGCGGTGCGACAGTAGGGCCATGATCCGGCCCACGACCGTTCCCGCCGCGCCCCGGCCGGTGCCACCTCGGGGCGGATGATGGCGCGCGAACAGCACTTGCTCCTCACCCGTGCGGCTGCCGTGGAGGGCCCGCGCCGGCCGCCCGCCGCCCGCCTCCGCGCCCGGCTGCGCCGCCACCGGCGCTGGCTGGTGCCGCTGCTGGCCGCGCTGTTGCTCGCCCAGATGGCCGCGGCGATGGTCACCACGGCCGTCCAGCAGACCCCGACCATCGACGAGCCGGTGTACGTCGCGACCGCCACCGACTATCTGCACGAGCACCGGATCCGCTACAACCCCGAGCATCCGCCGCTCGGCAAGCTGCTGATCGCGACGGGTGTGGCGGTGGCGGACCCGCACTACGACCCGTCGTACACCGGCACCCAGGGGGATGTGGGCCGGCATCTGCTCTACGCGTCGGGCAACGACCCCTGGCGTGTGATGCTGTGGGCGCGGCTTCCGGTGATCGTGCTGACGCTGCTGTTCGGCCTGGTCGCCTTCGCGTTCGCCCGCGACCTGACGGGCGCGGCGGGCGGCCTGGTGGCACTCGCCCTGTACACCTTCTCGCCCGATCTGATCGCCCACGGCTCGCTGGCCACGCTGGACGTGCCGATGGCCGGGTTCGTGCTGACGTCGGCCTGGCTGGTGTGGCGGGCACGGCGCCGGCCCCGGCCGTACCTGCCGCTCGCCGGGGCGGCTCTCGGCGCGGCTGTGGCGACCAAGATGAGCGCGTTGCCGGCGGTTCCGGTGCTGATGGCGCTGGCCGCGGCGGCCGTCCTGACGGCGCGCGGGGGACCGGGGCTGCCGCCGGGGGATCGGCCGGACGCGAGCCCGTACGCGGACCCGCGCCTGGCAGGGGGTGCACACGCAAGGGGCGGACGGCACACGGACATCGGCCCGGAACGGGACATGCACCCGACCGGCGCGCGCCCTGACACGAGCCTCCGCCGGGAGCGGGAGGCGCCGGGAACCGGCGGGCCGGACACGGGCGACGGCCGGAAGCGGCGGACACCGCACGCCGACGGCCCGGGTACGAGCGACGACGGTCGGGAACGGGTCACCCTTCCGACCGGCGGGCCGCCGACGCGCACGGGCCGGGCCCGGCGGGTCCTGTCCGCCCTCACGACCCGGGCCGATCCTCACCGGCGTACGGCCCGCTCCGCCCTCGCGGGCCCCGCGGGCGCTCGCCCGCACGAGGCACTGTCGCTGCCCACGCCTTCCGGCGCGGCCGGTACGCCCCTGCGCACGGCTCTGCCCGTCCTCGCGGGTGCCCCCGGCGGCCGGCGCCGGAATGCGCTGTCGGCGCTGGGCGGTGCGGTCGTCGTGGCTGGGGTGGCGCTCGCCGTCGTCTGGGCCGCGTATCTGGCCGTGGATCCCGGCCTGCGGTTCTCCCCCGCCGAACCGGTCCCGGCCCTGCACGGGCTGCGCGGCCGGCTGGTGGACCTGCTGCCGGTGCCCGGTGCCTACCGGGCGGGGATGCGGGTGCAGTTCGGGCTGGAGGACCAGCCGTGGCAGGGCTATCTGTTCGGGCACCTGTACACCGGCTCGCTCTGGTACTACCTGCCGGCCGCCCTGCTGGTGAAGACGCCGCTCGGGCTGCTGGCGCTGGGCGCGGCGGGTGCGGTGGCGGTCGTGGCGGTGCGGCGGCTTCGGCCCGCGGCGCCGTACGTGCTGCTGCCGCCCGGGGTGCTGCTCGCGGCGGCCATGACGGGGTCGCGGGACTTCGGCACGCGGTACGCGCTGTTCGTGCCGATGTTGCTCGCGGTGGCGGCGGCCTGTGTGCCCCGGCCCGGCCGGCGGTGGACGGCCGCCGTGACGGCGGCACTGGTGCTGTGCACGGCCGTGAGCTCGCTGCGGACGTTCCCGTACTACCTGCCGTACTCCAACGAGGCCTTCGGCGGCCCCGCCCACACCCACCGGCTGCTGCACGACTCCAACGTGGACTGGGGACAGGACCTGGGCCGGCTCGCCGACCGGCTCCGGGAGCGGTATCCGGGCGAGCGGGTGTGGCTGGTGTACAAGGGCAGCGGGGTGCCGTCGTACTACGGCATCCACGCCGCCGATCCGCGCAGCGTGCCGCCGCAGCGGGTACACGGTCTGCTGGTGGTCTCGGACTCCGCGCTCGCCAAGGCGCGCGGGCGGCTCGCCGAGCTGGTCGGCAGTAGCCGGCCCGCCGGTGCCGTGGGCGATTCCATCAGCCTCTTCCGGCGCTGAAACCTCCTGCTCAACCCCCTGTTCCTGACGGTGGGTGAGCTATGTTGAGTGCTTGTGGCAGACAATGGAGGCGGACCGGTGCCCTCGCCGCAGCAGGCACGCGCACAGGCATCAGCGATCACGTCCGGCAAGACCGTGCCCGCGGCCGAGGCCGCCCCGACCTCGCGGCTCAGGGAACTCTTCGACGGCCCCCGTCTGTCGCCGGGGCAGCGGCGCATCGCCCAGTACCTGATCGAGCACATCACCGAGGCCGCGTTCCTGTCCATCACCGAGCTGGCCGACCGGGTCGGGGTCAGCCAGCCCTCGGTCACCCGCTTCGCCGGCGCCGTCGGCTTCAGCGGCTACCCCGCCCTGCGCGAGAGGCTGCAGGCGATCGCGCTGAGCACGCTGGCCGGCGGGCCGGCCGAGGAGAACCGGGCCAACGAGCTGCAGGCGGCCGTCGACGCCGAGATCGAGAACCTGGAGAACCTGCGGCGCGACTTCGCCGACCCCGACCAGATCATCCGGGTCGGCCGCGAGCTGTCCCGCTCCACCCCGCTGACGGTGCTGGGCCTGCGCATCTCGGAGTCGCTCGCCGAGTACTTCGGATACGCCGCCCGCCGCATCCACCCCGACGTGCGGCTGGTCACCCGGGGCGGCAGCGTGGCCTACGACGCGCTGCTGCAGTGCCGCGAGGCGGGCGGCACCTGGGTGCTGGCCTTCGCCATGCCGAGGCACTCCCAGGAGACGCTGCAGGCCGTCCGGGTGGCCCGCGGCGCGGGTCTGAAGGTCGCCCTGGTGACCGACCTGGCGCTCGGGCCGGTGGCCGACGAGGCCGACGTCACCTTCGCCACCGGCACCGGCTCCCGGCTGGTCTTCGACTCCTACGCCGCGCCGGGCGTGATGGCCGCCGCGCTGCTGCAGGCCATGACCGACGCCGATCCGGAGCGCACCCAGGCCCGGCTGGAGAAGTACGAGCAGCTCTCCGACCAGCACCAGTTCTTCATGAAGGACTGAATCCGGCGCATTCGTGCGGCCGCGACGCCGGATGCGGTGAAGATCCTGCGGTCTCCCCTGCCATGGACGGGGATCATCCACGACAAATCACGCATGAATGTTTTCATACGTCTTGCAAACCGGACGGCATATATAAATACTGCTCACGGATCGCGCCCGGCCCACTCCGGGCACGTTCCGCACCTGCGGACTCACCGCTCGCACAACCGCCCCGAGAAAGCCGACGGACCGCCCATGCGTATGCCCAGTCACCACGCAGCGCCGGTTGCCGACGCCCGGGGCCCCGCACGGACACCCCCAGCCGCCGTCCCCTACCCACGTCGGCGCCCGGGGTGTACCGGGGCGCGCCGTCTGCGCGACGCGCCCGTGGCGGCCCCGGCCATCCCCTAGGCCGGGGCCGCCCCGCACCCGTCGGACCACCCTCACGACGCCGCACACCGGAAGCGATGACCATGCCCCTGACCAGCACCCGTATCAGCCCCGACTGGCCCTGCCAGGTCAAGACGCCGGGCTCGTACGACTGGGAGCGCTCGGCGGCCAAGTGGCTGCGTGAGCTGATCCCCGCGCGTTACGCCAGCTATCCGGCCCTCATCCGCCACCCCGTCCTGCTCGCCCGGCACGCCCAGCTGCAGGTCCAGCAGGAGATCCGGGTGGCCCGGACGGCACTGCAGACCGCACGGGCCGAGCTGCCGATGCTCGGCCTGCCCGAGTCGGTCATCGAGCACACGATCAAGCTGTACGCCGCCGAGGTCCTGCAGCTGCAGCACATAGCGCGCAGCGTCCGCGCGGTCAGCGAGGCCCTGGCCGGACGCGGCACGGGCCGCTGATCCACAGACCTCCACCGGCTCCGTCGACCGACGGCGCACCACCGTTTCCCCTCGTGCGGGGATCACACGGACGACTTGCGGGTGCCCTCGGGTGATCGTACGAAGCTCGTGTGAAGCTCGTATGAATCCCGACCCGCCAGAAGAGTGATCGAGCGGGCCCCGATGTGCCATGCTCGTCGCGTGACGAGCGAGCCCGTTCACCCGGCGAATCCCGTCGGCGGCGATCCGGCCGCACTGGCCAGGGTCGTGGCCCGGCAGCGCGCGGAGATGGAACGGCTGCGGGACCTGGCCGCCACCTCGGCGGTCCAGGAGAGGGCCAAGGGCGTGCTCATGGCCGTCACCGGATGTTCCCCGGCGGCCGCGCACGAGGAGCTGCTGCGGCGCGCCGCGGACGGCAACCGCACGCTCCTGGAACAGTGCTGGCTCACCCTGGGCGCCCTGCCGCCGCCGAAGGAGCGGCCGGACGGCACGTCACCCGCCGAACCGCAGGCCGCCGACTCCTGGGGCGCGCCAACCGGCGCGGTGGACCTCGCCAAGACACTCGGGCGCATCGGCCGGGACCTGGTCCGGGTCGGCACGCCGCACGAGCTGGCCTGGTGCCTGCTGGGCCACATCGCGCCGGAGACGGACGCCGACGCCGTGATGCTGTACACGCGGCTGCCCGAGGGCGGTCTCGAACTGATCGGGCACGCCGGTCTCGACACGACCTTCGCCGCGCAGTGGCGGTACGTCCCCCCGGCGACCGGAACGGTCCCGCTCGACGCCCTGCGGTCCGGCGAGCCGCGATGGCTGGAGGACCTCTCCGGGGACCGCGACCGGTGTCCGATCATCGGGGAGTCGCCGGAGCGCTGGCCCAGCCGCGCCTGGCTGCCCATGCCGGCCGGGGACTCCGCGCATGTCGTCCTCGGCGTGTGGCGCAGCCGCGGCGGGACGTTCGAACCGCGCGAGCGGCGGCTGCTGCAGGCAGTGGCCCGGCTGTGCGCGGGTCGGCTGCGCGCCTTCGACACCCCGCGGGAACGCACCGGCGGCGCCGTCGCCCAGACCGTGCAGGCGGTGTTCGACGCGCTGCCGGGCGCGGCGATCCTGCTGACGCCGCTGCGCGCCGCCTCCGGCGAGGTGGCGGACTACCGCATCGAGGCCGCCACCTCCGGGGCGGTCGACGTGCTGGGCCGGTCCGGCCGGGAGTTGGTCGGCAGACAGGTCCTGGAGAGCTATCCGGCCGTCGCGGGCGAGCCGCTGTGGCAGGGCTGTCTCCAGGCGCTGGGGGCCGGGGTGCCGTTCGAGAGCGAGTCGTTCGTCCATCAGGAGGTGGTCGGCGACGTGCCTGTGGTCGCCACCTACTCGGTGCGGGCCGCTCCGCTGGGCGAGGGGCTGCTGGTCACCTGGGTGCGGCACGACCCCGCCGAGCGGCAGGAGCAGCGGCTGGCCGATGTGCAGCGGCTCGGCAACCTCGGCTGGGCCAACTGGAACCTGATCACCGGGGAGATCTCCTGGTCCGAGCAGACGTACGCCGTCCTCGGCCGCCCCCAGGCCGAGCGGCCGCTCGCTCTGGAACGGCTCCCTGACCTCGCCCTGCCGGACGACGCGGGGCCGCTCACCCACGCGATCGCCGAACTCGTCCGCCACGCCCGGCGGTTCGACATGCCGTTCCGCATGGACACGCCCGAGGGGGTCCGGCATCTGCGGCTGGTCGCGGAGGCCGTCAGGGCGCCGGACGGCACCACCGTCGAGGTGCACGGCTTCGTCCAGGACCTCACCAGGCAGCGCAGCGCGGAACTGGCGCTCGTGGAGAGCGAGCGGGCGATGCTGCTGCAGCGCGGGATCCTGCAGGCCGAGCGGGCCCTGGCCGCCCGGCTGCAGCACGCCCTGCTGCCGTTGCCGAGCAAGCCGGTGCGGCTGGCCGGGCTGCGCATCGAGGTCGCGTATCTGCCCGCCCAGTCCGGAATCCATGTGGGCGGCGACTGGTTCAGTGCCATCGAACTGCCCGACGACAACGTGCTGTTCGTGGTCGGTGACGTCGCGGGCCACGGCGTCGACGCCGTGGCCACGATGGCCCAGCTCAGGTTCAGCGCGAAGGGCATGGTCACCACCGGTTCCTCGCTGACCGGGGTGCTGCTGCGGCTCAACTACCTGCTGCTGCACTCCCGCGACACCCAGACCACCGCCACCATGGTGCTCGCCCGCTACGACCCCCGCCGGCACGAGCTCGCCTGGGCGCAGGCCGGGCATCTGCCGCCGCTGCTCTCGCGCCGGGGCGAGGTGCGCTATCTCGACCGGCCCGGCGGCATGCTGCTCGGCGCGAGCGCGGCCCCCGTCTTCGAGGCGGCGGAACTCGGCCTGGAGCCCGGGGACCGGCTGCTGCTGTACACCGACGGCCTGGTCGAGCGCCCCGGCGAGAGCCTCGAAGCGGGCCTGGACCGGCTGGCCGAAGCGGTGCGCGACCAGGGCTGCGGCGCGTCCGGATCTTTGGACGCGTTGCTCGCCACGATGCTCGCGGAGGAGGGGCGGGACGATGTGTGCGTGCTGGACATCAGGATGCCGCTGGAGGACCTGACGGACGGGGCGGACGCGCCGGGCACGGACGACTAGGGCCGGGCGGCGCCGGGACCCGTGACGCCGCCGGGGGCGGGGCCGGGATCAGTCGTCGTTCCGGTGCCGCCAGTACCAGAGCACCCCGACGACGAGGGCCAGCAGGAAGACAGCGGGCACGAGCAGGCCCGGAATGCGGGAGCCGGTCATCGGGCTGGCTTTCGGTCGTGGTGCGGCGGTACGCGCGGCCGTCGGCCGCAGGCTGCCCATGATGGCGCCGGGTCACCGCCGGGGCAATGCCTTCTTCGGAGTGTCTCCCGGTGTTCGAATCCGCTCACTCCACGGGGTGACCGGCCTTGATGCCGACCGCGTCGGACAGGCGCAGCAGCGGCCCGCCGGGTCCCTCGCCCCACTGCACCGGATCCAGGACGAAGCCGACGTGGTCGCCTCCGTCGGTGCGGTGGAGGATGGTGCCGACGAACCAGGCCGCCGTGTTCCGCAGCACCATCGCGCCGCCGTACCCTTCCGTCCACTCCAGGTGCGCGAACTTGTCGGTCTTGTCGCCGGTCTCGCCGCCGAGGAGTTCCGCGACGTCCCGCTGGTCCCGGGTGAGCAGGTGGACGCCGAGGTGCTGGGCGGCCCGGGCGACACGGTAGGTGTGGTTGGCCTTGGACAGCCAGACGGTGAACCGGGGCGGCCGGATGGAGCACTGCGAGGCGAAGCCGACCAGACACCCGGCCCGCTCACCGTCGGCCACGGCCGTGACCACGCACATGTCGGGGTCCAGCCGTGCGAAGAAGCCGGCCATGGAGCCGTGCAGGGGGCCGTTCAGGGAGTCGTCCGTGGCGCTCTTCATGGGACCGTCCGTGGCGCCGTTCATGCCCTCCGGGGCCGCCGCACCGTCCACGTCCCGCGTGCTCCGCGTCCCGTCCACGTCCGTCATGGCACCGCGCTCCCGTCCGCCGCTACGGCCCGGCCTCGGCGTACGCAGGAAGGCCCGGAGGCCGCCCGCGCCGCTTCCCCGGGGTTCCCTGCGCCCCTCTCATGAATCGTCGCCCAGGCTGGTCCGCGACTCCAGCGCGCGGCGCGTGTCGTCGCCGTAGACACCGGTCTCGTCGCCGCTGATGCCGTACCAGAGCTGGAACCGGGCCACGGCCGCGGTCAGGTCGGCGTCGTAGGTACCGCTGGTGGAGCCGTCGCGGTAGACGTCCGGGATGCGGAGCAGCCGTTCCTGCAGTTCGGTGACCCCGGGGCCGGTGTCGCCCGGGCGGAGGGTGCCGGGGCCGTCGGGGTCGGTGGCGGCGGTGGGCGCGGGGGATGCGGTCAGGGTCGGTGCCGGTGACGTGGCGGGCGGTGCGGTCGTCGCCGGCCGATGCGGGGGTGCGGTCGCCGCGGCCTGCTGGCGGCCGGTGAGGAGCAGGGCGCCGCCGAAACCGAGGAGAGCCGCGGCGGCCACCGCCCCGGCGACGGCGGTCCGGCGCAGGGCGGACGTGGTGCGGGGCTGTGGCGGTACGGGCGGGAGCTCCTGTGTCTCCGCCTCGTCGGTGTCTGCTGCTCGCGCCGGAACGCTGTCCATCTCGCGCATCAGCTCCGCGAGCCCGTCGAGACGGCGGGGCCGCAGGACCCGGACGGGTTCCAGGACCGGTCGGGGATGCGGCCGTTCGGGATCGGGAGGTGTCGGCACCTGGCTCTCCTTCCGTCGTCCCCGTGCTGAGATACGACGACGGAAGTGCCGCCGTTCAGGCGTGGCCGACATCCTCCAAACGCTCGGAGGACACCCGTGCCGCCGTCGGGCACGGCGCCCCCTTCGCCGACCTCACGGGCACGGCCGGGGCCACCCGGCGGGTCACCGTCAGGCTGGGCTGAGCATCCCCCGCGCTTCCTGCGCGAACCGGCTCAGGGACGCCGTGAACGCGGTGACGAAGGCGTCCCTGGCCTCCTCCGGCAGAGCCTGGAGGGACAGGTAGGGGTTCAGGTCCTCCAGTTCGACCAGCAGGAGGTCGCCGTCGCGGGTGCGGCAGGCGTCGACGCGCTGGATGCCGTGGCCGAGGTCGTTCCAGTCGATGAACCGCCGGGCGAACTCCAGGTCGGCGGCGGTGGCCGCATAGGGCTTAAGCTCCCAGCGGCGCCGCGGGTCGGGGGCGTACAGGGCGTACTGGTAGTCGTCGTCGACGAAGTAGAAGGACACCTCGTGGACGAAGTCGACGCAGGGCTGGATCAGGACCTGGCCGGTGGCGAGCGCGGGCACCTGGCCTGCGGGCACGATCCTGAGGCCGAGGGAGTCGGCGCCCAGCATGGGCTTGACGACGTACCGCTCGGCGGCCGGCAGCAGGTGCAGTTCCTCGGCGCGGCCGACCGTCGGTATGACGGGGAAGCCCGCGGCGCTCAGGTCGAGCAGGTACTGCTTGCCGGCCATGTCCGCCTTGCCGGTGAGCGGGTTGTACACCCCTGCGCCGGTGGCGAGGGCACGCGCGCGGAAGGCGTCGTACGCGCGCTGGTAGCCGAGGACGGGCCCGCTGTTGCGGACGACCACGGCGTCGAAGCCGTCCATCAGCGCCTCGGCGTCCAGCGGATGGCACAGGGCGAGGTCGAAGCGGGCGCGCAGCCGGGAGGTGAGGAAGATGTCCTCGTCGCAGTAGCGGCGCCCGCGGGCCTCGTACGCCAGATCGGTGACGTAGAGCAGACGGGGGCGGGCGGCGGGCATACGGGGTCTCCTCGGGCGGATGCGGCCGTGTCGGCGGCGGGCACGGAAAGGCGCCGTGTCGGCGGTGGATGCAGAAAGGTTACGTCGGGGTACGGCCGCTCCCGTTCCCAGCCCCGACCTGGCCGGCAACCCGCACTCGGTGCTGCGCGGCGCGGACCCCGGCCCCAGGACCGGCGCCCATCCGCAGCACTCAGTTCCCCCATGCACCTACTCGGACTGCACTGAGTGTCATATGGCTCATCCGGGTGCTACGTTCCCCTCCATGAGCTCCAGCAGCGCGGCACCGGCCGTGAAGCCGCCGATGCGCGATGCCCTCGTCGCGGCGGCGTTCCAGCTCTTCCTGGAACGCGGGTACGAGCAGACCACCGTGGACGACATCGTGGCCCTGGCGGGGGTCGGCCGGCGTTCGTTCTTCCGCTACTTCCCCTCCAAGGAGGACGTGGTCTTCCCCGACCACGAGCGCTGCCTGGCCGATATGACCGCCTTTCTCGCCGCGAGCGAGGAGGAGCACGAGCCGGTGCGCCGGGTGTGTGACGCGGCCCGGCTGGTGCTGGGGATGTACGCGGAGAACCCGGCGTTCTCCGTGCAGCGCTATCGCCTCACCAAGCAGGTGCCGGGCCTGCGGGCCTACGAGCTGTCGGTGGTGTGGCGTTACGAACGCGCCCTCGCCGAGTACCTGCGCGGACGGTTCGCGGGCCGGCCCGACGGAACACTGCGGGCGGATGTCATCGCGGCCGCCGTGGTCGCCGCGCACAACAACGCCCTGCGCTCGTGGCTGCGTTCGGACGGTCTGGGCGACGCGGGAGCGGCCGTGGACCACGCGCTGGGGTATGTGCAACGGGCGTTCGGGCACACGACCGAGCCGGTCGCGGCGCCTGCCCGGATCGAATGGCCGCCGCCCGGCGGGACGGAGGGCGGTCCCGAGGACGTGGTGGTGCTGGTGTCCCGCCGGGACGCCCCGCTGTGGCGAGTGGTGCAGGAGCTGGAGACGGCACTCGGTCGCACCTGATACCCCCGGCCCGCAGATTGGGGGTACGCAGTGCCTTTACGAGTGACACTGAGTGCCATACTCTGTCGGCGTGCACGGTGGCACGGCTGCCGCGCACGCGTGTGCCCGGTGCGCGCCGGACACGCGGGATTCCGGCCGAGCGCAGGGAGTTGACCAGCGTGTACCACCACTCAGCAAGCGCCTCGCATCCGGCGGCCGGTTCCGCGGCGGGTGTTCTCGACCCCGTCTCCGCGGACTCCAGGGACGCCATCGTCTTCCAGCGGTGCACCTGGTGCGGCACCGCGATGTACCACCGGCTGCTGTGTCCGGTGTGCCAGGGCAGCGAGCTGCGCACGGAGCGCAGCGAGGGCGTCGGCACGGTCCGGCACTCCACCGTGGTGCACCGCAACACGCCCGCGGCACGCAATGTCTCACTGATAGAGATGGCCGAGGGATTCGTCGTACGGGGCCGGGTCATGGGCCCGCCGATCGGCATCCACAGCGGCGACCGGGTCCGGCTGTCCACCGCCCAGGATCCGGTGCGGGGCGAGCCGGTCTTCCAGCTGCTGGACGAGCCGTACCGGGGCGCCTGGACCTGACGGCACCGCGCCGCCGTCCCCGGCGCCTCGGCTCCGGGGGCAACTCCCTTGCGGGAGCAGGCTCGGTTCCGGGCGGCCCGCACTCCGCGGGGGTCGTCTCACTCCGCCAGGGTCACCCGGATCCCGACCGTTCCGTCCAGTCCGCGCCGCAGCCGGCTGCCCAGCAGGGTGAGGCGGCCGACGATGCCGTACTTGCGGGCGATGAGGTCCCGGTAGCGGGCGGTGGTGGCGGCGTCGGTGATCTCCGCGGCGGCCGGCACCTGGTCGCCGGTGGGGTTGCCGCGCAGGTCGCAGGGGCCGACCAGGACGTCGGCGCGGCGGCGGATCCGCTTGACCTTGAAGCTGTCGGCGGTCGTCCAGACGCCGAGGGTGTCACCGTCCCGGACCACCCACACCGGGGTGGCGACGGGGGTGCCGTCCCTGCGATGGCTGGTGACCAGCAGGTACTTGCCGGAGCCGAGCCGGTCCAGCCGCGTGTCGTCCATGCACGGCAGTCTAGGAGGCCGTACGGCTCGTGCGCGCCCCGCTCGGTCGTGCCAGGGCCGCGGCCATGCGCCGTACCCCCTCGGTGAGGATGTCCGGAGAGGTCGCCAGGTTCAGCCGTACGTGCCCCGCGCCGCCGGTGCCGAAGGGCAGGCCCGAGCTGAGGGCGACCCGGCCGCGGTCGAGGAAGACCTGTGCGGGGTCGTCGCCGAGGCCGAGGGCGCGGCAGTCGAGCCAGGCGAGACAGGTGGCCTCGGCGGGGTGCAGGCGGATCGCGGGCAGCTGCTCGGCGAGCAGGCCGGTGAGCAGTCGCCGGTTCGCCTGAAGTCCGGTGAGCAGGGCGTCGAGCCAGCCGGTGGCCTCGCGCAGGGCGGCGGTGTGGGCGATGACGCCGAGGTGGCTGGGGCCGTGGCCGACCTCCTCGGGCAGCCGGTCGAGGTCGGTGGCGGCCTTGGGTCCGGCGAGGGCGAGGGCGGCTTTGAGGCCGGCCAGGTTCCAGCCCTTGGAGGCCGACATCAGGGACAGGCCGCGTTCGGCGCCGGGCACGCTCAGGTACGGCACGAAGGTGACGCCGGGGAAGACGAGCGGGGCGTGGATCTCGTCGGCGACGACCCGGACGCCGTAGCGCTCGGCGAGGGCGGCGACGGCGGCCAGTTCGTCGGCGGTGTGCACGGTGCCGGTGGGGTTGTGCGGGCTGCACAGCAGGAAGGCGGCGCGGCCGGTCCCGGCAGTCGCCTCCCGGAACGCCTCCTCCAGGGCGGCCGGGTCGATGCGCAGGCCGGGGCCGAGCGGGGCTTCGACCACCCGGCGCTCCATGTGCGTGACGAACTGGAAGAACGGCGGATACACCGGCGGGTTGACGATCACTGGATCGCCGGGCCCGGTGACCAGTTTGAGCATCTCGACCACACCGAGCATCACGTCCGGAACGATCGCGGTGCGCTCGACGGCGATCCCGTCCCAGTTCCAGCGTGCGACGGCGAACGCGGCCAGCGCCTCGGCGTAGGCGGTGCCGGCGGGGTATCCGGTGTCGCCGAGGGCGAGGGCGTCGGTCGCGGCTCGGACGACGGGTCCGGCGAGGGGTACGTCCATCTCGGCCACCCACAGCGGCAGCACGTCCTCGGGGTAGGTGCGCCACTTCATGCTGGTACGGCGGCGCAGCTGCTCCAGGCCGAGGGTACGCAGCGGGTCGGGTTCGCCGGGAACGGCGTGCGGGATGCGGGTCATGGGGCTCACGATAGGAGTCCGTGCGGGGCGCGGGAACGACCGGAACGCCCGGGAGCCGAGCGGAGATCAACTCGGGCGCCGGGATTGCGTCTTGAACGGTGTGTCCCTCGTCCGGCAACTCATCCATACCCAGGAGCTGACCCACGTGACCGACAACCCGGCAGCCCCCGGCGACGCGTCCGTGTAGCTGCGTGCCCGTATCGACACCGGCCGGCCGCACACCGCCCGGATCTGGAACTACTGGCTCGGCGGCAAGGACAACTACGAGGTGGACCGCGCGGCCGGCGACCGCATCCGCCAACTGCACCCCGGCATCGGGGAGTACGCGCGTGCCGACCGGCTGTTCCTGGGCCGTGCGGTGCGCCACCTGGTCGGCGAGGTGGGCATCCGGCAGTTCCTGGACATCGGGACCGGGCTGCCCAGCGCCGGCAACACGCACGAGGTCGCCCAGCGGATCGCGCCCCAGGCGCGGATCGTGTACGTCGACAACGACCCGCTGGTCCTCGCGCACGCGCGTGCCCTGCTGACGAGCACGCCAGAGGGCCGTACCGACTATCTGGACGAGGATCTGCGCAATGTCGAGGCGATCCTCGAACACGCGGCGAAGACGCTGGACTTCAACGAGCCGGTGGCGCTGATGCTGCTCGGCGTGGTCATCTTCATCGGCGACGACGAGGACCCGTACGGCCTGGTGCGGCGGTTGACGGACCGGTTGCCGGCGGGCAGCCACCTGGTGCTGTCGCACACCGTCACCCACCCGGCGATGCCGGACGTGGACGAGGCGGTGACGTTCTGGAACGAGCACGGCACCCCGAAGCTGACCCAGCGCACCCCCGAGGACGTGGCCCGCTTCTTCGACAGTCTGCAACTGCTGGACCCCGGTGTCGTGTCCTGCTCGCGCTGGCGCCCGCAGGACGACCACGGGGCCGAGCCGGAGGAGGTCGCGATGTTCGGCGGGGTGGCCCGCAAGGGCTGAGCTCTGCCCTCCGAAGCCGAGCGCTGAACGCCCGGGCCCCCGGGCGCGTATGGAGGTACGGGCCCTCGACGACCCGAGGGTTCCGCGCCGCCGGCACGGGCGGCGCGCGTTCGGTTCGGCTTCGGGAGCCCTGCATGCGGCACGCACGACGACGGATCGTCAGGCGGGTGACACGCCTGGCGGCGGTCGGCGGACTCCTCCTGGGCGGCGCGATGGTCGCCCAGGCGGCCATGGCGAGCGAGACACCCCCGGCCGCGGCCAGGCCGCTCGCCGCGTCGGGCGCATCCGGTGCCGGGGGAACCGGGACCGCGCTGGTGGCGCGGCTCGGCACGGCACGGACGGCGGGCAGCTGGATCGGCGCCGACGGGCGGCCGGTCGTGGCGGTGACCGACGAGGCGGCGGCGCGGGAGGTGCGGCGCGCGGGCGCCGAGGCGAAGGTCGTGGCGCACAGCATGAACGAGCTCAAGTCGGCGACGGCGGCGCTGCGTTCGGCGCCGCGGGTGGCGGGTACCGCGTGGGCGGTGGACTACCGGACCAACCGGGTCCTGGTCAGCGCGGACAGCACGGTGTCCGCGAGCGACTGGTCCAGGATGAGCCAAGTGGCCGCGAAGGCGGGGAGCTTCGTGCGGATGGAGCGCACGAAGAGCACGTTCACCACGCGGCTGAACGGCGCCCAGCCGATCCTGTCGACGGGGGGCCGCTGCTCGGCGGGGTTCAATGTGACGAACGGGCAGAGCGACTTCATTCTCACGGCCGGCCACTGCGGTCCCGCGGGATCCACCTGGTTCGCCGACAACCAGGGGAATCAGCAGCTCGGCCGGACGGTGGCCAGCACCTTCCCCGGCAATGACTTCTCGCTGGTGCAGTACGCCTCCGGCAGGGCCGGTGACGGCGCCGACATCGTCGCGATCGGCGGCGGCAACGGAGTGCGGATCACGGGGCTCGCCGATGCGGCGGTGGGACAGCGGGTGTTCCGCAGCGGCAGCACCAGCGGACTGCACGACGGGACGGTCACCGCGCTGAACGCGACCGTCAACTACCCCGAGGGGACGGTCACCGGGCTGATCCAGACCAATGTGTGCGCCGAACCCGGCGACAGCGGCGGCCCGCTGTTCTCCAACGGGATCGCGCTCGGTGTGACCTCGGGCGGCAGCGGTGACTGCACGACGGGCGGGACGACGTTCTTCCAGCCGGTGACGCGTGCGCTGGCGGCGCTGAACGTGAAGCTGATCGTGTCGGCGCAGAACGCCGGTGGTGCCGCCGGGAAGGCGTCCCCCTCCCCCGCGCCGTCCGCCTCGGCCGCGCAGGGCGCGGTGGCGCCGAACGCGGCCTCGCCGGGTTCCGCGGCGCCGGTGACGGGCGCGCAGGGCGAGACGCTGCTGGCTCGGCTGACGGACACCCGGAACCTCGGACCCGGGCTGCTGGTCATCGCGGGCAGCCTGATCGCGCTGGTCGCGACCCGCTACATCCGGGCCGAACAGGACCGCAAGGCCTATCAGCGCTACTACTCGGCGACCTGGGGCTGACGCGGGCGACGGGGTGACGCGGGCGACACGAGAAGGGCACCCGTGCGCTCACGGGTGCCCTGAAGGTAAGGGTACGGTGCGGTCCGCGCGAGGTCGGTCAGGCCGCCCGCTGCGACCGCGGGGCCGCGGCGGCCCACTCCATCACGAGGCGCTGGTACTCCGCGCGCTGCTCGGTGGTCAGTGTCCCGCCCGACCGGCGCCACAGGGCCCTGATCTCCTCGTTGACCTCCGCGGCCGAGCGCTCGGGGGCGGCTTCAACAGTGGTGGACATGCTGTGAAGCATATGCCGATCGAGGTGAAGGCGCTGTGAGTAAGTACACCCGAGGCGGACATTCCGGACGTGGTGCTCATCACGTCGATGTGTCA
Source organism: Streptomyces sp. NPDC007856 (assembly GCF_042868225.1). Classification (NCBI taxonomy): domain Bacteria; kingdom Bacillati; phylum Actinomycetota; class Actinomycetes; order Kitasatosporales; family Streptomycetaceae; genus Streptomyces; species Streptomyces sp. NPDC007856. The sequence continues at coordinate 243,133 of NZ_JBIAEC010000005.1, read as the reverse complement.
AGCCTGGGACGGGAGTTCACACCGGGCCCTCACCCAGTACCAGCACCTGGATCGCCAGCACCGCGGCGCCGCGTGCCCAGTCGTGGAAGTCGGACACCTTCGTCTCCAGGTCGACCGGGTCGGCCAGTGGATGCCGGTGGGCGCCGATCGTCTCGCGGACCGTGTTCCCGGCCACATCCATCAGGCCGACCCCCTCTCCGGCGAGCAGGATCTTCTGCGGCATCGCCAGGTTGGCGATCTGCGCGACGAGGGTGCCGAGGGCCCGGGCGGCCTCGTCGATCACCCGGGTGGCCATGGGCTCGCCCGCGGCGGCGCCGGCGAGGATCTCCTCGTAGCTGGCGTCACGGCCGGTGGCGGCGCGGATCTGGTACTCGATGCCAGGGATGGTGAGCAGCGACACGGCACTGCCGCGTGCGCCGCTCGGGGTGAGCGGGCCGTTCGGGTCGATGATCCAGTGATGGCCGAAGCCGTGACCGTCCTCCGCGAACGGTACGCGCCTGCCGCCGAGCACCAGCCCGTACCCGATCCCGGCGCCGATGGTCAGGACGGCGAAGCGGTCGAGTCCGCGGCCGGCGCCGAACCACGTCTCGGCCTCGACCAGGGCGGCCACGTCGTTCTCCACGACGACCGGCAGCCCGGTGCGCTCCCCGACCAGCGCGGCGAGCGGAACGTCCCGCCAGCCGAGGAACGGTGACTCGGCGACCACCGCGCGTTCGCGCACCAGGCCGCCCACGCCGATGCCGATGCCCGCGGGGGCGGGGTGCCCCTCGGACAGGGTGGCCGCCAGCTCCGCGAGCAGTGCGGCGACGGCGGCCGGGTCGTGTGTGACGAGCGGCCGGTCGAGCCGTGCGGTCACCTCGCTGCGCAGGGTGGTGACTACGCCGTAGACCATGTCCCCGGTGATCTTGAAGCCGAGGAAGGAGCGGACGTCGGCCACGACGTCGAGCGGCTGTGACGGACGGCCCTGGCGTGCCTGGGCCGGGCCGGCCGTCCCGGAGCTCTCGGCCAGCAACCCGGACTCCAGCAGCGGCTTGGTCAGCCGGGTGAGACTGCCCTGGGAGAGCCCGAGTCGCCGGGCCAGCTCGGTGCGGGACAGCGGTCCGTGCACGAGCACCTCGATCGCCACGGAGCGCTCCGCGGGGCTCAGCGGCAGCCAGCTGGTCATGGAACGAACCCCTTGTCCTTCCTTTTCTTTAGACTCAGAAGTAATCACCCCAACCCTACGCGGTCGATGGTGCGCCACAGAACATCCATCCCACCCCTTGACGGTGTGATTCTTCCGCATCAAAAGTAATCGGCATGACTTTCTCTCTTGGTATCGTCGGCGCCGGACAGTTCTCCGGTCAGTTCGCCACGCTGTTCCAGGCCCATCCCGGCGTCCGTCACGTCTACGTCACCGACCTGCTGCCCGAGCGGGCCGAGCGGCTCGCCGCCGCGCAGGGTCTCGCCGGCACCTTCCCGTCGTACGAGGCCATGCTGGAGTCGAAGGCGGTCGACGCCGTCGCGGTCTTCACCCAGCGCTGGACGCACGGCCCGCTGGTCCTCGCGGGCCTCGGCGCGGGCAAGCACGTCTACTCCGCCGTCCCCATGGCGATCACCGCGGAGGAGATATCCGCGATCATCGACGCGGTACGGGCGACCGGGCTTACGTACATGATGGGCGAGACCAGCCAGTACAACCCGGCGACCGTGCACGCCCGCAACCAGATCGCCCAGGGTGCCTTCGGCCGGCTCTTCTACGCCGAGGGCGACTACGTGCACGACATGGACCTGGGCTTCTACGAGGCCTACCAGTACAGCGGCGGCGACAACTGGAAGACGACGGCCAGCTATCCGCCGCTGCTGTACCCGACGCACTCGGTGGGCGGGGTACTCGGGGCCTGGCGCACTCACGCGGTGAGCGTGTCGGCGATCGGGGTGCGGGACGATCGCGGTGACGGCGTTTTCGATCGTTCGGTCAGCCAGTTCGACAACGACGTGTCCAACGCGACCGCGTTGTTCGAAGTCGCGGGCGGCGGATCGTTCCGTACGAACGAGTTCCGGCGGGTCGGCTATCCCTCGCACATCCGCGAGTCCCGGTTCCGGTTCTTCGGTACGGAGGCCAGCATGGAGCAGCTGGCGACGGTGGCGCTGTGGCAGGACAAGAACGGGGTGAAGGACATCAGCGAGCTGCTGGAACCCAAGCCGACCCTGGCCCCCGACGATCCGTCCCTGGCGCACATCGCGCCGGACCTGCGGGCCGCCTTCACCTCGGGTTCGGCGCCGGTGCACGAACGGGCGCGGCTGCCACGGGAGTTCGACCACCTGCACAACGGCCACGAGGGCAGCCACCACTTCCTCGTGGACGACTTCGTCACCGCGGTCAACACCCGCTCGCTGCCCTCGGTGAACGCATGGGTGGCCGCCCGCTACACCCTGCCGGGCATCGTCGCGCACGAGTCCGCGCGGCAGGGCGGGGCCCGGCTGCCGATCCCCGACTTCGGGGACGCGCCGGAGGCGTGACGGTCCGGGCGGCGACGGACTCGGGTGCCGCCCGGGTGGTGATCAGGTGCCCGGCTTGCGGCCGTACACGAAGACGTCGTCGCCCGTCTTCAGCAGCGACCAGTACGCCTTGGCGTCCTTGGTCGTCATGTTGACGCAGCCGTGCGAGCCCGGCGGGTTCCACATGCTCAGGTTGACCGAGTGGAAGGCCTGGCCGCCGTCGAAGAACTGGCTGTAGGGCATCGGCACGTTGTAGACGGTCGAGACGTGGTGGAGGTCCCGCCAGTAGATCTTCTTCAGGCCGGTGCGGGTGGTGTAACCCTTGCGGCCGGTACGCACGGGGACCGGTCCGTGGACGAGTTTCCTGCCGTCCTGGATCCAGCTCAGCTGGAGCGTGAGGTTCACACAGGCGATCCGGCCCTTGTTCACCGGGCACGCGCCGTCCTTGTTCGGATTGTTCCCGACGGCCTTCTGCTTGTTCATCAGGTCCATCACGCCCCAGGTGACCGGGCCGGCGTAGCCGATGTCGGGCACGATGCCGTGCTTGTCCTGGAAGGCCTTGATGGCCTGGCAGTCGGCGGCGGACTGCTTGCCGTCGACCGGCAGGCCGAGGAACTTCTCCACCTGCTTCTGGTACGGACCCGTCTGCGTGGTGCAGCTCGCGGCCTGGGCCGGTGCCGCGGTGAAGGCGAGCGTGAGCGGCGCCACCAGTCCCGTGACGCCCAGCACGACGACACCCCGTCTGCGTATGTCCCCCATGTGCAACCCCTTCTCCCCAACTCGCCCAGGGCCTGCCCCGGGTGCTCCCCTGCGCGATGCCCGCGATCTCGGACTACTAGACCTGCGCGGGGGTCCGGGGGTTGTGGTTCCGGTCAGGCTGTGACGAAACGGTGAACTTCCTCGCCGCGCAGCCGGCCGGCGGGCAGCTTGCGGCCGTACGCGACCAGCAGGAGGTCCTGGCCTCGACCGTGAAGGGGGGCGCCGGAGCCGAAGAACCAGTCGACGTCGTCCGCGCACAGCCGGACGCCGGTGAGGTCGGTGCCGAAGATCCGGAAGGCGCGCGGGTCGACGGCGTCCAGCAGGATCCGCCGCCGGTCCTCGGGTACCTCTCGGTCCAGCCCGAGGGTGACAGTGACGTCCAGGCCGTGCACGACGTCGTGGCCGAGGGCCGCGGCGAGGCCGCCGACCGGGGGCGTCCAGGGGTGGTGGGCATGGGTGCGCAGGAACCCGGCGAGTACGGCGTCCGGGTGGGCGGCCGCGTCCCGGCGGGCGAGCCGGTCGGTCACGCGGTGCAGGCTGCCGCGCGCCTTGACCAGCTCCACCAGCACCCGCGCCGTCGGATGGCGGAACCCCATCGACATGTGCGCCACGACCTCCCGCACCCGCCACCCCGCGCACAGACTGGGCGCATTCCACTGCTCGGGCGTCAACGCCTCGAAGAGATCGGCCAGTTCTCGACGCTCGGCGGCGATGGCGGCGGCCGTTGCGGCCCTGTCTGCTGCGGTGTCTGCTTGCCGGGTTCACCCGGGCCGCGGCACGGCTGCATCTGGCCCAGCCCGGGCTGAGCGCGCAAGTACGGCAGCTGGAGCGGGAGTTGGGACAGCCGCTGCTGGACCGCTCGGGCCGCTCCGTGCGGCCGACGGAGGTGGGTGAGGCCGTACTGCCATATGCGCGGGCCGCGCTCGCGGCGGTCGACGGGGTGCGGCAGACGGTGGCGGAGTACACCGGCCTGCTGCGCGGCCGGGTCGCCGTCGGTCTGGTCCCCGGCACCCTCGCGCACCCCTTCGACCTGGCCGGACAGCTGGCGGACTTCCACGAGGCGCACCCCCAGGTGGAGGTCACACTCACCGAGGACACCTCCGACCGGATGCTGGCCGCGCTGCGCCGTGGCGAGCTGGACCTCGCGGTGGCCGGTGTCGCGGAGGAGGCGCCGCCGGGCATCGCGCACCACGTGGTGATCGACGAGCCGCTGGTCGCGGCGGCCGTCCCCGGACACCCCCTGCTCGCCGAGTACGACGGCTGCGCCGCCGTTCCGCCGGCGGCCCTGCGCGGGCACCGGCTGATCGGCCTACCGCGCGGGACCGGGGTGCGCGGTGTCCTGGAACGGCTGTGCGCCGAGGCGGGTTCCGGCCGCACATCGCGTTCGAGGCGGCGACGCCGGACGCGTTGGGCCGGCTGGCGGCTCGCGGGCTCGGGGTTGCTGTCCTGCCCGGTCTCGGCCCCCGGCCGGGCCTCACCGTCCTCCCCCTGCAGGACTCACGGGCACGCGGCCGGGTGGCCCTGGCGTGGCGGGCGGAGGGGCCGATGCCACCGGCGGCGCGAGAGCTTCTGGGGCGACTGTGGGAGGGATGGGCGGGGGCGGCTGAGCGCCGTCCGGAGGGTCTGGCCATTGCCGGGTACGGGTGCACGGGTGGCTGGTCGCGCAGTTCCCCGCACCCCTTCCGGGCGCTCGTAGCTGCGCGCTCCCGTCCAGTCCACTTCCCCGGAATTGGACCGGGTCCGTGGCTGCCCCGTCCCTCTACGCTGCGGCACATGCACCCCATCCTCGCCGAGGATCTCTCCCGGCTCCCCGAACTCCTGCAGTCCGCCCGCGATGTCGCCGTCCGCGAGGCGGCGGGGCTGGCCGAGCGGCCGGTCGCCGCGCCCGGCGGGGCGCCCACGCGGGCTCCGCTCCCGGAGGACGGCGCCGGCGGGGAAGCGGCGCTCGCACGGTTCGCCGAGCGGTGGGCGCCTGGGTTCTCCGGCTCCGCCGGCCCCCGCTACCTGGGCTTCGTCACCGGTGGCGCGACCCCCGCGTCGGTGGCCGGGGACTGGCTGACCTCGGCGTTCGACCAGAACCTGTCCGGGGCGGGCGGCTCCTGGGCGCAGGAGCTGGAGCGGGAGACGGTGGCCTGGCTGCGCGAGCTGTTCGGGCTGGGCGAGGCGCACAGCGGGGCGTTCGTGACCGGGGCGACCGCCTCCAACACGGTCGGGCTGGCGATCGGCCGGGAGTGGCTCGGCGAGCGGCTCGGTGTGGACGTCTCGCGGGAGGGCGCGGCGGCGCTCGGCCCGGTCGAGGTGCTCTCCGGCAGCCCGCACTCCAGCGTGACCAAGGCGATGTCGGTACTGGGGCTGGGCCGCGACCGGCTGCGGAAGGTGCCGCTGCTGCCCGGCAACCGGGAGGCCGTGGACGTGGCCGCGCTGGAGTCGGCCCTCGCGGACCTGGACGGCCGGCCGGCGATCGTCGTGGCGAACGCGGGCACCGTGAACACGGTCGACTTCGACGATCTGCGGGCGATCGCCGCCCTGAGGGAGCGGTACGGCTTCTGGCTGCACGTGGACGCGGCGTTCGGCGGCTTCGCCGCGCTGTCCCCCGAGTACGCCGCGCTGGTCGACGGTCTCGACGCGGCCGACTCGGTCTGCGTGGACCTGCACAAGTGGCTCAACGTCCCCTACGACGCGGCCGTGCAGTTCACCCGCCGCCGCGACCTTCAGGTCAGGGTGTTCCACAACGCCTCCCCCTATCTCGGCCTGCCCGCCGGCGAGCCCGACTTCCTGCATCTGACCCCGGAGAACTCCCGGCGGCTGCGCGCCCTGCCCGCATGGTTCTCGCTGGTGGCCTACGGACGTGCCGGGCATCGCGAGATCGTCGAACGGAACGTGACCCTGGCGCGCCGGCTCGGCGCGGGCATCGACGCGCTGCCGGGCCTGAGGCTGCTGGCACCGGTCCGGCTGAACGTCGTGTGTTTCGCCCTCGCCGAGGACCCCACGCAGGAGCGGGTCGACGCACTGGCCCGGGCGGTCGCCGATTCGGGTGAGGCGTATGTGACGCCGACGGTGTACGGCGGGGTGCCCGGGCTGCGGGCCGCCTTCAGCAACTGGCGCACCACCGAGGCCGACACCGAGCGGGTGCTTCAGGTGCTGGCGGCGGCCTCGGGCTGACGGTTCAGGGGTGCCGCAGGGCCACGCGGAAGCCGGTGTTCACCGCGGTGAGCCCGCCGTCGACCACCAGGGTGGTGCCGGTGATCCAGGCGGCGTCGCGGGAGGCGAGGAAGGCGACCGCGGCGGCGATGTCCTCGGGTTCGCCGACCCTGCCGAGCGGGTAGAGCGGGCGGATCGCGGCGAGTTCGTCGTCTCGGCCCTCCCACGCCGAGGTGCGGACCGTGCCGGGCACCACGAGGTTCACCCGCACGCCCCGGCCCGCCGCGTGCCCGGCGAGGGTTCGGGTGAGCGAGCCGAGGCCGGCCTTGGCGGCGCTGTAGGCGTGGTTGCCGAAGTCCTGCTGCCCGTTGACCGAGCCGATGCCGACGATCGCGCCGCGTCCGGAGGCGGCGAGGTGGGGCAGGGCGGCGCGGCAGCAGCGGTAGGCGCCGGTGAGGGTGACGTCGAGGTCCTGGGCCCATGCCTCGTCGGACTCCTCCTCGAAGAGCGGGGCGTCCGGGGTGCAGTGGGCGGCGCAGTTGACCAGCACGTCGAGTGAGCCGAACGCGGCGACGGCGTGGGCGACGGCCGCCTCCACCGAGCCGCGGTCGGCGGTGTCGCACGCCAACGCCTCGGCGACCAGTCCCTGTTGGCGCAAGCCGGCGGCGGTCCGTTCGGCTTCGGGCAGGTCCCGGTCGGTGACCAGGACCTGCCCACCCTCCTCGGCGAGCCTCCGCGCGACGGCGGCGCCGATGCCGCGGGCCGCGCCGGTGACGAGAACTCCGTGTCCTGAGAAGCGGGTGTGATCGGTCATGGGGTGACCGTACGGCCCGGCGAGTTCTGTCGGTATCGCCGGCGCGGTCTCAGTGTCCGCGCCGGATCCATTCGTCCAGGTGCGGTGCCTCGGCGCCGATCGTGGTGGCGTCGCCGTGGCCGGTGAGGACCTTGGTCTCCGGTGGGAGGGTGAGGAGTTTGTCGCGGATGGAGTCGATGATCGTCGGGAAGTGCGAGTAGGTGCGTCCGGTCGCGCCCGGGCCGCCCTGGAAGAGGGTGTCCCCGGTGAAGACGGTGCCGAGGCCGGGGTCGTACAGGCAGACGGCGCCGGGGGCGTGCCCCGGGGTGTGCAGCACGGTCAGGTCGGCGCCGGCCGCCTCGATGACCTGGCCGTCCAGAAGGTGCCGGTCGGGGTCGCGGTGCGGGTGGGTCGTCTTCCACAGCGGCAGGTCGTCGGGGTGCAGCCAGATGGTGGCGCCGGTCAGGTCGGCGAGGGCGGGGGCGGCGTTGATGTGGTCGTTGTGGGCATGGGTGCACACGATGGCGATCAGGCGCCGGTCGTCGACGGCGCGGGCGATGGCCTCGGCGTCATGGGCGGCGTCGATGACGATCACCTCCCGCTCGTCGCCGACGATCCACACGTTGTTCTCGACGTCCCAGGTGCCGCCGTCCAGGGTGAACTGCCCCGAGGTGACGAGGCGTTCGATGCGTACGGTCATCAGAGGACCACCACCGAGCGCAGCACGTCGCCGTGGTGCATCCGCTCGAAGGCCTTCTCGACCTCGTCCAGTTGGATCGTCTCGGTGACGAACGCGTCGAGCGGCAGCCGGCCCTGCAGGTGCAGGTCGATGAGCATGGGGAAGTCACGGGAGGGCAGGCAGTCGCCGTACCAGCTGGACTTCAGGGCGCCGCCGCGGCCGAACACGTCCAGCAGGGGCAGTTCGAGCTTCATCTCGGGGGTGGGGACGCCCACGAGGACGACGGTGCCGGCGAGGTCGCGGGCGTAGAAGGCCTGCTGGTAGGTCTCGGGGCGGCCGACGGCCTCGATGACGACGTCGGCGCCGAAGCCGCCGGTCAGCTCGCGGATCGCCGCGACCGGGTCGGTCTCGCCGGAGTTGACGGTGTGGGTGGCGCCCAGGGTGCGGGCCTTGTCGAGCTTGCGGCCGTCGATGTCCACGGCGATGATCCTCGCCGCGCCGGCGAGGCGGGATCCGGCGATGGCGGCGTCGCCGACGCCGCCGCACCCGATGACGGCGACGGAGTCGCCCCGGCCGACGCCGCCGGTGTTGAGGGCGGCGCCGATGCCGGCCATGACCCCGCAGCCCAGCAGGCCGGCGACCGCCGGGGAGACGGCCGGGTCGACCTTGGTGCACTGGCCGGCGGCGACGAGCGTCTTCTCGGCGAACGCGCCGATGCCCAGTGCGGGCGAGAGTTCCGTACCGTCGGTCAGGGTCATCTTCTGCCGAGCGTTGTGCGTGTCGAAGCAGTACCAGGGCCGGCCGCGCAGACAGGCCCGGCACTGTCCGCACACGGCCCGCCAGTTGAGGATCACGAAGTCACCGGGTGCCACGTCGCTCACGCCCTCGCCGACCGACTCCACGACACCGGCGGCCTCATGGCCGAGGAGGAAGGGGAAGTCGTCCGAGATGCCGCCCTGCTTGTAGTGCAGGTCGGTGTGGCAGACACCGCAGGCCTGGACGCGCACCACGGCTTCGCCCGGCCCCGGGTCCGGCACCACGATCGTCTCGACCCGTACGGGCTCGTCCTTTCCCGGTGCGATCACGCCGCGCACTTCCTGCGCCATGGTCTGGCCCCTTCCTCGAATGCCTTCGCAGCCGACCCTACGCGCGACCGATCGGTAGCGGGGCGGACGCCTCGCCGGGCGCGCCCGGCGAGAACGGAGTGCGCACCGCGGCCCGGAACAGGACGTGAACTCCTGGACGTGTTCCCGGTGTTCGCCGAAGCGCTGGACGACCTCTGCGGGCGCCTCGATCCGTATCTCCCCACGCTCCAGCCCGGGTGCGCCACGCCTCTCCCTGGTGTCCGACGTCACCGCCCGTCCGGTGGGCGCGGAGACCGCCGAGCCGGAGTTCTGGGGCCGAGGCCGTACCGACCGGGAGGCAGTCCGGGAGACATTCCGGGAGCAGGCGGGTGAAGCCCGTCACCCGCGCCCTGTTCGAGCCAGGTGCGGACTCCGGTCGCGGTGCAGCCGACCGACCGCCTCCGCGAAGCGCAGCGGCTCTTTCGCGCTGTCCCGGGACTGGGCGGCGCTGCGGTCGGGGCCGAGCACCGGCTCCGGGGCCGTACAGGGGTGAGGGCCGCCACCGGGGTCGTACAGCGGCTTGGGCCGCTTCCGGCGGCCGTGCGGCACTGAGGCCGCCCCGCCGGGAACGGCCCTCGCGCAGATGCCCTGCGCCCCTCGTGTCCGCGTGCGGGTCAGGCCTGGACGGCCGGCAGCAGGCCCGTCGCGGGTGCCACGAGGTCGGTGACCTGGTGCAGTTCGTTCAGCCGGTTCAGCTGGCTGACCTGGTTCAGCGAGCGCACCTGCTGGGAGACCCGCGGGACCTGCGCCTTGTGCTGGGCGGGGATGTCGCTGACGGTGAGCGAGTCGAGCACGGCCATGGGGTTGATCTGCCCGGGGTGCGGTGCGCTCGCGCCGGCCGCGTTCGCCAGCGGTGCGGCAAGGCCCGTGACCCCGGCGGCGAGGCCGAGGGCGGCGACGATACGTCGTGTTGAGATCATGTTCTCAGCAACGGCCGCGGACCCCGGCCGGACACGGGCGGCGGCCCTCGCTCACTCGTGAGGCGGAGCCCGCCGTCTGCGCTTGCCGTGGCCGCCGGGCCGGGGGAATCTCGAAGGGTGGGGGTCCGTGCGGTCCGCGCCCCGCCGGGCCGCGGGCGCCCGAAGGAGGTCACCCATGGGCACCGCGACAGGTTCCGCCTTCGACATCGAGACACTGCGCCGGGGAATAGAAGGGAACACGGGGAACACCCTTCTGTCGCTCTACGCCGACAACGCGGAGATCCGTATCGTCGACCGCAACAACCAGCCCAGCCACCCCACCGTGCTGCGCGGGCGGGGTCAGATCGCCGAGTTGCTGGACGACATCTACAGCCGCGACATGACACACAAGCTGGACCGGTGCGTCGTCCAGGGCGATCACGCCGCGTTCAGTGAGTCCTGCCAGTACGGGGACGGCACCCGCGTCCTCGCCGAGTCGATGGTCACGTTGCGCGACGGCAAGATTGCCGACCAGTTGATCATCCAGGCCTGGGACGAGTAGGCGCACCCCGGTATGGCAGGTGCCGGAAGGAGATTCGCGAGGGTCCGGGTCACCTCCCGGCTGACCTGGACCTTCTCGGCGCAGGCGAGCCTGGGGCGGCTGCCCCGGGCTCGCCCTCTACGGCCAGGACCAGCTTCCGCAGCAGTTCCGCCAGTGTGCGCTGTTCTGTTTCGGTCAGCGCTGAGAGCAGCGCGCCTTCGCCCGTGTCCTCCGCTGCCGCGTGTGCTTCGAAGGCGGCGTGGCCGGCCTCGGTGAGCCGGACCCGTACGCGCCGGCGGTCACCGGTCTCCTGCGTGCGCGTGATCAGTCCTGTCTCCTCGATCGGCCCGAGCCGGGCCGACAGCGCGCCCCGGGTCAGGCCCAGCCGCTCGGCGAGCCCCGAGGGACTGCACTCGTACGGCGGTCCGGACCTGCGCAGCGTCAACGGCACCTTGTACTGCCAGTACTTCAGGCCGTCGGCGTCCGGCACCTCCCGGCGGGCCTGCGCCGTGTGCCGGGCCAGGATCATCAGCCGGGCCGGCGATGGCCTCCCGCACCGGGTCCAGCCACTCCAGCTCGCGCGCCCAGACGACCACGTGCCGGTCCACCGAGTCCTGCACCCGCTGCCTCCCTCAGTAGTTTCCGGGAAGCTGCTGCGGGTGGTGGACCTGGCGCGGCGGCTGGTCGGGCGCATGACCGAGGATCTGCTCACCGCGGCCCGGGAGGCCGAGGTCCTGCTGCTGTCCGCCTCGCTGGCCCTGCTCGGGCATGCGACCGCTCGCCGCGACAGGGGAGTTCGCACCACCGCGACGCGCTGGCCCCGGCCCTGGTGCGGGTCACCCGGGGGCGGGCGGACCGGGAGCGGGCGCGCTCGCTGGGCGCCCGCATCCGCGACGAGGACGGTGCGGCCCCGGTACTCGCGGCACTGGAGCGGCTCGGCGGCTGACGAGCCGGCCGGAGCCGGCCCTCAGGGGTCAGCCGTTGGTGAGGACCATCCGGAAGCGCGCCTTGCCGGCGAGCATCTTCTGGTAGGCCTCGCCGGCGGCGTCCAGCGGCACGGTCTCGGTCGTCGGACGGATGCCGTGCAGGGTACTGAAGGCCATGGTGTCCTCGACGTCCTGCGATGTGCCGGACGGGTGGCCCCGCACGACGCGCGCGGCCATCAGCAGCTGGGCCGGATTGACGCCCATCGGCGCGGTGTCGGCTCCGATGACCACGAGCTCACCGCGGGGGCCCAGCCCGTCCACGGTGGCCGTGATGGCGTCGGAGTTCCCGGCGGTGGCCAGCACGGCCCGGGCGCCGCCGAGGGACTGCAGTGCCTCGGCGACCGGCGTGCCGGAGGTGCTGTCGACGTAGTGGTGGGCGCCCAGTCGCTTGGCGAAGTCGGCCTTCTCCGCGCCCCGGGCGATCGCCACGGTCTCGAAGCCCATCGCGACGGCGTACTGCACCCCCAGGTGCCCCAGACCACCGAGCCCGAGCACGGCGACCAGGTCTCCCGGCCGGGCGGAGCTGCGCCGCAGCCCGTTGAACGTGGTCACGCCCGCGCAGGCCATGGGTCCCGCATCGGTCGCCGACAGGCCTTCCGGGATCCGGGCGAGGGCGTCGGCGGGCGCGATCACCTTCTCGGCGAAGCCTCCGTCGTAGGCCCACCCCGGGACCTTCAGGTTCGGGCACACGATGAAGTCGCCCTGCCGGCACGGCTTGCAGTGCCCGCAGCTGCCGCCGAACCAGCCGACCGCCACCCGGTCACCGACCTTCCAGCCCCGTTCCAGCACGCCCTGGCCGAGTTCCTCGACATGCCCGGCGATCTCGTGCCCGGGCACCTCGGGGAAGGTCACGCCCGGTAGTCCGCCGCTCACGAAGAGGGCGTCACTGTGGCAGACCCCGCACGCCTCCACGGCGATCCTCACCTGGCCCGGCCCGGGCTGCGGCACCTCTCGTTCGACCAGCTCGAACGTGCCGTTCGGAGCGGTCACCTGCGCGACTCGATACGTACTCATGCGCTTCTCCGGAGAACGGGTACGACAGACCTGAGGTCCAGCACACCAGCTCCGGGCCGATCGCGCGCGTCGAGCCCCTCGGACCCGTGCCGGCCTCGCTCCACGGGCCCGGCACCGGCCCGCGGCCCGGACGCCCTTGCCCGGTCACCCGCCCCGGGGCCGCCAGCCCTCCGGCCGGAGCATGCCGAGCAACAGCCGCACCAGCTCGTCGACCACCTCGTCGAGCGTGGCGTCCACCCAGCCGGCGCTCCAGTCGTGCAGCAGGCCGTTGACGCTGCCGATGAAGGCCGTCGCGGCGAGGCGGTAGTCGCGGGGCGCCGCCTCCCCCCGCGCCACGGCCGCGTCCGCCTCGGCGCGGATGAGGTCGATCCAGCGGGCCCGGCGGGCCAGCCGCTGCTCCTCCAGGCGGGGGCTGACGCCGACGATCTCCACGAAGGTGATACGGATGCGGCGCGGGTCGCAGGTGACGTCGCGGGCGTAGGCCCGGAAGAGCACGCCGGCCCGCTCGGCCAGCGGCAGGCCGTCCGCCGTGGCGAGGGCGTCCAGCACCGCCTGTTCGGCCCAGCCGTTGACCTGGAGGTGCAGCGCGGCGAGGACGTCCTCCAGGGTGCGGAACTCCTCGTAGAACTGGCGGGTCGACAGACCGGCGGCCTGGCTCAGCGCGGCGACCGTCGTGGCCCGGTAGCCGGGGGTGCCGCCGAACAGTTCCAGGGCCGCGTCCAGGAACCGCCTGCGCCGCTCGGCCTGCCGCTCCTCGGCGGATCTGCCGCCGTAGCGGCCCGTCGGCGCCTTGAGCCTGCCCGCCACGTGTTCCCCCTCCGTCCGCCACCGGTCACCCAATCTTGTCGTGCACACATCTTGTCGAGCAGCCCATCCGTTCCTTACTTTTCAGTAAGTTCACTGTGAATGCACCCGTGTTCAGATTCCCCGCACACCCCCCGAGGAAGGAGAGCAGTCATGCCTGCCTCCAGAACCAGGCACCTGTGCTCCGTGGCCGCCGCCCTCGCCCTGACCGTCGCCGGCCCGGCGACCGCCGCGTCCGCCGCGAGCGGCGCCTCCGACGGCCTGCGTGAGGTGCTGTTCGTCGGCAACAACTGGGACGGCACCGCCGATGTCATCAAGTCCTCCGGCGACTTCACGAAGATCGGCCGGATCAACGTCGTCCCCGACAAGGCGGCGCGGCTGGCCGAGATCAACGCCGACCCGATCAAGTGGATCTACTACACGTCCATCCGCAACCAGGTGGGCGAGGGACACGACCAGTACGTGGACGACATGTACTCCACGCCCGACGGCAGGTCCCTGGTCGTCTCCCGGCCCAGCTTCGCCGACGTGGTGTCCATCGACCTGGCCACCGACAGGATCAACTGGCGCTTCCCGGTGGCGGGTTACCGCGCCGACCACATGGCGGTCTCGCCCGACGGCACCCGGGTCGCGGTCTCCGCCTCGACCGCGAACAAGGTGCAGGTGCTCGACATCGACTCCGGCAAGGAGCTGGGCGAGTTCGACACCGGCGACAAGCCGCACGAGAACTTCTTCACGAACGGCGGCAAGTACATCTGGAACATGTCCATCGGCGAGGTGACCACCTCCCTCGACGCTCCGGGCTGGGACTGGACGAAGGGCGACCGGCACATCACCGTCGTCGACGCGACGACGTTGAAGCAGGTCAGGACCATCGACATGCGGCAGCGGCTGGACGCGATCGGGCTGAAGGACTTCTCCGACGCCGTCCGGCCCGCCGCCTTCACCCCCGACTGGTCCAAGCTGTACTTCCAGGTGTCGTTCTTCAACGGCTTCCTGGAGTACGACGTCGCCGCCGACAAGATCACCCGGGTGAAGACCCTGCCGGAGAACCCGGCGACGAACCCGGACCGCACCACCTGGCTGCTGGACTCGCGCCACCACGGCATCTCGATGAACCCGGGGGGCACCAAGTTGTGTGTCGCCGGGACGATGGACAACTACGCCACCGTGGTCGACCGGGCCTCCTTCGACGTCGGCCCGCTGATCACCGCCGCCACGCCGTACTGGGCGACCGTGAGCGGCGACGGCAAGGACTGCGTCATCTCCGAGGCCGGCGCCGACCAGGTCACGGCCATCGACTTCGCCACCGGCCAGAAGGTGCTGTCCGTGCCGGTCGGCGACCATCCACAGCGCGTCCGGCTGGGGCACGTCCAGGCCGACTGGACGGGCCCGGCGGGGAGTTGAGCGCCGTACGGCTCCCGGGGTGACCCCACTCCTCCCGGGGGCCGTACGGCTCCTGCTCACCAGGCCTCAGAAGCGCGCCGCCGCCCACGCGTCCAGCTCGGACTTCGCCGCCCTCAGCAGGTCCGCCGAGGGCGCGCCGGCCCCGTCGGTCACCAGCGCGTAGTGCAGGGCGCCGGAGTCCGTGTCGGTGAGCAGCAGGCGGCGGCTGCCGGTGCCGCCCGGCTCGGGGGCGACGGCGACCGGGGTGGCGGCGCCGGTGTAGGCGGGCGGGGCACAGGCCGTGCCCAGGTCGGAGACGACGGTGGTGGACGCGGTGGGGAAGGACGCCGGCAGGTGCAGCTCGGTGGGGGCGCTGCCGTCGCCGGAGCGCCACACCAGCAACCCGTACCGGCCCGAGCCCACCAGCTTCGCCACGTTCGGCAGCGAGGACGGCACCGGGTTCCAGGTGAGGGTCGTGGAGCCGTCGCGGGAGCGGTCCTCGTAGGTGAAGGCGAGGGCCGTACCGGCCGTGGCGCTCGGGTAGAGACGGTCCAGCAGCCTGGCGTCCTGGCGCAGGGTGACGTTCCCGGAGTCGTCCAGGCGTACGGCGGAGAGGTCCTCGTCGTTCCAGGCGTCGCCGGAGCTGAGCACCTTGTCGGGGTTGCCGTTCATCAGCTCGTGATGCCGGCCGCTGTAGAGGTCCCACTGCCACTGGGTGCCGGAGAGCACCGGGCCGGAGGCGGCGGGGTTCGTCCACCAACTCGCGCCCGGCTGGCGGGAGTCTAGGGCCTGGTACATGGCCTTCAGCACGGTCGGCGCCTTGTCGGAGACCGTGCCGGACAAGGGGTGGCCGAACTCGCTGACCACGGCCGCGGTGCCGGCGGCAGCGGCGCGGTCCTGGACGGTCGCGAAGTCGGAGGCGTACTGGCCGTCGGCCGCCTTGCCCCACATGAGGATGCCGGAGATGGCCATCTGGTCGTAGAAGTGGGTGTTGAAGACGTAGCCCGGGCCGAGCGCGCCCGCGTCCAGCAGGCCGCCCTCCTGCTTCTGGGTGGAGATGTTGGCGTTCCAGAACAGGTTGGGCTCCACGAAGGCGGGCTTGTCCTGCCAGCCGGCGGCGTCCATGCGGGCGCGGAACTTCTCGTAGAACGGCCACAACAGGTCCCTCTCCCAGGTGCGGGAGGTCTGCCCGGAGTCGTAACTGCCGGCATAGGGCTCGTTGTACGGGTCGAATCCGGTGATGCCCGCGAACTCGGCGGCGTTCAGGTGCTGTCGGAGGTAGGTCATGGCCGTCTGCGCGGTGGTGAGGAAGGCGTCCCGGAGGCCGTAGGTGTTGTGCCAGAAGTCGTACTGCGCCTGCCGCACGGCGGCGTTCTGGGTGATGTTCTGGCCCCAGAAGAGGCAGATGCCGCACGACTCGGCCGGGTAACTCCCCGCATCCACCGCCCACTTGGGCGCACCGTCGCCCGTGTACCAGCTGCCGCTGTTGAACAGGTGGCGGGAGTACAGGTCCTGGTGGAAGTCAGGGAAGACGCGGATGCCCGCGTCCAGGAGGGTGCGCAACTGCTCGGTGACGGCGGCCAGGTAGCCGGTGTCCACCTGGCCGCGCACGGGTTCGGCGTGCGCCCAGGAGAACAGGAAGCGCACGGTGTTCGCGCCACCGAGGGCGCGCAGCGCGGCCGCGGACTTCCGGGCGTCGGCTACAGAGGCGAAGGGCAGGCCGCCGTTCTCCTCCAGCTTGGTCTCGCCGGAGACGTTGTAGCCGCGCAGGACGATCTCGCGCCCCTGGCCGTCGTTGAAGCGGCCGCCCTGCACGGTGAGCGGGGCGCCGTCGAACCAGAGGGAGTCGGTGGGGAGGGCGAAGGAGATGGCGGGGGTCGCGGCGGTGGCGGGCGGGAGGCCCGCCACCGTCAGGAGTCCACTGAGGACGACCAGGACAACCAGCAGACGCATCCGAATATTCGGCATGTCCACTACAGTCCGGCGATGTCCGGACAGCGTCAACACCTTGTGACTTTTGAGTAAGTTGACCACCAGTCAGCTCGCTGCTCGATCTCCCATCCGGCGTGTCACGTTGAGCAGGTACTCCTTCCGGTTCAGCGGGTTCTGGTCGGTGCGCGGCCGTTCCGGGACCGTGCCGCGGGTGACCGGCGCGTAGTGGTCGAACGCGGTCTCCAGCTCGCCCTCGCCCCGGGTGAGTCCGGGCAGCCGCTGCCCCAGCTCGTGCACCCGGGCGGCCGGCACCGTGCCCTCCAGCGCGACGGCAGCGCCGAGTGCCCCGGTGGTCTCCGGTACGGCGCCCAGCCGGGCCAGCACCGGGAGCAGCGCGCCGAGCGTGTCCGCCGGGGCCTGAAGCCGGAAGCGGTGCATGGGCTCGTGCACCCGGGTGCCCGCCCGGCGCAGCGCCTCGGCCAGGACCAGCGGGGTCAGGCACCGGAAGTCGTAACCGGTGCTCGACATGCTCTTGTCGAAGCCCTGGTGGGCGTGGCTCTGCCGGGGCGAATAGCCGGAGTGTGTCATGGTGACCGTGCAGTCGGGGATCCGCCAGCCGTGCAGTCCCTGACCGAGCGTCTCGCGGACGGTGTCCTCCACGGCCTTGAAGAAGGCGTACGGCATCGAGCCGAGCTCCACCTCCAGGCGGAACTCCACCCCGGAGCCGGGCGGTGCGGGCTCGACGCGCAGACCGACGGTGGCGAGGAACGGGTTGGCGTCCTTCTTGTTGAACTCCACGGCGTGTCCGGTGCCGACGGGGCGTTCGATGCACAGGGTCGTCGTCTCGCGGAAGCGGACGACCAGGCCGTACTCCTCGGCGAGGGTCGCCTGGATCACCTCCTTCTGCACCTCGCCGTAGAGGGACACGGAGGTCTCCCCGCGCAACTCGTCGTGCCGGACCCCGATGAGCGGGTCCTGCTCGGCGAGCTGGGTGAGCGCGAGGTGCAGCGAGCGCCGGTCGGCGCCGGGACCGGGCACGACGACGGTCTCCAGGGTGGGCGGCGCGAAGTGGTGCGCGTACGCCCTCCCCGGCCGCCCGATCGCGTCACCGATCCGCACACCGCCGAGCCCCCACACCTTGACGATCCGCCCGGCACCTGCGCGGTCCTGCCGGACGTCGGTGCCGCACTCGAACACACTGAGCCCGGTCACGCGCCCCTCGGTACGGCGCCGGGCACCCGACCCTGCCGACGGGCCGCCGGCACTCCCACCCTCCAACCGACCGTCGCCACCCCGGCCCTCCCCCCGGCCTCCAGCAGCCCCGCCCTCCAACCGACCGCCGGCACTCCCGTCCTCCCCCGCGATCCGCCCCTCCCCCTGGCCCTCGTCAGCCCCACCCTTCAACCGACCGTCGGCCAGGTCGGCCCCCTCTCCCCCGTCCCCGAACGGGACCCGGTCGCGGATGTGGAGGGTGCCGGAGAAGATGCGGGCGTAGGCCACCTTCTCGCCCGCCGGGCCGCGTTCGACCTTGAAGACCGTGGCGGACAGGGGGCCGGACGGGTCGCCACCGGCGGCGGGCAGCAGGTGCTCGATGCCGGCGGTCAGTTCGGGCACGCCCGCTCCGGTGATGGCGGAGCCGAAGTACACCGGATGGACCAGCGCGCGCCGGGTCTGGGCGGCGAGGGCGGTGCGCAGACGGGCGTCGGACACCCCGCCGTCGAGGTAGGCGGCGAGCAGGTCGTCGTCGTAAGTGGCGAGCACGTCCAGCGCGGCCGGGCCGAGGCCGGGGACGAAACGGGCGGTGGGGGTGCCGAGTGCGGTGGCCTCCCCCATCGGGACGAGCGGTACGGACAGCCTGCGGGTCATCTGGTCGAGCACGGCGGAGCCCTGCGCGCCCCGCCGGTCGATCTTGTTCACGAAGATCAGCGTGGGGATGCACAGCCGGCGCAGGGTGCGCATCAGCACCCGTGTCTGCGCCTGGACGCCCTCGACGGCCGAGACGACCAGCACGGCGCCGTCCAGCACGCCGAGCACCCGCTCGATCTCGGCGATGAAGTCCGGGTGACCGGGGGTGTCGATGAGGTTGACGGTGACGCCGTCGAGCGGGAGAGAGACGACGGCGGACTTGATGGTGATGCCGCGCTGCCGCTCCAGCGCGAGGGTGTCGGTGGTGGTGCTGCCGGCGTCGACACTGCCGATCTCGTCGATCACTCCGGCGGTGTGCAGCAGCCGTTCGGTCAGGCTGGTCTTACCGGCGTCGACATGCGCGAGAATTCCGAGATTGAGCAGATGCACTGAGCGTGATGTCCTTCGGCACGGGGCGGATTCCTTCCTGGGCGGACATGCACGCAGCGCGCATCGCTGATCCTCTCTGTGTGACGACGGATACCGCGCAGTGCAGCAGACACCGGCACCCGGCAGCAATGGATTAACGCTCAACAAATGCCGGTCACAGCACTCGCCGTGACCAGGGTGCGGTCGTAGGGTGACGTACGTCACGTCCGATGGCTGGAGATCCCTGGCTGAAAACCCTCTCCCGCACGGTCTGGAGGGCACATGACCCGCATCTCGGTGAACGTGGACGGCACGACGTACGAGGACGATGTGGAACCCCGTCTTCTCCTCGCCCACTACCTGCGCGACCGCCTCGGTCTCACCGGCACCACGATCGGCTGCGACACCTCCAACTGCGGCGTCTGCACGGTCGACCTGGACGGAGCCAGCGTGAAGAGCTGCTCGGTGCTCGCCGTGCAGACGGACGGCTGCACGGTGACCACGATCCAGGGGCTCGCCCAGGACGGCGAGTGGACGGCACTGCAGCGCGCCTTCCACGAACAGCACGGCCTGCAGTGCGGCTACTGCACCCCGGGCATGATCATGGCCGCGCGCGATCTGCTGCGCGAGAACCCGCATCCCGACGCGGACGAGATCCGGCAGGGCCTGGAGGGCAACCTCTGCCGCTGCACCGGCTACCAGAACATCGTCCGCGCGGTGCTCGCCGCGTCCGGACGACCCACTCATGCGGCTGCCGAGGAGGTCTCGGCATGACCGGCCAGGCCGTCGAACGCGAGGTCGGGCGCCGCCGGCTGCGCAAGGAGGACGCCCGGCTGATCACCGGCCAGACCAACTGGACCGACAACATCCAGGTGGCCGGACTGCTGCACCTCGCGATCCTGCGCAGCCCGATGGCGCACGCCCGCCTCACCCGCGTCGACGTCTCCCCCGCCCGCGAACGCCCCGGTGTCGTCGCGGCGTTCAGCGGCGCCGACCTCGCCGAGGGGCTGGGCTCGCTGCCCTGCGCCTGGCCGGTGACCGAGGACATCGTGCTGCCCGAGCACCCGCCGGTCGCCGTCGACGAGGTCCGCTACGCGGGTGACCCGGTCGCGGTCGTGGTGGCCCGCGACCGGTACGCGGCCGCCGACGCCCTGGAGGCGATCGAGGTCGACTACGACCCGCTGCCCCCGGTCCTCGACCTGGAGGCCGCACTCGCCGAAGGCACCCCGCTGGTCCACGCCGACAAGGGCACCAACCGCTGCTACACCTGGCCGCTCGCCACCGGCGAGAGTTTCGCGGCGGTGCGGGACCGCGCCGAGGTGACGCTGAAGCGCCGCTACCACCAGCAGCGGCTGATCCCCAACGCGATGGAGCCGCGCGCGGTCGTCGTCACCCCGCTCGCCGCCTCCGGCGAGTACACGCTCTACTCGGCGACCCAGATCCCGCACATCCTGCGGATCATGCTGTCCACGGTCACCGGGATCCCCGAGCACAAGCTCCGTGTCGTCGCTCCGGACGTGGGCGGCGGCTTCGGCTCCAAGCTCCAGGTGTACGGCGAGGAGGCCCTCGCGCTCGCGGTCGCCCGCAAGCTCGGCCGGCCGGTGAAGTGGACGGAGTCCCGCTCCGAGGGCGCGCTCGCCACGCACCACGGCCGCGGCATGATCCAGGACGTCGAGATCGCCGCCACCCGCGAGGGAAAGCTCCTCGGCCTGAAGGTCGACCTGCTCGCCGACATGGGCGCCTACCTGATGCTGGTCACCCCGGGCATCCCGATCCTCGGCGCCTTCATGTACCCGGCGATCTACAAGATGGACGCCTACGACTTCACCTGCACCGGGGTGTTCACCACCCGCACGCCCACCGACGCCTACCGCGGCGCCGGGCGCCCCGAGGCGACCTTCGCCATCGAGCGGATCATGGACGAGCTGGCCGCCGAACTCGTCCTGGATCCGGTGGAGTTGCGGCGCCGGAACTGGATCCGGCACGAGGAGTTCCCGTACACCTCGATCGCCGGACTGACCTACGACAGCGGCAACTACGAGGCGGCCACCGACAAGGCGCTCGCCCTGTTCGGGTACGACGACCTGCGCGCCGAGCAGCGGGGGCGCAACGAGCGCGGCGACCCGGTACGGCTCGGCATCGGCGTGTCGACGTACACCGAGATGTGCGGGCTGGCGCCAAGCCGGGTGCTGCGCGACCTCAGGTACGGGGCCGGCGGCTGGGAGGCGGCGAGCATCCGCATGCTGCCCACCGGCAAGGTCGAGGTGGTCACCGGCACCAGCCCGCACGGGCAGGGCCACGAGACCTGCTGGAGCCAGATCGCGGCCGACGTGCTCGGCGTGCCCTTCGAGGACGTCGAGGTGCTGCACGGCGACACCAAGGCGGCCCCGCAGGGCATGGACACCTACGGCTCGCGGTCGCTGGCCGTCGGCGGCGAGGCCGTGCACCGGGCCGCGAAGACGGTCGTCGAGAAGGCGCGGAAGGTCGCCGCCCACCTGCTGGAGGCCAGCGAGCAGGACCTGGAGTTCAGCGACGGCGTGTTCTCCGTGAAGGGCTCGCCCGAGGCCCGTAGGACCATCCAGGAGATCGCCTTCGAGACCTTCACCAACCACGACCTGCCCGACGGCGTCGAGCCCACCATCAACGCCGAACACGTCGTGGACCCGGAGAACTTCTCCTACCCGCACGGCACCCACCTGTGCGCGGTCGAGGTGGACACGGAGACGGGGCGGACGCGCATCCGGTCGTACGTCTGCGTCGACGACGTCGGCCGGGTCGTCAACCCAATGATCGTCGAGGGCCAGGTGCACGGCGGGCTCGCGCAGGGCATCGCGCAGGCGCTGTATGAGGAGGCCGTGTACGACGACGACGGCAACCTCCTGTCCGGCACCCTGGCCGACTACCTCGTGCCGTCGGCGGCCGACCTGCCGGACTTCGTCACCGACCGGACGGAGACACCGGCCGCCTCCAACGCCCTCGGTGTCAAGGGCGTCGGCGAGGCGGGGACGATCGCCTCGACACCCGCCGTGGTCAACGCCGTCGTGGACGCGCTCAGGCCGCTAGGGGTGCGGGACGTGCGGATGCCGTGTTCCCCGCACCGGGTGTGGCAGGCGATCCGGGAGGCGCGGTCCGGTGCGGCCGGCGGTCCCGGCGGGACGGGGCCCGCGCAGTCGGGGCAGTCCGGGCAGGTGGCCCGGTCCGGCGAGCTGGGTCAGTACGGTCGGCCGGGTGAGGAGGGTTCGGCATGATTCCCCCCGCGTTCGCCTACACCCGTCCGGACAGCGTCGACGACGCGGTGCACGCGCTCGCCGACGCGGGCGACGAGGCGAAGGTGCTGGCCGGCGGGCAGAGCCTGGTGCCGCTGCTGCGGCTGCGGCTGGCCTTCCCGGAGCTACTCGTGGACGTCGGCCGGATCCCCGAGCTGCGCGGGGTCCGCGAGGACGGCGACTCGCTCGTCATCGGCGCGATGACCACGCACCACGAGGTGGTGCACGACCCGCTGGTGCGCCGGCACGCCGGGCTGCTCGCGCAGGCGACGGCCACGGTGGCCGACCCGGCCGTCCGGCACCGGGGCACCCTCGGCGGCTCGCTCGCCCACGCCGACCCGGCCGGTGACCTGCCCGCGGTGGCGCTGACCCTGGACGCCGGACTGGTCGTGGCCGGCCCCGCCGGGCGCCGCACCATCGCCGCGCGGGACTTCTTCGTGGACTACCTGCAGTCGGCGCTCGCCGACGACGAACTGCTGCTGGAGGTGCGGATCCCGAAGACGGACGGCTGGAGCTTCCACTACGAGAAGTTCCACCCGGTCGCCCAGTCCTGGGCCGTCGTGGGCGTCGCCGCACTGGTACGGCGCGACGACGGGCGGATCGCCGAGGCACGCGTCGGGCTGACCAACATGGGGGCGACCCCGCTCCGGGCGACGGCGGCCGAGGAGGCGCTGGCGGGTGCCGACGGCCCGGAGGCCGTGGCCCGGGCCGCCGAGGCTGCGGCGGACGGGACGCGGGCGGCGCAGGACCTGTCCGCCTCGCCGGAGTACCGGCGGCATCTGGCGCGGGTGCTGACCAGGCGGGCGGTGCTGGCCGCCACCGGAATGGGGTGAGCGCCGATCATCACGATGGACGACCCGGAGCAGGTGCGGGCCCGCCTGGAGGAGACGGGGTACCTCGTCGACGAAGGGCTGGCCGTCACCTGCTTCCTGGCCCTGAGGCTGCACCGGCCGCTGTTCTGCGAGGGCGACGCGGGCGTGGGCAAGACCGCGCTCGCCGCCGCCCTCGCCGGGGCGCTCGGCGCGCCGCTGATCCGGCTGCAGTGCCACGAGGGCATCGACGCCTCGCAGGCCCTGTACGACTGGGACTTCCCGCGCCAGCTGCTGCATCTGAGGGCCGCCGAGGCGGCCGGGGTCACGGACGCGGACCGGCTGGAGAGCGAGCTGTACGACCGCCGCTTCCTCATCGCCCGGCCGCTGCTCCATGCCCTGCAGACCCAGCCGTCGGTGCTGCTGGTCGACGAGATCGACCGGGCCGACGACGAGTTCGAGGCGTTCCTGCTGGAGCTGCTGTCCGAGTACTCGGTGACCATCCCGGAGCTGGGCACGCTGCGCGCCGAGCGCCCGCCGGTCGCCGTGCTGACCTCGAACCGCACCCGCGAGGTGCACGACGCGCTGAAACGCCGGTGCCTGTACCACTGGTTCGACCATCCCTCCTTCGCCCGTGAACTGGCCATCGTGCGCCGCCGGTTGCCGCAGGTGTCGGCGCGGCTGGCCGAGCAGGTGACGGCGCTGGTGCAGGCGCTGCGGGACGCGGACCTCATCAAACCGCCCGGGGTGGCCGAGACCCTGGACTGGGCCGAGGCCCTGGACGCGCTGGGGGCAAGCGAGGTGGATGCGGACCTGGCGGTGGCGACGCTGGGCTCGGTGCTGAAGTACCGGGAGGACACGGACCGGGCACGGGGGCTCGATCTCGCGGCGGTCCTCGCGGCCCGGGGCGGGTGAGGGCGGTGGGCACGACCGGGAACGGGACGGACCGCCCGCGGGAGGCGGGCGCCGAACGCCTCGGGGCCGACGCCGTGCTGCTCGGTTTCGTGCGGGCGCTGCGCGCGGCAGGGGTCGAGGCGAGCACCGAGCGGCTGCACGCCTTCCTGCGGGCGGTGGCCGCCCTGCGGCCGGGGGTGCGGGCGGATGTGTACTGGGCGGGGCGGGCGACACTGTGCGGCGGGCACGACGACCTGGAGCGTTACGAGCGGGTGTTCGCCGCGTACTTCGGCGCCACCGACGAGCAGGCCCGCCGGCCGGTGCGTGCCGCGCCCCCGCCGCGGCAGAGGCTGGTCGCCCGGGAGGCGCCCGCGGGATCGCGTACGCCGGGCGAGGGTGAGCCGCCCAGGCCGCCGGTCGCAGCGCTCGCCAGCTCGGCCGAGGTACTGCGGCACCGCGACTTCGCCGCGCTCGACCCCGCCGAACGGGACCAACTGCGCCGACTGCTCGCCGCGTTCGCCCTGGAAGGTCAGGCGCGGCGCTCGGCGCGGCGCAGGCCCGCCCGGCGCGGTGAGGTCGATCCGCGGCGCACCGTACGGGAGTTGCTGCGGCGGGGCGGGGAACCGGCCCGGCTGCGCCGGCACGCGCGCGTGGAGCGGCCACGCCGGGTGGTGCTGCTCGTCGACGTGAGCGGCTCGATGGCGCCGTACGCCGACGCGCTGCTGCGGTTCGCGCACGCCGCGGTCCGCACGGGCCGCACAGAGGTGTTCACCATCGGCACCCGGCTGACCCGGGTGACCCGCGAACTCTCGCACCGGGACCCCGACCTGGCGATGGCGGCCGTCGCGGCGGCGGTGCCCGACTGGCGCGGCGGCACCCGGCTCGGCGAGCTGGTGCGCGAGTTCCTGAACCGCTGGGGGCAGCGCGGGATGGCGCGCGGCGCGATCGTCGTCCTGCTCTCGGACGGCTGGGAGCGCGGCGATCCGGAGCTGCTCGGGCGGCAGATGCGCCGGCTGCACGCCCTGGCCCACCAGGTGGTCTGGGCGAACCCGCGCAAGGCCCGCCCCGGTTACGCACCGCTGGCGGCCGGGATGGCGGCGGCGCTGCCCAGTGTGGACGCCTTCGCCGCGGGGCACAGCCTGGCGGCGCTGGAGCGGCTGGCGGCGGTGGTGCGCGGTGCCGGTGGCGCCGCGGGCCCGGTGAGAGGAGCGGACGGTGCGTGAGATCCTGCCGGCGCTGGCGCACTGGCACGCGGCCGGGACGCCGTTCGGACTGGCCACGGTCGTCTCGGTCAGCCGCAGCGCGCCGCGCGGCCCCGGTGCCGCCATGGCGGTGGGTCCGGACGACGAGGTCGTGGGGAGCGTGTCCGGGGGCTGTGTGGAGGGCGCGGTGTTCGAACTCGCCCAGGAGGTCGTGGCGAGCGGCGAGGCGCGTCTTGCGACCTTCGGCTACAGCGACGAGGACGCGTTCGCGGTCGGGCTGACGTGCGGTGGCGAGATCACCCTGCTGGTGCGGCCGGTGACGCCGGAGTCGGACCCGGCGTTCGGCGCGGTCGCCGCGTCGGTCGTCGGCGGCGAGCCGGTGACCGTGGCCACGGTGGTGGACGGACCGGCGCCGCGCGGCGCCACGCTCGCGGTCTGGCCGGACCGGGCGGCGGGCACGCTCGGCGCGAGCGGCCTCGACGTCGCCGTCACCGCCGACGCGCGCGGCGAACTCGCGCTCGGCGCCTCGGCCCTGCGGCACTACGGGCCGCACGGCGAGCGCCGCGAGGACGCCGTCACGGTGTTCCTGCAGTCGTTCGCGCCGCCGCCGCGCATGCTGGTCTTCGGCGCGATCGACTACGCGGCCGCCGTGGCGCGGATCGGCGACTTCCTCGGCTACCGGGTCACCGTGTGCGACGCCCGACCGGTCTTCGCCACGCCCAAACGGTTCCCGGGGGCCGTCGAGGTCGTGGTGGACTGGCCGCACCGCTATCTCGCCGGCACGGACACCGACGACCGCACCGTGATCTGCGTCCTCACCCACGACCCGAAGTTCGACGTCCCGCTGCTCGAGGAGGCCCTGCGCCGCCCGGCCGCCTACATCGGCGCGATGGGCAGCCGGAAGACCCACGAGGAGCGCCTCGAACGGCTCGCGGAGGCGGGCCTCACCCAGGCCGAACTGTCCAGGCTGCGCTCACCGCTCGGGCTGGACCTGGGGGCCCGTACGCCCGAGGAGGTCGCCGTCTCCGTCGCCGCCGAGATCGTCGCGCTGCGCTGGGGCGGCAGCGGCGCGCCGCTGACCACCACCGCCGGAGCCATCCACCCGCCCCCCGGCTGAAGAGCCCGGAAGGAGCCTGTCATGGAACTGCACCACGAGTTCACCGTCCCCGTGCCGGTCGACGACGCCTGGCACGCACTCCTCGACATCGAACGGGTCGCGCCCTGTCTGCCGGGCGCGGTGGTGGAGGACTACGACGGCAAGACCGTGAGCGGCTCGGTGAAGGTCAAGGTCGGCCCGGTCACCGTGACCTACCGGGGCACGGCGGTCTTCGAGGAGCAGGACGGGGCGGCACACCGGATGGTGCTCGTGGCGAGCGGCCGGGAGACCCGGGGACAGGGCACGGCCCGGGCGAGGGTCACCGGCACCCTGACCGAACGCGACGGCGGCGGCACGGCGGTGTCGGTGCGGACCGACCTCACCGTGACCGGCCGCCCCGCGCAGTTCGGGCGGGGCGTGCTGGCGGAGGTCGGCGACCGCCTGGTGGGCCAGTTCGCGACCTGCCTGGCGGACCGCCTGTCCGAGCCGGCACCCACTCCTGCCGCCGAGGAGCAACCGCAACTGTGGGAGGAGCCGGAGCCGGAGCCGCTGGACCTCCTGCGCACGGCAGGTCTGCCGGTGGCCAAACTGGCGGCGGCCGCGGCGGCGGTGGCCGTACTGGCATGGGCGACGGCCGGGCTGCTACGACGCGCGCGGCGGAGGCTCACTGCTCGCCGCCGGTGACGGGCAACTCCCTACCGCTGCGGCAACCGGTGCAGGGTCACCTCGCTGAGCACGCCGTCGGCGAGCACGGCGGTCATGTACGTGCAGTGGGGCTGGCGGCGCCGGTCGGTCGGCGAGCCGGGGTTGAGCAGGCGCAGGCCGGTCGGGGCGGTGGTGTCCCAGGGGATGTGGCTGTGGCCGAAGACCAGGACGTCGAGGCCGGGGAAGCGGGCGGCGCAGCGGGCCTCGCGGCCCTGGGCGGGGCCGGTCTCGTGGACGACACCGAAGCGCAGGCCGTCCAGTTCGGCGTACGCCACCTCGGGGAGCCGGGCCCGCAGCTCGGGGCCGTCGTTGTTGCCGTAGACCCCGATGAGCCGGCGGCTGCGGCTCTCCAGCAGGTCCAGGGTGGCGGTGTCGACCCAGTCGCCCGCGTGGAACACGACGTCCGAGTGCGGGAGTTCGGCCAACAGCGGCTGGGGGAGCCGTTTGGCGCGCTTGGGCAGATGGGTGTCGGACATGAGCAGCAGGCGCACGCCCTCAGCCTAGGCGGCGCGGGAGGTCAGCCGGCGCAGGCCGCGTACGGCGCCGAGCAGCGCGGCGCCCGCGCCGAGGGCCGTGGCCGCGGGGTGCCGGACCAGGGTCTGCTGCCAGGAACGGGGGTGCGCGCTGTCGTCGAAGGAGCCGTGGGCGCCCTGGTCCTCGGTGGGGTCCTGGTCCACCGGTGCGAAGAGGTTGTCCAGTCCGGCGGGCGGGATGCGGTCGGTCTGCTGGGAGTCGAAACCGGTGCGGGCGAGGTAGCGGTCGAGCGGGGCCGGGGCGAGCCGGTTGGCCCAGATGGTGGCCACAGTGCTGGCACCGACGTAGTACTGCTTGCGGCGCGGGTGGTCGGCCGCGTGTACCACGCCCCGGGCGGCGACCTCCGGCTGGTAGATCGGCGGTACCGGCATGGGGTGCCGGGAGAGCCGGGAGCGGACCCATTCGAACTGGGGGGTGTTGACCGCGGGCAGCTGGACGACGGTGACATGGACGTGGCTGCCTCGGTGCAGCAGTTCCGTGCGCAGGGCGGAGGTGAAGCCGTTGATGGCGTGCTTGGCGCCGCAGTACGCCGACTGCAGCGGGATCGACCGCTCCCCGAGCGCCGAGCCGACCTGCACGATCGTGCCCCGGTCGCGGGGCAGCATGCGCCTGAGGGCCGAGCGGGTGCCGTTGACGAAGCCGAGGTAGGTGACGTCGGTGATCCGCCGGAACTCCTCGGGGGTGATCTCGTCGAACGGCGCGAACACGGTGGCGAAGGCGCAGTTGATCCACACGTCGACCGGGCCGAACTCCTTCTCCGCGGCTTCGGCGACGGCCTCGACCTGGGCCTGGTCCGCCACGTCGGCCGGCTGGACGAGGGGGCGTCCGCCGAGGACCGCGACCTCGTCCGCCGCCGCCCGCAGTCCGCCCTCGCCGCGCGCGACCAGGACGACGTTCGCGCCCCGCCGGCCGTACAGACGGGCGGTGGCGCGCCCGATCCCGGCGCTGGCACCGGTGATGACGACGGTCGAGGGCATGGTCTTCTTCCTTTCCCACACGGTGACTTCATCCAGTGTCTTCACTCCGTCCGACAGGGCCCGGCCCGTTCCTCCACAAGGGTCAGTCCCAGTCCGGGTGCCCCGTCGGCGCCCGGCGTGATGCTGCCGCCGCCGGGGTCGAGCACGCCGTCGAAGAAGAGCCGCTCGATGCGGACGTGGTCGTGGAACCACTCCAGGTGGCGCAGATTGGGCACGGCCGCGGCGGCATGGGCGTGGGCGTGTGGTGCGCAGTGGCCGGAGATCTCGATCCCGCGTGCGTGGGCGAGCGCGGCGACGCGCAGCCAGACGGTGATGCCGCCGCACCGGGTGACGTCCGCCTGGAGGCAGTCGACGGCCCCGGCGGCCAGCATGTGCTCGAAGTACGGCAGGGTGTAGCCGTACTCGCCGGCGGTGACGTCCATCGGGAGGCGGCCGCGCAGGTCCGCGAGCAGGGTCAAATGGTCGGAGGAGACCGGTTCCTCGAACCAGGTGACGCCCCGGTGCGCGAGGACGGCGCCGATGCGCGCTGCCTGCCCGCCGGTGTAGCCGCCGTTGGCGTCGACGTACAGCTCGACCCCGTCGCCGACGCTCGCCCGCGCCCGGTCGACCCGTTCGAGGTCGCGGCCCTCACGGCTGCCCCATGACTCGCCGATCTTGATCTTGACGCGGGGGATGCCCTCCTCCTCGGCCCAGCCGCGCAGTTGGCGGTCCTGACGCTCGGCGTCGTAGGTGGTGAAGCCGCCGCTGCCGTAGACGGGCACGTCGTCGCGGGCGGCGCCGAGCAGGTCGACGAGGGGCAGTTCGAGCAGGCGGGCCTTGAGGTCCCACAGGGCGATGTCGACGGCGGCGATCGCCTGCGCGGCCACGCCGGGCTGTCCCGCGTTGCGCACCGCGCGGCACATGCGCTCGTTGGCGCGCGGCACGTCGAGCGCCGGCAGGCCGCTGACGGTGCCGGCGAGGAGTTCGCGGACGACGTGGGCGGTGGCGGCAGGGGCGTAGGTGTAGCCGAGGCCGGTGGTGCTGCCGGAGCGCACGGTGACCAGGACGAGGGTGGTCTTGTCCCAGGAGAGGGTGCCGTCCGCTTCGGGGGCGTCGGTGGGCACCGTGTAGACGGCGGTGTCGACGTCGTCTACGGTCGGCCGGTCGCTCACGGCTCGCCTCCTCACGCCCGCCGCCGCGCCCCGAGCACCACGCCGCCGGCGGCGAGTCCGGCAACGGTCGCCGTCGTCGCCCAGCGGGCCGGGCGCGAGGGCTCGGGCGGGCGGTCGGCCAGGCGTTCCGGGTGGTCGCTGGGCAGGTTGCCGTCGAGGGCGAGCGCGAGGACCTCCGCGAGGTGCAGGGCGCGGCGGCCGGTGCCGCCCTCCTCGATCTGGGTGCGGCAGCTGAAGCCGTCGGCGAGGATCAGGCTGTCCGGTGCGGCGGCGCGCACGGAGGGCAGGACGCCCAGTTCGGCGACGGCCATGGAGACCTCGTGGTGGCCGCGTTCGAAGCCGAAGTTGCCGGCGAGTCCGCAGCAGCCCTCGTCGAGGACGTCGGCGTCCAGGTGGGCGCGGCGCATGAGTTCCTCGTCGGCCTCGAACTTCATGACGGCGTGCTGGTGGCAGTGGGTCTGCACGGTCGCCTGCCGGGCGAGCTGCGGTGGCCGCCAGGTCTCGGGGGCGTGGTGGACGAGCTGTTCGGCGAGGGTGCGGACCTGTCCGGCCAGCCGCCGCACGTCCTGGTCGGCGGGCATCAGTTCGGGGGCGTCGGCGCGGAAGACGGCCGTGCACGAGGGTTCGAGGCCGATGACGGGGGTGCCCGCCTCCAGGTAGGGGCGCAGCACCTGGAGGGTGCGGTTCAACACCTTCTTGGCGACAGGCAGTTGGCCGGTGGAGATCCAGGTCAGACCGCAGCACACCGGCTCGGTGGGGACGGCGACGCGGAAGCCCGCGTCCTGCAGCACCCGTACGGCCGACTTGGCGATCGCGGGGTGGAAGTAGGTGCTGAAGGTGTCGGGCCACAGCACGACGGTGCGCGGGTCGGCCGGGTCCGGCTGCTCGCGTCCCTGGGCCCGCCACCACTGCAGGAAGGACTCCTCGGCGAACACCGGTGCCGAGCGGGCGCCGTCCACGCCGGCCAGCCG
Organism: Streptomyces sp. NPDC007856; assembly: GCF_042868225.1. Lineage (NCBI taxonomy): Bacteria > Bacillati > Actinomycetota > Actinomycetes > Kitasatosporales > Streptomycetaceae > Streptomyces > Streptomyces sp. NPDC007856. The sequence goes on along the minus strand of NZ_JBIAEC010000005.1, from coordinate 212,715 downwards.
CTTGCCCGCGCGGGCGAGGCCGGGCGCGTGCAGCGCGGAGTTGACCAGGGCGGGGGCGATACGGGAGAGCCGGGCCCAGACCGGCAGATAGCCCATGGAGTAGTGCGCGGCGGGGCGTGTCCGGCCCTCGTAGTGGTGGGCGAGGAACTCCGCCTTGAGGGTGGCCATGTCGACGCCGGTCGGGCAGTCGGACTTGCAGCCCTTGCAGGCCAGGCACAGGTCGAGCGCGTCGCGTACGGCGGTGGAGCGCCAGCCGTCCTCGATCGCGGAGTCGGCGTGTCCGCCGAGCATCTCGAAGAGCAGCCGGGCCCGGCCGCGGGTGGAGTGCTCCTCCTCCATGGTGGCCCGGTAGGAGGGGCACATCACGCCGCCGGAGTGGCTACGGCAGTTGCCGATGCCGACACAGCGCAGCACCGCGCGGTTGAAGTTGTGCTCGTCCGCGGGGAAGCCGAAGTGGGTCGGGGACGTGGCCGGCCGCCAGCCGGGGCCGAGCCGCAGCTGTCCGTCGACGGGGTTGGGGCGGACGATCTTGCCGGGGTTCATCCGGTCCCGGGGGTCGAAGAGGGCCTTCAGCTCGCCGAAGGCGGTCACGAGCCGCTCGCCGAACATACGGGTGAGCAGTTCGCCGCGGGACTGGCCGTCGCCGTGCTCGCCGGACAGCGAGCCGCCGTAGGAGACGACGAGGTCGGCGGCGCGCTCCACGAAGCCGCGGAAGTCGGCCACACCGTGGGCGGTCCTGAGGTCGAAGGGGATACGGGTGTGGACGCAGCCCTGCCCGAAGTGGCCGTACAGGGTCGGACTGTCGTAGTCGAACTCGTCGAACAGGCCCTTCAGGTCGCGCAGATAGTCGCCGAGCCGCTCCGGTGGTACGGCGGAGTCCTCCCAGCCCTCCCAGGTCTCCCGGTCGTCCGGCGGGCGCGCGGTGACGCCGAGTCCGGCCTCGCGGGCCCTGAGCATCTTCTGCTCGCGTTCGGGGTTGTCGGAGAAGGCGATGCCGCGGTCCTTCTCGTCCCGGCCGACGGCCCGCAGCAGGGCGTGCGCCCGCTCGTCCACGTCCTCCTGGCTGTCGCCGCTGTACTGCAGCATCAGCCAGCTGTCGCCCTCGGGCAGCATGGCGAGCGAGTCGAGGTAGGCGCCCTCCTCCCGCATCAGCTGCGCCATGCGGTCGTCCAGCGCCTCCAGTTGGCTGGGCGAGCAGTGCTCCAGCAGGCGGGGTACGTCGTCGGCGGCGGCGCAGATGTCGTCGTAGCCGAGGACCAGCAGCGACTGGTACGGCGGCACCGGGACGAGGTCGAGTTCGGCGCGCAGGACGGTGACCAGGGTGCTCTCGCTGCCGACGAGCGCCTTGGCCACGTCGAAGCCGTTCTCGGGCAGCAGGGAGTCCAGGTTGTAGCCGGAGACGCGGCGCGGGATCTTGGGGTAGCCGCGGCGGATGTCGGCGAGGTACTCGCCGGCGATGCGGTCGAGGCCGCCGTAGAGCTCGGCGAGCCGGCCGCCGGCGGCGGCGATGCGGGCGCGCTCGTCGGGTGGGGTGGGGCCGGTCCAGGTGCGCTGTCCGTCGTAGGTGAGGATCTCCAGACCCCGGACGTTGTCGACGGTCTTGCCGTAGGCCTGCGCGGAGGCGCCGCAGGAGTTGTTGCCGATCATCCCGCCGAGCGCGCAGTGGCTGTGTGTGGCGGGTTTCGGTCCGAACTGCAGCTTGTGCGGGGCGAGTTGACGGTTCAGTTCGTCCAGGACGATCCCGGGTTCCACCACACAGGTGCGCCGTTCGGGGTCGACGGAGATCAGCCGGGTGCAGTACTTGCTCCAGTCGACCACCACGGCGGTGTTGGTCGACTGTCCGGCCAGGCTGGTGCCGCCGCCCCGGGAGAGGACGGGGGCGTCGAAGCGTGCGCACACCGACAGCGCCCGGGCGCCTGCCTCCACCGTGCGGGGGACGACGAGGCCCAGGGGGACCTGCCGGTAGTTGGAGCCGTCCGTGGCGTAGGCGCCGCGGCTGCCGGCGTCGAAGCGGACCTCGCCGTCCACCTCGGCACTCAGAGCGGCCTCCAGGCCGGACGTGTCCGGAGGGGTCATCTGCGCTCCCTGGGTTCACCGACGTACTGCGCTGTCCGAGGACCGGCGAGTACCCGACAAATCGCCAGGCAAAACTGAACAGGAAAACTGAGCAGAGAGAACTGGACAGGTTGAACTGGACAGTTTCAGCTGTCGGTCCTAGGCTGGCGGCATGGCTGACATCTCCGACTCCGCCGCCCGCGCCGCGCGCGATCTGCGCGTGGTGTTCAGCCGGCTGCGGCGCCGTATCCGCGAGGTCGCGCAGAACACCGACCTCAGCCCCTCACAGGAGTCGGCGCTCACGCTGGTCGGCAAGCACGGCGCCGCCACGGCCAGCGCGCTCGCCGCCGCCGAGGGGGTGCGCCCGCAGTCGATGGCGACCACGCTGGCCGCACTGGACCAGCACGGTCTGATCCGGCGCGCCCCCGACCCCGAGGACGGCCGGCGCCAACTGGTCACCCTGACCGACGCCGGGCGGGCCCGTATCGAGGGCAACCGCCAGGTCCGCGAGGAGTGGCTGGCCCGCGCCTTCCAGGACCGCTACACGGAGGAGGAACGGCGGACCGTCCTGACGGCACTGGAGCTGATGGAACGGCTGTCGCAGCCGTGACACCGAGGCTCACCGGACACGCCGGGAAGGCCACCCGCCCCGCCCCCGCCGAATTCGACCGCCGGCTGATCCCGCCGATGCTGTTCGGCTCGGTCCTCAACCCGGTCAACTCCTCGATGATCGCCGTCGCCCTGGTGCCGATCGGCGTCGCCTTCGGAGCCCCGCCCGCCGAGACCGCCTGGCTGGTCTCGGCGCTCTATCTGGCCACGGCCGTCGGACAGCCGGTCATCGGCCGCCTGGTGGACATGTACGGCCCGCGCAGGCTCTATCTCGCCGGTACGGCCCTGGTCGGTGTGGCCGGTCTGCTCGGCGCGCTCGCACCCTCGCTGGCCGCGCTCGTCGCGGCGCGGGTCCTGCTGGGCTTCGGGACGTCGGCGGCGTACCCGGCGGCCATGCGGCTGATCCGCGGCGAGGCCGAGCGCACCGGGCAGGACGGCCCGGCCGGGGTGCTGGCCGCGCTGGCCGTCGCCAACCAGACGGTGGCCGTCGTCGGGCCCGCGCTCGGCGGCCTGCTGATCGGCCTGGGCGGCTGGCGCGCCGTGTTCACGGTCAACGTGCCGCTCTCGGCGGTCTGCCTGGTGCTCGGCACCCTGCGGCTGCCCCGGTCCGGGACCCGGCGGCGAGCCGTGGACCTGCCCGGCATGGCGCTGTTCACGCTGCTGCTGGTCGCGCTGATGCTGTTCCTGATGCAACCGCGCGCCGACCGCTGGTGGCTGCCGGTGCTGTCGGCCGTCGCCGCTGCCGGTTTCGCCGTGCGCGAGCTGCGGGTGCCCGACCCGTTCATCGACCTGCGCGTCCTCGGCGGCAACGGCCCGCAACTCGCCACCTACCTGCGGCAGTTGCTCGCCTACACCACCTCCTACGCCTTCATGTACGGCTACCCGCAGTGGCTGGAGCAGGGGCGCGGGCTCGGCGCCTCCACCGCGGGGCTCGTGCTGCTGCCGCTGTCGGTGTCCGCGCTGATCGTGTCCTCGCTCACCGGACGCCGGGAGGCGGTGCGCGGCAAGCTGATCGTCGGCTCCGCACTCCAGGTCGCGGGCTGCGCCCTGCTGCTCCTCGTGCGGGCCGACAGCGCGCCGTGGCTGCTGCTCGCGGTCGGCACGCTGCTCGGCATCCCGCAGGGACTGATCGGGCTGGCCACGCAGAACGCCCTGTACCGGCAGGCCGATCCGGAGCGGATCGCCTCCGCGGCCGGGCTGCTGCGGACCTTCAGTTACCTCGGCGCGCTGGGCGCGTCCGCCGCCACCGCGGGGTTCTACCCGCACCGCGCCGACACGGCCGGGCTGCACAGCCTGGCCCTGTTCATGCTCGCCGGCTCCGTGCTGCTGCTGGCGACGACCCTGCCGGACCGGTCCCTCGGCCGGCTGGGCACCACCACCCCCCTAACCATCGGAAAGGCCTGACCGACTCATGTCGCTCACCACGCTCGACCCCCGTACCGCCCTCGTCGCGATCGACCTGCAGAACGGCATCGTGGGCATGCCCGTCCAGCCGCACGCGGCCTCGGACGTCGTCTCGCGCACGGCCGAACTGGCCGAGGCCTTCCGGTCCCGGAACCTGCCCGTGATCCTGGTCCGGGTCTCCTTCGCGCCCGACTGGGCCGACGCCGTCCCCGGCCGCACCGAGCGCCAGGCGCGCGGCCTCGCCTTCCCCGAGGGCTGGGACGTCGTCGTCGAGGAACTGTCCGGCCACCCCGGCGACATCCGCGTCACCAAGCACAACTGGAGCGCCTTCCACGGCACCGACCTGGACGTCCAGCTGCGCCGCCGCGGCGTCACCCAGATCGTGCTGACCGGCATCGCCACCAGCATCGGCGTGGAGTCCACCGCCCGCGACGCCTACGCCCACGGCTACCACGTCACCCTCGCCACCGACGCGATGGCCGACGCCGACGCCGAGGCGCACACGAACAGCGTGGAGCGGATCTTCCCGCGGCTCGGCGAGAGCGGCACCACCGCCGAGATCCTGGAGCTGCTCGCCAAGACCCACGCCTGACCCGAGCGGCTCGGCCCCTTGCCGTGGGATGCCCGCACCCCCGCGCAAGGGGCCGGGTTAGCATTCGGCCACGCCCACCGTGCCAAGGAGGCAACGGCAAGCGAACTGAGGGGGCTTGGAGCCGGATGCCGGTCAAGGTCAGCGTCATCGTCCCCGTGTACAACCCGGGGCCGTACATCGAGGACTGCATCGCCTCGTTGCTGCGCCAGTCGCTGCCTCCCGACGCCTATGAAGTGATCTTCGTGGACGACGGCTCCACCGACGCCACCCCGGCCCGCCTGGACGCGCTCGCCACCGAGCATCCGCACCTACGCGTCATCCGTCAGGAGAACTCCGGCTGGTCCGGCAAGCCCCGCAACGTGGGCATCGAGGCCTCCCGCGGCGAGTTCGTGATGTTCGCCGACAACGACGACCGACTCGGCGACGAGGCCCTGGAGCGGATGTACGACTACGGGGTCGCGAACAAGGCCGATGTGATCGTGGGCAAGACGGCCGGGAAGGGCCGGGCGGTGCCGGTGGAGCTGTTCCGCCGCAACCACCCGCACGCCACGGTCGAGAACGCGCCCCTGATCGACAGCCTCACCCCGCACAAGATGTTCCGGCGCTCCTTCCTGGACCGCACCGGGCTGCGCTTCCCGGAGGGCCGGCGGCGCCTGGAGGACCACGCCTTCGTCGCGGAGGCATATCTGCGCGCGGACAACGTCTCGGTGCTGAGCGACTACGTCTGCTACTACCACCTCAAACGCGACGACGCCTCCAACGCCGGCTTCCAGCGCTTCGAGCCGGTCGGCTACTTCCAGAACCTCCGCGAGGCCCTCGACGTGGTCGAGCGGTACACCGAGCCGGGCCCGCTGCGCGACAAGCTGCTGCGCCGCTGGCTGCGGGTGGAGATCGTCGAGCGGATGAGCGGGCACCGCCTGCTCGCGCTGCCCGACGACTACCGGCGCGAGCTGCTCGAGGAGATGCACGCGGTCGTCGTCGAGCGCTTCGGCTCCGGGGTCGCACCCGGGCTGCGCCCCGCCCAGCGGATCGTCGCCGCGCTGATCCGCGAGGACCGCTACGACGACCTGGTCGCCTACGCCGAACGCGAGGCCGGGGTGCGGCCCCGCGCCGTCCCGGCCGGTGTCGCCTGGCAGGACGGCGCCCTGCGTCTCGACCTCACCGCCGAGTACACCACCGCGCAGGGCCCGCTGACCGTCCCCGCGGACGCCCCCGCGCCCCCGGCGGACGGCGCGCCCCCCGATCTCGCCGAGGCCGCGTCCTGGCTGGCCGCGGCCGCCGGGAACGGTTTCGACGCCGCCACCGTCGATCTGATCGTGCGTGACCGGGAGAGCGCGGCCTCGTTCTTCCAGCCGGTGGAGCTCACCCGCGAGCGCATCCCGGCCGAGGACGGCGGCACCCGGCTGGTGCTGCGCGCCACGGCCATCGTCGACCCCGCCACGGCGGCCGGCGGCGACCCGCTCGGCGGCGGCCTGTGGGACCTGTACGTGCGGGTCGGGCTGGGCGGCTGGACCAAGGAGTGCCGGCTCGGCCCGGCCCCCGCGCAGGAGTTCGCGCTGCCGCCGGCCGGGATCGTCGCGGGCCGGGTCGTCCTGCCGTACTGGACGAAGCAGTACCGCAACCTGTCCCTGGACGTGGACCGGGCCGTGAAGTCCCTCGGCCTGCACCGGCTCACTCCGGCGGACGCGGCGGTCTCCGACGCCGAGACACTGACCGTCGCGCTGCCGCTGTACGTGCCCGACAGCACGGAGGTGACCGTCCGGCTGGCCGGTGCCTCGGGCCGGACGGTCGACAGGCCGGCCGTGCTCACGCCCGCCGACGGCGTCCACGCGCTGCTGGCGGCCGATCTGCCGCTGCGTGAACTGCGGGGCGCCCTGTGGCGCACGGAACTGCGCCTGGCCGGCGGACGCATCCTGAAGCTGCCCCTGCTGCTGCGGGTGGGCCGCGCGCCGGGTGCCGTGGCGGTGGTCCGCCCGTCGCCGCCCGGTATGCTGCGCCGGCTGCTGCGCAGGGCACGGCGTCTGCTCGGCGGCGTGCCGGGGACGGGGACGACCACGACGACACGGAAGGCATGACGGCGTGCGGCAACTGGGGACGGGGGACGCCTGGGTGCTGGAGCCCCAGGTGTTCCCGGACGAGCGGGGAAGCTTCCACGAGTGGTACCGGGGCGCGGAGTTCCGCGAGGCCACCGGCCATGACCTCGGCCTCGCCCAGGCCAACTGCTCGGTGTCCCGGCGGGGCGTGCTGCGCGGCATCCACTTCGCCGACGTGCCGCCTGGGCAGGCCAAGTACGTCACCTGTGTGCGCGGAGCCGTCCTCGACGTGGTCGTGGACATCCGCGTCGGCTCCCCCACCTACGCGCAGTGGGAGGCCGTACGGCTGGACGAGGACACCCGGCGCGCGGTGTTCCTCGCCGAGGGGCTCGGGCACGCCTTCATGGCACTCACCGACGACGCCACGGTGGTGTACCTGTGCTCGACCGGGTACGCGCCGAAGCGCGAGCACGGGGTGCACCCGCTCGATCCGGCGCTGGGCATCGCCTGGCCGGAGGGCATCGAGCCGGTGCTGTCGCCCAAGGACGCCGAGGCGCCCTCGCTGGCCGAGGCGGAGCGGTCCGGGCTGCTGCCCACGTACGCGGACTGCTCCGCCCACTACCGGCGGCTGCGTTCAGGGGAGTTCAGCGGCTGACGGTGCGGGGGCGAGATCAGCGGCTGAGCGGTGCCGGACCGGACGAAGGCCCGGCTGCCGGTACGGCGCACCTGGTCCGGGTCGGCGCCGGCGAGCCGGAACGCCTCGCGCGCCAGCTCGTACCAGCCGGCCTCGCCGGAGCTGGTGGCGTGGAAGACACCGTGCCCGTCCGTGGCGCCCAGGGCGGCGATCCGGGCGGCCTCCAGCTCCCACATGGTGCGCACGAAGTTCCGGCCGTGCACGCCGTACAGTCAGGCGGTGCGCAACACGGCCGAATCGTCGGGGAGTTCGGCGAGTACGGCAGGCTCCCCGGCGAGCTTGGTGCGGCCGTAGGCGGTGAAGGCGCGCGGGTCGGTGACGCGCGTGGGCAGGATCTGGGCGTCGGGCCGGTTCTGGCGGAACTCCTCGACCAGCGGGCTGATCCCGCCGACGACGAAGTTGCCGCCCACATCACGAAGTCGTCGTCGCCGAGGAAGTCCCGGGCGATCAGGACCGCGTGCGCGAGGCCGAGGGGTCGTTCCTGGGGTCTCGGTGATCCCGGCATCGGCGATGGATTCCAGGCCTGGAACAGCACTGGCCTGTTCGCCACCGGTACCAGCTGTTTCGCCGAGGTGTGGATGATCGGCCGCAGCCGGGTCCCGGAGCCGCCGGAGAGCACCAGCCTGACGACTGGCTCAGTCCTCGCCCCGCACGATGTTGTCGTACGTGCCGGCCGCGCCCTGCCGCGGCGCGCTGCGGCGGTCCAGGACGGCCGGGAGACAGGTCCGTACTCCCCGGTCGCGGTGTCGGCGAGCCTTCGCCCAGCCGGTCTCGGCGTAGGGCGGTGCGGGTTTGTCACTGGGATGCGCGGGCGCGGTCACGTCGTCCATCTTCCTTCTGCGTCGTACGCCGGGCGGGACCGGTGCGCCGGCCCCGCGCGGCAGTCCGTGTGCGAACTGTGCCTGACCGGGTCCCCGCCGGACCGCGCCCGCAAACGCCGTGCCGGCTCAGGTCCGGCCGCCGCCTCCGCCGCCGAAGGATCCGCTGGAACCGGGCGACCAGCGCGGGCGGCGCTGGTCGTCGGCGCGCCGGGAGCGGACATTGCCGATCTGGTAGGGGGTGAGCCGCTCGCTGTCGTCCGCGGCCCGGGGCACCTCGTCGGGTTCGCGCATCTCATGGGCCTCGTGGACGGGTCCGGACGGCGGCATGCGGGGCTGCTCCTCGGGACGCGGCGGGGCCGGTTCGCGTCGGCGCACCTGGAAACCGAGCCGGAAGGCCCAGAGCAGTCCGGCGACACAGACGACCCCGGCGAGCAGGATGAGGACGTACCCGAACACCCGGGCGCCGGTGGCGGCTGTCGCGGCTGTGTACATGGCGGAGTTCATGGCGCTCGGGTACCCGGCCGAGCGGCGGATACGACCCCGGCCGCGAGGGCGTGGCGCACGGGAGGCCGCAGGTCACGGGGAGTAGCGTCACCCGCGATGACGGAACTACCGGAAATGTCGGACACTCCCGAGGTCGTGGCGCGCTACACGGCACCCGCGCCGCGTCCCGGCCGGGCCCTGCTGCGCTGGGTCTCCACCGCCGACCACAAGGTGATCGGCCGGCTCTACATGGTCACGGCGTTCTGCTTCTTCCTGCTCGCGGGGCTGCTCGCCCTCGGGATGCGCGCGGAACTGGCCCGGCCGGGTCTGCAGTTCCTGAGCGAGCACGGCTACAACCAGTTCTTCACCGTCCATGGCACGATCATGATGCTGCTGTTCGCGACCCCGATGTTCGCCGGGTTCGCCAACGCCGTGATGCCGCTGCAGATCGGCGCGCCCGACCTGGCCTTCCCGCGACTGAACGCGCTGTCGTACTGGATGTACCTGTTCGGCGGCCTGATGGTGGTCTCCGGCTTCCTGGTGCCCGGCGGGGCGGCGGCGTTCGGCTGGTTCGCCTACGCGCCGCTGAACAGCGCCTACTTCTCCCCCGGTGCGGGCGGCGACCTGTGGGCCATGGGGCTGGTGGTCGCGGGTGTGTCGACGACGCTCACCGCGGTGAACTTCATCGCCACGATCCTGTGCCTGCGCGCGCCGGGCCTGACGATGTTCCGGATGCCGATCTTCACCTGGAACGTGCTGTTCACCTCGATCCTGATCCTGCCCGCGTTCCCGGTGCTCACGGCGGCGCTGCTGGTGCTGGAGGCGGACCGCAAGTTCGGGGCGCACGTCTTCGACGCGGCGAACGGGGGTGCGCTGTTGTGGCAGCACCTGTTCTGGTTCTTCGGGCATCCCGAGGTCTACATCGTGGCACTGCCGTTCTTCGGGATCGTCTCGGAGATCATTCCGGTGTTCTCGCGCAAGCCGCTGTTCGGCTATCTGCCGATGATCGGAGCCACGATCGCGATCACCATGCTGTCGGCGGTGGTGTGGGCGCACCACATGTTCGCCACCGGAGCGGTGCTGCTGCCGTTCTTCTCCATCATGTCGTTCCTGATCGCGGTGCCCACGGGCATCAAGTTCTTCGCGTGGATCGGCACGATGTGGCACGGCTCGGTGTCGTTCGAGACGCCGATGCTGTGGTCGTTGGGCTTTCTGGTGTCGTTCCTGCTGGGCGGGCTGAGCGGGGTGCTGATCGCCTCGCCGCCGCTGGACTTCCATCTGACCGACACCTACTTCATCGTGGCGCACCTGCACTATGTGCTGTTCGGCACGGTGGTGTTCGCGATGTTCGCCGGCTTCTACTTCTGGTGGCCGAAGTTCACCGGCAAGATGCTGGACGAGCGGCTCGGGAAGGTGCACTTCTGGCTGCTGTTCCCGGCGTTCCAGCTGACCTTCCTGGTGCAGCACTGGCTCGGCGAGGCCGGCATGCCCCGCCGGTACGCGGACTATCTGCCCGAGGACGGCTTCACCCTGCTCAACTCCCTGTCGTCGGCGGGCGCGTTCCTGCTGGGCGTCTCCACCCTGCCGTTCCTCTACAACGTGTGGCGCACCGCCACCAAGGGCGAGAAGGTCACCCTGGACGACCCGTGGGGCTGGGGACGCGGCCTGGAGTGGGCGACCTCCTGTCCGCCGCCGCGGCACAACTTCGTGGCGCTGCCCCGGATCCGCTCCGAGTCCCCCGCCTTCGACCTGCACCACCCGGAGATCGAGAGCCCGGCCGGAGAGGAGCTGGCGCGATGAAGGCGGAGGCGATGCTGTTCGGCGGGGTCGCGGCGTTCTTCGGCGGATCCGCGGCGCTGTACGGGGCGTGGTCACAGGACGAGACGGGCACCGCGGTGCTCGTCGTGGCGTGCGGGATGGCCGCGCTGGTCGCGTTCTTCTGCCTGATCCAGTACCGGCGCCGGGGCACCCGGGCCCAGGACCGTACCGAGGCGGAGGTGGCGGACGCGGCCGGGCCGGTGGCGTTCTTCCCCGACGAGAGCCTGTGGCCGATCGTGACCGCGCTGGGTTTCACGCTCACGGCGACCGGCGTGGTCTTCGGCCTGTGGCTGTTCCTCATCGGTCTGGGCGTTCTGGCGCGGGGGGTGTTCGGGATGGTGTACCAGTACGGGCACCGGTGAGGGGTCTGTGCGGGGCGCCGGGCCGGAACGTCTCCACGGGCTCGTGAGCGGTCTCGTAGCCGCCGGTGACGCTCTGCCGGATCTCGCCCGTGGGCACGCCCTCGGCCAGCCGCTCGTTCTCGGCCGCCGTCAGGGCCCGGCACAGCCACCGGGTGACCAGGAAGGCGAGGATGGGCGCCACGACGAAGGCGACGCGCAGCACCCAGGTGATGGCGTTGACGGAGACGTGGAAGGTCTGGGCGATGACGTCGTTGCCGCCGGCCAGCAGCAGCACGCCGTACCAGACCGTGCCCGCGACGCCGAGGCCGGTGCGCACCGGTCGCTCGCGGGGCCGGTCGCACAGGTGCCGCTCGGCCCACCACTCCCCCGTCAGCCGCTGCTCCACGAACGGATAGGCGTACAGGGCGGTGAACAGCAGGCCGGGCAGGACGACCGCGGGAAGCAGGACGTTCCACATGAGGGTGTGCCCCGCGACATTCGTCTCCCAGGGCGGGACCAGCCGCAGCGCGCCCTCCAGGAAACCGACGTACCAGTCCGGCTGGGAAGCGGTGGAGACCTGGTCGGGGCGGTAGGGGCCGTAGTTCCAGACCGGGTTGACCTGGGCGATGCCCCCCATCAGCACCAGTACGCCGGCGACGATGACGGCCAGGCCGCCGGAGGAGCCGGTGAACTGCGGGAAGAACGGCTTGCCGACGGCGTTGCGCCGGCTGTGGCCGGGTCCGCGCCACTGGGTGTGCTTGAGATACACCACCAGCATCAGGTGCACGGCGACCAGCGCGAGGAGGGCACCCGGAAGCAGCAGGATGTGCACCGGATACAGGCGGGTGATGATGTCGTGGGCCGGGTACTGGCCGCCGAAGACGAAGAACGCCACGTAGGTGCCGACGACCGGGAGGGACAGCATGATGCCCTGCGCGATGCGCAGCCCGGTGCCGGAGAGCAGGTCGTCGGGGAGGGAGTAACCGGCGAAGCCCTCGGCCAGCGAGACCGCGAACAGGGTCACGCCGATCACCCAGTTCAGCTCGCGCGGCCGGCGGAAGGCGCCGGTGAAGAAGATCCGCAGCAGGTGCGCGCCGATCGCGGCGACGAAGACCAGCGCGGCCCAGTGGTGGGTCTGCCGCATCAGCAGTCCGCCGCGTACGTCGAAGCTGATGTACAGGGTGGAGTCGAAGGCGGCCGACATGCGGACTCCCTGCAGCGGCACATACGGGCCGCTGTAGACGACCTCGCGCATCTCCGGCTGGAAGAACAGGGTGAGCCAGACCCCGGTCACGATCAGCACCAGCAGGCTGTACAGGGCGAGTTCGCCGAGCAGGAAGGACCAGTGGTCGGGGAACGCCTTGCGCAGCAGCTGCCCGCCGTCGGTGACGGGCAGTCGGGCGTCGGCTGCGTCGACGAGCCGCTCGGCGCGGCGGCCGGCACGGTTCATGCGTCCTCGGGCTCCGCCGCCGCGCGGGCCACCTCGGCCTCCACTTCGGGGCGCGGCCGGCCCGTCTCCTTCGCGAACTCGCTCAGCGCGGTCTGCACGTCCCGGTCCAGGTCCCGCCAGGCACGCAGCGCGGTCTCGTACGTGCCCGACTGGGCGCCGGTCATCCGCCGCTCGGCCGGCGGGCCGTAGGCGTCCCGCAGGTCCTCGACCGTGGCGTGAGCCGCGTCGGCCGCGCGCTGCTTCTGCACGAGTTCGTCGAAGGTGTGAGCCACACCAATCGACCCTAGGCACCCCTTTCCCGATGCGCCTCCCCAAGCCTCACGAACCTGCTGAAACGCACCCGTGTGGCGGTCAGCGACGAGGGGCACCACCGGGGGTGTCGGTTCAGCCGACGGGGCGGGGCGCCCGGGCGGTGCCTGGAGGACGGCGGACGCGGGGGCCTACGGTCAGCCGACGGGCGGGGCGCGGGGGACGGCGGGGACGGGGGCCGACGCGACGGAGCGCAGGGGACGGCAGGGACGGGGGCCGACGCGACGGAGCGCGGGGGACGGCAGGGACGGTCGGCGGTCAGCCGCGGGTAAGGATGGCGGACGGTCGCGGTCAGCCAAGAGACAGCAGTCAGCCCACGGCAACAGGCAGCCGGCGACCGCGGCCAAACAAACCCCGCCGTGACGGTCAGTCCCTGGGGACCAGGTCCGCCCACACCTGTTTGCCGCCGCTGACCGGGACCGTGCCCCAGGCCGCCGACACCGCCTCCACCAGGAGGATGCCCCGGCCGCCGGTGGCCTCCCAGCCGATGCTGGTGGGCTTGACGGGGCTGCGCGGGGAGGCGTCGGCGACGGCGAGCCGCAGCCGGTGGTTGATCAGGCTCATGTCGAGGCGGACCTGCCCGTCGGTGTGCACGAGGGCGTTGGTGACGAGTTCGGAGACCACCAGCAGGGCCGTGTCCAGCGTGTCCTGCGAGACGCCCCAGGTACGCAGGGTGCGCCGGGTGAAGCGGCGGGCGTGCCGGACCGCCTCCGGCACCCGCCACACCGTCCAGCTCTCCCGCAGCGGGCGCACGGCCAGGCCGTCGTAGCGCATCAGCAGCAGGGCGACGTCGTCGCCGCGGTGGGCGCCGCCGAGCAGCGCGTCGGCGACCAGCCCGAGGTGCTCGGGATCGGCGGCGGCCAGCTGGGCGGCGAGCCGGTCCATGCCGGCGTCGATGTCGGTGCCCGGCGCCTCCACCAGGCCGTCGGTGGTCAGCGCGATCACCGTGCCGGGCAGCAGCCGCAGCGGGGTCATCGGGAAGTCGGCCTGCGCCAGCACGCCCAGCGGCGGCCCGCCCTCGGCCCGCATGATCTCGGCGGTGCCGTCCGGGTGCCGCAGCACGGGCTGGAGATGCCCGGCGCGTACGCACCAGGCGGTGCCCTGTTCCATGTCGACGTCGACGTAGGCGCAGGTGGCGAACAGATCGGTCTCCATGTCCAGGAGGAGGCGGTTGGCGTGCGCGACGACCACGTCGGGCGTGTGCCCCTCGGCCGCGTAGGCGCGCAGCGCGGTGCGCATCTGGCCCATCAGCGTGGCGGCGCCCGCGTTGTGGCCCTGGACGTCACCGATGACGAGGGCCACGTGGTTGTCCGCCAGCGGGATCACGTCGTACCAGTCTCCGCCGACCTCCAGTCCGGCGGTGGTGGGCAGATACCGGGCGACGGCGACCGCGCCGGGCAACCGGGGCAGCCGGCGCGGCAGCAGGGTGCGCTGGAGCATGCCGACGAGTTCGTGCTCGGCGTCGAAGGCGTGGGCGCGCAGCAGGGCCTGGCCGGCCAGGCCCGCGCAGGCGGTGAGCAGGGCCCGTTCGTCGGGGCTGAAGTGGTGCGGGCGGTCCCAGCCGATCAGGCAGGCGCCGGCCATGCGGCCGCCGGCGGGCAGCGGCAGCACCGCGAGGCCCCCGGGGCCGACCTCGGCGAGCGCGGTCTCCAGCGGACTGCCGGCGGGCCAGATCCGGGAGCGGCCCTCGCGCAGCGAGGCGGCCAGGGTGGGCATGGCGCGCACCGGCGCGTCGGGCCACTCGGTGCGCCATTCGGTGCGCCACACCTCGGGCCAGGACTCGGGCTCGGGCGGGTCGAGGACGGTGACGACGAGCCGGTCGTTCTCCAGTTCGGCGAGCGCGAGCCGGTCGGCCTTCAGCGGCGCGCGCAGCGCGGCGACGACGGCGTTGCCGACGTCCTTGACGGTGGTGGCGGTGGCGAGGGAGGCGGCCAGCCGCTGGACCCGGGCCACGTCGGTGACGTCGGAGCGCAGGGTCGAGGCGTCGGCGACGGTGCCGACGAGCCGGGCGGAGCGGCCCTCGCCGGCGGGCAGCTGCCGGCCGCGCAGCCGCAGCCACTTGGGCGGGCCGGAGGGCTGCAGGATGCGGAACTCCAGCTCACGGTCGCCGATGGACATGTGGTCGGCCTCGACGACGGACATCAGCGCGGGCAGGTCCTCGGGGACGGTGAGCGCCAGCAGGGTCTCGACGCGGCCGTCGAAGGCGTCCCGGGCGAGCCCGAACAGCCGCAGGATCTCGTCGCCGACCTCGATCCGGCCGCTGTCCATGGCGAGGCTGAAGGCGTCCGGCGGCAGCTCGCCGCCCTCCTCTGCGGGCGCGGACGGGCTGGGCGGGGCGATCGCGCGGGCGACCAGTTCCAGGCAGGCGCGGTCGTCGGTGCCGAAGCCGCCGGCGTGTTCGCTGACGGCCAGCAGACAGCCGCCGCCCTCCGGGCCGAGCGGCAGTACGGCCACGGAGAAGTCCGCGGACGGGGTGCGCCGTGCCTCGGGGCAGCCGGCGAGCTGCTCGGGGCCGAGCCAGAGCGGGTGTCCGGCGCGGTGGGCCTCGGCGACCGGGGAGCCGCCGGCGGCCGCATAGCCGTCGCGGACCCCGTACAGGGTGCGCGGCAGGCCCGCCGACTCGACGAGGAGCAGCTGGGCAGGGTCGTCGCCGGGCGTGTAGACCCCGGCGAAGGCCGCCCCGGCGAACACCAGCGCCTGTTCGAGGACCCTCCGGAGCCGGTCGGGCGTGGCGGGTGCCGCGGTGAGCGTGTCCAGGGCGGCTTCGGCACGCTCCGTTCTCGTTCTGCTGATCGCAGCGCCCTCGCTCCTCACCACGTTCGCCATTACAGCGCGTGTGGGGCTTCCGCGCAGCCCCTGTGAAGGCTCGGGTGCCATGACGGGCCCGTTCGCTCGAAAGCCGCCGAACACATCTTGACCCATGAGTTCCGCATGGGGACCTCGTGACAGACGTGACTGTCGGCGACCACCCGACTCCTGCGAGTGTCGGTTGCGGTCACACGACGAGGGGCGGGAGGCGCATGGACAAGCGGTACGAGGTGTACGCGCTCGCCGACGGGCATTTCTACGACACGCCCGACCGGCTCCCAGGAGCGGCCGGTGAGCCGGCGCCGCTGTTCGCGACGGCGCGTCGCACCGTCCCGGAGGGCTGGCACGCGGCGCGCTCCGGCGACTGGCTGACGCTGACCCCGCTCGGCGCGGACCGCGCGCCGCTGCCGTCTCCGGCGCAGGGCTGGAAGATCCACTCCTCGGCGACGGCCGCGAACGCGGAACGGATCGCGGCCCTGGTGTGGGACTACTGCGTGCCGCGCCGCATCCCGTTCAAGTTCGTGCCGGGCCCGCACCTGCTGCACCTGCGCAACGCCAAGTACGCGGGCCGCGACACCAGCGGCAAGTTCGTCACGGTCTACCCGGCGGACGAAGAGCAGCTGCACCGGACGCTGCGGGAGCTGGGCGCGCTGCTGGAGGGTTTCGAGGGGCCGTACATCCTCACCGACCTGCGCTGGTACGACGGTCCGCTCTACGTCCGCTACGGCGCCTTCGCCCGCCGGTACGTCGTCGACGAGCGCGGCTCCCTGGTCCCGGCGGTGACCGACGGCACGGGCCGGATGGTGCCGGACCGGCGGGCGCCGTCCTTCCAGGTGCCCGAGTGGGTGAGCCTGCCGGAGTTCCTGCGGCCGCATCTCGACGCCCGCAACACCACGACGGTCGGCGAGCTGCCGTACCGCATCGAGAAGGCGCTGCACTTCTCCAACGGCGGCGGGGTGTACGCCGGCACCGACACGCGGGACGGGCGCCGGGTGGTGCTGAAGGAGGCCCGGCCGCACGCGGGCCTCGCCGCCGACGGCGCGGACGCGGTGACCCGGCTGGAGCGGGAGAGGGCGGCGCTGGAGCGGGTCGCCGGGACCGGTGTGGTGCCCGAGGTGCGGGACTGGTTCACGCTCGGCGAGCACCGGTTCCTGGTCATGGACCAGCTGGCGGGCCGCACGCTCAACTCCTTCTTCGCCGAGCGGCATCCGCTGCTCACGCCCGACCCCGACCCGGCCGCGGTCGCCGCGTACACGGCGTGGGCGCTGCGGATCAACGCGGCGGTGGAGCGGGCGGTGGCAGCCGTGCACGCGCGCGGGCTGGTCTTCAACGACCTGCATGTCTTCAACATCATGGTGGCCGACGACGAACAGTCGGTGTGTCTCATCGACTTCGAGGCCGCCGCCCCAGCCGAGGAGAACGCCCGGCAGACCGTCGCCCACCCCGGTTTCTTCGCCCCGCCGGACCGCCGCGGCACGGACGTCGACCGCTATGCGCTGGCGTGTCTGCGGCTCGCCCTGTTCCTGCCGGTGACCACGCTGTTCGTGGTGGACCGCGGCAAGGCGACGCATCTCGCCGAGGTGATCGCCGAGCAGTTCCCGGACGTGCCGCGCACCTTCCTGGACGAGGCGGTCGCGGAGATCACCCGGAGCACGGCGCACAGTTCGTACCGGCCCCCGGTGGTGCCCGGCGACTGGCCCTACAGCCGGGACTCGATGGTGAAGGCGATCCTCGCCTCCGCCACCCCGGAACGCGACGACCGGCTCTTCCCCGGCGACATCGCCCAGTTCGCGGACGGCGGCGGCCTCGGTCTCGCACACGGCGCGGCCGGGGTGCTGTACGCCCTCCGGGCATCCGGGGCCGGCCGGTACGACGAGGGCGAGCGCTGGCTGCTGCACCACACCGCCCCGCCGCCGCCCGGCACCCCGCTCGGCCTGTACGACGGTCTCGCGGGCGTCGCCCTCGTCCTCGACGAACTCGGCCACCGGCAGCGGGCGTTGGACCTGCTGGACGGCATCCTGCGGGAGAACTGGCGCAGCCTCGCCTCCGACCTGCACGGCGGACTCGCCGGGCTCGGCCTGGTCCTCGGCCGGCTCGCGGACACGACGGGCGAGCCGGCCTTACGGCAACACGCAGCGGAGGCCGCCGAGATCCTCGTACGACGCCTCGCCGAACCGGTCCCGCACGGCCCGCGCCGGCGCGCCGGGCTGTTGCGCGGTGCGAGCGGGCCCGCGCTGTTCCTCCTCAGGCGGTACGAGGAGACCGGCGAGGAGGGCTACCTGGGCGCGGCGGGCGAGGCGCTCCGCCGCGACCTGGACTGCTGTGTGACCCAGGAGGCGGGCGGCGGTCTTGAGGTGGACGAGGGCTGGCGGACGCTGCCCTACCTCGGCGACGGCAGTGCGGGGATCGGCCTGGTCCTGGACGACTTCCTGGCCCACGCCGACAGCGCGGAGTTCGAGCGCGCCCGGTCCGGCATCCTCACCGCCGCCACCTCCCGCTTCTACGCCCAGCCCGGCCTCTTCCAGGGCCGTGCCGGAATGATCCTGCACCTGGCCCGCAGCACCGCGCCGGGCGCCGGCCGCGAGCGGCTGGAGCAGCAGGTCGCGGGGCTGGGCTGGTTCGCGATGGACTACCAGGGCCAACTGGCCTTCCCCGGGCACCAGATGATGCGCCTCTCCATGGACCTCGCCACCGGCACGGCGGGCTGCCTGCTCGCGCTCGCCGCGGCCCGCGACGACGCCGGCACCGCGCACCTGCCCTTCCTTCCGCCGCCACCGGCGGCCCGCACACGCGGCTCCGCACCGACGGAGCCGTGACACAACCCCGTCCCCGATTCAGGGAAAGGACAACGCCATGGCACTGCTCGACCTGCAGACCCTCGAGTCCGAGGAGCACACCCACACCGGCGCGAGCACCGCGAGCCTGCTCTCCTGTGTCTCCGCGGCGAGCGTTCTGCTCTGCCTCTGACCGGGCCGGTGAGCCCACGGCTCCGGACGGCGCCCTCCCCTGCGGGAGGGGCCGTCCGGAGCCTCTCCGTCCGGGAGCCCTCCCGTTGCCGTCCGATCCCAGCGAGGCCGCAGCCCATGAACTCCCGCACCCGCAGCGCCACTTCCGCGGCCGGCCGTGCCCTGTCACGCGCGGTGTTGCGGCAGGGCGGCGCGCGCTGTGCCGTGCTGTGCGCAGTGAGCACCACCGCCACCGCGGCGGGCCTGCTGCTGCCCGCCCTGCTCGGCCACACCCTGGACCTGCTGCTGGCCCGCGCCCCGGCGGCCCGCTGGCTCGGCTGCTGCGCCGGGGTCGTTCTGCTGCTCGCCCTGCTGGACGGCTGCGCGGGGGTGCTCACCGGCACCGCCGACGCGCACGCCACCGCATGGCTGCGCCGGCAGCTCACCGGGCATGTCCTGGCGCTCGGCCCGCGCGCGACGGCCCGATTCGGTGCCGGGGATCTGGTGGCGCGGCTGGTCGGCAACGCCGCGCAGGCCGGAACCGCGCCGGGCGCGCTGGCCGCGCTGCTCGCCTCGCTCGCCGGGCCCGTCGGGGGCGTGGTGGCCCTCGGCCTCATCGACCCGTGGCCGGCCGCCGTGTTCCTCGCCGGGGCACCGGTCCTGGCCCTGCTGCTGCGCGCCTTCGCGCGGGACACATCGGCGTGCGTGGCCGACTACCAGCGGGTGCAGGGCCGGATCGCCGTCGCGCTGGCGGAGGCGGTCGGCGGTTTCCGTACGATCCGGGCCGCGGGCGCCGAGGAGCGTGAGACGGCCCGGATCCTGGCACCCCTGCCGGAACTGTCGCGCGCCGGACACCGCATGTGGCAGGTGCAGGGGCGGGCCGCCGCCCGGGCCGTCACCGTGGCGCCGCTGCTGAACCTGGGTGTGCTGGCGGTGGCCGGGCTGCTGCTGGCCCGGCATCGCCTGTCGGTGGGCGAGCTGCTGGCCGCCTCCCGGTACGCCGTGCTCGCCACGGGCGTCGGCGCGCTGGCCGGGCAACTGGCCGCGCTCGCGCGGGCCCGCGCGGCGACCGGCCGGCTCGCCGAGGTGCGCGCCGAGCCCGCGCCCGGACACGGCACCCGCCGCCTGCCGCCGGGCAACGGGCGGCTGGAGCTGCGGGCGGTGACCGCGCGCCGGGGCGGACGAACGGTCCTGGACGGCGTCGACCTGACCGTCCCGGGCGGCAGCACCCTGGCGGTCGTCGGCCGCTCCGGCGCCGGCAAGTCCCTGCTCGCCGAGGTGGCCGGCCGGCTCGCCGACCCCGACACGGGCGAGGTCCTGCTCGACGGCGTTCCGCTGTCCGGCCTCGCCCACGGCGAGCTGCGCCGCGCCGTCGCCTACGCCTTCGAGCGCCCCGCTCTGCTGGGCACGACCGTCGAGGACACGATCGCCTTCGGGCTCACGGCCGCCACTCCGGCCGCCGTCCGCTGCGCCGCCCGGCGCGCGCACGCCGACGACTTCGTACGGCGCCTCCCCGACGGCTACGCCACCCGCCTCGCCGACGCCCCGCACTCGGGCGGTGAGTCCCAACGCCTGGGCCTCGCCCGCGCCTTCGCCCACGGCGGCCGCCTGCTCATCCTGGACGACGCCCTGTCCAGCCTCGACACGGTCACCGAACACCGCATCACCCGGACCCTGCTGGCCCCCGACCCGGGCCGCACCCGTCTGCTGATCGCCCACCGCGCGTCGACGGCGGCCCGCGCGGACCGGGTCGCCTGGCTGGACGCCGGCCGGGTCAGGGCGATCGGGACACACCGGGAGCTGTGGCGGGAGGCGGAGTACCGGGCGGTGTTCGGGGCCGGCGAGGGCGAGTTCCGGGACGAGACCGGCACGGAGGCACGGGGCTGATGAAAGCCGGGGCGGGCCGACGGACGTACCCGACGGTCGGCGACCCGGTGACTGCCGGGAACGGGAGGTGACGGACGTGCGTGACGAGGACCGCCCGCCTGGGGTGCACGGCAACCGGATGCGCGGGCCGGCCGAAGCCGACCCGGCGCGTGTGCGCAGCCAGGCATCCCGGTTTCTGCGGGCACGATGGCCGGTGCTGGTCCGGCTCGGCGCGTGGTCCGTGCTGGAGGCCGGGCAGACTTTCCTCGTCGGCTACGCCCTCGCCCGGGCGCTGGACGCCGGGTTCCTGGCCGGGAACGCGCGGGCCGGCCTGCTGTGGCTGGGGGCCGCGGGGCTCGCCGTGTGCGCCGGGGCGTACGGGACCGGGCGGGTGTACGGCGTGGTCGCGGCGCTGGTCGAACCGGCCCGGGACCGGCTGGTCACGACGGTGGTCGCGCGCGGGGTGCGGGAGGCGGACCCGGGTGCGCTGTCCGGGCTCACCCAGCAGGTGGAGCTGGCCCGGGACACGCTCGCCGGGGTGGTGATGGTGTCGCGTTCGTTCCTCTTCACCGCCGCCGGCGCCCTGATCGGCCTGTTCTCGCTGGCCCCGCTGCTGCTGGCGGTGGTCCTGCCCCCGTTGCTCGCCGGGGTGGCCCTGTTCGCCGTGACGCTGGGGCCGCTGGCCCGCCGTCAGGAGGCCTTCCTCGCCGCCGACGAGGCGCTGGCGCAGGCGCTGGGCGCCGTCTGCCCTGGACTGCGGGACGTCACGGCGGCCGGCGCCGAGGAACGGGTCGCCGCCACCCTCGCCGAGCGCACCGACGCGGAACTCCGGGCCGCCCGCGCCCTGTCCCGCTGGAGCGTGGCCCGCGTGGCCGCCCTGACGGTGGGCGGCGAACTCCCCGCGGTACTGCTCCTGCTCACGGCCCCCTGGCTGCTCGGCCACGGCGTCACCCCAGGCGCCCTGGTGGGCGCGCTCGCCTACGTCACCCAGTCCCTGCTCCCGGCCCTGCACCACCTGGTCCATGGCCTGGGCACGAGCGGTTCACGGCTCACAGTGGTCCTTCGCCGACTGACCGTCCACCGCCCTGAGGGGCGCGGGGCCGTGTTCCTCAGCGGCTCCGCCGCAGGGGGCGACCAGCCCCACGCAACCCGCCCCCGCCCGACGCCTGCACTCCCCCCTTCATCAGGCGCACACAGCACCGCCCTGTCCCTGAGCTCCGTCACCTTCGCCTACGGCCAAGCCGGCGAACCCGTCCTCGACGACCTCGACCTCACCCTCCCCACCGGCGCCCACCTGGCCGTCGTAGGCCCCAGCGGCATCGGCAAGTCAACGCTCACCGCACTCATCGCCGGCCTGCTCACCCCACAGCACGGCACCATCCGGTCCTCCCCACCCGTCCTCATCCCGCAGGAGGCCTACGTCCACACCGGCACCCTCGCCGAGAACCTGACCCTCCACCGCTCGGACCGGGTGCCCGAGCCCGAACTCCTCGCCGCCGCCGACGCAGTCGGTCTGACCCCCCTGCTGAGACGACTGGGCGGACCCGAAACCCCCGTCGAACCAGCGGAGCTCTCCGCTGGGGAGCGCCAGCTCATCGCCCTCGTCCGCGCCTACCTCTCCCCCGCCCCGCTGGCCCTGCTGGACGAGGCGACCTGCCATCTCGACCCGGCGGCCGAGGCACGCGCCGAGCGGGCCTTCGCGGCACGCCCGGGCGGCACGCTGGTCGTCGTCGCCCACCGGATCAGCTCCGCCCGCCGCGCCGACCGGATCCTCGTCATGGACGGCGCGCGCACCGCCTGCGGCACCCACGCGGAGCTGCTCAGCACCTCGGCGCTGTACCGGGACCTGGCCGGCCGCTGGACGGGCCCGGCGCCGCTGCCCCGCCGGCCGGACCCGCCCCTCACACCCACCCCTCCCCACGTGAAATCCGAATGGCGTCGACCCGGTTCCGCGCCCCGGTCTTACGGGTGATCGACGCCATGTAGTTGCGGACCGTCCCGTGGGACAGATGCAGGCTGCCGGCGATCTCCGCGATGGACGCGCCCCCGGCCGCCAGGGACAGCACGCTCAGTTCGCGTCGGGTCAGCGGCATCTGGGCCGCCTTGAGGAAACCGAAGCCCAGCGAGTCATCGACGAAACGTTCCCTCTTGGCGACGGACCGGATCGCGCGCACCAGCCGGTCCGGTGAGCCCGCCTTGTCCACGAAGCCGAGCGCGCCCGCCTCGGCGGCCCGCTTCAGCAGGCCCGGCCGGTCCGCCTGGGCCAGCACCACCAGCGCCGGCGGTCTGCCGCCGGTGCCGGGCGGGCACAGCTCGCCGAGCGGCGGCACGCCGTGGCCGTCGGCACAGTCCATGTCCGCCGCGCACACGTCCGGCGCCAGGGACCGCACCCGCGCGACGGCACCCCGCCACGGCGTGTCGTCCACGTCGAGACCGGGTTCCCGCCGCAGCCATTCGGCCAGCACCGATCGCACCAGACACGCGTCCTGCACCAGAAGTACCCGGATCACTGTCCGCCCCTCGGATCGTCGTCGTAGGCCCGTTCTTCCGTTCCTCGTCGCCGCCGCCCGTGCCGTCGGGGTCCGCCGCCTCGTGCCCTGCGCGGTCCGTCACGATCCGTGCCGTGGCCCGGGCGCGGAAGGCGCGTGCCCATTCTTGGGGGCCGGTACCGTTCGCGGGCGCGGAGATCTGGCCATCAGGGTGCGCGGGGGCGCACGCGAGGCGCCCGTACGCCGCCCGCGCTTCCGCTGCAGGGGCTTGGCTGCGGCCGGACGGGGTATCCGAAGGCGCTTTATCCGGTGGTCCCCGGGGGCGCGGCCGGAGTGCTCGCCGTGCGCGGCGCGCCCTCACGAGGGAATCTTGTGCCCAGGATGCGCGACGCGGCCGTACGAGGAGGTGGTCGGCGTGTCCGATGGGCCGGTACCGCCACCGGCGGCCGAGGGGACACCGGCTGTCGATCCGGTGCTGTCGCTTGCGCTGGTGTCGATGATGCAGGAGGTGCACGCGCACGCCGGCGGGCTCTACCTGCTCAGGCCCGACGAGCCGGTCCTGGAGCTGGCGGTGCACGCGGGGATGCCCCGGGCGTTCGCGGCGCCGTGGGAGCGGGTCGGACGGTCCGCACCGATCCCGGTCGCCGACGCGGTGCGCGAGCGGCGGCTGGTGTGGGTGGGCGGCGAGGAGGAGATGGTCCGCCGCTATCCGCGGATCGCGGTGGTGCTGCCGTACCCGTTCGCGCTGGCCGCGCTGCCCGTGGCGACCGGGCGGCAGGTGTACGGCGCGGTGTTCGTGACCTTTCCGGGGGCGCACCCGCCGGAGCTGTCCGACTGGGAGCGGGACCATCTGTGGACGGCCTGCGAGCGGCTGGCGCTGCGGCTGGAGCGGGCCGCGGGGGAGGACGGGACGCTCGACCGCGGGGCGGAGGTGCTGACGGAGCCGATGACGGCCGTGGCGGACACGCTGGGCTCGGTGGAGGCGACACGGATGGTGTCCCGACTGCCGTACGGGCTGGTCTCGCTGGATCTGCACGGCCGGATCGCGTTCGTCAACACGGCCGCGGCCGAGCTGCTCGGCAGGCCGGCCGGGGAGATCCTGGGCACGCCGCTGTGGGCGTCGGTGCCCTGGCTGAACGACCCGATGTACGAGGACCGTTACCGGGGGGCGCTGATGAGCCAGCAGGCGACGTCGTTCGTGGCGATGCGCCCGCCGGGCGAGTGGCTGTCGTTCCGGATGTACCCGAGCACGACCGGGCTGAGCGTGCGGATCAGCCGGGCCAGGGCGGTGGCGGAGATGGCGCGCGGGCCGGCGCGGGCGGTGCCGCCCCCGCCCCGGCTGGTGACGATCTCCCAGGTACTGAGCTTCGCGGGCGCGCTGACCGAGGCGGTAGGAGTGCAGGACGTGGTGCAACTCGTCTGGGACGAGGTGGCGCCGGCGGCCGGCAGCCAGGCGACGATGATCCTCGGCTCGCAGGGCGGGCGGCTGCACGTGCTGGGACATCGCGGCTACCCGGACCCGCACACCGTGGAGCGGTTCCACGGGCTGCCGCTGACCGAGCGGACCCCGGGCACCCAGGCGCTGAACAGCGGGGTGCCCGCGTTCTTCGAATCCCAGGAGGAGCTGGAACGGCTGTATCCGGGCCGGCACCAGACCCCGGACGGCTTCGCGGCCTGGGCGTATCTGCCGCTGATCGCGTCAGGGCGGCCGGTGGGCACCTGCGTGCTCGCGTATGCCGAGCCGCATGTCTTCCCGGCCGACGAGCGGGCCGTACTGACGTCCCTGGGCGGCCTGATCGCGCAGGCGCTGGAGCGGGCCCGGCTCTACGACGCCAAGCACCGGCTCGCGCACGGGCTGCAGCAGGCCCTCCTGCCGAACTCGCTGGCGCCACCGCCCGGCATCGAGGCGGCCGCCCGCTATCTGCCGGCCACCCACGGCATGGAGATCGGCGGCGACTTCTACGACCTGGTACCGACGCTGCCGCTCACGGCCGCGGTGATCGGGGACGTCCAGGGCCACAACGTGACCGCGGCGGCCCTGATGGGGCAGATCCGCACCGGGGTGCGGGCGTACACCACGGTCGGGCAGGCCCCGCACGAGGTCATGAGCAGCACGAACCGGCTGCTGGTCGACCTCGGCACCGAGCTGTTCGCCAGCTGCCTGTATATGCGGCTGGACCCGGCACGCGGGCAGGCCGTGATGGCGCGGGCCGGGCATCCGCCGCCGCTGCTCAGACGGCCGGACGGACGGGTGCGGGTGCTGGACCTGGCCGGGGGCCCGCTGCTCGGGATCGACCCGGACGCGGTGTATCCGACGACCGAGGTGTCCCTCGCGCCCGGCTCGGTGCTCGTCCTGTACACCGACGGCCTGGTGGAGACGCCCGATACCGACATCGAGGACGCGCTGGTCGTCCTCGGCGAACTGCTGTCGCAGGCCGGCGACCAGCCGCTGGAGAAGCTGGCGGACGAGGTGGTCCGGCACGGCGCGGCCGCGCGGGAGCGGGCGGACGACGTGGCGGTGCTGTTGCTGCGCGCGTGCGGCGGCGCATGACGGTCCGGCCCTCCCGCCGGAGGGCCGGACCGTTCCCCCGCCGGCCGGAACCGTGGGTGAGGCCGGCGGGGCGATGGGGGTGGGCAGCGCCCCGAAAGGGCAGCGCTCAGCGCGTACTGGTCAACGACGAGCCGTCGTTCGCAGAGCCGTTGCCGGACTGGTCGCCGGAGCCGGCGCCGTTCCCGGACGGGTCGCCGGCCGAGGCGGACGGGGCGGCCGAGCCGCCGCTCTGGTCGCCGCCCGCGCCGGCCGGGTCACTCGCCGAGGCCGACGGGTTCGCGGAGCCGGACTGGTCACCCGCGCCGGACTGGCCGCCCGCCGAGGCCGACGGGGCGGCGGAACCGGACTGGTCACCCGCCGAGGCCGACGGGGCGGCGGAACCGGACTGGTCACCCGCGCCGCCGGCGGCGCCTGCGCCGTTGCCGAGGGTCGCGCCGGTGGCCTGCAGGGCTGCGGTGACCGGCTGGAAGAAGGTCTCGCCGCCGCTGGTGCAGTCGCCGCTGCCGCCGGAGGTGAGGCCGACGGCGCCGCCGTCCTGCGTGAACAGGGAGCCGCCGCTGTCGCCGGGCTCGGCGCAGACGTTGGTCTGGATGAGGCCGTTGACGGTGTCGGTGCCGCCCGGGACGGTCTCGCTCGCGAAGTTGACGGTGGCGTCGAGGCCGGTGACCTGGCCGTTGTGCAGGCCGGTGGTGGAGCCCATGCGGAACACTGTCTCGCCGACGGTGGCGTCGGCGGCCTGGGTGATCTGCACGGTCTGGCCGTTGCCGGCGTTGACCGTGCTGGACGTCTGAGTGGTCTTGTCGTTGTACTTGACGAGCGAGAAGTCGTTGCCGGGGAACTTGGCCTGGTCCACGGTGGCGACGGGTTGGCCGTTCTGTGAGTCGGACCAGTCCTTGGCGGCGACTCCGCAGTGACCGGCCGTCAGGAAGGCGGGGCTGCCGTCGGAGGCGGTGACGTTGAAGCCGAGGGAGCAGCGGACGCCGCCCTGCTGGGTCTGGGCGAAGATGGCGTCGCCGCCCGCGACGAAGGTCTTGAAGGTGCCGGCGGACTTCTGCAGCGTTGCCATGCCGGAGCCGAGGCTCTGCACGGTCGACTGCAGTCTGTTCCACTTGGCGCCGGTGACGGTGGAGTCGGCGGTGACGAGGATCTTGTTCGTGCGCGGGTCCACGGCCCAGGACGTCCCGGGGATCGTCGCCTTGGTCTTCAGCGTCGTGGCGGCGGCCTTGAGCTCGCGGGTGCTGTTGTTCACCTGGCGCGCGACCGCGCCCGCCTTCTTCACCTGCGCGATCACGTTGTTGTCGCCGCTGACCACGTTGACGACGAGTTGCTGCTTGCCGCTGTCGAAGTAAGACCCGGCGACGGCGTCACCGAGGACCTTCTGCAGTTGGGCGGCGAGGTTGGACGCCTGTGTGGCCTTCAGCGTCTTCGCCGTGCCGGTGGCTCCGGACGCCTGGTTCTTGTCCTGGGACGCGTTGGCGTTGGGCAGCAGAAGGGCCGCCGCTCCGAGCGCCGCGACACCGCCCACCGCTATCGCCGCCTTGCGCTTGGGCATTCGCTTGTGACTCAAACTTCTCGACCTCCTGGGGACGGGGGCCTGCCGCTTGCGGGCAGTTCGTATCGGGGCGCCTGGATGGCCGTACGTACGCACCGGCCGTGCGGTGTGTTCAATTCCGTTTCCCAACGGCCGTGTCGGACGGGCGAATCGGCCATGCTCCGCGTGCCGTCGCGAAGAGCCGGGAACAACCCCCGTATGACGCTGACCCCCGCCGAAGCGGACAAGATCCTCTCCGCCAACTTCGCCCCCTGGGTGCTCGATCTCGGGCTCGCCGTCGAGGCGGTGGGCGAGGACCGGGCCGTGCTGCGACTGCCCTGGTCGGAGCGGCTGGCCCGGGAGGGCGGCGGCCTGTCGGGGCAGGCGCTGATGGCGGCGGCCGACACGGCGACGGTGATCGCGGTGTCCGCCGCCCGGGGCGGTTTCGTGCCGATGACGACGGTTCAGCAGTCGACGTCGTTCCAGCGGGCGGTGACCGGTTCGGATGTCCGGATCGAAGCGGTCCTGACGAAGCTGGGCCGCCGGATGGCGTTCGCGGACATCACCCTGAGCGACACGGATTCGGGCGCGCTCGCGGCCCGGGCGAGCACGGTGTACGCGCTTTTGGGCTGACACGCTCCGCTACCGATCAGTAACGGTCCGTTCCCCACTCAATGTGGAATCCCCGCTTCAGGGAATCTGCACATTGAATACTCAACCAAGTCACTGTCGGCCGGGGATCTGCACATCCGCGCGCCCCCCGGCACTCCTTTGGCGCGGAGTGCCGGATTCGCGGCCCGGCGGGCAAGCCTTCGCGCGCGACGATGCCGTGTGGCATGTGAAGGAGTCGCCGACATGCCGTGCACACGCCTGCACGGATGGCGCCCTCCCCCAGCCAAGTCCCCTGGTGAGAGCCCTGATTGATTGGAAGCGCCCCCTGCCTGCGTGCTTTGATCAATCGCACCGCGGGGGTCGCGGCGGGCTCCCGGCGACGGGGGCCCGGCGCCCGCGGTCGCGGCCGTCCGTCTGTCCCCAGAGGGGGCCGCTCCCCCTTGTGAAATATCCATACGAAGGGAAGTTCCATCATGAACTCCACCCCCCAGGTCGAGACCGTCGAGATCTCGGACACCGAGCTGGACAACGTCTCCGGCGGTCTGTCCGTGAACACCCTCAACAGCGTGACCGGCGCCGTGAACGGCGTCGCCCCGGTCTCCGGTGCGGTCACCACCGCCGTCGGTACCGTCGAGGGTGTCACCGGTCTGAACGTTCAGCCGGTCACCGACCTGGTCGCCGGTCTCTGATCGCACCTCGTCGCATCGAAGGTCCCGGAGCCGCCCCCCGGCTCCGGGGCTCATCGATGCCCTGAAACACCCGCGTCTCTCCCACAGGTGAGGGAAGTTCCGTGCAGTTCCGCCAACAGGCCCTCGCCAAGCTCCAGTCGCCGGAGGAGCTGGACCTTCCGGTGCGGCTGGCCCGCCCCCAGGGCTGGCTCGCCCTCGGCGTCACCGTCGTCGTCATGGCGGCGGCCTCCGTCTGGGCGGTGACCGGTTCGGTCGCCTCCACGGTGAGCGCACCGGCCATCCTCACCCACGGACAGGGCAGTTATCTGCTGCAGAGCCCGGTCTCCGGCCAGGTCACGGCCGTCCTCGCCCAGCAGGGCGAGCGGTTGCCCGCGAACGCCCCGGTCCTCAAGGTCCGTACGAGCCAGGGCGACTCGGTGGTCCGTACGGTCGCCGCGGGCCGCGTCACCGCGCTCGCCGCCACCATCGGGCAGATCATCCAGACCGGCACCAATGTCGCCGCGGTGGAGAAGGTCGCCCACGCCTCCGACCCGCTGTACGCCACCGTGTACGTGCCCGCAGAGAACGCCGCCGCCATCCCGGCACACGCCTCCGTCGACCTCACGGTCTCCTCGGTGCCCACGCAGACCTACGGCGTGCTGCGCGGCCGGGTGAAGTCGGTGGACCGCACCGCGCAGTCCGCGCAGTCGATCTCCGCGTTCCTCGGCGACAGCCAGCTCGGGCAGCAGTTCACCGGCAAGGGCCGCCCAGTGGCCGTACTGGTGGCGCTGGACAAGTCGCAGTCCACCAAGAGCGGTTACCGCTGGTCCACCACCGACGGGCCGCCGTTCCGGCTCGACTCCATGACGCTCGCCTCCGGTTCGATCAGGCTGGCCGACCAGCACCCCGTCGATTGGCTGCTCCCGTGACCGCCACCCAGGAACGCGGCCGCAGACGCGCCGCCCCGGCCAAGCGGCCGGTCCCCAAGCCCCGTGGCGGCACGGTCCGTACGCCCACCGTCCTCCAGATGGAGGCCGTCGAGTGCGGCGCCGCCTCCCTCGCCATGGTCCTCGGCCACTACGGCCGGCACGTCCCACTGGAGGAGCTGCGCATCGCCTGCGGTGTCTCCCGCGACGGCTCGCGCGCCTCCAACCTGCTGAAGGCGGCCCGCAGTTACGGCCTGACGGCCAAGGGCATGCAGATGGACCTTGCCGCCCTCGCCGAGGTACAGGCGCCGGCCGTGCTGTTCTGGGAGTTCAACCACTACGTCGTCTTCGACGGCATGGGCCGCCGCTTCGGCCGGCGCGGCGTGTACATCAACGACCCCGCCAAGGGCCGCCGTTTCGTGCCCATGGAGGAGTTCGACGGCAGTTTCACCGGCGTGGTCCTGGTGATGGAACCGGGCGACGGCTTCAGCAAGGGCGGGCGCAAGCCTGGCGTGCTCGGTGCGATGCCGGCCCGGCTGCGCGGCACCGCCGGCACCCTGCCCGCCGCCGTCCTGGCGAGCCTGCTGCTGGTCGCGGTCGGCGCCGCGGTGCCCGCGCTCAGCCGCACCTACATCGACACGTTCCTCATCGGCGGCCGGACCTCCCTGCTGGGCGTGCTGTTCGCCTCCATGGGCACCTGCGTCCTGCTCACCCTGGTACTGACCTGGCTCCAGCAGGCCAACCTGCTGCACGGCCGGATCATCTCCTCCACCCTCTCCAGCGCCCGCTTCCTGCGCCATCTGCTGCGGCTGCCGGTGACGTTCTTCGCCCAGCGCTCCCCCGCCGACCTGGTGCAGCGCCTGCAGTCCAACGACCAGGTGGCCGAGACCCTGGCCCGCGACCTGGCGGCGGCCGGCGTGGACGCGATCGTCGTCGTCCTGTACGCCGTCCTGCTCTACACCTACGACCCTCAGCTGACGTTCGTCGGCATCGGCGTCGCCCTGTTCAACGTGGTGGCGATGCGGCTGGTCGTACGGCTGCGCGCGACCCGTACGGCGAAGCTGCGCGCGGACACGGCGCGGCTCACCAACACGTCGTACACCGGTCTTCAGCTGATCGAGACGATGAAGGCGACCGGCGGTGAGGACGGCTTCTTCCGCAAGTGGGCCGGTCAGCACGCCACCACCCTGGAGGAGCAGCAGCGGCTCGGGGTGCCGAGCGCCTGGCTCGGGGTGGTCGCGCCGACTCTCGCCACGTTCAACAGCGCGCTGATCCTGTGGATCGGCGGACTGCGCGCCGTCGAGGGGCACATCTCGGTGGGTCTGCTGGTCGCCTTCCAGGCGCTGGTCACCCGCTTCACCGCGCCCCTCACCCGGCTCAACGGTGTCGCGGGCCGTATCCAGGACTTCGCGGCCGACGTGGCCCGGCTGAAGGACGTGGAGAACTTCCAGGCCGACCCGCTCTACGCCCGCCGGGGCAGCGGCGACTCCACGCGCCGGCTGCAGGGGCACGTCCAGCTGGAGAACGTCACCTTCGGCTACAGCCCGCTGGACAAGCCCCTGCTGAGCGGCTTCGACCTGACCGTGGGACCGGGTGAGCAGGTGGCGCTGGTCGGCGGTTCCGGCAGCGGCAAGTCCACGGTGTCCCGGCTGATCTCGGGCCTGTACGCCCCGTGGGACGGGGTGATCCGCATCGACGGCCGCCGCCTCGAGGACATCCCGCGCGGCGCGCTCGCCGCCTCCGTCTCCTTCGTCGACCAGGACGTGTTCCTCTTCGAGGGCTCGGTCCGCGACAACGTGGCGCTGTGGGACCCGTCGATCCCGGACGAGGCCGTGGTGGAGGCGCTGAAGGACGCGGCCCTGTACGACGTGGTGATGCGCCGGCCCGGCGGCATCCACAGCAAGGTCGAGCAGGACGGCCACAACTTCTCCGGCGGCCAGCGGCAACGGCTCGAAATCGCCCGAGCCCTGGTGCGCAGGCCGAGCATCCTCGTCCTGGACGAGGTGACCAGCGCGCTGGACGCGGAGACAGAACTGATCGTGATGGACAACCTGCGCCGGCGCGGCTGCGCCTGTGTGGTGATCGCGCACCGGCTGAGCACGGTCCGCGACAGCGACGAGATCGTGGTGCTCCAGCACGGCACGGTCGTGGAGCGCGGGCGGCACGAGGAGCTGGTGGCGCACGGTGGCGCGTACGCCGCGCTGGTCAGGGAGCGATGAGATGACGACCGTCGGCGAAGGCGACCTCGTTCTCGGTGCGCTGGGGTCCATGGGCACCCGCATCGACTGCGCCGGGTTCAACCGGCTGGACCTGGAAAGCCCGCAGGTGCTGTGGCTGGTCGCGGCCGGCGCCCTGGACCTGTTCGCGGTGGACGCCGTCCAGCAGGGCCACTGGCACCACCTGGGCCGGCTGGAGGCGGGCGCGCTGCTGCTCGGCCCGGTCGCGGGCCCCCAGCACACCCTGGTGGCCCGCCCGGTCCGGGACTGCGTGGTGCACCGGATCAATCTGCGCGAGCTGTACCAGCCTGCGAACACCCAGACCTGGTCGTACGACGAGTACGGCAACCCCCAGTACGTGCCGCCCGCCACCAGCCCGCTGGAGTACGCGGTCGCGCTCGGCGTCGGCCGCGGCCTGTCCGTGCTGTTCCAGGCGCCGATGGCGGAGGACCGGGCGGCCGCACCGACCGACGACGACGTGTTCTGGATGCAGGTGCCGCCGGGCAGCGTCCAGTACGGCTCGCTGTACGGCGCGGAGGCCGTCGCCGACCTGCTGATGGACCCGGCGCTGTGGCAGACCATGGTCGACCAGCAGTACCGGCTGCTGACCGCGCTGGACCGGTGGATCGAGCAGCTGGAGCGCACCCACGAGACGCGTACGGCCGCCGGGATCAAGGCCGGTGAGGCGGTGCGCGCCCAGGCCGACCGGACCCTGCTGGCCGCCATCGGCAAGCGCTCGGCCCGCCGGGCGACGGCCGCCGACGCCGACGCCGGTTACGCGGCCTGCAAGCTGGTCGCCGAGGCGGCCGGGATCACCCTCGCCGAGCCCGCGCAGAGCGGCACCGAGAGCGAACGCCTCGACCCGGTCGAACGGGTGGCGCTCGCCTCCCGGGTGCGTACGCGGGCCGTACGGCTGCAGGGGCGCTGGTGGCGGGAGAACGTGGGCCCGCTGGTCGGGCACCGGGCGCTGTCGGGGGCGCCGGTCGCGCTGCTGTGGCGGCGCGGCGGGTATGTGGCCGTGCACCCCGGCACCGGACGCGAGACGCCGATCGAGAAGGCGAACGCGGAGGAGTTCGAGCCGCGCGCGGTGATGTTCTACCGGCCGCTGCCCGACAAGGGGCTCTCGCCGTTCGGCCTGCTGCGGTTCAGTCTCCAGGGCACCCGCGGCGACCTGACGGGTCTGCTCCTCGCGGGCCTGGTGACGGTGGCGATCGGCGCGCTGGTGCCGGTCGCCACCGGCAAGGTGCTCGGCGAGTTCGTGCCGAGGGCGCAGACGGGCCTGATCGTCCAGATGTGTCTGGCCGTGATGGTGAGCGGGGTGGTCGCGGCGGCGTTCACCCTGCTGGAGAACCTCTCCATCCTGCGTCTGGAGGGCCGGATCGAGGCCGCGCTCCAGCCCGCCGTCTGGGACCGGATGCTGCGCCTGCCGACCCGGTTCTTCACCCAGCGCTCCACCGGCGAACTCGCCAGTGCCGCGATGGGCATCAGCGCGATCCGCCGGCTGCTGGCGGGCGTCGGCCCGGTGGTCGCCCAGTCGGTGACCGTCGGCGCGATGAACCTGGGCCTGCTGTTCTGGTACAGCCCGTCGATGGCCCTGGCGGCGCTCGGCATGCTCGTCGTCATCGGGGCCGTGTTCCTGGGGCTGGGGCTGTGGCAGGTGCGCTGGCAGCGGAAGCTGACGGTCCTCGGCAACAAGCTCAACAACCAGGCCTTCCAGACCCTGCGCGGCCTGCCCAAGCTGCGGGTGGCGGCGGCCGAGAACTACGCGTACGCCGCCTGGGCGCGGGAGTTCGCGCGCAGCCGGGAGCTGCAGCAGAAGGTCGGCCGGATCAAGAACCTCACCACGGTGCTCGGCGGGATCTATCTGCCGGTGTGCACGCTGCTGATGTTCATGCTGCTGGCCGGTCCGGCGAAGGGCGCGATGTCGGCGGCGGACTTCCTCACCTTCAACACCTCGGTGACGATGGTACTGACCTCGGTCACCCAGCTGACCGGCTCCTTCGTGTCGGCGGTGGCGGCGCTGCCGCTGTTCGAGGAGATCAAGCCGGTCTTCGAGGCGACCCCCGAGGTGCGCACGTCGAGCACCCGTCCGGGTCCGCTGTCCGGCGCGATCGAGGCCCGGCGGCTGTCCTTCCGGTACACCGACGACGGCCCGCTGGTCCTGGACGACGTCTCCTTCGCCGTACGGCCGGGCGAGTTCGTGGCGATCGTCGGCCCGAGCGGCTGTGGCAAGTCCACCCTGCTCCGCCTCCTCATCGGCTTCGACAAGCCGGTCTCCGGCAGTGTCCTGTACGACGGCCAGGACCTCGCGGCGCTCGACCAGTCGGCCGTGCGCCGCCAGTGCGGGGTGGTGCTCCAGCACGCGCAGCCGTTCACCGGTTCCATCCTGGACGTCATCTGCGGCGCCGAGCCGTACACGCCGGAGGAGGCGATGGCGGCGGCCGAGATGGCGGGGCTCGCGGAGGACATCAAGCGGATGCCGATGGGACTGCACACGATCGTGGCCGGCAACGGCGCGATCTCGGGCGGTCAGCGGCAGCGGCTGATGATCGCGCAGGCCCTGATCCGGCGCCCGCGCATCCTGTTCTTCGACGAGGCCACCAGTGCCCTGGACAACGACACGCAGCGCATCGTCATCGACAGCACCCGCAAGCTGAACGCCACCCGTGTCGTCATCGCGCACCGGCTGTCGACGGTCCTGGACGCCGACCGGGTGGTCGTGATGGAGGACGGCAAGGTCGTCCAGCAGGGCGCACCGGCGGACCTGCTCGCGGACACCACGGGCCGGCTGCACGAGCTGGTGCGCCGGCAGCTGACGTAGCGTCCGCCGCGACCGGCCGCGGGGAGGGTTCAGTACTTCCCCCGGCGCGGTTCCCGCTCCTCGTCTCCCCCGTCGTCGTGGTGCGGCGTCCAGTGGTGTTCGGTGAACCAGCGGCCGAACAGGGCTCCGCCGTAGATGACGAACCCGACGCCGATCAGCCAGGACTCGACCACGAGGACGGTGCCGACGGCGCCGTAGCTCAGCGCGTTGGTGACGATGAGCGGGGTGAAGACGAGGTAGGAGAAGGCCCGCAGGCCGGCCAGGCCGAGGACGGTGGCGAGCGCGCCGGGCAGCAGGGAGCGCCAGTTGACCTGGCCGCCCAGCAGGAAGCGCTGCCCCCACCAGAAGAAGGCGATGCCGCTCGCCGCGGACAGCGCGATCCGCTGGCCGCCGTGCAGCGCGTCCTTGGTCGCCACCTCCTGGTAGAGGTAGGCGGTGAGCACCACCAGCCAGGTCGCCTGCCGCCAGACCCGGTGCCAGGGGCCGGGAGGCACGGTCCAGATCCGTTCGTAGGCGTTCTGCACGCTGCCGCCGAAGGACACGCCGAAGACGGCCAGCAGGACACCACCCCAGACGCTGGTGGTGCCGATGACGTTGCGGGGCGGGCTGATGACGTCGGTGAGCACTCGGGCGGACCGGCCGGACAGGCCCATGCCGTCGGTGAGCCACGAGGCGAATCCGCCCCGCACCAGGGGATCGGCGGCGGCGACCACGATCAGCAGCGGCGCCAGCGTCACCAGCGCCAGGGTGGCGAACCCCATGGCCCGGTGCATCAGTTCCAGCTCGCGGCCGCGCTCGACCAGGGCCCCGGCCCTGAGCCACTCCCAAGCGCGGTGCAGGCCGCGCCGCCACCACCTCACGGCTCCTCCCGTGCTCGCCGCGCACACGCTGTCCTGAGCCGATTCATCCACCCCGGCGGGTTCGGGGCAACTTGCGGTGATGCCGTGTCGTGGGTCCGCGGTCCGGCGACACGGCGGCGGAGTGACCGGTTTGCGGGCGGCCTCCACCGGAGAATCGGACCCCGTGCGTACTCCTGCCGAGGTGCCCTCCCCGCCGCCGGCCCCGCCGGGCGGCCGGCGGCGACCGCTGATCCTGAGCGCGAGCATGGGCGCGGGTCACGACACCGTGGCCGCCGAACTGGCGCGGCGCGCCGCGGCGCACGGACACGAGCCGCAGGTGGCCGACGTCCTGAGCCTGCTGCCGTACGGCCTGGGCGGCGGGCTGCGCCGCTCCTACCAGGCGTCGGTACGGCATTTCCCGTGGGCGTACGCCGGCGTCTACGGCGCGTTCCTGCGGGGCGGCGGGGGGCCACGCCCGAGCGGGGTGCCGCTGGCCCGGCTCGCCGCCGCCGGGCTGACGGAGCTCGTGGAGCGGCTGGACGCCGATGTGGTGGTGTCCGTCTTCCATCTGGCCGCCCAGCTCACCGGTCATCTCCGGGCCCGGGGGCGGCTGCGGGTGCCGAGCGCGGTGTTCCTGGTCGACTTCGCCGTGCACCGGCAGTGGCTGCATCCCGGCAACGACCGGTATCTGTGCCTGACGGACGGGGCGGCGGCCGAGGTGCGCCGGGCCCTGGGCACCCCGGCCGTGACGACCGGCCCGGCGGTCGCGCCCGAATTCCGCGCACCGGCGCCCGGGGCGGCGCGGTGGCGGGGGCGTTTCGCCGGCGAGGCGCCCGGCCGGCCGGCGGTCCTGCTCTCGGCGGGCGCCTGGGGCGCGGCGCACCGCCCGGACGCCACCGCCCGGCTGCTGGCGGGGGCCGGCTATCTGCCGGTGGTGCTGTGCGGGCGCAACGCGCGGCTGCGGGCGCGGGTGTCCCGGGTGCCGGGAGTGCTGGCCCTGGACTGGGTGGACGACATGCCCGGGCTGCTGTCCGCCGCGTACGCCCTGGTGGACAACGCGGCCGGCCAGACCGCCGTACAGGCCCTGGCCGCCGGTCTGCCCGTGATCGGCTACCGGCCGCTGCCCGGCCATGGGGTGGACGGCGTCCGCCGGATGGCCGGCCTCGGCGTGTCGGAACTGGCCCCGGACGGCCCCGCATTGCTGACGGCCCTGGCCCGGCTCCCGGAGGGCAGCCCCGAGCGAACGCAACGGCTGTCCCGGGGGCGGGCACTGTTCCGGGGCGATCCGATGGCCGACGTGGCGTGGTTGTGACGGGGCGGGGGCGCCGGCGCCTCCTCGGCCTTTGCTCAGCAGCGTGCCCCGTGGTCGCGCAAGGGGCCGACCGAGAGGCCGGCCTCCTGGCAGTCCGCGACCAGGTCCGGCAGCGCGCCGAGGGCCGAGCGCCAGCAGTCGGGGGCCGCGAGCCGGTCGGAGTCGTGCAGCAGGACGGTGCCGCCGCCGCGCAGGTCCGCCGCGACCAGGGCCCGTACCGACGCGGGGGTGGCCTCGGCCGTCCAGTCCCTGCCCCACGCCGACCAGAGCACCGGCCGCAGCCCGGCCCGCCGTGCGGCCAGCCAGCGTCCGGAGGTGAGGATCCCGTACGGCGGGCGGTACCACTGCGGGCGGTGGCCGGAGACCTCGTGCAGGGCGTGGACGGTCCGGGCGACCTCGGCCGCGTCCCGGGCGGGTGCGGGGCGCCAGGGACGGTCGTGCGTCCAGCCGTGCACGGCCAGTTCGTGTCCGCGCCGGGCGGTCTCCCGGACCAGCGCGGGATGGCGCACCACGTTCTCGCCGAGCACGAAGAACGTGGCCCGCACGCCGAGGTCGTCCAGCACGTCGAGGAAGCGGGGCGTCGACCGCGGGTCGGGGCCGTCGTCGAAGGTCAGCGCGACGTGCCAGCGGCGGCCGGTGCCGGAGAGCCGCGGGAACAGCAGCAGCCGCACCCCGGGCAGCCAGGTGGCCGCCGGTCCGATGTGCGCGGCGGCGACGGCGGCCGGCAGCAGGACGGCCGCGGTCCGCCATGGACGGCCGCACATGGGGGACATGGCCCACCCGCCTTCCGTTCCTGTCCTCATCGGTGCGTCCGGTGCAGACGCCTCCCGGTCTCCTTCCCGTCCCGGGACCGCGTGTCCCACTCCCGTCCCACGGTCGGTGCCCGGGCCAGTCCAATGCTGCCCGCCCCGATCAGCGCGACGCCGAGCGCCTCCGGCAGCATCCGCAGCCCGAGGTGGATCGCCTCGGCGAACAGCACCCAGCCGAGGACGACGCTGGTGAGCGCGTCGCCCAGGGTGAGGGCGGGCTGGGAGGCCGTGAGCGATCCGGCGCCCAGCGCGCTCTGCAGCAGCAGGAAGGCCACGAGTCCGGCGCCGGCCGTGGCGTACGGCGACCAGTGGGTGAACATCGCGGCGGGCCCGTGTCCGAGCCGCCCCACGGCCTCCTTGAGCAGCGCGGCGGTGGCGGCGAAGCACACGGCGGAGGCGAGGCCGAACAGCGCGGCCCGGAGCGCGCCCTTCGTCGGACGGGCGGCGGCCACGAGGAGCACGACCAGGCCGAGCGCCCCGCCGCCGCCCAGCAGCCAGGCCCGCGGCGGCGCGGTCGGCCGGCCCGCGCCCGGGGCCGCCGCCAGCAGGAACAGGGCCAGCCCGGCGGCGAGGGCGACAAAGGCGAGCCAGGTCCACAGGGCGGGGCGGCGCCGGAAGACGACACCACCCACCAGGAGAGTGAACAGCAGCTCGGTGGCGAGCAGCGGCTGGACCAGGGAGAGGCTGCCCACGGCCAGCGCCCCGGCCTGCAGCAGCCCCGAGACCGCCAGCAGCGCGGCGCCCGCGAGCCAGTACGGGCGCCGCAGCAGCCGGGCGAGCCGGCGCACGGCCGGTCCCGCGCCGCGGCCGCCGTCGGCCCCGTCCTCCTCGGACCGCTCCTGCACTGCGGCCCGGCGCTGCAGCACGGACGCGGACGCGTTGGTCAGGGCCGCGAGCAGCGCGAGCAGCACCGTGACGGTGAGCATGGCCGGTCACCCGAAGCGGGCGGCGAGCCACCGGTAGAGCCCGGGCGCGACGCCGCGCACCTGGGCGGGGTACCGCAGCCAGCCGGGGACGTACACCTCGTCCCTGCCGTGCCGGACGGCGGCCCAGACGGCGTCCGCCACCCGCTCGGCCGGCACCGGGCGCGGCCATACCCGCGTGTAGGGCGCGCCCCGGCGCTCGAAGAACGGCGTGTCGACCGCGCCGGGGATGACCAGGGTCACGCCCACCCCGGTGCGGCGCAGCTCGTAGCGCAGGGCGTCGGCGAAGACGGCGAGGGCGGCCTTCGCGGCGGAGTACACGGCCTCGCCGCGCACGCCCACGCTGCCCGCCACGGACCCGATGAGCACGATGCGTCCGGAGCCGGCCGCGACCATGTGGGGCAGCAGGGCGCGCACGAGGTGCAGGGTGGCCAGCAGGTCGACGCCGACGATCTCGTCGATGCGCGCGTGCGGCATGCCGGTGAAGTCCCCGGCCCAGCCCAGGCCGGCGCACGCCACCAGCAGGTCGAGGCGGCCGGTGTGGTCCAGGACCAGATCGGTGAGCAGACGGCCGGCGCCCGGCCGGGTCAGGTCCGCCGGCACGGCCAGGGCGTCGAGCGGGGCGGCCACCTGCTCCAGGCGGGTGGCGTCCCGCCCGTTCAGCACCAGCCGCCAGCCTCCCTCGGCGGCGAGCCGGCGGGCGACGACGGCACCTATGCCCGAGGAGGCGCCCGTCACCAGGGCGGTGCCGCCCCGGGCGGCCCGGTTCCCGGCGGATCCGAGGACGGAGCCCGCGTCCGGGACGGAGCCCGCGTCCGGGACGGTGGTCGCGATCGGCCCGGCGCGTCTCGACGGTCCTGTGGGGGGCGGGGCGTGGGACATGGTGACGACCTCACTGCGACATGTGGGCACGGGCTCGCGAACTCCGGGGCCGAACCTTCGCGGTGTATCCAGGGCGCCACACACTGAAACAACGCGCACGGCGGAGTCCGGTCGAACGCGTGCCGCCGGTGTACGGACGGGGCCCGGGTCGCCGGGTGGTGCGTCCGGGACGATCATGGGTTGCGGGGAACGAAGGGGGGCAGGACCGGGGGCGTAGGGCCGACGTCACGACCGTACGCCGGGACGTCCCCGACAGCCCAGTCGTGGAGCCCGGCCCGCCCTCCGGCGCCGGCCGGCATCGGGCGAGCACGCACCGGACGGCGGTTGCCTGCGCGATGCGACCGAGGAGTTCTCGGTGCCGAGAGACAGGCGGGTGAGTTGCGGGCCCGGTGCGCCTGAGCGAGCGCCGGGAGCCCGCGTTCCCAGTGCGCCCGGACGGCCATCCGGGCGTACGAATGTCCCCGGCCAGGCAGCCCAGCCCCGCACGTCGTCCGCGGACCTGCGCCGGGTGTTCGTGAGCCGGCCGGCGGGGCGCCCGTCAGTCCAGGCCCGGCACGGGCGCGCCGGAGGGCACGCCGGCGCCGAGGTAGGCGTCGTAGAACTCCTTCCAGGCCGGGCTCACCCCGGCGTGCGCGCCCTCGAAGCGCTCGCTGCGCGCCTTGGCGTCGAGGGCGGCGAGGCACACCTCCCAGCCGGCGCCGTTGCGGGCGGCGGTGTTCGCCTCACTGAGGACGTTGGTGAGCGTGAACCGGGTGCGCCCTTCACCGACGGCCTCCAGGTCGAAGTGGAGTTCGTCGCCGCCCCATGCGAAGGACAGGTGC
Source organism: Streptomyces sp. NPDC007856 (assembly GCF_042868225.1). NCBI lineage: Bacteria > Bacillati > Actinomycetota > Actinomycetes > Kitasatosporales > Streptomycetaceae > Streptomyces > Streptomyces sp. NPDC007856. The sequence goes on along the minus strand of NZ_JBIAEC010000005.1, from coordinate 173,087 downwards.
CGGGGCGGGTCGACGGCGAGCACACGGCCTGTGGACTCGGGCATGTTCGGGTCGCCGCTGAAGCGGATGGTGCCACCGGGGCGCAGCTCCATCTCGGCGCGGGAGGGGAACCACTGGGCCAGTTCGTCCGGATCGGTGACGAACCGCCAGACGCGGTCCGCCGGGTGGTCGTAGGTGCGGCTGAAGCGGACGGCGGGGCGGCCGTCCTGAAGGGTCAGATAGGTGCCGGTGAGGTCGACGGGCATGGTGCGTCAAGTCCTTCGCTGGGGGGTGTCACATGTCGTCCGACGTCTCGTCGAGGCGCCGGCCCAGGGCGTCCAGGCTGCGGTTCCACAGCCGGCGGTAGGGCGCCAGCCAGGCGTCGAGGGCGGCGATCGGTGCCGGGTCGAGGGCGTAGACGCGGCGCTGCGCGTCCTGCCGGACCCGGACCAGGCCCGCCTTCCGGAGGACCTTCAGATGCTTGGAGGTGCTCGGCTGGCTCAGCCCACAGGCCTCGACGATCTCCCCGACGGACCGGGGACGCTCCAGCAGGAGCGCGACGATGGCCCGCCGGTGCGGGTCGGCCAGGGCGGACCAGAGCGCTGTGTCGGACATGAGCCCTAATATGCCTTGCTAGTTATATGCCAGGCAAGGAATGGACGGGAGAGAAACGTTGCCGCTTCTCGCCAGGCGCGCCGTAGGCTCGATGTGTACGAAACAGTTTCGTTTAGGACTCAACCTCGGCTTCAGCCCGACGAAGACCGGTGTGGCGTTCCTGCCCATGGTCGGCGCGCTGATGGTCACGGCCCAGCTGGGCACCACGGTCCTCCTGCCCCGGATCGGCCCGAAGGCGGTCATCCCGCTGGGCTTTGCCGTCGCCACGGCCGGCATGGCCTGGCTGACCGGCATCGGCCTCGGCTCGCACTACCTGAGCGCGGTGCTCCCGCAGCTGATCGTGATCGGCATGGGCCTGGGCCTGGTCATGCCGACGGCCATGCAGCTGGCCGCCGGCGGGGTCGCGGCCGAGGACGCGGGTGTGGCCTCCGCGACCGTCAACGCCATGGAGCAGGTGGGCGGTTCGATCGGCACGGCACTGCTGAACACCCTCGCCGCGAGCGCCGCCACCGACTACCTCTCCGGCCGGGACGCCACCAGCAAGCTGGTGCGGGCACAGGCGACGATCGAGAGCTACACGACCGCCTTCTGGTGGTCGGCGGGCTTCTTCGCCGCGGGCACGGTGCTCGCCTTCCTGTTCTACCGGCGCGGAGTGCCGCAGCAGGACGCGGGCGCCGCACCGGTCGTCCACATGTGACGGCCACGCGCCATCCGACCCGAGGGGCCGCCGTCAGCAGGGAGACGGCGGCCCCTCGCCCTGGCATGGTGGGGTTGTGCGCAAGGCGTCGGCGGCGCTCGGCAGCGCCCTGTTCCTCGTCCCCGTCTCGGGCGGCGCGGCCGTGCTGGTGCCGTGGTGGCTGACCGGTGGCTGGCGGGCCGGCCACTGGTGGCCGCCGCTGCGGCTGCTCGGTCTGCTGCCCCTGGCGGCCGGTGCCGTCGTCATACTGGCGGCCTTCACCCGGTTCGCCCTGGAGGGGCTCGGCACGCCGGCGCCGGTCGCGCCGCCCGTGCGGCTGGTGGTGAGCGGCCCCTACCGGTACGTGCGCAATCCGATCTACGTCGCGATGATCGCCGTACTCATCGGGCAGGGTCTGCTGTTCGCCCGGCCGGTGCTCTTCGGTTATGCCGCCGGCGCCTGGGTGCTGACCTGGGCGTTCGTCCGCTGGTACGAGGAACCGGGACTGGTGCGACGGTTCGGCGCCGAGGACGAGCGCTACTGTCGTGCGGTGCCGGCCTGGCGGCCCCGGCGCACTCCCTGGCAGAGCGCTTGAGACGCCGTCGGCGGGTAACTCAGCGATCAGGGGATCAGGGGTACGGCGGCGGAAGGAGAGGCCATGACCAGCGAAGAAGACGAGCAGGAGCGCAAGGAACAGTTCGACACCGCCCTGCAGGAAGTGCTCCGGGAGGTGGAGGAGGCCGAGAAGCGCGACGAGGACAGGGCCGCCGGCGGCGAGGCCGGGGACGCCATCACGCCGAACACCGAGGCGCAGGAGCAGGCGGACGGGGACTGAGGAGACCGGCCGGGAACCGGCCGTAGCTCGGGGGGCGGCACACATGTGCCCCAGGCGTGGAGATCTTCCCGGGCCGAACGACCGCCGGTGTCCGTCCCGGCGCCCGGCCACCACCGGCAGCCGTCCCGCGACCGAACCGCCACCCGCAGCCGTCCCCGGGGCGACACGGTTCGCCGTGCCCTCCCGGGGCCTGGGTACCCGGTACTCATGAACAGCCATGATCGCGGGCCCCGGCTGCCCCCGCCCCGAGGCCCCCTCTCCGCCGCGGTCGCCGCCCGCCTGCGCGGCGCAGGACCGCTCCCGCGCCCCGCCGAGGCCGAGGAGGCGGATACCTACGGTGACGACCCGCAACTCGCCCTGTACCTGTGCTACGAGCTGCACTACCGGGGCTTCGCCGGCGTCGGCCCCGAGGCCGAATGGGATCCGGACCTGCTGCGTGTCCGCGCCGCGCTGGAGCGCCGCTTCCTGTCCGCGCTGCGCGCCGACGCGCCGGGCCACGACAGCCTCGACGACGCCCTCGCCGCGCTGCTGGTCGAACCGGTCGAGGGCAGCGGGGTCAGCCATTTCCTTTGTGCCGAGGGCGAGTTGTGGCAGCTGCGCGAGTACGCCGCCCAGCGCTCGCTGTACCACCTGAAGGAGGCCGACCCGCACGCCTGGGTGCTGCCTCGGCTGTGGGGCCGGGCCAAGGCGGGGATGGCGGCGGTGGAGTTCGACGAGTTCGGCGGCGGCCGGGCCGGCAGGGTGCACGCGCGCCTGTTCGCCGCACTGATGCAGGACCTGGGCCTGGACAGCGCCTACGGCCGGTATCTGGACGCGGCCCGCGCGGAGATGCTCGCCGTAGTCAACCTGATGTCCCTGTTCGGCCTGCATCGCGGGTTGCGCGGCGCGCTGGTGGGCCACTTCGCCGACGTGGAGATCACCTCCTCACCAGCCTCCCGGCGGCTCGCCGAGGCCATGCGCCGCACCGGCGCCGGCCCCGCGGCGGAGTTCTTCTACGACGAGCATGTCGAGGCGGACGCCGTCCACGAACAGGTCGTACGCCATCAGGTGATCGGCGGGCTGCTCGCCGAGGAGCCGGAACTCGCGGCGGACGTGACCTTCGGGATCGACGCCACCGAGTATCTGGAGGACCGGCTGGGGCGGCGGCTGCTCGCCGACTGGCGCGCCGGGCGCTCGTCCCTGCGCACACCCCTGATGCCGCAGGTGTCCCATACATCCTGAATGTCGGGGTACCCGCGCGGTGTGATCGCTGTGGTGCTTCCGGGCGTGTACGCCCCGCAGGACGACACGGAGTTGCTGGCCGAGTCCCTCCGCGAGGAGGCCCCGGCGCCCGGCGCCCGGGTGCTCGACGTCGGCACCGGCAGCGGGGCGCTGGCCCTGGAGGCGGCCCGGCACGGCGCCGAGGTGACCGCGGTGGACGTGTCCCGGCTGGCGGTGTGGACGGTACGGATGAACGCCTGGCTGACCCGGCTGCCGGTGCGGATCAGGCGCGGCAACCTCTTCGGACCGGTCCGGGGCCGCACGTACGACCTCATCCTTGCGAACCCGCCGTACGTCCCCGCACCCGATGCCGGACGCGGGCCGCGCGGCCGGGCCCGGGCCTGGGACGCGGGCCGGGACGGCAGGCAGGTGCTGGACCGGATCTGCCGGGACGCGCCCGCACTGCTACGCCCCGGAGGCGTGCTGCTGGTCGTGCAGTCCGCGCTCAGCGATCCCGAACGCACCCTGCAACTGCTGCGCGCCGCACGCCTGAAGGCCTCGGTGGTCCGGCGTCGCCGGATCCCCTTCGGTCCGGTGCTGCGCTCGCGGGAGGACTGGCTGCGCCGGTGCGGTCTGCTCGCTCCGGTCGCACAGGAGGAGGAGTTGGTGGTCGTCCGTGCCGAACGAACGCGCTGACCGGGCCCGCCGGATCACGGTGCGGCGGCAGGGGCCGCTGCTCGTGGAGGGGCCGGTGGAGGTCGAGTTGGAGGACGGCACCACGGTGTCCTCGGACCGTTTCCTGGTCGCTCTGTGTACCTGCCGGCGCAGTCGCCGTTATCCCTGGTGCGACACGAGTCACCGGCGCAAGACCAAGGACAGCGGTTGAAACCGGCTGTTTTTCGCCGCTCCCCGGGAAAGGCCCCCCACGGGCCCGCCCGGGGAGCGGCTGTGTGCCCGGAAGCCGGCGGGCGGCCCCACTCCGCCCGTCGGTTCCGGTACGAGATCGCAGGTTCCCCGCTCCAGGGGCCGCACTCCCCGGTTGCGGACCTGTTCCGGCCTGTGCGGGGTCCGTTGCGATCCCGGTCCTAGAAGGCGAAGACGCCGCCGCCCACGGAGTCCCGCACGCATGTGTTGCCGAAGGTGCGCTCGTAGGAGACGCGCTTGCCCTGCCAGACGCCCTGGACGGTGACGACGACCGGGTCGTACAGCTTGTTGCACCACACGTCGCCGGCGGGCTTCAGGGCGTCGAAGTCGCCGCCCGTGCCGCGCAGTTCGGCGCAGGCCGCGACCGCTGCCGGGTGGGTGCCGGAGGCCGTCGGGGCGCAGGTCAGGGTGACGGCGCGCTCCGGGGTGGCCGTGGCCGCGTCGTTGCCGTGGCCGGTGGTGAGGACCAGCGCCGAGGGGGCGTAGAGCGACGACGGGGCGGCGTCCGGTGCAGCGACGGCGGCCCCGGTCAGGGGTCCGCAAACGGCGGCGGCCGTGAGGCCGAGGGCCGCTGCCCAGCGCGCGGTGTTCCGCATTGTATGCATCCTTCCGCTCGGATAGACGGTTGCCGGCTCCGACCCGGTGGGCGCCGGAGCGGCGAGCGCCACTCTGCCGAGTCCGCCGCCGAAACACACATCGAACCCACCGCTTTCAGTAACCTTGCGTGTTGAAACAGTGGCGTGAAGTTACGGAAATGGAAGCCTCTGACCGCGCAACTGAGCGGTTCTTGATCGTAGAGAGCGGTCACATGGCCGAAAATCACCGGCTCGTTAATCGGCCTGAAACATTCCGGGTTCGCCGTGAGTGAAAGCTTTCACGACGCCTTCACGACTCCTTGTGTTCATGAAGGCGTCCGCGTAACGCTGATTACATGATTACAGCAGAGCAGAAGGAGAAGCTGCGCGGCTGGTTCTCCGGCCGTCTGCCGGACGGTCTCTTCGAGGAACTGGTGGAGGTCACCGCCGACCGCGAGGAGATCACGGTGATCGGCCGCGTCCCCGAGCCCCGGCTCGCCGAGGGCGCCTCGGACGCCGAGCGGGAGGCCGCACTGCGCGCCCGGATCCAGGAGTTCCGCGAGCGCACCCGCGGGGACCGGATGGAGGTGGCCCGGGAGGCCGAGCACCTGTTCCGCCGCAAGGTCTCCTGGGGCGTGGTGTGCGGTCCGGAGCGTGCCCTGTTCACCCATGTCGCCGCGCCGGTCATGACCCGGCTGCGCCAGCCGGAGCGTCAGGTGCTGGACACCCTCATCGCCGGGGGCATCGCCCGCAGCCGCAGTGACGCCCTCGCCTGGTGCGTGCGCCTGGTCCAGCGCCACACCGAGGACTGGCTGACCGAGCTGCGCGAGTCGCTGGAACACGTCCAGCGGGTACGGGCGCAGGGACCCGACGCGGAGGAGGTGGCCGATTCCTCCACTGACGACGGCGAAGATGGATGAATCGCCCTCTGGCAGGGGTCCTCACCGCGGTCTTACCGTCTGCAGACCGCTCCGGGCGACCCCCACCGGCGCCGCACCACCCCTGCGGCACGGCGGTCGTCCGCCACCGCCGCGCGACCCAGCGCTCCATCGCCGCGACCTCGCTGGAGCCCTCCGTGACCCCTCAGTCCCCCGACTCGCCGACCGCGCCGCCGCCGGCCCTCACCGAGGTCGAGCCCTACGGCGTCGAGCGGATTCCCGACGCGGACCGCACCGCGACCCCGCTGGACCTGTTCCGGGTCGCCTTCGGCGGCGCCAACACCTTCTCCACCTGCGTACTCGGCGCGTTCCCGATCCTGTTCGGACTCTCCTTCCGGCAGGGACTCGCGGCCACCGTCCTCGGTGTCGTCGCGGGTGCGCTGATCCTCTGCCCCATGGCCGTGTTCGGCCCGGTCAACGGCACCAACAACGCGGTCTCGTCCTCCGCTCACCTGGGCGTGCACGGCCGCGTGGTCGGTTCGTTCCTGTCGCTGCTGACGGCCGTCGCATTCTTCTCCATCTCGGTGTGGAGCTCCGGCGACGCGCTGGTCGGCGGCGCCCACCGGCTGTTCGGCCTGGAGCGCGGCACGCCGTCATACGTCGTCGCGTACGCCCTGTTCGCCGGGCTGGTCCTCGCGGTGTGCGTCTACGGCTTCCGGTTCATGCTGTTCGTCAACAAGATCGCGGTGACCTCGGCGACCGCGCTGTTCCTGCTCGGCGCGATCGCCTTCGCCGGTGACTTCGACCCGTCGTACGCCGGTGTGTTCACGGCCTCGGCAGACGCGGCGACCAGGTCGATGTTCTGGCCGTCGTTCATCGGGGCGGCCCTGATCGTGCTGTCCAACCCGGTGTCCTTCGGCGCTTTCCTCGGCGACTGGTCGCGCTACATCCCGGCCGGCACCCCGCGGCGCAGGGTGGTCGGCGCCGCGTTCCTCTCCCAGATCGCGACCCTGCTGCCGTTCGTCTTCGGCCTGGCGACCGCGAGCATCATCGCGACGAAGGCGCCGAAGTACGTCGACCCGGCCGCGCCCGACTTCGTGGGCGGGCTGCTGGCGATCTCGCCGAGCTGGTTCTTCCTGCCGGTGTGTCTGCTCGCCCTGATCGGCGGCATGTCGACGGGCACCACCTCGCTGTACGGCACCGGCCTCGACTTCTCGTCGGTGTTCCCGAAGCTCTCCCGCGTACAGGCGACGCTGCTGGTCGGCGTGTTGTCCATCGCGTTCATCTTCATCGGCCGGTTCGGCCTGGACCTCGTGCAGTCCATCTCGACGTTCGCCACGATGATCATCACCTGCACCACACCGTGGATGGTCGTCATGATGCTCGGCTTCTACACCCGCCGCGGCTGGTACGACCCCGACGCGCTGCAGGTCTTCAACCGCCGTCAGCGCGGCGGCCGCTACTGGTTCGCGCATGGCTGGAACTGGCGCGGCATGACCGCCTGGTGGGTGGCGGCGGTGATCGGCGTGCTGTTCACGAACATCCCGGGTCAGTTCGTCGGCCCACTGGGCGGCCTGGCGAACGGCGTCGACATCAGCCTGCCGCTGTCGCTCGCGGTGGCCGCGATCCTGTTCCTGACGCTGCTGCGGCTGTTCCCCGAGCCCCGGGCGGCGTACGGCCCCGAGGGTCCGCGGCTGGCCCGTACCGTCGAGGCCCCGGTGCCCCCGATCACCGGTCCCGGCACCCCGGCGGACGAGGTGTCTCCCGCGCCGGCGGCCGAGGGCGGCCGATGACGGCCTGGATCGACCTGTCGGTGCCGATCGTCACCGGGATGCCCGTGTATCCCGGTGACCCTCAGGTCACGGTCTCCCCCGCACTGCGGGCCCCGGCCGACGGCGTCAACGTCCTGGCACTCCACCTGGGTTCGCAGTCCGGCACCCACGTCGACGCGCCGTACCACGTCGACGACGCCTGGCCGCGCCTGGACGAACTGCCGGCGGACCGGTTCGCCGGGCGCGCGGTCGTGGCCGACGTGCGGGGACTGCCCGCCCGCTCGCCGATCACCGAGGCTCTGCTGGCCCCCGCGCTCGACGCCCTCACGACCGCACCCGGCGCACTGCTGCTCCTCGCCACGGGCTGGTCGGAGCACTGGGGCAGCGACGCCTACCTCGACCACCCCTGGCTGACCCCCGGGGCCGCCCGGGCCGTGGTCGAGACCGGCGCCCGTACCGTGGCCGTGGATGCGCTCAGCGTGGACCCGACCCCCCGGCCCGGCGATCCCGACGCGGACCACGGTCTGCCGGCCCATCGGGTGCTGTGCGGCGCGGGCGGGGTCATCGCGGAGAACCTCACCGGCCTGGACCGCCTGGTCGGGGCGGAGGCGGTCGAGGTGTTCCTCTTCCCGCTGCTGCTTCCGGGGGCGGACGGCGCGCCGGTGCGGGCGATGGCCCGGACCGGCTGAACGCCTCGCGGGCTGCCCGGTGGTGGAGCGCACGCCTGCTCGCAGATCCGGCATCGGCCGCGACCGGAATCGCAACTCAGCCGTCTCCAGGCGAAGTTGTCGGATCCATGCGGTACGTTGGCGGCCATGAGCGACTTGGTGCTGGTGGCGGGGGCATGGCTGGGCGCATGGGCGTGGGACGAGGTGGCGGCCGACCTGCGCGCCGCCGGCCATGAGGTGCACGCCCTCACGCTGTCCGGGCTGGCCGAGAAGAGGGAGTTGCCCGCCGGGCAGCGGATCCATGTCCAGGACATCGTCGACGAGGTCGAGCGGCTGGACCTGCGGGACGTCGTCCTGGTCGGGCACAGCTACTCGGGCGTGCCGGTCGGACAGGCGGCCGAGCGGATCGGCGACCGGCTGCGCCGCGTGGTGTTCGTCGACTCCAACGTGCCGGCGGACGGCGTGTCGTTCCTCGACGGCTTCCCCAGCGATCACATCCGTGCCGCTCTCGCTGAGCACGAGGGCGTGTGGCCGCTCCTGCCACCGGCGGCCTACGCGAACCAGGACCTCACCGACGAGCAGATCGCCCGTCTCATCGACGAGGGCACCCCGCACCCGGCCGCCACGCTGACCGAACCGGCCGTGCTGAAGCGCCCACTTGCCGAGCTGCCGGCGACGTACATCAAGTGCCTCCTCGACGGCCGCGATCCACTGCCCGCCGTGGCCGAGGCGCTGCGCGGCGGACGCTGGGAGCTGGTCGAGCTCGACACCGGCCACTGGCCGATGTTCTCCACGCCCCGGGAGCTGGCCCGCATCCTGGACAAAGCAGCCACCCGTCGCTGAAGTCCCCGACTACCCGCCAGTATCGTCGGGCTGCACGCGTACTCAGCGACGAGAGGCGGGACGGCCGGATGGCGAAGCACTGGGCTGATTTCCAGTACGAGATCTATCTGAACGGGATGTCGGGTGCCGTGCCCCGGCTCCCCACCGACCTGACCCGGCTGGAGGAACTGGCCGAACACCGGCTCGGTCCGGGCCCGGTGGGATATGTGGCGGGAAGCGCGGGCGACGGCAGCACGGCCCGCGCCAACCGGGCCGCGCTCGCCCGGCGCAGGATCGTGCCGCGCATGCTGCGCGACGTGGCCGAGCGCGATCTGTCGGTCGAGGTGCTCGGCCGGGCACTCCCGGCACCGCTGGCGCTGGCACCCGTCGGCGTGCTGTCGATCATGCATCCGGACGCCGAGTCCGCCGCCGCCCGGGCCGCCGCCGCGCAGGGCGTGCCGTACCTCCTGTCCTCGGCGTCGAGCACGCCGATGGAGCAGGTGGCGGAGGCGATGGGGGACGCCGAGCGGTGGTTCCAGCTGTACTGGGGCAAGGACCGTGAGGTGACGCGGAGTTTTCTGAGCCGGGCGAAGGCCGCCGGGTTCTCGGTGCTCGTGGTCACCCTGGACACCCCGCTGCTGGCGTGGCGGCCGCGCGACCTGGACCAGGCGTATCTGCCGTTCCTGCACGGGGTGGGCACCGCCAACTACTTCACCGACCCGGCCTTCCGGGCGGGACTCGCCAAGCCCGTGCACGAGGACCCGAACGCGGCGGTGCTGCACTTCCTCGGCCTGTTCGGGGACGCCGGCCACACCTGGCCGGACCTGGCGTTCCTGCGGGAGCACTGGGACGGCCCGATCGTGCTCAAGGGCATCCTGCACCCGGACGACGCCCGGCTCGCCGCCGACGCCGGGGTGGACGGCGTGGTGGTCTCCAACCACGGCGGCCGGCAGGTGGCCGGCTCGGTCGCCGCCGCCGATGCGCTGCCCCGGGTCGCGGACGCGGTCGGCGACCGGCTGACGGTGCTGTTCGACAGCGGGGTGCGCACCGGCGACGACGTGTTCAAGGCACTGGCCCTCGGCGCGCGTGCCGTGCTCCTCGGCCGGCCGTACGTCTACGGCCTCGGGCTGGATGGACAGGCCGGCGTGGAGCATGTCGTCCGGTGCGTGCTGGCGGAGCTGGATCTGACGCTGGCTCTGTCCGGGCACACCGGTCCGGGGACGGTGACGTCGGCGGACCTGGTCGAGGACCCGGCCTGACCCCGGCCCGCCGAGCGCTCCGCTGGGTGCCACGCAGCGCTCCGCGGGGTGCCGCGGCAGGCCGTCAGGCGTCTGCGGCGCCGTCTCGGCAGGTCGCGCAGTTCCCCGCGCCCCTTCGGGTCGCTGGGCCACCCGTGCCGGCGATCGAGAGGGAGCCAGGGCTCGCAGAGGCCACATCGGTCATCCAGCGCTGGCCGGCCGACCCGTCCCGCACCTTGACCACGAGGTCGGCGCCCACAGCGTCGGCGGATGTCGCCAGCCCGAGCGTCCGGTCCCAGCGGGGCAGCAACTCGCCCCGCCCGGTGAGGTCGTAGCGCACGTCGTCACCCCGCTTCGTCCCGGCGTCCGCACAGGTGCCGAGGATCACCACTCCGGCGTCGGCGTGCGAGTCCAGGCACAGCCCCGGGGCGGTCGCGCTGCGCAAGCGCCCGTCGGCCTCGTACGTCCACTGCTGGGTCGGTGCCGGGGAGCAGACGGCCAGGACCGCACCCGCACCGGCCTTCGGCGTGCCCTTGATGTCCAGGCACAGGTCGGCGGCGGCGTTGCGCAGCCGGGCGGGGCGGCCGGTGGCGGGCAGTCCCGCGGTGCCGGTCGCGGTGCCGGGCACGGTGGCCGAGGCGGGCGGGGACTGGCCGCCGGCGCTGCCGGGGACGGTGCTGGTGGAGGCGACCGGGTCGGTGCCGTCGCCGCCGTCCGGCCACACACTGATCGCGAGGACGGTCGCGAGCAGTCCGGCCGAGGCCACGCCGACTCCGGTCAGCAGCGTCCTGGACGACCAGGCGGTGCCGGGGACCCGGGCCGGCTGTCCGGGCTCGCCGCCGTGGCGCCGGCCGCGGGAGACGGAGATCCGGGTCCGGGGTTCGCCGTCGGCGCGCCGCCCGGTGCCGGGCAGGGCGACACGATTCAGCAGACCGGGCTTGCCGCCGCCGCGCCGGCGCCCGCCGGATCGCCGGGAGCCGCCGCGGGTGCGGGCGGTACCGGGGCGGCGGCCGGGACGCGAGTCGAGGTAGCGGCGGGCGCCCCAGCCGAGCACGGCCTCGGCGAGCAGCACTCCCAACGCCGCGTCGGCGTGACCCAGTTGCTCGGCGGCGTGCCGGCAGTAGGAGCAGGCGGACAGATGCTCCTGGACGTCGGGCAGCAGGGCGCCCGCGCCGCCGCGGCGGATCGGAACGTCGAGCAGACGGTTGTAGTAGCGGCATTCCTTGCCGGGCGCGAGTTCCCGGTGGGCGCGTACCAGGCCCTCCCGGAATTTCTCGCGTGCCTGTTCCAGCGCGACCGCCGCACTCTCGATGTCCACGCCGAGCAGTCCGGCGGGAACGGTTATCGGCTCGGCCTCGACCTCGATGTGCCAGAGCAGCGCCTGCTCCAGCCGGGGAAGGGCGTGAAATGAGCGGTCCGAGAGGGCGCGGTTTTCCGGTATCAGGGTCTTCGCGGCGCGCATACCGCGCCCCCCCGCGGGTTTCCCGAGTCCGGGCAGTACGGCGGTGATCCGGTCGGTGCCGGACCAGTTGACGACCGTGTCCCGGACCGCCACGAGCAGCCGGGGCCGCAGCGCCTCCGCGGGTTCGCCGAGCGCGAGCCGGCCGAGCACCTGGTGGAAGGCGGTCGCGGTGACCATGTGGGCGAGCGGCCCGGTCAGGGCCAGGCAGACGACCGCGTAGTCCTGCGCCGGCTGCCAGTGCCGGGACATCAGCAGGGCTGCGGAGCGGGAGGCCTCCGCATCGGAACCGGCCCGCAGGGGACCGGCGAGCGACTCGTCGGACTCCCCGGGGTCGCCGCCGGGCGGCGGATAAGGAGGACGAGGAGGGTGGGGGGTGGGCACTGAGCGGATTCCTTTGGTGCGACGTGCGTTGATGCGTAGCTCTGCGACGCGCGCGGAAGGAATTGGCCGGCGCTCGGCCGGTGAAGTTCTGCAACTGCCGGGAGAACCCCCGGATATTATCCCCCGCACGGTCGTTTCAACCCTTGCACAACTTCCACACGGGCAACAAGGCGCCCGCAGACATCGGCGGTCTTGAAAGAAAGTCAGAAACCGCCCTCCGGCGGGCCCCGTGCAGCGGCTTTCGGTTTTTCACGCGCCCCGTGTGAAGCACGCGCACACGGCGGCGGGGCCGCGCACGCTTCCTGGGTGTGCGGTCCGGTAGTGGACTGGGGCCGGCCTCCTCGGAAAGGCCCCGCGCGGGATGGCGGCTCTCCCGCGCGAAACCGGCCGCCGGCCCCGCTCCTCCCGCCCTCGGCCGGCGGCCCCGCCCACCCTGCCCCGGACGGCGGCCCCGGCGGCTTCCCCCGCCGGCCGGGGCGGGACGGGTGCTGTGGGCCGCCCGCTCAGATCTGCCAGGACCGCAGCCGGTCGGCCGCGCCGTACACGTCCGTCTTGCCGGAGATCAGATCGCGGGCGAGGTCGACGAGGGCGCCGTAGGGCGGGTCGATGCCCACGCCGCTGACGAACATGTAGGCCACGGCGGTCGCGCAGGCGAAGCGGGCGTTGGCCGCGGGCAGCGGCTTGAGTAGGGCGAGGGTGTGCAGCAGGGCGGCGGCCCGCCAGGCGGGGTCGGAGTCCACGCCGAGCCGGGGCGGATCCACGCGGTGCCGGGCGACGGCGGCGACCAGCGCGGAGAAGTCGTCGACCGCGGGCTGGTCGGGCAGGACCTCCTCGTGGCGCTGGAGCAGCCAGGGGACGTCGATATGGATGACGGAGGGCATGCGTCAGGCGGCCTCGTCCTTCGTGGGGGACTCGTCGTCGGGGAAGGCCGCGGCGAACTCCTCGGCGTGCGCGGCGAAGAACGTGCGGAAGGCCTCGGCGCCCTCCTGCAGCGCCCGGTGCCGGGCGATGTCGGCGGCGGCGGCCTCGCGCACCAGGGCCTTCATCGACGTACCGCGCTCCTTGGCGATCTGCCGCAGGTCCTCTAGTTCCCGTTCGCTGAACTCCACATTCAGAGCTGGCATGCCCCTCACGGTACCGCGCGGGTACTTACCCGTAAATATCGGCAGGTCAGGTGCCCTTCCCATCGGTACCTGAAGGATCGCAGGGCCATGTCCGATTCCCGCCGGTCACGCGGCCCGCACTGCAGCAGACTCGGCAGCGAGGAAGAAGCCGACAGCGCGAACCCAGGAGCCCTGCCATGAGCACACGTACCGTCCACACCCTCCACCCGAGCCCGCTGGGCGACCTGCTGCTGACCGGCACGGTCTCCGCGGCCGGCCTGACACTCGGCTCGCTCGGCATGCCGGGGCAGCGCGGCGCGCCCGTCGTCCGCGCCGAGGACCGCGACGACGGGCCCTTCGCCGAGGCGCACCGGCAGCTGGACGCCTACTTCGCGGGCCGCCGGACCCGTTTCGAGCTGCCGCTCGCCGCCACCGGCACCCCGTTCCAGCGGGCGGTGTGGCAGGCCCTCGACGACATCGCCTACGGCACGACGACCACGTACGGCGAACTGGCCGCCCGGCTGGGCGTGCCGCGCGCCGACCTGCGCGCGGTGGGCCGGGCGCTCGGCGCCAACCCCCTTCTGCTCGTCCGCCCCTGCCACCGGGTCATCGGCGCGGACGGCTCGATGCGCGGTTACGCGGGCGGAGTCGAACGCAAGCTGTGGCTGCTCACGCACGAGGGCGCACTGCAGCCCGCCCTGCTGTGAAGGAGGACCTCATGACGTTCACCCCGGCCGAGGCTCGCCGCCGGGTGGCCCGCACGGACTGGGCCGCGCTCGCGGCCGAGCTGGACGAGCACGGCAACTCGCCCACGGGCCCGCTGCTCTCCCCCGCGGAGTGCGCCGACCTGGCCGCTCTCTACGACAAGCCGGAACTGTTCCGGACGACGGTCGATCTGGCCCGACACCGGTTCGGCTCCGGTGAGTACCGCTACTTCACCCATGACCTGCCCGCCCCGGTGGCCGCGCTGCGCGCCGCGCTCTACCCGCGGTTGCTGCCGGTCGCCCGGGACTGGGCGGCCCGTCTGGGCCGCCCGGCGCCCTGGCCCGACTCCCTCTCCGAGTGGCTGGAGCGCTGTCACGCCGCCGGCCAGGACCGCTCGGCGCAGATCCTGCTCAGCTATGGTCCGGGCGACTGGAACGCCCTGCACCGGGACGTGTTCGGCGAGCTGGTCTTCCCGCTCCAGGTGGTGGTCGCGCTGGACGCGTACGGCACCGACTACACCGGCGGCGAGTTCCTCATGGTCGAACAGCGCCCGCGCGCCCAGTCCCGGGGCACGGCGAGCATCCTGCGCCAGGGCCACGGCCTGGTGTTCACCACCAGGGACCACCCCGTGCGCACCCGCCGAGGCTGGTCGGCCGGGGCGATGCGGCACGGGGTGAGCACCGTGCGGTCGGGCCGGCGGCGAACGCTGGGGCTGATGTTCCACGACGCGACATGAGGGCACCGCGGCCACCGCGGGCCCGCGGCCCGTCCCGGCCGAGGTCTCCGGTATCCGGCGTTCTGCTCACATATCCAGCCTGCTGATCCGCACCGCCCCCTTCGCCTCCCCCGGGTAGGCGCTCGTGAGCGTCAACCGCAACCGGGAGCCCCGTATCGCGTCGAAGGTGATCACCGTCGGACTGTCCGACGCGGTGGCCCAGTCCACCTTCGCGCCCGTGACCGGGACGAAGGCCCGCCCGTCCCACACCGCCACGACGGCCTTCGCGGGCAGGGCGTGCGTGGCGTCCACGGTGAAGGAGACCGCCACCCGGTCGAAGGTCCGGGTGCGCCCGAAGTCGACCGAGACCCAGTCCTCGGCGCGGGCGCCGTTGAACGCGGGCAGCAGCGCGGTGGCCGACTTGGCGAAGGCGTTGGACCAGCCGGTGGCGGGGTCGCCGTCGAGCATCGCGGCCGGCAGGGTGTCCGGGCGGCCGGAGTAGCCGGCGTCCGCGTAGGGGTAGTTCACGGGCGACGGGCGGTCGGGCCGGAAGCCGGCCGCCGGGGTGCGGGCGGTGTCGCGCGCCGGGGTGGTGGGCACGCTCGCCGTGCCGGTGCGCAGTCCGTCCGCCCGGGCGGTGACCGTCAGCGGGCCGGGCTTCGTACCGGAACGGACGATGGCGAGGGCCTTGCCGTGGAACGCGCTGCGGGTGCTCGCCTGGTAGCGTTCGGCGCTCTCCTCGCGGCCGTTGTCGACCCCTGCCAGGGAGCCGCCGGTGACGTCGAAGGTGATGAGGTGTGCCGCGTCGGGCACCACCACGCCGTGCGCGTCGACGATCTCGGCGGTGACGAAGATCAGCGAACGGCCGTCGGCTGCAAAGGAGTTGCGGTCGGCGGTCAGCCGTACGGCATGCGCGGCACCCGCCGTGCGCAGCACATCGGTGGCGACCACCTTGCCGTCCCGCCGGGCCACCGCCTTCAACTCGCCGGGCCGGAACGGTACTTTCCAGCTCAGGTGCAGCTTGCCCGCGCTGCCGTTGGGACTGGTGTAACTGCCCGGGTAGGGGCCACCGGTGAAGGTCTTGTCGTCGCCCGTGGCCTCGGTGGTCTCCAGGTAGCCGCGGCCGTCGGTGGTCCGCTTGACGTCGAACTGCCGTACGCCGAGGGACCTTCCGTTGAGGAACAGCTCGACCTGCGGCACGTTCGCGTACGCCCAGACCTCGACCGTGTCGCCCTCCTCGTGGTTCCAGGTCATCGGCAGCAGATGGACCATCGGCTCGGTCGTCCACTGGCTCCTGAAGAGGTGGTACAAGTCCTTCGGGAACCCGGCCGTGTCGACCGCGCCGAAGAAGGACGTCTTGACCGGGAAGACGTCGTACGGCGTGGGCTCGCCGATGTAGTCGATGCCGGACCACAGGAACTGTCCCGCGAACCACTTCCGGTCCCGGTCCTTCTTGTGCCCGTACTCGCCGCTCATCGTCCAGGAGGCGAGGTTGTTGTCGTAGGAGGAGGTCTCCCGTCTGCCCGGGGTGTGGTTCTCGCCGGTGTTCAGGTGTGCCGGCTCCTGGTACGTGCCCCGGGTCGAGGTCTCCGAGGAGGATTCGGACTCGAAGAGGAACAGGTGGGGGTAGCGCGCGTGCAGCGCGTCGACCGACTTGGCCGTGTTGTAGTTGAGGCCCAGGCCGTCGAGCTTGGCGAGCATCAGGTCGGCCGCCGAGCCCTGGGCGGGCACGCCGTGGTACTTGTTCGAGCCGATCACCACCGGCCGGGTGTCGTCCGCGGCCTTGATCGCGCCGATGATCCGGTCGGCCATCGCGAGTCCGGCCGTCGAGGTGGAGTCGGGGATCTCGTTGCCGATGGACCACAGGACGACGGCGGGTGAGTTCCGGGCGGCCAGGACCATCTCGGTGGCGTCCCTCTCGCACCACTCGTCGAAGAAGCGGCCGTAGTCGTACCTGGTCTTGCCGGTGCGCCAGCAGTCGAAGGCCTCCACCATCATCACGATGCCCAGCTCCTCGCAGACCTGGATCATCTGCGGCGAGGGCGGGTTGTGGGAGGTGCGGAATGCGTTGACGCCCATCGACTTCATGATCCGCATCTGTCTGCGGACCGCGTCGATGCTGATCGCGGCGCCGAGCGCGCCCTGGTCGTGGTGCAGGTCGACGCCCTTGATCTTGGTATACGTGCCGTTGAGGGAGAAGCCCTCGTCGGGGTCGAAGCGGTAGCTGCGGACGCCGAAAGGGGTGCTGTAGGTGTCGGTGGTGCGGCCCGCGACGCGCAGTTCGGTGTGCAGGGTGTAGCGGTGCTCCGGGGTCGCGAAGTCCCACAACAGGGGCTCGGCGACGGTCAGTTCATGGGTCTCGGTGGCCCGGTCGGAGACGGCGGCCGTGGTGGACGTGCGGGCGACCGTGCGACCGTCGGGGCCGGTGATCCGGGACAGGACCTGAACGTCCGCCCCGGTGCCGGACTCGTTCAGCACCGTCGTGGCCACCCGCACCAGGGCGCTGCCCGCGGAGACCTCCGGGGTCGTGACGCGGGTGCCCCAGCGCGCCACGTGCACCGGTTCGGTGATCACGAGCCGGGCCTCGCGGTAGATGCCGCTGCCGGAGTACCAGCGGCTGCTCGGCAGTTGGTTCTGCACCTTGACCGCGAGCACGTTCGGCGTGCTGCCGTCGCTGTGCACGAGGCCGGTCAGGTCGAGGGCGAAGCCGGTGTAGCCGTAGGGGTGGCGGCCGGCCTCCGTGCCGTTGCAGTAGACGTACGAGTCCATGTAGACGCCGTCGAACTCCACCGAGATGCGCTTGCCGGCGTACGCGGGCGGCAGGGTGAAGGCGAGCCGGTACCAGCCGAGGCCGCCGGGGAGAAAGCCGGTGCCGCTGGTGGTGCCGTGGTCGGTGGTGGGGGTCTGCTCGATCGACCAGTCGTGGGGCACGGCGACCTCGCGCCAGGCCGAGTCGTCGTAGCCGGGATCGGCGGCCTGCGCGTAGGCGCCGGTGGGATCGGTGAGGCCGCCCGGATCGACCAGGGCGAAGCGCCAGCCGTCCCGCAGGGGCACGGTGTGGCGACCGTCGGCACCGGCGGACGCCGCGACGGCGGCCGGTGGTGCGGGGATGCTCAGCAGCGCTCCGGCCGCGGGTGTCGCGGTGGCGGCGACCAGAACCGATCGGCGAGTGACCGTCATGGCGGCTCTCCCTCATCAGGGCCCAGAAGTACTCACAACTGATCGTGAACAAACAGATTCTGACGGGTCGCCACACACGATCGTCAAGAGCCCGGAGCCCCGCGACCGCCCCCGTCGACGCATCGGCCGGATTTCCCCTTTGACCCTGTTCGACCGGTCGGCCAGGTCGGCGGTGGTGGCGGTTCACGGCAGGCCCCGAAGCACTACGCTGGAACACGAGAGGTGCCACCTGTTCACTGTGAGTGTGCGCTTGGGAGCGGCGAGGATGAGCCGGGGCTATCCGTTCGACGACGCGGCGACGGCCCGGGCCGTCATCGACGACGACGGACGGCTGGTCGAGTGGAACGAGGGCGCGAGGCGCCTGCTCGGCCACCCGCCGGACGCAGTCCTGGGCCGCCCCGCCGCCCGCCTCCTGGCCGAGGACGACATCCCTTCCCTGCCCACGGGCCCCCGCTGGCAGGGAACGGTCGGATTGCGCCACCGCGACGGCCGTACCGTCCCGGTCTGGCTGCTCGCCCACCGCCGGTCGGCGCACGACGGAGACGGCGGCAGCTGGCTCGTGGTCACCCCGCTGACCGGCATGGCGCCGCCCGCCGAGGACGACCCGCTCGCCTCGGCGGGCCTGATCCAGTCGCCGTGCGCCGTGGCCGTGTACGACGCGGAGCTGCGGCTGCGCCGGATGAACGACGCGATGGCCGAGGTCATCGGTCTGCCGGAGGAGCGCGTGCGGGGCCTGCGACTCTCGGAGATCGGCGGCAAGCCGCAGAGCGAGGAGCTGGAGCGGGGCATGCTCCAGGTGCTGACCACCGGCAGCCCGCTGGACATGCAGATCTTCATGCGCACCGGTGGCGAGGACCGCGCTCACGCCTGGCTCGCCGGGATGGCCCCGGTCAGGGACGATCAGGGCCGGGTGCACGGGGTGAGCCTGGCCGCGCACGACATCACCGACAACTACCGGGCCCGGCAGCGGCTGCAGCTGGTCAACGAGGCGAGCGTGCGCATCGGCAGCACGCTGGACGTCGCCCGCACCGCCCAGGAACTGGCGGAGGTCTGTGTGCCCGCGCTCGCCGACTTCGTCACCATCGACCTGCTGGACCCGCAGGACTACGGCGGTGAGCCCCCGGCCCGCCTCACCGCGCCGGTCACCCTGCGCCGGGCCGCCCATCGGTCGGTCCTGGAGGGAGTGCCGGAGGCGGTGATGAGGCCCGGGCAGAACGAGGAGTACTCGGCGGGCTCGCCCCAGGCCGACTCGCTGACCGCGGGCCACACGATCCTCGGCTCGGTGGCGGCGGGTGAGACGCAGCCGTGGCTGATCTGGAGCACCGAGCGCGGCGAACGGGTGCGCAGATTCGGCGTCCACTGCTCGATGGCGGTGCCCATCCAGGCCCGTGGGCTCACCCTCGGTGTCGCGGTGTTCACCCGCCACCGGCGGCCGGACCCGTTCACCGCGGACGACCGGCTGCTCGCCGAGGAGATCACCGCCCGGGCCGCCGTCTGCATCGACAACGCTCGCCGCTACTCCCGCGAGCGGGAGACCGCGCTCGCGCTCCAGCGCAGCCTGCTGCCCCGCACGCTGCCGCGCACGGCCGCGCTGGAGGCCTCCTCGCGCTATCTGCCGGCCGCGCGGGCCGGGGTGGGCGGCGACTGGTTCGATGTGATCCCGCTGTCCGGGATGCGGGTCGCGATGGTCGTCGGGGACGTCGTCGGGCACGGCGTCGAGGCCTCGGCCACCATGGGCCGGCTGCGGACCGCCGTGCGCACCCTCGCCGACATCGATCTCGCCCCGGACGAGCTGCTCACGCATCTGGACGACCTGGTGGTCAGGCTGTCGGAGGAGTCCGGCGTCGTCACCAGCCCCGGTGAGGCGGGCAGCCCCGGCGAGGTCGGCGCGACCTGTGTGTACGCCGTCTACGACCCGGTGTCCCGGCGCTGCACGGTGGCCCGCGCCGGGCATCCGCCGCCCGTGGTGCTGCCGCCGGGCGGCGTGCCCCGGGCACTGGACGTGCCCGCCGGTCCCCCGCTCGGCCTGGGCGGGCTGCCCTTCGAGGCCACGGAGGTGGAACTGCCCGAGGGCACCGTCCTCGCCCTGTACACGGACGGTCTGGTGTGGTCCCGGGAGCGGGATCCGGAGACGAACCGGGCGATGCTCTACGAGGCGCTCGGGACGTACGCGGACTCCCTGGACGGGACCTGCGACCGGATCCTGCACACCGTGCTGCCGCCGGGCGGCTCCCTGGACGACGTGGCACTGCTGCTCGCCCGCACCCAGGGCCTGCCGGCCACGCAGGTCGCGACGTGGGACATCCCGGCCGACCCGGCGCTGGTGGCGCCGATCCGCAAGGAGGCGGTGGAGCAGCTGGACACCTGGGGGCTGAGCGAGGCCGCGTTCACGACGGAACTGGTGGTCAGCGAACTGGTCACCAACGCCATCCGGTACGGCTCGCACCCCATCCGGCTGCGGCTGATCCACGACACCAGCACGCTGATCTGCGAGGTGTCCGACACCAGCCACACCGCCCCGCACCTGCGCCGGGCCAAGATCTTCGACGAGGGCGGCCGCGGCCTGCTGCTGGTCGCCCAGCTCACCCAGCGCTGGGGCAGCCGGCACACCCCGGAGGGCAAGACGATCTGGGCGGAACTGCCGCTGTACGACGTGGCGCAGTAGAGCGTCCCGGCGGCGCGGTTCCGGCCGGCCAGCCGGACGGCACGGGGTCCCGGCTACGACCCCCGCCGTCGTGACGGTCGTCCACCGTCACCCGGCGGCACACGGCGGACTTGCCCCCACGGGCGTGTCCCACACAGGCGCCGGGCGCGAGGGCCGGGGCGGCGGCGGGGAGCGCAGCGCCCACCGCCGGCGACCAGCCGTCAGGAAACACCATGTGGCCCGGCCGAATCCCAGCGCGCGGGGCCCGGTCCGGTACGCAGCGGCTCAGCCGCCCGCCAGCCAGGGCCGTACCAGCTTGCGCGCCTCGTGCAGACGGGACTTCAGGGTGCCGAGGGGGATGCCGACGCGCTCGGCGACCTCCGCGTAGTCCAGCTGGCAGATGTCCCGGTAGACCAGCGGCGCCACCAGGTGTGGATGCGTCCGCTCCAGCCGCTCCAGCGCCTCCAGCAGGTCCACCCGGGATCCGGCGATGACGCTGGTGGTGCGCGGGTCGACGGCGTGCGAGGGCTCGATGGCGGCCGGCTGCTCGGCGGCCCGCCGCTTCAGCTCGCGGTACTTCTGCCGGGAGCAGTTGGCGACCACGGTGTACAGCCAGGTGCTGAAGCGGCTGCGGCCCTCGAAGCGGCTGATGTGCCGGGCCACCTGGAACAGCACGTCCTGCGCGGCCTCCTCGGCGTCCTCCCGGCACGGCAGGAAGCGCCCGCAGCGGCGCAGGACCTCCGGCCGGATCTCGGTGAGCAGCCGGTCCAGGGCCGCGCTGTCGCCGGCGGCGGCCCACCGGGCGAGGTCTTCCACCGGCGCCTGGTCCTGCACGTACGGGTCCCCCCTCGAGTCGATCTCAGGCCAGGCATGATAGTCGTATGCACTCCCTGGATCGGATCGGCCGCTACCGTCTCGAACGGCCGCTGGGCACCGGCGCCTTCGCCACGGTCTGGCTCGCTCACGACGACGAGCTCGAGGCCCCGGTCGCGGTGAAGGTCCTCGCGGAGAACTGGTCGCACCGGCTGGACATCCGGGACCGCTTCCTGTCCGAGGCCCGGCTGCTGCGCCGGGCCGGGTCCAGCCGCGTGGTGCAGGTCTACGACATCGGTGAACTCCCCGACGGCAGGCCGTACTTCGTGATGGAGTACGCCGCCGGCGGCACCCTCGCCGACCTGCTGGCGCACGGGCCGCTGCCGGTGGGGCACGCGCTCGCGCTGACGGCCGAGGCCGCCCGGGCCGCCGCCGCGCTGCACGAGGCGGGCATCGTGCACCGGGACATCAAGCCGACCAACGTGCTGCTGCACACCGCCCCGGACGGCACCCGGCGGGTGCTGCTGGCCGATCTGGGACTTGCCAAGAGCCTCGCGCAGGCCTCGGTGCTCACGCTGGCCGCGGGCTCGGCGGGCTATCAGCCGCCGGAGCAGGCCGAGCCCGGGGAGGGCATCGACGAGCGGGCCGACGTCTACAGCCTGGGCGCGGTCGGCTACGAACTGGTCACCGGGAGCGTGCCGGGCCCGCCGGGCCGGGTGATACCGCCCCGGCGGCTGCGGCCGGACCTCGGCGAGGACGTGGAGCGGGCGCTGCTGCGCGCGCTGGAGCCGGACCGGGCGCGCCGCTGGCCCGGCGCGCAGGCGTTCGCGAACGAGCTGGACCGGCTGGCGGCGGGGTCGCCCGCGCTCCGGCCCACCCGGCGGCTGGACGGTGTGCGCGGCCGGCTGAATTCGGTGACGCTGGCCGTGGCCGCGGTCCTCGCGGCGGTGGCGGCCGCGGCCACGGTGACCCTGGTGATCCACCACGGCGGCTCCTCGGACCAGGTGCGGGTGACGGACTCGACGGGGCGGGTGGCCGTCAGGGTGCCGACGGGCTTCGGCCGCGAGCTGCGCGGCTCCGGCTGGGACCCGGGCGCGCTGGGGCTCGCCAAGGGCCACGAACCGGGGCTGGTGGTCGCCGACGACCTGAGCCGGTGGCCCGATCTGGGGGCGGCGGTGGACGGCGCGTTCGTCGGGATGAGCGAGCACGGTGACGTCACCGCGCGGGTGAAGGCCCTCGCCCACTCCGGCTGCCGCTTCTCCGGCAGCCGCACCTTCACCGACGCCGACTGGCACGGTCTGGTGCGGGCCTGGAGCGGCTGCCCGGACGGCGGCTCGGTCACGGAGTCCGCCCTGGCCCCGGCGGACGGCGCCGCGCAGCCGCAGGTGTATGTGCAGGTCCGGGAGCGGGGCGACAAGGATGCGACCGAGGAGATACTCCGTTCGTTGAGCGTGACCTGACGGGCGGCTGCAAGAGGTCACGGCTGGGAAAAGATTCCTGCGTGTGCCGAACTCTTCCGGCGCTGCGAGCATCGGAGCGTGCGGACGGCGCACCCAGCGCTTCCAGGCACGCGTTTCCGGCGCGTGCCATGACCCTCCAGGAGTGTTGAGCGACATGGTGTACACCCCCCGGTCCGCGCGGCGCGGGGCCCTGCTCGTGGGCACGGTCGCCGTGCTGGGCCTGCTGACCGCCTGTGGCAACGGCAAGGACGTCCACAGCAACTCGCCGGTCACGGCCACCGGTACGGCAGCGCCGGCGACGGGCACCACGAAGAGCCCGGCCTCCGCCACGTCCGCCCCGGACGGCACCCCGACCGGTGCCACGACGTCCTCCGCCTCGACGGCGGCCCCCTCCGCGAGTGGCGGCGGTGCGGGCACGGCCGCGGCGGGCACCCGCTGCCACACCTCCGAGCTGAGCGCCTCGGTGGGCCGCAACAGCCCGGGCGCCGGCCAGGAGAACTTCCCGGTGGTCCTCACCAACAGGTCCGGCCGGACCTGCACCGTGCGCGGCTTTCCGGGCGCGGCGTTCGTGAACGGCTCCGGCAGCCGGCTCGGCCCGGATCCCAAGCGTGAGTCGGGCTCTCCCGCGACCATCACCCTGAAGCCCGGCCAGAGCGCCTGGGCCGGGCTGACCTTCTCCAACCCCGGCATCAGCGGCGCCAAGACGGCCACCCCGGCCGCGCTGCTGGTGACGCCGCCGGACGAGCGGGACTCGCTGAAGGTCGCGTGGACGGGTGGAGCGGTGCCCGTCTCCGGGAACTCCTCCTCCGTCTTCCTGTCGGTGTTCAGCCCTGGCACGGCGCCCTGACCGGCCCGGACACCCCCGAGAACCCCGCTGTCCCGCTCCCTGGGCAGCGGGGTTCATCATGCTCGCGCCACAACTGTCACAGGACGGCAACAGGCCCCCAAGGCCACGATCTTTCCCCCGGCTCCCGTCATCGAACCCGTCGACCAATACCGGCGAGCAGGCCCCACAGGGGCCGTGACAAGGGAATCGGGGACAAGATGAGCGGGATCTCACGCAGGCGGGTGCTGACGGCGGGCGCGGCCGCGGGCGCCCTGGGCACGCTGGCCGCGTGTTCCTCCGGCACCGGCCTGCGGGTCGACGGCCCGGCGGACGGCACGGGCACCGCCCAGGGCCGTCCGGTGAAGCCGATCGGCGACGGCTCCACGGCCGACACCGGGGCCCAGCCGCACCAGCCGAAGCCCGAACGGCTGAGGCCCGGCCAGAAGCCCCCGCAGTTCGTCGTGTTCTCCTGGGACGGCGCGGGCGAGCTGAGCAACCAGCTCTTCTCCCGGTTCCGCAAGGTCGCCGCCGACCACGGCGCCAAGATGACCTTCTTCCTCAGCGGCATCTACACGCTGCCCGAGTCCAAGAAGCACCTGTACCGTCCGCCGCAGCACCCGGTCGGCGCCTCCGCCATCGGCTACCTCGCCGACCGGCACATCCACGCCACCCTCCAGCAGGTCCGCGCGGCCTGGCTGGAGGGCCACGAGATCGGCACCCACTTCAACGGTCACTTCTGCGGCGCGACCGGCGTGCGCAACTGGTCCTCCGCCGAGTGGCGCAGCGAGATAGACCAGGCGGTCGACTTCGTGACCCAGTGGAAGACCAACACCGGCTTCACCGACCTTGAGCCGCTGCCCTTCGACTACCGCAAGGAGCTGATCGGCGGCCGTACCCCCTGTCTGGAGGGCCAGGCCAACCTGCTGCCCACGGCAGCCGCGCTGGGCTGGAAGTACGACGCCAGCTCCCCCGGCGGGCTGCAGATCTGGCCGGGCAAGGTGCAGGGCGGGAAGATCTGGGACTTCCCGCTGCAGTCCATACCGTTCCCCGGGCACAACTTCCAGGTCCTGTCGATGGACTACAACATGATGTTCAACCAGTCCGGCGGCAATCCGAACGGCGACCGCGCGCAGTTCGACGCCTGGCGCACCCAGGCCCGCGACGCCTATGTCGCCGGTTTCCATCGGGCGTACACGACCAACCGCGCCCCGTTCTTCATCGGCAACCACTTCGAGCGCTGGAACGGCGGCATCTACATGGACGCCGTCGAGGAGGCCATCGGGAAGATGGCCGCGTACGGCGACGATGTGCGGTTCGTGTCGTTCAAGCAGCTCGTGGCCTGGCTGGAGGCGCAGGACCCGGCGATGCTGCGCAAGCTGCGCACGCTGGTGCCGGGACAGGCCCCGGCGGGCGGCTGGGAGGAGTTCCTGGGCGCGGCGGGCAGCCACAGCTCGTAGCCGCCGACCGTCGCCTGTTTTCATGGGCGGCCACCAACTGATCCATGCCGGAAGGACCCGCCCACCTGATCAACAATCTGCCCGCGGTACCGGGCCTGCGGCCCCGGGGCTCGGCACCATCCCACCGCCACCGCGGCACCGCCCCTGAGTCAGCGGAGGCGGCGCCCACCGCCGTAGCCCCCGCCGTCCCCGTATCGCCCGCTGCCCCAGCCGCAGTAGTACGGGTACGCGGAGCAGGGGTCGGGCGTGGCGGACGGCGTCGGTGGCGGACTCGACCTCGGGGCCGTGGGTGCCGGGGCTGCGGTGCTCTTCCTCGGTGCGGGCGCGGGCGCCGGAGCCGTGGGATGCGGGGTGGCGGCCGGCGCCGGGGTGATGCCGCTGTCCCAGTCGACGTTCTGCATCTGCAGTTCGGGCTCGGTGGAGTCGACGGACCACCGCTGGTCGGCGCCGGGGGCGCGGTTCTTGAGGACGAGGGCGCCGGAGCCGTCGGTGGCCGCCGGGGTGAGCGCCAGGTCCTGGTTCCAGCGGGGTATCAGGGCGCCCTGGAGGGTGAAGTCGTAGCGGATGTTCCTGGCGGCCTCGCCGGTGGCCGAGCAGGGGGCGAGACGGACCGAGTAACCGAGATGGGAGTCCAGGCACAGGCCGGGCGCGGAGGAGTTGCGCAGCAGTCCGTCGGTCTCGTACGTCCACTGCTGGCTCGGGGTCGTGGAGCAGGGGGCGAGTTCGGTCTCGGCGTCCTTGACGGCCTTCTTGCCGACGACGCCGACACAGAGTCCTGAGGCGAGGTTGTGCAGCCGGCCGTGCAGGGTGCCGCCGCCGGCCGCGTGCGCACCGGCCCGGGACGCGCCGGGATTCGAAGTGTCCTTGCCCGGCGCCGGGGAAGACGCGCCCTTGCCGTCGGGGGACCCTCCGTCACCCGACCCGAGCACCGACCACAGCACCAGGGGCAGCACGACCAGCCCGCTGACGGAGGCGACGGCCAGGGCGAGATTCCGCCGCCGGGCACGGCGGGCACGGGCAGCCCGCTGAGCCGACCGGCGGGAGGGAACGGTGTCTCCGGGGGCGCCCGGGGCACCGGCACCGGCGCCGACGACAAAGTCGGCGCCATCAGCGAAGGCGGAGGCTGAGCCGGCAGAGGCGGAGGCGGACGCGGTGGCATCGGCGGAGGCCGAGGCGGCGGAAGCACCCCGGCGCGCGGACCCGCCGGAAGCACCCCGACGCCTGCCGCCGCCGGAACCACCCCGGCCCACGGACGGGGCGGAACCGGCCCGTTGCGGCGGCTCGGCGGACAGGAAGGGCTCGCCGGACGAGGGTGCGACGGTCTCGGGCCGCGGGGCCGGAGCGGCAGGCTCCTCGGCTTGGCTGGCGCGGGAGTTCACATAGGCGTGGGCGCCCCAGCCCAGGACCGCTTCGGCGAGGGCGAGGCCGAGTCCCGTGTTGAACGCGATGAGTTGGTCGGCGGTGCGGCTGCAGTGGCCGCACCGGCCCAGGTGCTCGCGCAGATCGGGGTCGATGTCGACGCCGCCGCGCCGGAAGGTCACGTCGAGCATGCGCAGATAGCGCCGGCACTCGTTCTCGGGGGCGAGTTCGCGGTGGGCCTGGAGACACTCCTCGCGCAGCCGCTCGCGGGCCCGGCGCAGCTCGGCGCGCGCGTCCTCCTCGTCCAGGCCGAGCAGCGCCGCCGGGACGGCGAGCGGTTCGGCCTCGACCTCGGTGTGCCACAGTACGGCGCGGGAGGCTTGAGGCACCCGCTGGAACGCGCGGGACAGCAGTCGCCGGCCGGGCGGCGGCAGCAGCCGGGCGGCGGCGCGCTCACCGGTGGCGCCGGACCGCAGCGCGGGGTGGAGGAGTTCCTGGCGGCCGTCGTTGTCCCACTCGGCCGCGATCCGCCGGACGGCGACCAGCACATGGGGCCGCCAGGCGGCGGTCGGGCCGGACTGACGCAGCGATTCCCCGAACAGCCGGGTGAAGGCGGCGGTGGTGAGCATGCCGGCGGCACGCGCCCCGTCCGTGCACAACCGCGCGTAGGCGAAGGCCGCTTCCCAGTGCCGGTCGAGGAGTTCACCGACGGGATGGAGCGCGGGTGTCCCTCCCGTCCACTTCTTCAGCTCGGCACTGAGTTGCTCGTCCGACCGGCCTGCCTCATTCACGACTGCATTCCTCCAGGCGTGATACGGAAATTAGTCCATACCAAGCAGTATGGAAGGTGGTGGGCTGCTCGAACGTCCACCTGAGGCGGCTCTTTTGAAGCGTGGGGGGTGTACGGGGAGCGGCCTGGCGCATACAGCGGGAAATGCGATGAGCCTGCGCGCCGACAGCGCACACTTTTGCACAGCGGCACAGGCGCGAACAAGGGATCTCTCGATTATCGACAATCACCGTTGGCAGGGATCCTTATTGACGCCGATTCAAAGTAATCCCTTTCTTCGCCTATTACGGCCGTTCGCCCGCCCGGTAGGCGCCGGGCGGCACTCCGTAGCGTTCCCGGAAAACCCGGCTGAAGTGGAAGGGACTGCTGAATCCGGAGGCCGCCGCCACCCGTTCCACCGTGAGGTCGGTGGCCTCCAGCAGCCGGGCCGCGTGCCGCAGCCGGGCCTCGCGCAGCGCCCGCATCGGCGACCGGCCGGTGCGCAGGGTGAACAGGTGGGCGAATCGGGACGGGGACAGCGCGACGCTCTCGGCGAGCGAGCGGACGGTGTGCGGAGCGCCGGGGCCGGCGGCGATCAGCTCCTCGGCCCGGCGCACCCGGGTGTCGGTGTCCGCCGCGTGCAGCGGCGTCCGGGCGACGCCGGCGGCGAGCAGGACGATCTCCTCCAGTGCGCACAGGGCCAGTTCCCGCGCCAGGCTGCCGTGCGCCACGGCCACCGGGTCCGGCTCGCGGGGGGTGGCCTCGGCCGGGATGCCCTCGGCCGGTCCGCGGGCGTCGGTGAGCATCCGGCCGAACGCCGCCTCGATCCGGCCGTGCAGGGCGCCGGGCACGGACGTCACGGCGTACAGGCCGTCGGACACGGCGTACGGGGCGAGCCAGGCCGTCCAGGACGGACGGGCCTGGCAGTGCGTCCACCAGAACCGCCAGCTCCCGGCGCCGGGCGCGACGGCGTAGTGGTGCCCGGTGCCCGGGGCGAGCACCACGAGATCCCCGGTGCCGGCGCGGGCCCGGGCGGCGCCCTGGCGCAGCAGTCCGCAGCCGTCGAGGGTGAAGGTGAACAGCCAACTGTCCGAGCCGCGGGGACGGTTGACGCCATAGCCCGGCCGCTGGTCGTAGCGGCCGGTCACGACGAGTCCGGGCGGCGGGGACGGGTCGGCGGCGGCAGCCGTCACGGGCAGGTCCTCAGCATGCACGGGCATCCTCCCGTCGGGCGCGTCGGCCTAGCGTGACGAGTGAGTGACCACCTGACCACCGGACTCACAGGAGCGGGCACATGACAGCCACGGACAACAGCGCCATCCTCGCTCAGGCGTTGCGGCAGCGGTTCGAGGAGGACGGATTCACCGTCGCACGAGGGCTGTTCGGCCAGGACGAGACCGAGCGGCTGTGCGCCGCGTTCACCGCGCTGCACGCGGCCGGTCCGGTGCCGGGCCGCTTCGAGCCCCGCCCGGCGGACCCCGACCCGTTGCGCCGGTATCCCCGGGTGATGCAGCCGCACGAATTCAGCGCGCCAGCACGTCAGTTCCTGCTGGACGCCCGACTGCGGGCCGTGCTGGAGGTGCTGTTCGGCGAGGAGGTGCTGGCCGCGCAGAGCATGTTCTACTTCAAGCCGCCGGGTGCGCGCGGGCAGGCGCTGCACCAGGACAACTTCTATCTGCGGGTGGAACCGGGGACCTGTGTGGCGGCCTGGTTGGCCTGCGAGCCGATCGACCGGGATAACGGCGGTCTCCAGGTCGTCCCGGGCACCCACCGGATGGAGCTGTTCTGCCCCGAACTCGCCGACGAGCAGCTGTCGTTCGCCCGCGAGTACGTTCCGCCGCCGCCCGGCCTCGTACCGGTCCCCGTGGATCTGGCTCCGGGTGACGTGCTGTTCTTCAACGGCAGCCTCGTGCACGGCTCCGGGCCCAATCGCACGGCCGACCGGTTCCGGCGCTCGTTCATCGGGCACTACGTGGGCCGCTCGGCGGAACGGATCGGCGCGTACTACCGGACGCTCACGATGTCCGGCGAGCGGGTGCCGTTGCCGCAGAGCGAGGGTGCGGGTCCGTGCGGCACGGAGTTCACACCACACGGACCTCACTGAGCCGCCAGGATCTCAGTGGCCGCTGATCGCACGCGGCGTGTAGGGCTGCTCCAGCTCCTCGATCTCCTTCTCGGTCAGCTCCAGTTCCACGGCGGCCACCGCGTCCTCGATGTGGTGCGGCTTGGCGGCGCCGACGATCGGGGCCGCCACCGTGTCCTGGTGCAGAAGCCAGGCGAGGGCCACCTGGGCGCGGGGCACACCGCGGTCGTTCGCGATCCGGGTGACGGCCTCGACGATCGAGCGGTCGCTCTCCAGGTACAGACGGCTGCCGAAGTTGTCGTTGGCGCTTCGCTCGGTGACCGTGCCCCAGTCGCGGGTGAGCCGGCCCCGGGCGAGCGGGCTCCACGGCAGCACGCCGACGCCCTGGTCCGCGCAGAGCGGCAGCATCTCCCGCTCCTCCTCGCGGTAGAGCAGGTTGTAGTGGTTCTGCATGGACACGAACTTGGTCCAACCGTGCCGCTCCGCCGTGTACTGCAGCTTTGAGAACTCCCAGGCGTACATCGAACTCGCCCCGAGGTAGCGGACCTTGCCCGCCTTGACCACGTCGTGCAGCGCCTCCATCGTCTCCTCGACGGGGGTCGCGTGGTCGTAGCGGTGGATCTGGTAGAGGTCGACGTAGTCGGTGCCGAGGCGGCGCAGGCTGTGCTCGATCTCCGTCATGATGTTCTTGCGGGACAGCCCGGCGCCGTTGGGGCCCGGCCGCATCCGGCCGTGCACCTTGGTGGCCAGCACGATCTCGTCGCGGTTCGCGAACTCGCGCAGGGCCTTGCCGACGATCTCCTCGCTGGTGCCGTCGGAGTAGACGTTGGCGGTGTCGAAGAAGTTGACGCCCGCCTCCAGCGCCTGCCGGACGAGCGGGCGGGACGCCTCCTCGTCGAGGGTCCACTCGTGGACGCCGCGGTCGGGCAGGCCGTAGGTCATGCAGCCCAGACAGATCCGCGAGACGTCCAGGCCCGTCGAACCGAGCTTAACGTACTGCATCGTTGCTGCTCCTGCCTTCGGGACGATGGTCACCCACGAGCCTACGGCGTGGCCCGGCACCGGCTTGACGACCGGAGCGGGCGGGCGATTTTATCCTGCCACGCGCCGCGCCGCCCGGCGTGGGCAGGATGGAGCGGACGTGCCCCCCACGGGTGTTCTCCGCGCCGCGGGCTCCCGGAGGACCGCAGGCGCCTTGACAGCGGCCCTGATCGTCACCCTGTCGGTGCTGGCCGGCTGCGATTCCGGCGGTTCCCGTGCCGCGGGCGGCTCCGGCGGCGAGGAGCGGCGGAACTCGCCGAAGCCCGTGGCGGTACGGCTGCCGCCGCGGCACGCCGGGTTCGACTACCAGATCGGCGGCGCCTATCCCCCGCCGAAGGGCGTACGGATCGTCAGCCGCGACCGCTCCGACGCCCCCGCGCCCGGCCTGTACAACATCTGCTACGTCAACGCCTTCCAGGCCCAGCCCGCAGAGCGCTCCTCCTGGCCTGCCGACCTGCTGCTGCGCGATGCGCACGGCAGGGCCGTCATCGACGAGGACTGGCACGAGGCCCTGCTCGACATCCGCACCCCGGCCAAGCGGGAGCGGGTGGCCGGGCAGGTGAACCAGTGGATCGACGGCTGCGCGCAGAAGGGCTTCGACGCGGTCGAGCCGGACAACTACGACAGCTACACCCGCTCCCACCGGCTGCTCACCGCGGCCGACGCGACCGCCTTCATGACCCTGCTGTCCCGGCACGCACACGCCCGGCACCTGGCCGTCGCGCAGAAGAACACCGCCGAGCTGGCCGGTGTGCGGGAGCGGGCCGGGCTGGACATCGCGGTCACGGAGGAGTGCGGGCAGTACGACGAGTGCGGGGTGTTCGCCAAGGCGTTCGACGACCGGGTGGTGGACATCGAGTACACCGACGCCGGTCTGCGGTCGGCGGTCACCCACTGGGGGGACCGGCTGAGCATCGTGCGGCGCGACCGGGACGTGTCCACTCCGGGGAGCAAGGGGTACGTGCGCGAGGCGGGGTGAGGGCTGTCCGGGGTGCCGCGTCGTCGTCCCCGGTCCGAGCAACCAGGACGGAGCCGCAGACGGATGATTCCGTTGCTGCCCCCAGGTGACCCGTCCGGCGTGGGAGCGGAACGATCGTCGTACTGTCGGCTCATCCTCGGCGCAGACGACCGGCATCCGGCCGGTCTCGGCCGCTCCGGAGGAAACGCGGTGCCGACTCGTCCCACCACTTTCAGAACCCTGGCCGGAGCCGCGCTGCTGCCGCTGGCCCTGGTCACCCCCGCCTGTGCGCAGTCCCGGCCCGCCGCCGAGCCGGCGGCCGCGCCCGCGCCCGAGGCCCCGGCGACCCTGTGCTCGGCGGCCGGCACGCTGCGCGGCGCGCACGGTGAGCAGGCCGAGGTCAGCCTGTGCGCGGACACCGGCGTCCCGAGGTTCAACATCACCGCCCCGGCCAGCTGCCGGATCGCCGGCTCCCGGGTCCGCTACGCCTGCCGCACCGAGGGCACCTGGAAGGCCACCCGGTCCGGCAAGACCCTCGGCAACGGATTGCTGCCCGGCTCGGGCCTGTACCCGGGTCCGGGCACCTACGGCCTCAGCGCCACGGTGCGGGTGCGGTCGACGCCCGATGGGGTCGATCTGAAGGGCACGGTGCAGGCCACCGTATCGCTGACCGCGCCCAAGGCGAAGGCGACGCACTCCGTCACCGTCGACAAGAACGTGCTGCGCCGCAACGCCACGACCACCGTGACGTACACGATCCACCGGGACGCCGACGTGGGCGACGGCAACGCGCGGCTGGGGATGATCGGCGAGGAGGGCACCGGTCTGCGCATCAGCACCGCCGACAAGCGCTGCGTGAACCCGCTGGTGGGGCGGTACCCGTCGAAGACCCGGGTGGCGCACTCCCTGGACTGCACGGTGACCGAGCTGCAGCCCGGCCACCCGGAGACGCTGCAGGTCCGCTTCACGGTCGGGGCCAAGTGCTCCACGGTGGTGTCGAAACTCGGGTACTGGGTGCCGAAGGGCCAGGACATGTTCACCGGGAACATGCTGGCGGGGCCGACACTGACCTGCCGCTAGAGCAGATCCAGCGCCCGTTCCCAGGCGAAGTCCGGCCGGCCGCCGTCCGGCCCGGCCTCGCCGGTGTACGGGTCGCCGAAGCGGACGCCCATCCCGCGCAGCCGTTCCAGGCCGGCCCGGTAGGCGGGATGGGCGGCCAGTGCGTCGGCGACACAGGGCAGGACGGCGATCGGTATGCCCAGGCCCGCGGCCTCGCACAGGGTGCCGAGCGCGAGGGTGTCGGCGATGCCGGCCGCCCACTTGTTGACGGTGTTGAAGGTGGCGGGTGCCACCACGACGGCGTCCGGCGGCGGGAAGGGCCGGGGGTCTGCCGGCGTGCGCCAGGCCGATCTGACGGGCCGGCCGGTCTGCGCCGCCACGGCCGTGCTGTCGAAGAAGCCGCCCATGGCGACCGGTGTGGCGATGACGCCGACCTCCCAGTCCCGTTCCTGGGCTGCGCTGATCAACTTGCTGACGCCGGAGGCGACCCCGGCCGCGCAGACGACGACGTAGAGGAAGGGCTTCTCGGCCTGTTCGGTCATCCCGGAACCCTACTGAACGATCACGCTACCGAAGCGGGAAGGACTGCCCTCGCTCGGCCTCCGGGCGCGGGCCGTGGATGCGGCGCTCCTTCTGCTCGATCGGTACGTCGTTGATGCTGGCCTCCCGCCGGGTCATCAGGCCATGCTCGTCGAACTCCCACAGTTCGTTGCCGTAGGAGCGCCACCACTGGCCGTCGGCGTCGTGGCACTCGTACTGGAAGCGGACGGCGATGCGGTTGCCGTCGAAGGCCCACAGGTCCTTGCGCAGCGCGTAGTCCAGCTCGCGCTCCCATTTGGCGGTCAGGAACGCGACGATCCCGGCGCGGCCGGTGACGAAGGTGCTGCGGTTGCGCCAGACGGAGTCCTCGGAGTAGGCGAGCGCCACCTTCTGGGGGTCGCGGGTGTTCCATGCGTCCTCGGCGGCCTGGACCTTCTGCGCGGCGGTCTCTCGGGTGAACGGCGGCAAGGGCGGACGGTCGTCGGCCATGGTCTCCTCCTGGGCGCGGCAGCACCGGAGAACGAGCGTTCTCCAGGTGGCTGCTACGATAGGAGAACGGTCGTTCTCCAGTCAAGGAGGGCGTGAGGTCAAGCGCTTCGAGGAGTCATGGTGTCGCCGACGGACAGCACGGCCGCCCGGGACAGGGCGCTCGACGCCGCCGAGGAGCTGTTCTACGCCCGGGGCGTGCAGTGCGTGGGCATGGACGAACTGCGCGGCGCGTCGGGTGTCTCGCTCAAGCGCCTCTATCAGCTGTTCCCCGCCAAGGAGCAGCTCGTCGCGGCGTACCTGGCTCGGCGGGACGAGCGCTGGCGCGGACGCCTCGCCGAGCACGTGGCACGGCAGCGGGACCCGCGGGAGCGGATCCCGGCCGTGTTCGACTGGCTGGAGGGGTGGTTCGGCGAGGACGGCTTCCGCGGCTGCGCCTGGATCAACGCCTACGGCGAGCTGGGCGCGACCTCCACGCTGGTCGCCGAGCAGGTGCGGGCCCACAAGGAGGCGTTCCGGGACTATCTGGCCTCGCTCGTGGCGGACGCCGGACTGCCCGCCGCGCTCACCGGGCCCCTGTTCCTGCTCGCCGAGGGCGCGATGGTGACGGCGGGCATCACGGGCAGCACCCGGCCTGCGGCCGAGGCCCGCGAGGCGGCGCGGGCCCTGGTGGCGGCCGCCGGTCGGGGCTCGGCCGGCCGTCCTAGGACAGCCTGATCGCGCTCACCGGGCAGGCGCGGGCCGCCTCCCGGACCATCGGGTCGCCCGCGCCGTCCTCACGCCCGGGCACCAGGGTGCTGTAGCCGTCGTCGTCCTGGGTGAAGACGCGCGGTGCCGTCAGCGCGCACTGACCGGCGCCGATACAGACGTCCTTGTCGATCTCGATGTGCATGAGCAGAGCCTCTTACCAGGTCACGGGGAGTTCCAGCATCCCCTGGATCGTGTCGCCGCCCTTGAAGGGAATCTCCTCGGCCGGTACGGCGAGCCGCAGCCCCGGCAGCCGGGCCAGCAGGCTGCGCAGGGCGATCTCCAGCTCCGCGCGGGCGAGGTTCTGGCCCAGGCACTGGTGGATCCCGAAGCCGAAGGCCACGTGGTGGCGGGTGGGGCGGTGGAAGTCCAGCGCGTCGGGGTCGTCGTACAGGGTCGGATCGCGGTTGATCACCGAGGTCGAGAAGAGCACGCCCTCACCGGCCCTGATGGTGGTGCCGGCGATCTCGATGTCCTCCAGCGCCACGCGCAGCAGCCCGTCCGCGATGGACAGCATCCGCATCAGCTCCTCCACGGCGGCGGGCAGCAGCGCCGGGTCGGCGCGCAACTCGGCCAGCCGGTCGGGGTGCTGGAGCAGGGTGAAGGTGCCGAGGGAGATCATGTTGGCGGTCGTCTCATGGCCGGCGACCAGCAGGATGACGGCCAGCGAGACGAGTTCGGCGCGGTCCACCGTGCCGTCGCGCAGCTGGTGGTGCACCAGGTCGTCGAGAATGCCGTCGCCGGGCTCCACCTGCTTCGCCTTGGCGTCGATGAGCCCGCCGAGATACTCCTCCAGACGGGCGCGGGCCTGCACGGAGTCGGCCGCCCGCGGGCCGCGCAGCAGCCTGCGGGACTGCTCCTCGAAGAACTCGTGGTCGGAGTACGGCACGCCCAGCAGCCCGCAGATCACCATCGACGGCACGGGCAGTGCGAAGGCGGGGACCAGGTCGGCGGGCGGCCCCTGCGCGATCATCGCATCGAGCAGACCGTCCACTGTCCGCTGGATCCACGGCCGCAGTTCCGCGGCGCGTTTGACGGTGAACGACGGGATCATCATCCGCCGCTGGCGCTGGTGTTCGGGATCGTCCACCCCGAGCAGGGCCACCCGGCGGTCACGGATGCCCGCGAAGCGCTCGGTGGGCATGGGGAAGCCGGGACGGCGGCGATCGGTGGACAGGCGGGGGTCGGCGAGCAGCGCGCGGGCGGTGGCGTGGGCGGTGACCGCCCAGACCTCGCGGCCGTCGAACAGGGTGACGCGGGACAGGGCCGGCCCGTCGCGCAGCGGCTCGTATCCGGTGGGCGGCTGGTAGGGGCAGGTGCGGTCCTGCGGGAAGGCGACGGGGTCGGCCGGGTTCGCCGGGCCGGTGGGGTCCGTCAGTTCCGTCATGGAAGACCTCGCAGACGAAGTAGTGCGTCGTGCCGATCTTCATTAGATGCCCCGGGCATCTATGGGTCGACTGCAAGTTCGGCCAGTTCGGCGATGTGGGTGATCTGGCCGAAGAACAGGGGTCACAGGGACGGAAACCGGCCGGAGTCCGTCCACGTTTCACGGTAACCGACGGCTCGCGCCGGAGGCGGCGAAGGCGCGCGCCACGGCCGGGCCGGCCAAGCCCACGTGATGCTGTACGACCAGGCCGTCCCGGGAAGCCAGGTGCGGGGCCAACCGGGCGGCACAGACACCGGCCGTCCGGCGCGGTCGTCCGGCCGGTGCCGCCGCCAGGCCAGTGCCACCGCCAGCCCCGTGCCACCGCCAGCCCGGTGCCACCGCCAGACCCGTGCCACCGCCAGACCAGCGCCACCGCCAGCCCGGTGCCACCGCCAGACCAGCGCCACCGCCAGCCCGGTGCGGTTGTCCGCCCGGTGCGGTTGTCCGCCCGGTGCGGTTGTCCGCCCGGTGCGGTTGTCCGCCGGATGGCGCCGGGCCCGAGCGTGTCCTCGCCGTCGGCCAGGATCTGCCCGACACGGGTGACCGCCGGGCGGGCGGTCGGTACGCGGGCGCCGCCGCGTTGCGCGATTGCCGGGAGGTCGTCACCCGGTCGGCGCAAGTGATCCGCGGTAAGGATGATTCGCGGGGCCGCCGGTGTTGAATGCCGATGGCAGATGGCTGTTGGACCGACGAAGGGGACGGATCCCATGCCTCTTGAGGGCGAGTACGAACCCAGCCCGGCGCAGTGGGTGCGCGAGCAGGTCGAGCTGTACGAGAGCTCCGGCGGGACGAAGGGGACGACGCTGATGGACACCGGGCTGCCGGTCGTCCTGCTGACCAGCCGGGGCGCGAAGAGCGGAAAGATCCGCAAGACGCCGTTGATGCGGGTGGAACACGAGGGGACGTACGCGGTGGTCGCCTCCCAGGGCGGTGCGCCCAAGCACCCGGTGTGGTACTTCAACATCACCTCCGATCCGCAGGTCGAGCTGCAGGACGGGCCGGTCAAGCGGGACATGAGGGCCCGTGAGGTCACCGGCGAGGAGAAGGCCCGGTGGTGGGAGCGGGCCGTCGCCGCGTACCCGCCGTACGCCGACTACCAGAAGAAGACGGCGCGGGAGATCCCGGTCTTCGTACTGGAACCCCTCGACGCGAGCTGACGAGAGCTGATTCGCGCCGGGCACCGGCGGGATTCGGAAGAATCTGCGCCGGGGAGGTGTGAACCCGTCCCGGGGCGGGCACCCGTGCGTCAGGCCCCGCCGCGTTCCCCCGTCGCGGCGGGGCTCTCTCGTGCCTCGCCGGCCGGCCGGTCGGTCACGTCGAGGAAGATCTGCCCGGCTTCGGGGAACGTCCGGGCCAGCGACCGCTTGATGCGTACGGCGACCTCCTCCACCCGCTCGCTGTCCAGACCCGGCACCAGGTCGATGCGCGCGGCCACCAGGGTGGAGTACAGGCCCGTCTTCATCGTGAACAGCGCCTCGACGCTGTCGATCTCCGGCTGTGCCCGCAGCAGCGAGCGGATCCTGCCGCTCAGCTCCGGGTCGGCGGCCTCCCCGATGAGCCGGTCGCGGGCGTCACGGCCGAGCCGGTAGGCGACGTACACCAGCAGGACGCCGATCGCCAGCGAGGCGGACGCCTCCCAGGCGACCTGCCCGGTCACCATGTGCAGACCCATCCCGGCGAGAGCGAGCGTCACGCCGAGCACCGCCGTGCCGTCCTCGGCGACCACCGTGCGCAGCGCCGGGTCGGCCACCGAGCCGAGGCCCGCGCCCTGCCGGCGCACCTGGTGCAGGGCCCGCAGCAGCGAGACGCCCTCGGCGACGAGGGCCACGCCCAGCACGATCAGGCCCGCCACATAGCCGCTGAAGTTCTCCTGCGTGCCCTGACGCAGGGCCGCGAAGCCCTGGAAGAAGGAGAAACAGCCGCCCATGACGAAGATGCCGACCGCGGCGAGGAGGGACCAGAAGAAGCGTTCCTTGCCGTAGCCGAAGGGGTGCTGTGCGTCCGCGGGGCGGCGGCTGCGGCGCAGCGCGGCCAGCAGGAACACCTCGTTGAAGCTATCGGCGACGGAGTGCGCGGCCTCGGACAGCAGCGCGGGCGAGCCGGCGAGGACACCGCCGACGGCCTTGGCGACGGCGATCACCAGGTTGGCGGCGAGGGCCACCAGGACGGTGACCTTGGTCTGCCGGTCTGCTTTCGAGCCCGTGCCGGGCGCGTGGTCCATGGCCGTGCGTGCGGCCTTCTCCCCCTCTGAGAATGTCCCGCTCACCTAACGCCGACTGCCCCCGAGCGGGCGGATCACACCGTGCGGGCGGCGGAAAACGGGGAACGCGTTGCCCGAGGAGCCCCGGCCGGCGAGGACGGCGAGGAGGAGACATGGAAGGCGACGGCGAAGGCAACCGCGCCTACGGGCACAAGACGTTCACCCGGTCCAGGCGCCACTTCACGGACCGGATCACCGCCGACGGCCGGGACGGCTGGCCGGTCGAGGCGGGCCGTTACCGGCTGGTGGTCTCGCGCGCCTGTCCGTGGGCGAGCCGGGCGGTGATCTCACGCCGGCTGCTGGGCTTGGAGGACGCGCTGTCGTTGGCGGTCGCCGATCCCGTCCAGGACGACCGCAGCTGGCGGTTCATCCTGGACCCGGACGACCGCGACCCGGTGCTCGGCATCCGGTTCCTGAGTGAGGCCTACGACCGCCGCGAGACCGGTTACCCGGGCGGGGTCAGCGTGCCCGCGGTCGTGGACGTCCCCAGCGGACGGCTGGTCACCAACGACTACCAGCGGCTCACCCTGACTCCGCACCACCGCCAGGAGCTGGGCGGACGGCCCTTCGGGGACGGTGCCCCACCGGACCCGGTGCCGCCCGGCGAACGGGTGGCCCCCGGCGGAAGGCCCGCATGAGGGCCGTCCGGCGAGGAAGAAGTGACACATGGCCAAGACAAAGAAGAAGAAGCTTCCCGTCGTCTACCAGCCGATCGGTTTCGTGCTCAGCTGGGCGGGCGGCGCGCTGGCCGGTATGGCCTTCCGGAAGGCGTGGATGGCGCTCCGGCACGAGGAGGACGCGCCGGACGCGTTGGACGAGGACCGGGGGTGGGGGGAGATTCTGCTGGCGGCGGCAGTGCAGGGGGCGATCTTCGCGGTGGTGCGCAGTGCGGTGAATCGTACCGGCGCGAAGGCGATCGCCCGGTCCACGGGGGTTTGGCCTGTGGCTTCCAAGGAGGGGGGCCGGGGCTGAGCCGCGTACCGAACACAGCCCCGCGCCGCTTACGGGGCGATCCACTCACCGTCTCTCATCAACTCCCGGCCCCTCAGCTCGTTCTCCTCGCGCCACGCCTGCACACGCTGCGGGAGAACCCTGAAGTACAGGTAGCGGGTGGCGAGTTGGCGGGGGTCGAAGCCCGTCTTGCCGGCGAAGACCTCGGCGTCCTCCTCGGGGAAGTCCTCCGGGGTCCACGACTGGACGGTGCCCTCGATCATGACGACGTCCCGTGTCGGGCCGAGGCCGAGCCGGGCGCGGCCGGTGGCGACGAGGTTGCGGCCGGTGGGGCTCTCGGCCGGGGTGGCGATCAGCACGGTGGCGCCGTCCCACACGAAGGACAACGGCACGAGATAGGGGGCGGCGCCGTCGGGGCCGGCGGTGGCGACCCACACGTCGACGTCGTTCTCCAGCCGGTGGAGGGTGTCCTTCTTGCGCTCTGCGGCGGTGCGGGCGGGCGGTGGGGTCATGGCGTACGGCCTCCTCGGGATCCGGATCCCGTCCAGTGTGGCCGTCAGCCCCGGCTCCCCGCACGAATGTGATCGAGGCGTGTCCGCGCCGCCGTGAGAAGCAGTTCGAGGGCGGCCGGGTAGGAGCTGGACCGCATGGTGGCGACGAGATGGGGCGCGGTGGCCGCGATGTGCGGGTGGGTGTCGGCGGGCAGCCGGCCATAGGTGCTGCGCCATACGTCCGCCTCGGCCTCGCGCGCGGCCCTCGGCAGGGCGGTGCCCGCGGAGTCCAGGGCGCCGAAGGCGAGGGCCTGGTCGACGAACGCGTGGTAGATCCGCACCGCCTCCGGGTCCGGGAAGCCCGCCCGGCGCAGTACGCCGAGGATGCTCTCCACGGCCTGGATCTCCTCGGCGCGCCCGGTGACGCGGTGGGCGCTGAGCATCGCCGCCCGGGGGTGTGCGAGCGCCCCGGCGTGCATGCGCAGGCCCAGATCGCGCAGGTCGGCCGCCCAGTCGCCGGTCGGCCGCCAGGTCCGCAGGGTGCGGCCGATCAGCTCGTCGGCGATGGCCAGCATCAGGTCGTCGGTGTGCCGGAAGTACCGGTAGAGGGAGCTGGGGTCGGCGCCGAGGGCCCGGCCGAGGCGGCGCACGGAGAGCGCGTCGGCGCCGTGCTCCTCGATCAGCCGGAGGGCGGTCTCCACGATCAGCTCCTCGGAGAGCACCACGCCCTGTTTGGTGGGGCGGCGTCGCTGCCGGGCGGCGGCCGGGACAACGCGGTCGGTCATGGGGCCTCCCTCGGGTGTGTCGGCACCTTACGACAACACCGTTGACCTGTTAAGTGCCCCGGCAGTTTCATTTCCGGTCACCGGGGCCGTCCGGGGCCCCGCGGTGCGAGCGGAGAACCGGCCATGAGTGACAGACCCTTCGGCGTGGATCCCCCCGCGCGGCCCGAGCTGCGCAGGTCCCTGAGCGTGGTGGACGGTGTCGCCGTCGCCGCGTCCAGTACGGCCGCCACGACCAGCATCGGCATCGGGCTCGGGGTGACCGCGGGCGTGGTCGGCCCGCATCTGCCGGCCATCATGCTGCTGGCGTTCCTGCCCGTGCTCGGTATCGCCGGGGCCTATTCGCGGCTGAACCGGGTGGAGCCGAACGCGGGCAACGGCTATGTGTGGGTGGGCCGTTCGCTCAGTGTGACCGGTTCGGCGCTGCTGCAGCTCGCCGGTGAGGCCGGGCTGCACCGGATCGGGTCCCTCGGTCTCGATCCGGGCTCGACCGCGCAGACGACGGCGCTGGGGATCGTCGTCCTGGTCGCCGTCACCCTGACCGCCGTGACCGGTGTCCGTACGGCGGCGCGGCTGCAGACCGGGCTGCTGGTCTTCGAGTACCTGGTCCTGCTGGGCTTCTGCGGCTACGGCGTCGTCACCGGGCCGCACTCCTTCAGCCTCTCCTGGTTCGACCCCTTCGCGATCCCCTCGGCGACCGCGCTGGCGCAGGGCCTGCTGCTGTCGGTGTTCTGCTACTGGGGTTTCGAGGCGGCGTTCACCGTCAACGAGGAGGTACGGGACCCCGGGGACGCCTCCCGGGCCGGGACCATCACCCTGGTGACGATGCTCGGGCTGTTCCTGCTGGGTTCGGTCGCCTTCCAACGGGTGCTCTCGCAGGGCGAGTTGGCTGGTCATGGCGCACAGGGGCTCGCGTACTACGGGGACCGGCTGGCCGACCAGCCGCTGGCCGCGCTGCCGCTCGTCGCCCTGATGTTCTCGGCCGTGGCCTCGCTGCAGGCGGGGGTCATCCCGACGGCGCGCGGGACGTTCGCGATGAGCCGGGACCGTACCCTCGGTCCGGTGTGGTCCAGGGTCAGCGCCCGGTACGGGACTCCGGCGGCCGGCACACTGCTGATCGGGGCGCTGGCCGTCGTCGTGGCGGCGGCCGCGCTGGTGATCCCGCGTCTGGCCGACATGATCGACGCGATCGTGAACGCCGTCGGCATCGTCGTCGCCCTGTCCTACGCGCTGACGGCGCTGGCGGCCGCCGTACGCTTCCGCGCCCTGCTGCGCGAGGACTGGCGGCAGGGCGTGCGAGCGGTGCTGCTGCCCGCGCTCAGCGCGCTGGCCCTGCTGGGCCTCGGCGGCTATCTGGGCTGGTCCTTCTACACCTCCGCCGACCACCTCGAACTCCGCGCGGACAACGGCTGGTTCCTGCTGCTGATGCCGGTCGCGATGATCGTGTCCGGGTTCGCGGTGGCCGCGTGGGCCAAGTGGGGGCGCAGATCGCCGTACTTCCGTACCGGGGCGGGCACCGACGCCGACGCGCCCGAGCTGCTCACCACCTCCAACTGACCTGTCAGGAAAGGCATCATGCACGCTGACCTCCTCTTCACCGGCGGCCCCGTCCTCACCCCGGACGGCCGTACGGCAACCGCCGTGGCCGTCACCGGGGACCGGATCACCGCCGTCGGGGACGACAAGCTGCGCGACCTCACCGGGCCGCGCACGGAAGTGGTCGACCTCGCCGGACGGCTGCTGCTCCCCGGCTTCCAGGACGCGCATGTCCATCCGGTGCCGGCGGGCCTGGAGCTGGCCCAGTGCGATCTGTCGGGCCGGGCGACGGCCGCGGAGACCGTGGCCGCCGTACGGGCGTACGCCGAGGCCCATCCCGAGCGGGAGTGGATTCTGGGCGGCGGCTGGTCGATGGAGGCGTTCGCGGGCGGTACGCCGACGAAGGAACTGCTGGACGCGGTGGTACCGGACCGGCCGGTGTATCTGCCCAACCGGGACCACCACGGCGCCTGGGTCAACAGCCGGGCGCTGGAGCTGGCCGGGGTCGACCGGGACACGCCCGACCCGGCCGACGGGCGGATCGAGCGGGACGCCTCCGGAGCACCCAGCGGCACGCTCCAGGAGGGTGCGATGCAGCTGGTCGGCCGGCTCACCCCGCCCGCCATACCGGCCGACCGGCTGGCCGCGCTGCTGCACGCCCAGCGGCATCTGCACGCGCTCGGCATCACCGCCTGGCAGGACGCGCTGGTCGGTGACTTCCTCGGCATGGACGACCCGGCCGAGGCGTATCGCGCGGCGGCGCGGGACGGCTCGCTCACCGCGCGGGTGCGGGGCGCGCTGTGGTGGGACCGGGAACACGGGGCCGAGCAGATCCCCGAACTTGTCGAGAAGCGTGCCGAGTTGAGCCACGGCCGGTTCAGGGCGGGCACGGTGAAGCTGATGCTTGACGGGGTCGCCGAGAACGGCACGGCCGCGCTGCTCGACCCCTATCTGGACCGGTGCGGGTGCGCCACCGGCAACCGCGGCAAGAGCTTCATCGAACCTGAGCAACTTCCCGAGTTCGTCACCGAGTTGGATGCCCTGGGCTTTCAGTGCCACTTCCACGCCCTGGGCGACCGTGCCGTTCGCGACGCGCTGGACGCGATCGAGGCGGCCCGCGCCGCGAACGGGCCGAGCGACACCCGGCCGCATCTCGCGCACCTCCAGGTCGTGCATCCGGACGACGTGCCCCGCTTCGCCCGGCTCGGCGCCACCGCGAACGTCCAGCCGCTGTGGGCCGCGCACGAGCCGCAGATGGACGAGCTGACGATCCCCTTCCTCGGGCCCGAACGGGCCGCCTGGCAGTACCCGTTCGGCGCGCTGCTGCGCTCGGGAGCGCGGCTCGCGGCGGGCAGCGACTGGCCGGTGAGCAGCCCCGATCCGCTCCAGGGCATCCATGTGGCGGTCAACCGGGTCGAACCGGGCGGCACCGGCCCGGTGTTCCTGCCTCGGGAGCGGCTCGGCCTCGCGGACGCGCTGACGGCGTACACGGCCGGGTCCGCCTATGTGAACCATCTGGACGACACCGGCCGGGTGGCCGTCGGCGCACTCGCCGATCTGGTGGTGCTGGACCGCGATCCGTTCGCCGGTCCGCCGGAGGCGATCGCGGAGACGGCCGTGGCGCTCACCTATGTGGGCGGGGAGCGGGTGTACGCGGCCGGGTGACGGCTCACTTGCAGCCCACGCCCTGCTTCAGCCGGGGCCAGGCCTCGGCTCCGCCGGGTGTGCCGCCGCCCTCGGACGCGGCCCATCCGTCGGGTCCGGAGCCCTCGTGGATCTCCCCGTCGCACTCCAGCGCCCGGCCGGCGGCGCCGGAGGCCAGGCGCAGGGCGCGCGGGCGCCGCTGCCGTCGAGCTCCTTGGTGGGCACGTCCAGCGGACCGTGGTACGGGTGGGCCGGAGGGGTTCCCTCCACCACCCGCTCCGGACCGCTGCCGTCGTCGCACCCCGCCGTCGCCACGGCCGCCAGTACCGTCACCGCCACCAACCCTCTGCGCATTCCCGCCCCCTACGTCGGTGCCATGATGCGGTTCTTCGACGCCGGGCCGGGCCAGAACGTTCAGCGGGTCTGCTGGAACGTCCGCCGGTACGCCTGCGGGGACACCCCGATCGCGGCGTGCAGGTGCTGGCGCAGCGAGGCTCCGGTGGCGAAGCCGACCTCGGCGGCGATCCGGTCCACCGGCAGGTCGCTGGACTCCAGCAGATGCCGGGCGCGGGCGACCCGCTGCTGGATCAGCCAGCGGCCCGGGCTGAGGCCGACCTCGTCGTTGAAGCGGCGGGCGAAGGTGCGCAGGCTCATCCGGGCGTGGCCGGCGAGGTCGGCGAGAGTGAGCGGCTCGTCCAGGCGCTCCAGGGCCCAGGCACGGGTCGCGGCCGTGCTCGCCGCGCCGCTGACCGGGACCGGCTGCTCGATGTACTGGGCCTGCCCGCCGTCCCGGAACGGCGGGACGACACAGCGGCGGGCGACGGAGTTGGCCAGCTCGCTGCCGTGGTCGGTGCGGACGATGTGCAGGCAGATGTCGACGCCGGAGGCGGCTCCGGCGGAGGTGAGGATGCGGCCGTCGTCGACGAAGAGGACGTCCGGGTCGACGTCGACCTTCGGGAAGCGGCGACGGAACACGTCGGCCACCTGCCAGTGCGTGGTGGCCCGTCGGCCGTCGAGCAGGCCGGCCTCGGCGAGCACGAACGCGGCCGTGCAGATCGAGACGATCCGGGCGTCCGGGCGGATGCGGGCGAGGGCGGCGGCGACCTCGTCCGGCAGTTCGGCGGGGATGTACGCGGGCGGCATCGAGGTGATCACCACGGTGTCCG
The DNA here is from genome assembly GCF_042868225.1 of Streptomyces sp. NPDC007856. Taxonomy (NCBI): domain Bacteria; kingdom Bacillati; phylum Actinomycetota; class Actinomycetes; order Kitasatosporales; family Streptomycetaceae; genus Streptomyces; species Streptomyces sp. NPDC007856. The sequence goes on along the minus strand of NZ_JBIAEC010000005.1, from coordinate 128,861 downwards.
CCGTCCCGAGGATCTCCGGGCCGTGTGCCACACCGATCGTGAAGTCGGCATTGGTGCGCACCGGACGGCCGTCGACCGTGCACGTCAGCACCTCGTAGTGACCGTCGGCGGCGCCGAAGATGCGGCTGGGGATGCCCAGCTCGAAGGGATAGACGCCGTCGAGGGCGAGGACGACCACGCGCTCCGGGCGCCGGGCGCGCAACTGCATGTCGGGCATGGCACGATCCTATCGAAGCTTGGCAATCATGCCATTTCCCATGCGGGGCGGACCCGGCAGGCTGGGTGACCATGAGCGATGTGAACACGATGCGAGCCATCAGCCAGGACATCCTCGGCGGTCCCGAGGTCCTGAAGGAAGTACAGGTGGAACGGCCGAAGCCGGGCCCCAACCAGGTGCTGGTCCGGGTCCGGGCGGCCGGGGTCAACCCGACCGACTGGAAGCACCGGGCGACGGGCGGCTTCCTGGGCGAGCCACCGTTCGTCCTCGGCTGGGACGTCTCCGGCGAGGTCGCCGAGACCGGGATCGGCGTGGCCGCCTTCGCGCCCGGTGACGAGGTCTTCGGCATGCTGCCCTACCCCTACGGCCATGGCTCGCACGCCGAGTATGTGATCGCCCCGGTCCGTGCCCTGGCGCCCAAGCCGGCCTCGATCGACCACGCCCAGGCGGGCGCCCTGCCGCTGGTGTCCCTGACCGCCTGGCAGGCGCTGACCGAGCACGCGGACGTACGACCCGGGCAGCGGGTGCTGATCCACGCGGCTGCCGGCGGGGTCGGGCATGTGGCGGTGCAGATCGCGAAGGCGCGCGGTGCGTACGTGATCGGCACGGCCAGCGCGGGCAAGCACGACTTCCTGCGGGAGATCGGCGTGGACGAGCCGGTCGACTACCGGACGACCGATGTCACCGAAGCGGTACGGGACGTCGACGTGGTCCTGGACACGCTCGGCGGGGACACTTCCGTCGAGTCGCTGAAGGTGCTGCGGCCGGGGGGTGTCGTGGTGTCGATCCTGCCGGTGGGTTCGCGGGAGTTCTACGACGAGGCCGAGCGGCTCGGCGTACGGGCGGTGCGCATGCTGGTGGACGCCGACCGGACCGGGATGGAGACGATCGCGGAGCTGGTGGAGTCCGGAAAGCTGAGGGCGACGATCGCCGGGACGTTCCCGCTGGCCGAGGCGGCGAAGGCGCACGAAGTGGGCGACACCGGACGGACGGCGGGCAAGCTGGTCCTTCTGGTCGACTGAGCGGCAACACCGGGCGGACCGACCGGGGTTACCGGGCGACACGCTTCAAACTCGAAGACATATGTCAACCGAACATGCTCAAATTCCTTCCATCGAGGGTAACTTGACGATCGGGAGACCGTCGTCCGGGCGCGGGTGGGAGGTGATGCCGTCGTGGGAGACGAGCCTGCACCACTCACCCCTCACCTCCGTGTGTACGAACACCGGGCGCACACGGTGCTGGAGTTGCGGGGCGAGATCGACCTGCTCTCGGCGACCGAGATCGGCCCCGCGCTGGACCGGGTCACCGGCCGGCCCGGGGCACGGGTCGTCATCGACCTGCGGTCGGTGGAGTTCTTCGACTGCTCGGGGCTGCGGCTGCTGTACCGGGCCCGCGCCCGGGTGCTGGACGGCGGCGGACAGGTCCACCTGGTGTGCACGCATCCGCTGACCCTGCGCGTCTTCCGGGTCACGGGTCTGTCCCGGCTGCTGCCACCGCACCCGACGCTGGACGCGGCCCTGGCTACGACTGCTCGAACAGGGCGCTGACCGATTCACCGTTGTGAATGCGCCGAACCGCCTCGGCGAGGGCCGGGGCGATGGAGAGCACACGCAGCTTGCCGGTGTGCTCCTCCTCCTCAGGGAGCGGCACGGTGTTGGTGCAGACGATCTCCAGCACGTCCGGCTGATCGCTCAGCCGTTTCAGCGCACCCGCCGCGAACAGCCCGTGCGTGCACGCCACCCGGATCGTCCGCGCGCCCAACTCCCGCAGCCGGGCCAGGAGTTCCACCACGGTGCTGCCCTTGGCGATCTCGTCGTCCAGCACGATGACGTCCCGGTCGGTGACATCTCCGATGACCGAGCTGATGCTCACCCGGTCGTCGGCGAACCGCTGTTTGGCACCGGCCGCCACCGGAGCCCCGATCAGCCGGGCGAAGGCGGCGGCCTCCTTGGCGTTGCCGAGGTCCGGCGAGACGACCGTGGTGCGGGTCAGGTCGTACCGCCGGAAGTGCGCGGCGAGTTCGCGCAGCGCGTTCAGATGGTCGACCGGCACCGAGAAGAAGCCGTGCACCTGCGGGGAGTGCAGGGTCATGGCGAGCACTCGGCCCGCGCCGGCCGCCACCAGCAGATCGGCGACCAGCCGGCCGCCGATCGAGATGCGCGGCGCGTCCTTCTTGTCGGAGCGGGCGTAGGAGTAGTGCGGCATGACGACGGTGATCCGGGCCGCGGAGGCGCCCCGGGCGGCGTCGCACATCAGCAGCAGCTCCACCAGGTGCTCCTGCACCGGCCGGACCAGCGGCTGGATCAGGAAGACGTCCCGCTCCCGGCAGTTGGCCTGGAGCTGCACCCCCAGACAGTCGTTGGCGAACCGGCTGATCCGGGTGGGGCTGAGCGGCACGCCGAGGTGCGCGCAGACCTCGTGGGCCAGGTCGGGATGGGCACTGCCGCTGAAGACGGCGATGTCTCGCATGATCCGCTCCTCGCCCGATCACCGCAGGACCGGGATCATGCTACCGACCGGGGCCGCACCGGTAGAGGGTCTGGACGGTGGCCGTCCGCGCGTCGCTCAGGGGAGTCGTCCCGCCGTAGGCCGCGGCCGGCACCTCGGTGCAGGCGGACCGCACCCAGGTGGTGATCTGCGCGGCGGCCGTCTTCCCGGTGCGTGCGGAAGCGGGCCCGATGCCGCGGCCTCCGCCCAGCAGCACGTAGTGCACCTCGCCGGCGTCGACCAGCCGCCGGAACTGCGCCTGGGTGGGAAACGGCACCCGGCCGCTGAACCCGCCGAGCGGCAGGACGCGGGCGCCGGTCGCCAGGATGTACGGCGACGCGGTGCTCCAGCTGCTGGTGGCGAACGCGTAGGTGGCGGAGCCCTGGTGCGCCCGGGTGTAGTCCAGCACCCGGCGCTGGTCCGCGGTCAGTGAGCTGCCGTCGGCGCCGCGGCCGGGGAAGCCGCCCCAGTCGCCGAACCCGGTCCGGCCCTGGCCGCGCGCGCCGCCGCGGGCCGGCTGCCAAGGCATCGGGCCGCCGGCCCAGGCGGCCTGGCCGAACCGCCCCGGCCCCGGTCGCCCTGCTCCGAAGCCACGGCTCATGGCGGACGGGCCGACGGTGCCCATGATGGAGGTGCGGTAACTCGGGTTGAAGACCTGTACGGCCCATGCGCTCGGCGCGAGGAGCAGGGCGGCCAGGGCGGCGGCCGGCCCGGCGAGCGCGATCCGGCCCGCGGCGCTCGGCCGGCCGGGCCGGGCGAGGAGGAGCAGCGGCACGGCGGCGATGCCGAGCACGGCGACCGCGGGGGCGAGCCAGGGCAGGAACGACGGGAACCGGCCGGCGAGATACACGCTCCAGGCGGCCGTCGCCGCCACCGCACCCGGCAGGGCCCAGGCGCGGGGCCCGCCGGCTCGCAGGGCGCGCCACATCAGCACGGTCCCGGCGCCGGTGAGCGCGGCGAGCGGTACCGCGATCACACCCATGTAGTACGTGTGGCCGGCGACGCTTCCGGCGCTGAAGACCAGGAAGTACAGAGCGAGCCAGGTGGTCCACAGGACGTATCCGGCGCGCAGGCGGTCGGTGCGCGGCCGTCCCCGGCGCCACAGCAGTCCGCAGATCGCGGCCACCGCGGCGATCGGGTAGAACCAGCCGGTCTGGGAGGCGAGCGCCGTACCGAACATCTTCGACCAGCCGTTCTGGTCACCGCCGAAGCCGCCGGCGCCCGGCCGGCCGGCGCGCGCCCCGGCCGCGGCCGTGACCGCCGGTCCGCGAGCGTCCCGGACGAGCGCGGCATCCGTGCCACCCGCGCCGCCGAAGCCGTGTCCGGCGAGGCTATGGCCGCCTCCGCCGCCCTGGGTCGCGCTCACGCTGCCCGTGGAGGCCGCGCTGATGCCGAGGGAGGAGAAGCGGTTCAGGAAGTTGTAGCCGACCACCATGCTGAAGGCGGAGTTGTTGGTGGTGCCATCCACATACGGCCGGTCCTTGGCCGGTGTGAGGGTGACGGCGAGCATCCACGACGCCGACACGGCGGTCACCACCAGGGCGGTCACTCCGAGGTGCCACAGGCGGCGGCGCAGCGTGAGGGGTGCCGACAGCAGGTACACCAGGGCGAGCGCCGGCAGTACGGCCCACGCTTCCAGCATCTTGGCCTGGAAGCCGAGGCCGACCCAGACACCGGCCGCCAGCAGCGGGCGCAGCCGGCCGTCACGGGCGGCGCGCTGGGTGGCCTCGGCCGCCAGCAGCAGGCACAGCGTGAACGCGGGGTCCTCGACCGCGGTGCGGAACAACCCGACCGCCACTGGGGTCGCCAGGAAGGCCGCGCAGGCGATCAGCGCCGCGTTCACCCCGGCCCAGCGGCGCAGCAGGCGGTGGAGGAGCAGCAGACTGGCCACTCCTTCCAGGACCTGGGGCAGGACCAGCGCCCAGGGATGGAATCCGAAAAGCCTCGCGGAGAGCGCCTGCGGCCACAGGAATCCCGGCAATTTGTCGAGCGTGATGGAATTCCCGGGGTCGAAAGAGCCGTAGAAGAACGCCTTCCAGCTCTCCGTCATGCTGCGGGCGGCGCTCGCATAGAACGTGTGGTACTGGCTGTGATCGATGCCCCAGCTGTAGAGAACGGCGGCGAGGGCGGTGAGGAGCAGCAGCGCCGGGCGCGCGTACGCGGGCTCGTCCGCCGGGGATCGCCAGGGTGCGCGGCGGACGGCACCGGTGGGCGCCGTTGCGTCGAGGACGTTCGTGGCCATGCGCAGCAGTCTTCGTCAACCGCGTGCCTCGACCACGCCGTTACAACACCCTTCAAGGAAACTCTCACCTCACCGAGGGTATTTCTTTAATCACACAACATGGAATTTGCACCGTGAAAGACGGTTCCTTACCCGAGGCTTGATTTCGTCATGCCCAGGATTCCGACAGCGTACGCACGGTCACCTGGTCAGCCGCCGAGCACCGCCGGCAGGGCCAGTGCCCCCAGCGCCGTGGCGCCGACCAGCAGCCAGGCCACGTAGTCACCGACATGGCCGGACTGCAGCCGGCGCAGGGGCCGTGCCCAGTCGGGGGCGGCGGTCCAGTGCGGGCGGGTCACCGCGAGGCCGGCGAGGCCCACGGCCAGCGCGGTGGAGGCGAGGCTCAGCAGGATGCCGTGCGCCGTCCACTGCGCCGAGGCCTGGGCGCCGCCCGATCCGGCCTCGTTGACGGAGCGGGCCACCATGTCGCCGAATCCGGGGACCGCTCCGACGGCGAGGGCGGCGGCGAGCAGCACGGCGGGGACCGTCGTCATGGTGTCCGGGATCCGGCTCAGCGGCCCGGTCGTCTCGGGCTCCTCCCCGGCTCCGCTGGTCTCCAGCTCGGTGTGGGCTTCCTCGGGCCGCGGTCCGAGGCCGAGGAACACCCGTGCGGTGACGCGCAGGACGGCGCCGGCGGTGATCGCCGAGGCGGCCACGTACACCACGGTGAGCGGCCCGCCGACCGCCTCCTCGGTGACCGCCTTGCCGAGACCCGTACCGAACGGGAACAGGCCCGCGAGGCCGAGGGCTCCCACGGCGAACATCACCGCGGTGGCGTGCAGTTCGCGGGCCCGGCCGTGCAGCGCGTGCTCGTCGACGGAACCGTACCGGTCGAGGAGGACGCCCGCGCAGGCGAACAGCACGGCCTTCACTCCGGCGTGCCCGAGGATGTAGAGGGCGACCCCGTCGTCGCCCTGCGGGGTGAGGATGCCGAGGCCCACGAGGAACAGGCCCGTGTGGGCGACGGTGGAGTAGGCCAGGAGCCGCTTGATGTGCCGCTGGTACCAGCACATGACGGCACCGGTCGCGGCCGTGAGCACGCCGAGGGTCACCAGGGCCCGGGTCAGGTCGGCGGCGGGGATGCCGCCGGGGCCGGCGAAGACGGTGCCGTACACCCGCCAGACGCCGTAGGCGCCGAGTTCGACCATGGCCCCGGACAGCAGCATGCACACCGGGGTGGGGGCGACGGCGTGGGCGTCCGGGAGCCAGAAGTGGAAGGGCACGACGGCCGCCTTCACCAGCAGTCCGGTCAGCACGAGCACGAAGGAGGCGAGGACCAGTGGGTCCGCTCCCCCGTGGCCCGCCGCCGTGTCGAGACCGCGCCCGATCTTCGCCATGGCCAGCTCGCCGGTGCGGGCGTACAGCAGTGCGATGCCCATCAACATGGCGTAGGCGCCGAGCGAGTTGACGACACCGAAGGTCAGCGCGCCCTGTACGGCCTTCGCGTCGTCGATGCGGTAGCCGGTGAGCGCGTACGCGGTGACGCTCATCAGCTCGAAGAAGACGAACGCGTTGAACAGGTCGCCGGCGATGGCGAACCCGCACATGGCACCCTGGAAGACCAGCATCAGCGCGGTGAACGCGCCGGGGTGGCCGCGTGGTGGTTCGTCGAAATAGCGCCAGGAGTAGGCGAGGGCGGCCAGCGTCAGCAGGGAGACCAGCGTGGCCATGCCGAGCGAGGGCCCGTCGCCGACCACGGCGATGCCGACGCTCTCGCCGTCGACGGGCAGCCATGCGCCGACCCACTCGACCATCGGCGGCGAGGAGTTCAGCAGCAGCACCAGCGCGAGGGCGGCCGTACCGCCGGCGACCACGAAGCCGGTGACGTCGGCGGCGATCCGGGGCAGATGGCGGCCGACGGCCACCAGCAGCGCTGCGCCGAGCAGCGGGATCGCGACGAGCAGCGGGAGCAGATGGTGCATCAGCCGCGCAGCTCCCGTAGTTCGTCGGGGTCGACCGTGCCGTGCCGCTTGGCGATCTGCAGGACGAGGGCGAGCAGCAGCGCGGTGGCGGTGGCGCCGACGACGATGTCGGTGAGCGTGAGCGCCTGGACGACCGGGTCGACCACCGGCCGGGAGCCGGGCTTGATGTCGGAGAAGACGGGTGCGGTGCCGCCGTCCCGGTACCCGACCGCCAGCAGCAGCACATAGGTGGCGGACTGGCAGACCGCGAGACAGCCGACGGCGTGGATGAGGTTGCGGCTGGTGGCGAGGCCGTAGCAGCCGGTCAGGAAGACGTAGGCGGCGACCAGGTAGGGAAGGACGTGCATCACGGTGGTCAACTCCCTTGCCCCTCCTCGATCTCGACGGCCTGTTCCAGGAAGTTCGCGAGCAGCACGATGATCGCGCTCGCCACCTCCATGCCGATGGCCGCGTTCAGCAGGGGAACGGTGCCACCGGACGACAGGGTGTTGAAGGTGCCGTACGGCAGCAGTGTGTTGGCCAGGAACGCGGTGCCGGCCAGGACACCGGCGACACCCAGCACGAGGTAGGAGGAGACCGCGAGCGAGTCGGAGGCCTCGTAGACGGCGAGCGGGCGGATGCGTTCCAGCGCGTGGTAGTCGGCGCCGAGGTACAGCAGGTGCAGGGCGGTCGCGGCGACGACTCCGCCCTGGAAGCCGCCGCCGGGGCTGAGCTGACCGTGGGCGATGACGTAGAGGCCGGTGACCAGGGCGACGGGCAGCACGATCAGCGCGTAACGGCGGACCGGGCGGGCCACCTCGGCGGGTTGCGGCTGGGCCCGGTGCTCGTCGCGGGCCTGACGCAGCAGCACCACGCAGCCGAGGACGGCGGCGAACAGGATGCTCATCTCGCCGAGGGTGTCGTAGGCGCGCTGGTCGAAGTTGACGGAGGCGATCGTGTTGGCGGTGCGCCGGGTGAGAGAGGCGTGTACGGCCCGGGTGCCGTACGGATGGCTCCGGCCGCCGAAGCGGGGCAGGCCGAGGCAGGCGGCGACGAGCAGGGCGGCCAGGCCGGCGCCGCCGAGGGCCAGCAGGGCGAGCCGCAGCCGGTTCACTTCGCACCACCGTCCTCCGCGCGACCACGGCGTCTGACCTTGCGCACGCTCAGCATGATCAGCAGCGGGGTGAGCGCGGAACCGACGGCCAGCTGGGACAGGCCGACGTCCGGCGCCTGGAGGACGGTGAACAAGGCGGCCAGCACGGACCCGAGCACGGACAGCACCAGCGCCTGGCGTGCGGGGTCGCGCTGGACGACGGCGGCGGTGGCGGAGGCGGCCATCAGCAGCAGCGCGACGACGATCACGGCATCATCCATGCCGCACCTCCGCTCGGCCCCGCCGACGGTTCGTCAGCCGCCGCGCATCCCGTCGGCCGGCGCGCGGACACCCGGACCGCCACCCCCTCCGGCGACCGCCCCACACAGCAGCCGCCACGCGCTCCTTCGCACGCTCCCGCAACCGCCCCGCCCGCGGGGCATCCCCATGGACGGCCCGCGAGCGCATCGGCCGCGCAGCGCCGAGCGCCTGCCGAGCGCTGGTCTGCCGCCTCGCGTCGGTGCGGACGGGATGCGGGTGGCGCGGTCGCCCGGGCGCCGGGCGGGCTTGTGTCAGCCACCTCGCACCCCCCGGAACCCGCCGGACAGCGCGCGTGAGGCGATCACGTTGCCGGAGATCAGGAGGGCGCCGATGACCAGCAGCTTCGCCATGGCACGGCCGGGGCCGGTGGCGGCGCAGACGGCGGCCACGACCACCGCGCTCAGTGCGGCGGCGGTCCAGGTCAGTCCCCAGGCGCTCGGCCGCTCCGCCTCCAGGTCGTCGGAGAGGAGGCGGGCGAAGACGAGCGTGCCGACCGGGCCGAGCAGGGCGAACAGCAGGGCGAGGTCGACGTAGGCCGGGCGGCCGTAGCCCTGGGAGAGCAGCAACAGGGCCGGGCACAGGGCCGAGGTGGTCATGTTCTGCGCGACGACCCGGCGGGCCGGCCCGCCGGTGGTGACGCCCCACAGGGCGGCCGCCCCTCCCCCGCCCAGTTCGACGGCCGCCGCGAGGATCCAGCCGTTCACCGCCAGGTCACCGCCCGCCGGCCGGCCCGTGCCAGCAGTGCCCCGGCGGCCGCCGAGCTCCCGCCGACGACCCATTCCAGCGGGTAGACCGGTGTGATGAGCACGAGCCACAGCAGTGTCAGCGCTCCCCACCAGGCGAGGAGTTCACCGAGGGCGAGGAGGACCGTGCGGGGGGCCGTACGCCGGGTCATCGACCACCTCCTCGGTCCGCCGTGCACACATGCGCGGCGAAGTGTCCGGTGTGCCGCTCGGGGCATCCAAGCACCGCCGGGCCCGCACAGGGGCGGCGGCACGCGGGTCCGCAGCCGGAGTGCCCCGGGAGCGTGAACGGAAACCAGTTGTGCGCCCAGAGCGCCTGACGGCTCGTCAAGAGCAGGTCTGCACCAAGGTATTGACGACCCCTTTCCTCACTCCTTAAATCAAGAGGCGTCTCACCCCCCACGCCGAACGGAGAGCCATGGCCTCCTCACGCACGCTCCGCAGATGTCTCCTCGCCGCGCTGTCCGCCGCGCTGGTCGGTGCCGCCGCCGTCGGTCCGGCGCGGGCCCAGGCCGCAGCGCCGGCGGCGGCGACCGTCACCACCTTCTCCGACGACTTCGACGGGCCCGCGGGCTCCGCGGTCGACTCCTCGAAGTGGAACCTGGAGACCGGCGACAACGTCAACAACCACGAACGGGAGTACTACACCTCGGGCACGAACAACGCGGCCCTGGACGGCCAGGGCCACCTGGTCATCACGGCCCGCAAGGAGAACCCGGCCGGTTACCAGTGCTGGTACGGCACGTGCCAGTACACCTCGGCCCGGCTGAACACCGCCGGGAAGTTCGACGCCCGGTACGGGCACGTCGAGGCGCGGATGAAGATTCCCCGCGGGCAGGGCATGTGGCCGGCGTTCTGGATGCTCGGCACGCCCGTGAACTGGCCGGACTCGGGCGAGATCGACGTGATGGAGAACGTCGGCTTCGAACCCTCGACCGTGCACGGCACCATCCACGGCCCCGGCTACTCCGGCGCCGGCGGCATCGGCGCGGCCTACAGCCTGCCGAACGGACAGGCCTTCGCGGACGCCTTCCACACCTTCGCCGTCGACTGGTCGCCCGGCTCGATCACCTGGTCCGTGGACGGCAATGTCTACGAGCGGCGTACGCCCGCCGACCTCGGCGGAAAGACCTGGGTGTTCGACAACAAGCCGTTCTTCCTGATCCTGAACCTGGCCGTCGGCGGCTACTGGCCCGGCGACCCGGACTCCAGCACCCAGTTCCCGCAGCAACTGGTGGTGGACTCGGTGTCGGTGACGACGGGCGACAGCGCGGCCGGGGTGCCGATACGCGGTCTGGCCGGCAAGTGTGTGGACGTGGCGGGCGCGAACTCGGCGAACGGCACACCGGTGCAGCTCTACGACTGCAACGGCACGGCCGCGCAACAGTGGACGGTCGGCTCGGACGGCACGATCCGGGCGCTCGGCAAGTGCCTGGACGTCACGGACAACGGCACCGCGGACGGCTCGACCGTCCAGCTCTGGGACTGCACCGGCGGCCCGAACCAGAAATGGACCGTCACCGGAGCACACGACATCGTCAACCCGCAGGCGAACAAATGCCTCGACGTGACCGGGAACAACTCGGCCAACGGCACCCGCCTGCAGATCTGGACGTGCACGGGCGGAGTCAACCAGAAGTGGACGGTCGGCTGAGCCGCGCGCCGCTCAGTGCAGCGTCCAGGTGTACTTGCCACCACCGACCCAGCGGACCACATCGGGGTCGTCCAGGTCGTGGATGGTGATGCCGTACGAGGCGGCGGCCTCCAGTACGTCGGTGACGGTCCTGGCCTCACCGATGACCTGACCGTCGATCTCCATGATCCTGAAAGGCGGCTCGCCGGGCTTGCCCGGGCACACTCCGTGCACCAGGACCCGTGGATGGGAGATGTAGGGGGCTCCTTGTTCGGTCATGCAATTCAGCGTAGAACGCTTCGGGCGCCGACGAGTCATCCGCCGCAGCCGTCCAGAAGATCGAGAACCGCCGCCTCGACCGCTCCTTGGGTGGCCGGGCGCCCGAAGTCCCCGTGCTCCCCCAGCCGGGTGAGCACGGGGGCGATGGTCACGTTGTCCTCGAACAGTTCGAAGACGGCCGGGTCGATGTTGGAGGACCGGCACACCGCCGGGGTGTTGCCCAGGTAGTGGCTGACCTCGCGGACCGCACGGGTGATCTGCCGGCGCCGGGCGGTGCGGCTCGCCCGGCCGCTCTCGGCGGTCACGGCGACCGCCACGGCGGCGAGCACGGTGGCGTGCCAGGCGGAAGTCCTTGGCGGTGACACCGGTTCCGGTCAGCCGGCGCAGCGCCTCGTTGAGGTCGTCGCTGTGCAGGTCGTGCCAGAGACCGCGCGCGTAGTAGGCGAGGAAGCGGTCGCCGCCGCGCGGGCGCCGCAGCAGCGCCCGCGCGACGGTGCGGACCTGCTCGTCGACGAGGGCGCGGACGGTCTCCACGCCGCCCTTGGCCGGATAGCTGAAGGTGATCTCGCCCCGGCCGCAGCTGACGTGCTCACGGAGCATGGTCGTCAGGCCGTACGTCTCGCTGAAACGGGTGTGCCGGTCGCTGCCGATGCGGAAGAAGCCGAGGTCCAGCAGGCGGACCGCGCAGGCGGTGACCCGGGTCGCGCTCAGTCCGCGCCCCGTGAGATCGACGGCGACCCTGCCCCGCAGCTCGGGCAGGGCCCGCGCGACCTGTCGCACGTGCTCGTGCTTGGCCTTCTCCTGCTCGGCCCGGAACTGCTCGTGGTACAGGTACTGGCGTCGCCCGGCGTCGTCGGTGCCGACGGCCTGCAGGTGGCCGCCCGGCCAGGGACAGATCCACACGTCGTGCCAGGCGGGCGGGATGGTCAGGGCCCGGATCCGGGCGAGCTCTCCGGGATCGGTGAGGGGCCGGCCTGTGGTGTCGGCGTAGCGGAAGCCCCGGCCGCAGCGGATGCGCCGGTAGCCGGGCCCGTCGCAGGAGCTGGTCCGCAGGCGCATGGTCTCAGGGCCGGCGCCATTCGTCGCCGGTCAGATGGGAGCCGGCCTGCGGGCCCATCCGGAGCATGCCGCCGTCGACGCTCCAGGAGGCGCCGGTGACGTACGAGGCGTCCGGGCTCGCCAGGAAGGCGATGACGGCGGCGACCTCCCGGGCGTCACCGGGCCGCCCGAGCGGCACGCCGGGCCTCCGCTCGGTGTGCACGTCGGTGTCCTCCTGGCCGGTCATCGGGGTGGCGATCTCGCCCGGTGCGACCGCGTTCACGGTGATGCCGTACTCGGCGAGCTCCAGCGCCATGACCTGCGTGAGCAGCCCGAGCCCGCCCTTCGCCGCGCAGTACGGTGCCGCGCCGACCCGGGGCTGGTGTTCGTGGACGGAGGTGACGTTGACGATCCGGCCGCCGTCGCCCTGCCGGATCATGTGCCGGGCCGCGTGCTGCCCGCACAGGAACGGGCCGACGAGGTCGACGTCCAGGACCCGGCGCACGTCCGCGAGGGTCAGGTCGAGGAACGGGGTCATGACGCCCGTCCCGGCGTTGTTGACCAGGACGTCCAGACGGCCCAGTTCGGCGCACAGCTCGTCCACGGTGTCGGCGGCCTGGGGCAGCCGGGTGAGGTCCAGCCGGGCGACGGCGGCGCGGCGGCCCTTGCCGCGGACCTCCTCCGCCGTGCCTTCGGCGCCCTTCTCGTCGGTGTGCCAGGTGATGCCGATGTCCAGGCCCGCCTCGGCCAGGCGTACGGCGGTGGCTCGGCCGATTCCGGAATCCGCGCCGGTGACGATCGCTGCGCGGGGCATGGGCGGCCTCCTCAGCGTGTGTGGGCATCGCAGTACCCGTGCGTGGGGTGGGCAAACGGCTTTCGGCTGCGTGGTGGGACGCCGTCGCGGTCCGCGGGTGCGTTGCGGCTTGTCGCGCGGTTCCCCGCGCCACTGACCGGCATCCGTCGCACCCTGGGTTGCATGGAACCCGTGGCCGCCCTCGACCGGATCGCGTTTCTGCTGGAGCGGGCCTTGGCTCCCACCTATCGGGTGAAGGCCTTTCGGACCGCCTCCCGGACGCTGGCCGCGCTGCCCGCGGACGAGGTTGCCGAGCGGGCCGCGGCCGGGACCCTGGAGGCGCTCAAAGGGGTCGGGCCCAAGACCGCGCAGGTGGTGCGGGAGGCGTTGGCCGGGGAGGTGCCCGGGTATCTGCGGAAGCTGGAGGAGGAGGCCGGGGTGTCGGTCGGGGCGGAGGACGCCGGGGCGGAGTTGCGGGCGCTGGTGCGCGGCGACTGTCACACCCATTCGGACTGGTCCGACGGGGGCAGCCCGATCGAGGAGATGGGGCGGGCGGCGGCCGGGCTCGGGCACGAGTGGACCGCTCTCACCGATCACTCCCCCCGGCTGACCGTCGCCCGCGGCCTGTCGCCGGAGCGGTTGCGCGAGCAGCTGGCGGTGGTGGCGGAGCTGAACGCCCGCTGGGCGCCGTTCCGGCTGCTCACCGGCATCGAGTGCGACATCCTCGAGGACGGCTCGCTGGACCAGGAGCCGGAGCTGCTTCAGCGGCTGGACGTGGTCGTGGTGTCGGTGCACTCCAAGCTGCGGATGGACGCCCGCTCGATGACCCGCCGGATGGTGGCCGCCGTGCGCGATCCGCACGCCGATGTGCTCGGGCACTGCACGGGGCGGCTGGTGACGGGCCGGGGGCGGCCGGAGTCGGAGTTCGACGCGGACGCGGTGTTCGCCGCCTGCGCCGAGTCCGGTACGGCCGTGGAGATCAACAGCCGTCCCGAGCGGCTGGACCCGCCCCGCCGCCTGCTGCGCCGGGCCGTGGACGCGGGGGTGCTCTTCGCCGTCGACACCGATGCGCACGCGCCCGGCCAGCTCGACTGGCAGATCCTCGGCTGCGCCCGGGCCGAGGAGTGCGGTGTGCCCGCCGAGCGGGTGGTGACCACCTGGTCCGCCGACGAGCTGCTGGCCTGGACCCGGGAGGGCCGGGTCCCGGCCCGCGCGGCGGGTTCCTGATCTGGGCGGCGTGGTACCCGGCGTGCAGCAGGAGCAGCGAGAACCACGAGAGGACCCGGATGGAGCGCGCCGCCGTCTTCGATGTCGACGGGACTCTCGTCGACACCAACCACCTGCACGTCGTCACCTGGTGGGAGGCGTTCCGGCAGGCCGGACACGACGTGCCCATGCACGCGGTGCACCGGGCCGTCGGCCTCGGCTCCGCGGATCTGATCGCCCACCTGCTGGGCGACGGCCGCGACAAGGACCAGGACGGTGAGCTGAGCACGGCACACAAAGCGCTGTACGGCCAGTACTTCGACCGGTTGCCCGCCCTGCCGAGGGCCGGGGAGCTGCTGCGCCGGCTGCACCGGGACGGCTGGACGGTCGTCCTCGCCACGTCGGCGAGCGGCGCCGAGCTGGGCGCGCTGCGCCGGGCCATCGACGCCGACGACGCGATCGCGGACACGGCGAGCTCAGAGGACGTACAGGAGGGCAAGCCGGCCCCGGAGCCCGTGCAGCACGCGCTGAAGCTGGCCGGGGTTCCGGCCTCGCGGGCGGTGTTCGTCGGGGACACCGTGTGGGACATGCGGGCGGGCGTCAAGGCCGGGGTGCGCTGTGTGGGGGTGTTGTGCGGCGGGATTCCCCGGGCCGATCTGGAGGAGGCCGGGGCGGAGCTCGTGTACGCGGACCCCGCCGACCTGCTCGAACGGCTGGACGGGAGCCCGCTGGCCTGAGCATCATGGGAGTGGTACAGGTCACATGGGCGGCTGGAACACCAGAGGGTAGTTGCCCGTTGAACCATCCGTGGGTACGGATGGGACAGTGTCCCCGGGCCTCACCTTCTGCCCACAGGGACGATCGTTCGGCTGAAGCCCTGTGGAGCCTTTCGCCGAGAGGCGACCGCTGTCCGTGCCCACCACCAGACCGCCCCGGTCGTGAATCCCCCGTCACGGCCGGGGCTCCTGCATGCCGGTGTCCTCACCCGGCCGCCACGGCCCGGCCCGCCTCGACGAACTCCCGCAGGTCCACCGTGAGCTGCAGCGCGTGGGTCACGAACAGGCCGTGGCCACCGTGCTCGTACACCTTCAGCGTGCCGTCCGGCACGAGCTCGGCCGTGCGCTCACCGGTGCGGGCCAGGGGTGCGGAGCTGTCGTCGGTGCCGTGCACGACCAGCACCGGTACGTCCACCGACGGGAGCTCGGCGGCGAGATCGAGAGCGGCGATGACGGCCCGGATGCCCGTCGCCGCGCGCGGGCCGGTGTTCATACTGCGGTCGGTCACATAGCGGACGTACTGGGGGGACACCTCGTTCCCGGGGAGGTGCACGGCGAAGAAGCTGTCCACACCGGCGGCGAACCAGGCCGCCCGGTCACGCCGGAACACCTCGAGGTCGGCCTGCACCACCGCCGGGTCGACGCCGTCCGGGGTGCCCGGTGAGCGGACGACGCCCGGGCTGATCGAGGCGACGAGCGCGAGCCGGGAGATGCGGGCGGAGCCGTGGCGGGTCAGGCAGCGCACCGCCTCGCCGGCCCCGACGGAGTGCCCGATCAGGGTGGCCTCGCGCAGGTCCAGGTAGTCGAGCAGACCGTGCAGGTCGTCTGCGAGGGTGTCGAGGTCGTAACCGTTCCAGGCGTCGTCGGAACGCCCGTGGCCCCGCCGGTCCAGCGCCACACAGCGCAAGCCGGCCTCGGCGAGGGGCAGCATCTGGTACTCCCACATCTCGTGGCCGATGTAGGCGCTCGCGACGAACACGGCCACGGGGCCGGTGGCCGGGCCGTGGTCGACGTAGTGCAGTCGGGTGCCGTCGACCGGGCTGTCGTAGTACGGCATGCGGTGCCTCCTCGGGCGGTGTGGACCAGGTGCGACGCTGCTCGGCCGCACCGACGCCCCGATGCTTCCGGGCACCCGGGCACCGGTCGATTACCTGGCAGGTCATGGCCGGGTGTGCGCGCGCCCGGGCCCGGGTACCCGGCCGGTCCCCCGGAGGGTGGGCGGAGAGGAGCCGAAGGTGAGCAGCGCAGCGGGCATCAGGGTCGTCGTCACGGGTGCCACCGGCAATGTCGGCACGAGTGTGGTGCGGTTGCTCTCGGCGGACCCGGGGATCAAATCGGTGCGCGGACTGGCCCGCCGTACGCCGGGGTGGTCGCCGCCGAAGACCGAGTGGTCCGCGGTCGACATCGGCTCCGAAGAGGCGAACCTCGCCGAGCGGTTCGAGGGCGCCGACGCGGTGGTCCATCTGGCCTGGGCGTTCCAGCCGACGCACGATCCGGCGGTCACCTGGCGGACCAATGTGCTCGGCGGCATCCGGGTGTTCGAGGCGGTCGCCGCGGCGCGGGTGCCGGTGCTGGTGCACGCCTCGTCGGTGGGCGCGTACTCACCGGGCCCGAAGGACCGCCCGGTGGACGAGTCCTGGCCGACGCACGGCTGGCCGGACGCCGCCTACTGCCGGGAGAAGGCCTATCTGGAGCGCACGCTGGACGTGTTCGAGCGGGACCATCCCGAGGTGCGGGTGGTGCGGATGCGCCCGGCGTTCCTGTTCAAGTGGCAGTCGGCGAGCGAGCAGCGGCGGATCTTCGGCGGGCGTTTCCTGCCCGGTCCGCTGGCCCGGCCGGAGCTGCTGCCGATCCTGCCGGACGTCCCGGGGCTCAGGGTGCAGGCGCTGCACACGGACGACGCCGCCGAGGCCTACCGGCTCGCCGTGCACCCGGACGGCGCGCGGGGCGCCTTCAACCTCGCCGCGGACCCGCCGCTCGACGCCGGCGTGCTCGGCGAACTGCTGGGCAGCCGCCCGGTACGGCTGCCGCGTACGGCGGCCCGGTCGGCGATTGCCGCAGCCTGGGGGCTGCATCTGCTGCCGGCCTCACCGCACCTGTTCGACGCCGTGCTGCGGTTGCCGCTGATGGACTGCGGCCTCGCCCGCACCGAGCTGGGCTGGCAGCCGCGGCGCACGGCGACCGAGGTGGTGCAGGAGTTCCTCGACGGCCTGCACAAGGGAGCGGGGATGGACACCGAGCCGATGCGCGGGCGCAAGGTGGGCTGACCCGCCGCGCGCCCGGGCCGAGGGGAGAACGCCATGGGCGCACATCGAGAGCCGGAGCAGGGCCGCGACGCGGGCCCGGTCCCGAGGGACATACCCGACCAGCAGGCGGGCGCCGGCGAGGACCGGTGGGAGGTCCCACCGGCCAAGCCGCGCGAGCACGAAGTGACTCCGGCGGACGACGCGCCGGACGCGGACGAACCGCCGGCCTGAGCGGCGGGTGGCGCCGTGCCGGCGGAGGCCGTAGGTGGTGTGCGGCGCGGCTGGGGCCCACACGACGGTAGCCGCATGTCGCACACTGTCCGCGCCTGCTCGGGCGGCGGTCGGTCAGCGAGGGGCCCTCTGTCGCAGCGCGGCTCGCCATGCCGGCAGGCGGTCCTCGGTGACCGGTTCCGGGCGGCGGCCGCCGCTGGCGAAGAACTCGGCCAGGGGCAGGATCGCCGCGCCGACGGTGACCGCGTCCGGGCCGAGCCGGCCGAGGTCGATGGTTACCTTGTCGGCCGGATGACGCAGCGCGTAAGTCGTCGCGTGCCGCCGTACCGCCGGCAGGAAGCGGGCACCCAGTTGGAGTCCGGCCCAGCCGCCGATGAGGATCCGCTCGGGCTGGAAGAGGTTGATCAGGTCGGACAGGCCGGCCCCGAGGTACTCCGCGGTCTCCTCCAGCACGGCCAGCGCGACCGCGTCGGGCTGCGCGCCCTCGGCCGGATACGCGGCGGCGAGCATCGCGGTGAGCGCGGTCTCCTCGTCGGTGTCCTCGGGCGGCCGTCCGCCCTCCTCGCGCCAGCGGGCCAGCAGCGACTCGGCGCCCGCGTAGGCCTCCAGGCAGCCGGGCGCACCGCAGCGGCAGCGGCGTCCGCGCACCCGCACGGTCAGGTGCCCCCACTCCACCGCCCGCCCGTGCTCCACCTCGGGGGTGACCACGCAGGCGCCGACGCCGGAGCCGAAGAGCACCACCACGGCGTTGCGGGCGCCCTGTCCCGCGCCGAACCACATCTCCGCCTGGCCCAGCGTCTTGGCGCCGTTGTCGATGAAGTACGGGATTTCGTCCGGGAGTCGGGAGGCCGAGCGGAGCAACTGCTCCAGCGGGACGGCGTCCCAGCCGATGGTCTGCCCGTGGACGACGGCGCCCTGCTCCGGGGTGTGCTCGACGATGCCGGGGACGCCGACCCCGACGCCGAGCAGCCGCTCGGGCACGGCCTGTTCGGCGCTCAGGACCTCGGCGATGCCGTCCCGGATGTGGCCGGCGATCACCTCGACGTCATAGCCCTGCGGGGCCAACCGGCGTTCGGTGCGGGCGAGTTCGGTCAGGGCCAGGTCGAACAGCTCGACACGGACCCGGGTCTCGCCGACGTCGACGCCGATCATCTGCCCGCTGTCCGGGGCGACGCGGAGCAGGGTGCGGGGCCGGCCGCCGTCGGAGTCGACGCTGCCCGCCTCCTCGACCAGACCGTCCGCGATCAGATCGGCGACCACGTTGCTGACCGAGCCGGAGCTCAGGCCGGTGGCCGGCCCCAGTTCGAAACGGCTGAGGGGGCCGTCGAAGTACAGCTTCTGCAGCACCGCCGTACGGTTGCCGCGCCTGAGGTCGCGCACCGTGCGCCCGTTACGCCCCGCCATGCCGCTCCCTTCACAAACCCTGCCCGACCTGCAACATACCCCTTCGGACAGGCGGAAGGCGAGATTCTGCCAACCCTTAGTTCACGGTCTGAGCTAAGCGGGAGGTGCGGGAAGCGTCCGTTCGGGGCGCGGCTCACCCCGCCGTGTACACGTCCTCGACGTAAGACGTCCACCCTCGCACCGGATGCCAGTAGTTGCCAGACCTCGTCGGCCTCGGTGGCGATGCGGTGCTGGACGAACATCGCGCCGTTCTCGGGGCCGCGCTGAAGGCCGGGCGCAGCGAGACCGCGCCGGCCTCCTCGGCGGCCCGTAGCTCCCCGGCGTGCAGGAGTCGGCGTCGGGGGTGTCGCAGCCGAAGTACAGCGGCGCGGGCGGGAGTTCGGTCGCCTGCCGCGCGGGCCGCGGCACGGTCGGCGACGGCCCGCGGAACGGGGCGAGCCCGGTGTCGAGCCGTCGGTCCGGAAGGCCTCACGGCAGGGCTGGAGGCGGGCGTACAGGGTGTCGCCGGGCCTGAGGATCGCGAGGTGGCCGGAGCCTGTACACCGGTAGCGGCCCCTTCCGGAGCGGACGGGGGCGTCCAGGACGGGGACCTGATCCGGGCTGCGGGGCCGTCTACGCCCGGCCGGGGAGAGACCGCCGCAGCCGACGGTGCCGGGTCGGGAGCCGTATCGGGGTGCGCCAGCCCATCTTCAGGCCCTGCAGCTCATACCGGCCGGTGCGGGCCGCGTCGCCGATGACGCGCGGGGTCAGCCACTCCAGCGGGAAGGGCAGGTTCCGGGCCGCCGCTTCCACCGGTAGCTCGCGTCGAGTGCCAACACGCCTGCGTGCACATGGCTCTCGATCTAGTCGTCGAGGGAGTCCTGCTCGTCCGCGTCCGCGAGCGCCATCAGCGGCATCACCGAGGCCACGCCGAAGTCTGCGGGCTCGGCCGCGCTGTCCGGGCAGCAGAAGTGGCCCGGTCCAGCACCGCTGCGGCCAGCCTGAGATGCGAGGAGCCCAAGCGCGGGGCGCGCCGACGACCTGGCGCCGGAAGTTCAGCCCGCCACACAGCGGGCGCTCGGCCGGGCCAGGCTCCGCAGCCCGCCGGAGACCAAGTCAGGATGCGGTGTCGAGCGGTGGGCCGCTCACCCGGCGGCGACATGGTCCAGCGCCCGTCGGGCGCGCGGCGGCTGCCCCCGCCGGAAATCCATTGGCCCACCCTCCCCTTGGCTACTTAGGCTAGCCGCGAACCTAGACCCATTAGGTTCATGGCCCAAGAGATTCACGGCGACGAATCCGGAAGGACTCCCCCCATGAGATCGCTCACCGAGCAGGACATCCGCAACTCATTTGTCAACTGCTCCAAGGGGGAGGCCAAGCGACTGACGGTGCCACGCGATCTCGCCGAACGCCCGTGGGACGACCTGGACTTCCTCGGCTGGCGGGATCCGGGGGCGCCCGACCGCAGCTATCTGGTGACCGAACGGGACGACCGGCTCGTCGGCGTGGCGCTGCGCTTCCAGGCCTCGCAGCGCGGGTTTCTGCACCGCAGCATGTGCTCGGTGTGTCTGACCACACATCCCGGCGGAGGGGTGACGCTGATGGCCGCACGAAAGGCGGGGGCGGCGGGCCGCGAGGGCAACTCGGTCGGTCTCTACATGTGCACCGACCTGGCGTGCTCGCTGTATGTGCGGGGCAGGAAGGTGCCGGAGTCCGGCGCCCGGTTCGAGGAGACCCTGACGACGGAGGAGCAGATCGCCCGTACGACGGGCAATCTGTCCGCGTTCATCGACAAGCTGTACGTCTGACGACCCCGAAAGCCGCGCAGGGCCGCTGCCGGCGTCGGTGCGAGTGGCCGATTCTGATCGGTGACGACGGCGATGTCCGGGGCGTGCACGGCGATGTCCAGGGCGTGCACGGCGGCGTCCAGGGCGCCTGCACCAGCGGCCGGCGATGGGCGCGAGGCCGTAGGCCTGCTGGTCGAGCCGCTCAACCGCCGGGATCACCGTACGGACCCTCGCGGCAGGAACGGTCCGCCGTCGCGGGACGTTCGACCCACCCCAGGAACGGGAACAGGCCAAGGGATGCACGACGTACGGAAGTGGGCCACGGGACTGCGGCGCCTGGTGGAGCGACGCCGGGAGCCGGTGGTCGTCCAGACGCTGCGGTCGGCGACGGCTGCCACGATCGCCTACGTCATCGCCCTCCGGCTGAGCCCCGAGCCGGCCCCGCTCACCGCGCCGCTGACCGCGCTGCTGGTCGTCCAGGTGACCTTCTACGCCACCCTCACCAACGGCATCCGCCGGGTGAACTCGGTGGTCGCCGGGGTGCTGGTCGCGATCGCCTTCAGCGTGCTGGTGGGGCTGACCTGGTGGAGCCTCGCCCTGCTGATCGTGGCCTCGCTGGCCGTCGGGCACCTGGTGCGGGTCGACGAGTACGTGGCCGAGGTGGCGATCAGCGCCATGCTGGTCCTCGGGGTCACCACCGTCGGTTTCACCGCCTGGGCGCGAATCGTGGAGACGCTGATCGGCGCGGTCGTCGGCACGGCCTGCAATCTGCTGCTGCCGCCCCCGGTGTGGGTGGACGAGGCGGGGCGCTCGATCGAGGACCAGGCCCGCCGGGTGCGGCAGCTGATGCTGCGGATGGGTGAGGAGGCCGCCGGCCGGATCTCCTGGGAGCGGGCGGCCGAGCGGCTGCACGAGGCGCGGGGGCTGGACCAGCACATCTCCCGGGTGGACGCCTCGCTCCGGCAGGCCGAGGACAGCCTGCGGCTCAATCCGCGGGTCAAGGAGGGGCTGCTGCACCGGGTGGTGCTGCGCACCGGTCTGGACGCGCTGGAGATCTGCACGGTGGTCCTGCGGGTGCTGGCCCGTACTTTCACGGACCTGGCCAAGGCCCGGGGGGCCGAGGAGTTGTTCCCGGCCCGGGTCGGGGCGACCGTGGAACAGCTGCTGTCGGAGATCGCCGACGCGGTGGTCAGTTTCGCGGTCCTGGTCACCACGCATCTGAGCGAGAACGCCGAGTCGGCGGAGGCCCGGCTGTCCGCCGAGCTGCACACGGCGGCCGGCACCCGGGACCGGCTGGCCGAGCTGCTCCAGGAGGAGATCGGCAAGGACTCGGCGAACTGGCAGCTGTACGGGGCCGTGCTGACCGAGACGACCCGGATCATCGACGAGCTGAACACCGAGCACCGCACCCGGCGCCTGTTCGAGGAGCTGGACCGGGTCTCCAGCAGGCAGCGGACGAAGCTGCCCCGGATCACCCGGCTGCGTGAACGGCTCGGGGTGCAGGAGGAGCTGTGGCGGAACCGTGCGGGGTTCGGTGAGCGTTTTTGGTGAGGAAGGCGCCGGGCAGGGCTCGGCGCGCAGGGTGCCGGGACGGCCGGCACGGAGTGCGAGGGCTGCCGGGCGACCGGCACGGATGCGAGGGGCGAGGGGATGGCCGGTTCCGGGGTGCGGATCGACGGGAACACACTGCGGTTGCCCGGCGAGGTGGCGGTGCGGTTCATTCGCACGCTGCGGCTGCCGGAGACGGGCACGCATCCGCTTCCGCCGGGCCTGGGCGAGTTCCCGGTCCGGCGCGTCTCGGACTACCCGGACACGGTCCCGGCCGAGTGGCGGGCGCGCGGTGGCGTGATGCTGCCGGTGTATCTGCGCGAGGCGACGTGGCTGAGCTTCTCCGGTACGCGGGAGCCGGCGGCGCTCCAGGTCGGGGTCGGCAAGGTGTGCGCGGTGTCCGGCCGACCCTGGAGCGACCGGCTCGCCCGGGATCCGCAGAACTACGTGGCGCTGCCCCGCCAGCCCTGGCTGGACGGCATCAACTCCGGCAAGGGGACCGTCCGCCAGTTCGTCGCCGTGCCCCTGGGCCTGGGGGCGACGGTGGAGGGACAGGTCACCGGTGAGGAGGTGTGGGGCGGCGTGCAGCTCCAGTCGTTCCCGCTGCGGGAGCCGCTCCTGACCGAGTGGCGGCGCCGCGAGCGGGAGCGGGAGGAGGCGCGGCGCAGGGCCCTGGCGGCCGGGCCGACGGGTGGGTACGGCGCGGCGATGCCGATGACGGCCTCCGCGCCCGGGGCGATGCCGCCTCCCGCGGCCCCGGGTGGGGCACCCCGCGGCGCCGCGATGGGTCTCGGCGTCGGCGGCTCGATGCACCAGGAGGTGTACCGGGACGACCGGCCGCTGACCGACTGGTCCGAGGAGCCCGCAGGGCGCGTGTTCGTGCACCTGGTCACGCCGCCGGAGTGGCGGCGCATCACCGGTGAGGCACCCCCGCCGTCGCCGGTGGACCGGACGGCGTACACCCGGGCCGGCCTGCCCTGGTACGACTACTACGACGCCGATGCCCAGGATCTGGCCCCGACGGACACCCTGGGCGCCGTCAAACCGGTCGGCGAGTGGCTCGGGGACGACCTGGACCCGTGGCAGGCGCCGTCCGCCGGCCAGGTGGCCCCGCTGAAGGACGCGCCGGGCAAGCCGGTGGAGGACGGCGACTGGTAAGCGCCGTTGCGTAAAGTGCAACGCCCGTTGCCGTACTTGCCCTTCGCGGGCGGCAGAGGCCAAGGTGGCTGTCACGACCGGGCCCACCGACGACCTGAGGTGCTGCATGGACACGGACGACGAGCCGGTGAACGGAGGCTGGAGCCGGCGCCGGTTCGTCGGAGCCGTGGCGGGGACGGCGGCCGTGGTGGCGGCGCCCTCCCCGGCCGCCGCCCCGCAGGCGGGCACCCCTGCCGCGGCCGACAAGCCCAGGGCCGCCGCACCAGACCGCAAGCCCTCCGGTCCGCGTCCGCTGTACGTGGGCACCTACACCTCGGCCGACGGCGGCGGCACCGGCATCGGACTGGCCTCCTACGACCCGGCGACCGGCCGGATCACCGGCTCCGGCACGCTCACCGGCGTCCCCGACCCGTCGTACCTCGCCGCACATCCGGACGGCCGCACGCTGTACGCGGTGGACGAGCGCCAGGACGGCGGTGTGACGGCCGTACGCCTCGCCGACCGGCGGGTCCTCGGCACTCGCGCAGCGGGCGGCGCGGGCCCGTGTCATCTGTCGGTGCATCCCTCCGGACGCTGGCTGCTGAGCGCCGACTACGGTTCGGGCGGTGTCGCCGTGCATCCCATCGACGACTCGGGCGCCCTCGGCGAGCGCACCGACGTCGTCACGCACACCACCCCGCCTCCCGGCCCGGGTCAACAGGGGCCGCACGCACATCAGTTCATCACCAGCCCCGACGGTGGCCACGTCCTCGCGGTCGACCTCGGCACCGAGACCGTCTACACCTACCGCCTGGACCAGACGAACGGCACGCTGACGGAGGTGGCGCAGGCGCACACCCGGCCCGGGGCCGGACCGCGCCATCTGACCTTCCATCCGGGCGGCCGGTACGCCTATCTGGCCGACGAGGTGGACGACACGGTCGCCGTCTGCGGCTATGACCCGGCCTCCGGCCGGCTGACGATCGGCGCGCCGCAGCCCACGGGCTCGGGCGGCGGCGCCAACTACCCGGCGCAGTTCGTGGTGACGGCGGACGGCGGGTACGCGTTCCTGGCCAACCGGGGCCACAACAGCCTCGCGCGGTACGCGATCGAGGCCGACGGCGCCCGACTGCGGCTGCTCGGCACGGTTCCGGTGGGCGGGGACTTCCCGCGGCAGATCGCTCTCTCGCCGGACGGCGGGCTGCTGTTCGCGGCGAACCAGCGCTCGGGGACGGTCACCGTCTTCCACGTCGACGCGGGCAGCGGTGAACTCCGGTCGGCCGGCGAGCCGTTCGCCTCACCCGTCGCCGTCTGCGCGCTGCCGCTGTAGCGCGCGCGGGCAGGCGGCGGCAGCGGCCTGGGCCAGCAGGGCGTGCATGCGCTCGGTGAGCTGGGCGACGTCGTCGGCGGGCGTGTGGAAGGGCAGCCGTACGTCTCCGTGGGCGCGGGTGCGCTCGATGCGCAGGGTCAGTCCGTGCCGGTCCACGGCGAGGGGCAGCACGCGGGTCGCGGCGTGCAGGCTCTCCGGCCGCACCAGGCGGGTCAGCCGCTCGACGGCGTCCGGGTGGGCGTCGGCGAGGTGGGTCAGGAGCCGGGCCTCGGCCTGGGCGAGCGGGTCGGGCCGGGCGGCGGCGTATTCGTCGAGGTCGACCACCACGGCCCCGGAGGACCGCCGCAGCACCACCCGCGTGGGCCGGAACAGCAGGGTGCCGCGGTCCGGGGCGAACCAGCCGGCGAGGTGGAGCAGCGCCCGGATCCGGCCCCGCATCGGTACGGGGGCCACGTCGGCGAACTCCAGTACGGCGGAGGGCTCCTGGCGCGGTGCGCAGATGGCCGCGGTCAGCAGGGCGCTGTCCTCGGGCACCGCCAGCCGCACGGCGCCGCCATCGGTCACGGTGTGCGCGCCGACGTACTCCTCGCGGGCGCCGTCCGCGGTCACCGCGCACGACCAGGCGGCGGCCAGCACCGACCGTGCCCGCTCCGCCGCGCCGGGTGCGGCCGTCCAGTCCTGCGTGTCACCCATCCTCGCCCTCCTTAGGTAAGCCTTGCCTAACCTATCGGAGATCGGGGTGCACGCCAACCACACCCCACCGACGGAAAGGATGAGGCAGGGGGGAGACGGCGGTGCGCGGTGGTCAGGCGATGACACCCAACAGCGCCCGCGCGCACAGGTCGCGCACCTGCTCGCGGGTCAACTCGCCGTCGCGCAGCCATTCCAGGCACACGGCGGTGGTGAAGGCGAGCCAGCCGCGCACGGCCAGGCGGACATGCGGGGCGTTCTCGAAGACGGGCCCGAACTCGGGGTCGGCGGCGAGCGCGGCGAGGATCTGCTGCTCCTGGGCGGCCAGCGCCCGCTGGTAGACGCGGCGTACGGCCTGGTCGCCGGCCGCGTCGGCGCGATGGAAGGCGCGGAAGCCGTGGGCGTGGGCCTGGACGTAACCGAGGTAGGTGTCGAGCCCGGCGGTGAGCTGCTCGCGCACCGGCACACCGGGCACGGCCGCCGTCATGCGCAGCATCCGCTCGCTCTCGCGCTCGACGACCGCCGCGAAGAAGTCCCGCTTGGTCGGGAAGTAGTGGTACAGCAGCCCGCGGGAGACCCCGGCGATCTCGGCGACCTGCTCGATCCACACGTCGTCGTAGGGGCTCTCCGAGAACAGCTTCGCGCCGACCGACAGCAGCTGCTCACGGCGTTCCGCGGTGCTGAGTCTGCGCCGGGCGCGCTCCCCCTGGTTCGCGGGCATGACGTCACTTTACTTGACGCGGGTTCAACAAGCGGACCAGACTGAAGCCGGTTATTGAACCCACGTACAACACGGCGCGCCACAGCTGCACCTCGCGGGTTCAACGGTCCGCTGGATCAAGGGAGATCGGCGTCATGGCGGAGACGACGCGCAGGACGCAGACGACGGAGACGGAGCTGCCGAAGGGATTCCGCAGCGCCGAACTGGGCTGGCCGGAGCTGCATCGCATCCCGCATCCGCCGCGCCGGGTGCCGCTGCTCGGCGATGTGCTCGGCGTCGACCGGCGCAAGCCGATCCAGGACTCCATGCGCTTCGCGCGCGAGCTGGGGCCGATCTTCCGGCGGCGGGCCTTCGGCAAGGAGTTCGTGTTCGTGTGGGGCGCCCGGCCGGCCGCGGACCTGGCCGACGAGTCCCGGTTCGCCAAACACGTCGGTCTCGGCGTGGCCAATCTGCGGCCGGTCGCCGGGGACGGCCTGTTCACCGCCTACAACCACGAGCCCAACTGGCAGCTCGCGCACGACGTCCTGGCCCCCGGCTTCAGCCGGGAGGCCATGGAGGCCTACCACGGGATGATGCTGTCGGTCGCGGGACGCCTGACCGATCACTGGGACCGGGAGGCGGCGGCCGGGCGCACGGTGGACGTGCCCGGGGACATGACCAAGCTGACCCTGGAGACGATCGCACGGACCGGCTTCGGGCACGATTTCGGCTCCTTCGAGCGGGACCGCCCGCACCCCTTCGTCACCGCGATGGTCGGCACGCTCACCTACGCCCAGCGCCTGAACAGCGTGCCCGGGCCGCTGGCCCCGCTGCTGCTGCGCACCGCCGCCCGGCGCAACGCAGCCGACATGGCGTATCTGGACAGGACGGTCGACGACCTGGTCGCGGAGCGGCGCCGGACGGGCCGCGGGGAGGGCGACCTGCTGGACCGGATGCTGGAGACGGCGCACCCGGAGACCGGCGAGAAGCTGTCGGCGGAGAACGTCCGCAGGCAGGTGATCACCTTCCTGGTCGCGGGCCACGAGACCACCTCGGGCGCGCTCTCCTTCGCCCTGTACTACCTCGCCCGGCACCCCGAGATCGCCGCCCGGGCGCGCGCCGAGGTGGACCGCGTCTGGGGCGACACCGCACAGCCCGGCTACGACCAGGTGGCCAAGCTGCGCCATGTCCGCCGGGTGCTGGACGAGTCCCTGCGGCTGTGGCCGACCGCCCCGGCCTTCGCCCGGGAGGCCCGGCAGGACACCGTGCTCGCCGACGACCACCCGATGCTGCGGGGCGCGTGGGCCCTGGTGCTGACACCGATGCTGCACCGCGACCCGGAGGTCTGGGGCGAGGACGCCGAGCGCTTCGACCCGGACCGCTTCGAGGCGGTGGCCGTACGGTCTCGTCCCCCGCACACCTTCAAACCGTTCGGCACCGGCGCGCGGGCCTGCATCGGCCGCCAGTTCGCCCTGCACGAGGCGACGCTGGTCCTCGGCCTCCTGCTGCGCCGCTACGACCTGCTGCCCGACCCGGCGTACCGGCTGACCGTGACCGAGCGGCTGACGGTGATGCCGGAGGGGTTGCGGCTGAGCCTGGTACGCCGGCCGGCGCCGGTACGGGCACCGGAGGCCGACCCGACACCGGGGCCGAGCGCGCCACAGGCGTGCCCGGCGCACGGGGTGAGCGCGCCGGGAAGCGCCGCGGAGCCGAACGCCGCCCATGCGACGGACAGGCCCACCGAGGGCCCACCGGTCACCGGCCCGACCGGCGGCTGTCCGGCACACCAGTCGACGCACTGAAGCCCAACAGCCCGCCGGGCCCAGTCAGAACACCGCCGGGGTCACCGGCCCGACCGACGGCTATCCGGCACACCAGTCGGCGCGCCGACGCCGGAAGGCACCCTGGGGCCGTCGCCCGACTCGGCCCCCGGCCCGGGGCACCACCGAGGTCACCAGCCCGAACAGCACCCGGGCCTTCCGCTCGGCACGACCAGACCCGGCCGCCGCCCAGGACACCGCCGCCCTCACCACCCCGACCGGCGGCCCTCCCATGCACCAGCCCGCACACCGGACCCACCCGCTCGACACCGCCCGACCGGGACGCCCCGCCCGACCCACCGCCGCCCTCACCATCCCAATCCGCGGCCCTCCCACGCACCAGCCCGCACACTGAACCCGAACAGCACGCCGGACCCATCCCCTCGGCACCGCCCGGCCCCGGCGCACCGTCGCGGTCCCCACCTCACACCGAGCCGGCCTTGGCCGGTCGGCGCCGCGGATCAGCCGGCCGCTGTCCAGTGCGTGGGGCGCGTCACCGACTCCGGGAGTCTGGTGCCGGTGCTGCCGCGGGCCGCGTTGAGTTGGGGCTGGGTGAGGAAGAACGCGCCGGTGAGGTCCGCATCGGTCAGGTCGGCGTCGCGCAGATCGGCGCCGATCATGTCCGCGTCCCGCAGATCGGCGCCGGTGAGGTCGGCGGCGATGAGATACGCGCCGCGCAGGCTCGCCCCGCGCAGGTCGGCACCCCGGAGCCGGGCCCCGATGAGATCCGCGCCCCGCCGGTCCTTCCCCTTGCCCTTGCCCTTCTTGCCTCCCTTCCCGCCGGCGGCACCGGAACGGGCCAGCTCGCTGGTCCGCAGCAGCAGCACATTGACCTGCTGCCGGTGCGCGGCCACGTCCAGCGCGGCCAGTTCCTGCGGGGTCTGCCGGGTGAGCCGCTCGGTCTCCGCCAGCGCCCGCCGCAGCTCCGGGTGGACCGGACGGGCGGCGGGCAGTCCGAGCGCCTCGGTGAGGTACCACAGCAGCTCGTGCAACTGCCGTACGACCGGGAACACGTCGAACATCTGCCGTGCGCGCTCCTTGGACCCCGTCCGCCAGTCCTGGCCCCCGAAGGTGACCTGGGAGACCTTCTGTCCGGCGCCGAAGCAGTCGTAGACCGTGCAGCCGGTGAAACCCTTCTTCCGCAGGTCGGCGTGGATGCCGCAGCGGTGGTCGCCCTGGAGGTTCGGGCACGGCTTCCCGGCGGGCTTGTCCAGCGCGAAGTCGGCGGACGCGGCGAAGGGCAGGGCGACACAGCACAGCCCGAAGCACTGGGCGCACGCGCCCCGCAGGTCGGAGGGGTCCGCAGTCTGTTCCGGCATGCCCTCCAGCCTACTGACCTGCACAACCGCCCTGTGCCGGGCGCCTTCAGCGGCCGAACACCTCGAAGGCCACCGCCGGTATGCCGCCGAAGCGCTCGGCGACGGCGGTGGTTTGCGTGGTCAGGAATTCGCGGACGTACGTCTCGGGGTCCTGGTCGGTCAACGCCTCGATGTAGGTGCGGTGTTCGAGCAGCGAGCGCACCGCCCGCTCCAGCCCGGGCCCCGCGTCCACCGCGTGGGTGGGTCGGCTGGAGCCGGCGATGGCGACCCAGCGGACGCCGTTCCAGGGTTCGAGTCCCTGCTCGGTGAGTTCCGGGAAGATCCAGCGGTTCCCGGCGTCGGCGGCCGCGTCCAGGGTGGCGCGGCCCACGGCGACGTGGTCGGGGGTGTTCCAGGCGACCTCGCCCCAGGTGTCCCGGTGGTTGAGGGTGACGACCAGTTCGGGGCGGTGGCGGCGGATCGCGGCGGCGATGTCGCGGCGCAGCGCGAGCCCGTACTCGATCACCCCGTCCCGGTGGTCGAGGAACTCGACCGAGGTGACGCCCACGACGGCCGCGCCGGCCCGCTGCTCGCGCTCGCGCAGCGGGCCGCACGCGGCGGGGTCGAGGGTGTCGATGCCGGCCTCGCCGCGGGTCGCCAGGACGTAGGCGACCTCGCGGCCGGCGTCGGTCCAGACGGCGACCGCCGCGGAGCACCCGTATTCCAGGTCGTCGGGGTGCGCCACCACCGCCAGGGCGCGCTGCCAGTCCTCGGGCATGGGCTGGAGTTGAGTGGTCTTCGGCTCGGTCATGGGCTGCACACCAATCGTCCGCCCACGTCTGCCATCTGGCGGGTGCGGGCCCGTCGTGGCTTCTCGCGCCCACGCGGCGGAGCCGCATGTCGATACAGCCCCGCGCCCCTTCGGGGGCGCTTCACACCGCGTCACTCGCCATCGCCAGCAGCCGGTCCAGTACGCGCGGCGCTCCCGCGCGCAGGCCGTCGTGTTCGAACTCGTCGGTGACCCAGGTGCGCAGGCCGCGGATGGCACGGGCGGTCTCCAGGGAGTGGGCGGTGTCGACGTACATGTCGTCATGGTAGACGGCCGCCACGACCGGGACCTCGTTGGCGGCGAGGCGGGCGGGGTCGTAGAGGGGCTGCCAGTCGGTGCGGGCGGCGAGCAGGTCGGCCGTCTCGCGCAGCGGGCGCAGGGCGGGGTCCGCCTCGAACATCCAGGGGTGGACCGTCTCGCCGGTGAACAGGACCGGGGTGTCACCGGCGAGCGCCTTGGCCGCGTCGAACTGCGGGAACTCGGCGCGGATCCGTTCGGCGGCCCAGGCGGTGGGGCGGGCGTCCTGGCCGTAGATCGACTCGTGGACGAGCGCGTAGAGGGGGTGGGCGGCGTACGACAGCAGGGACTGGGCCTGTTCCTGGAAGGCGTCGGACAGCTCCAGGCCGAACGGTGTGCGGACGAAGGCGTCCTCCAGGAGGTGGTGCAGCCGGTGGCTGCCGTCGCTCGCGCCGAGCATCAGTCCGAGGGACTGGAAAGCCTCGACCGTGAAGCGGTACCCGTTCGGGAGGGTCACGTCATGGGTGAGGAGGTGGTCGGCGATCCGGCGGGCCCGCTCGACGTCCTGGGGGTAGCGGGCGTAGTGCGCACCGACCTTGCGTTCGATGCGCGGGTAGGCCGCACGGTAGACGTCGTCGGCGTGGGCGTGCAGCGAGGGCAGGCCACCGGTGATCACGGCGGTTTCCAGGCCCTCGGGGGCGAGGGAGAGGTACGCCACCGCGCAGAAGCCTCCGAAGCTCTGGCCGAGCACGGTCCAGGGGGCGCCGCCGGTGACCTCGGCGCGGATGGCCTCGCAGTCCCGGACGATGGCGTCGGCGCGGAAACGGGTGAGGTAGTCGGCCTGCTCGGCGGGGCCGCCGCGGAGCGGAAGGGTCTGCCGGGTGGCCGGGGTGGAGCTGCCGGTGCCGCGCTGGTCGAGCAGCAGGACGCGGTAGTCCTTCAGAGCCCGGTCGAGCCAGGCCTGACGTCCGACGAAACGATTCGCCCCGAAGCCGGGGCCGCCCTGGAGATACAGCAGCCACGGCAGCTCCTGCCCGGCCTTGTCGCTCGCGACCGCCTCACGGGCGTACAGCTCGATCGTCTCGCCGTCCGGGGCGGCGTGGTCGAGGGGCACGGTGAAGCGGCGGTCGGTGAGGATGACGCCGGGCTGGCGGTAGCTGAGGCTCAACGGGTCTCCCGGGACGGACGGTATGGACGGGTCCCAGTTCAGCACATGACCGGGCCCGCACGGAGCCCGCGGATCATGGATTCTTACTGAACTTCCGGTCAGCGCCCGGCTCAGCGGGCCACGAGGCTGGAACGGCGCACCACCAGCTCCGGCTGGAGCACCACCCGGCGGTGCTCGTGCGTGCGCGTGCCCTCGGCCTGTTCGGTCTCCTCCAGCAGCAGCTCGGCGGCGAGGGCGCCCATGGTGACGGCGGGCTGCCGTACGGAGGTCAGCGGTACGGCGGCGGCCGCCGCGAACTCGATGTCGTCGTAGCCCACGATGGCCAGGTCGTCGGGGACGGTGACACCGGCGGCGTACATGGCCTGCAGGACGCCGAGGGCGAGCAGGTCGTTGGCGCAGAAGACGGCGGTGGGGCGGTCGGCGAGGCCCAGCAGACGGGCGCCGGCGTCGCGGCCGGCGGCCACGTCGAGGCGTTCGGTGGGCAGCTCGCGCAGCGCCTCGGGGCCGAGCCCGGCCTCCGCGAGAGCGTGCAGGGCGCCGGTACGGCGGTCGCGGACCTGGTTGAGGCCGGGGGGTCCGCTGACGTAGGCGATGGAGCGGTGGCCCGCATCCACCAGGTGCCGCACCGCGAGCGCGCCGCCGGCCACGTCGTCCACGGACACCGAGCACTCGGTGGTGCCCTCGGCGACCCGGTCGACCAGCACGAACGGGATGCCGTGCCGGCGGAAGGTCTCGATGTTCCGGCCGGTGGCGTCGGCCGGGGTCAGCAGCACGCCCCGCACCCGCTGCTCGGCGAAGAGCCCCAGGTAGTCGGCCTCCTCGGCGGCGTTCTGGGCGCTGTTGCACACCATCACGCCGAGCCCGGCCTCGCGGGCCGCCCGCTCGGCGCCCCGCGCCACGTCCACGAAGAACGGGTTGCCCATGTCGAGCACGAGCAGGCCCATGATCCGGCTGCGGCCCGCGCGCAGCTGCCGCGCGGACTCGCTGCGGACATAGCCGAGCCGGTCGATCGCGGACAGCACCCGCGCCCGGGTCTCGCTCGCGACGGTGTCCGGGCGGTTGATGACGTTCGACACCGTGCCGACCGATACTCCGGCGACACGGGCGACGTCCTTGATACCCACCGACTGGGTCATCGGGCGAAGACCTCCAGGGGAGACTAGGGGCGGCGGGACGACCTTCACATTACCGTCATGCCGGCAGCGCGAAGTCGGCCACGTACAGGGGCGAGGGCGTCGTACCGGTGGACTTCTCCTGGTACATGAAGGACAGGACGCTGTCCGCCCGGATCCGCGTCTCGTCGATCACCACCTCGCCGAAGGCGTTCCGGTCACCACCGTCGTACAGCAGTGTCCAGTCGGTGTGCCCGGCGGCCTTCGACGCGGCGGTGATCCGGCCGAACGGGAAAACCGCGTAAGCGTTGTCGTACCGGTCGAGGACGAGCTTGGTGCGCCGGCTGGCCGCGAGCCCGCTTCCGGCGGCGGTCATGACAGGTGGAACACCTCGGTGAGCGGTTTCATGGCCTCGTCGGGCCGGGCGCCGTCCAGCGACTCGAAGAACGGCGCCATCTCCGCCTGCCAGCGCGCGTTGACCTCGGCCGCCTCCATGCCGGCCCGGGCGGCGGCGAAGTCCTCGGTCTCCAGATAGCCGACGAGCAGGCCGTCCTCGCGCAGGAACAGCGAGTAGTTGTGCCAGCCGGTCGCCTTCAGGGCGTCGAGCATCTCCGGCCACACGGCGGCGTGCCGCTCACGGTACTCGTCGAGACGGTCCGCCCTGACCTTCAGCAGGAAACACACGCGCTGCATCAACTGGCCTCCGCGAACTCAGAAGTTGAACTGGTCGATGTTCTTGGCGTCGAACACGGTCGGCTTGCCCAGCGTGATCACGCCGTCCTTGCCGATGGTGTACGTCGTACCGCCGGCCTTGAACGTCTCGCCCTCCTTGCCGCTGATCTGCCCCGAGGCCAGCGCGACGGCGGTGCGGGCGGCCAGGTCGCCGAGCTCGGCCGGGTCCCACAGCTCGAAGGCGTCCACGGTGCCGTTCTTGACGTACTTGCGCATGTCGTTCGGGGTGCCGAGGCCGGTCAGCTTGACCTTGCCCTTGTACTTCGAGCCCGACAGGTACTGGGCGGCGGCCTTGATGCCGACGGTGGTCGGGGAGATGATCCCCTTCAGGTCCGGGTACTGCTGGAGCAGGCCCTGGGTCTGCTGGAAGGACTGCTGGGCGTCGTCGTTGCCGTACGCGATCTTGACCAGCTTGATGTCCTTGTACTTCGGGTCCTTCAGCTCGTCCTTCATGTACCCGATCCAGGTGTTCTGGTTCGTGGCGGTCTGGGCGGCGGACAGGACGGCGATCTCGCCCTTGTACCCGATCTGCTGCGCGAGCAACTGCACCTCGGTACGGCCGAGGTCCTCGGCGGACGCCTGCGAGACGAAGGCGTTGCGGCAGCCGGGGGTGGTGTCGGAGTCGTAGGTGACGACCTTGATGCCGTTGCTCATGGCCTGCTTGAGGGCGGTGCACAGGGCACCCGGGTCCTGCGCGGAGACCGCCATCGCGTTCACCTGCTGCTGGGTGAGTGTGTTGACGTAACTGACCTGCCCCGAGGTGTCCGTGGCGCTGGAGGGGCCCACCTCCTTGTACTTCGAGCCGAGTTCGGTGAGCGCCTTCTCCCCGCCCTTGTCGGCGGTGGTGAAGTAGGGGTTGTTGACCTGCTTGGGCAGGAAGCCGACGGTCAGGCCCTTCTTGGTGGCGGCGTTCGGGTCGGCCGTGCCACCGGAGGCGGCGGAGGCGTTGTCGGCCTTGACGTCCTTCTTGGTGGTGCCGCCGCAGGCGGTGAGCGCCAGGGCGAGGGACGTACCGACGGCGAGGGCGGCGCAGGTGCGGCGGAGCGAGGGCTTGCGCATAGGGGTCGGTCCTTTGCAAGGAGGAGTGGTGTAGTGCCCCGACAGGGGCGCGGGGCTGTGTTTGATGTACGGATACCGCCGCGATGGGGGTCCCCCCGGGTTCGAGCGGAGCCGAGTACTCGGGGGAGCGACCGGCCACGACGGGTCCGCGGCCGAGGAACGGCCTAACCGGCGGAACCGGCCGCCCGGGCCATCGAGATCTGCCGGGCGACTCGCGGGCCCAACACGGAGACGACGAGCAGCACACCGGTGACGACGATCTGCGACTGCGCGGAGACGTTCAGCAGACTCATCACGTTCTGCAGCGCCCCGAGCAGGAACACCCCGGCGACGGCGCCGCCCAGCGTCCCCTTGCCGCCGTCGAAGTCGATGCCGCCGAGCAGTACGGCCGCCACGACGGAGAGTTCGAGACCCGTGGCGTTGTCGTACCGCGCGCTGGCGTAGTGCAGCGCCCAGAACACACCCGTGAGCGCCGACATGAACCCGGTGGCCACGAAGAGCAGCAGCTTGGTCCGCTTCACCCGGATGCCGGCGAACCGCGCGGCCTCCTGGCTCGCGCCGATCGCGAACAGCGACCGGCCGAACGGGGTGGCGTGCAGGACGACCACGGCGATGGCGAGCAGCACCAGGAAGGGCAGGAACGCCTGGGGCAGGAAGGAGTTCCCGACCCGGCCGGCCGCGAAGTCCAGGTACTGCGTGGGGAAGTCGGTCACCGCGTCGGAGCCGAGCACGATCTGGGCGATGCCCCGGTAGGCGGCGAGGGTGCCGATGGTGACGGCGAGGGAGGGCAGCCCGAGGCGGGTCACGAGGAGCCCGTTGACCAGCCCGCACACCACGCCCAGCAGCAGGCACAGCGGGATGATCGTCTCGATGGCCATACCGTCGTTCCACAGCTTGCCCATCACCGCACCGGACAGGCCGGCGGTCGAGGCGACGGACAGATCGATCTCCCCGGAGACGACGAGGAGGGTCATCGGCAGGGCGATCAGGGCGATCGGCAGGGAGTTGCCGATCAGGAAGGACAGGTTGAGGGCGTTGCCGAAGCCGTCGACCGTGCCGAAGGAGACCAGCAGCAGGACCACCAGGAGCGCGCCGACGACCGTGTCCCAGCGAACGGCGCGGGTCAGCGAATCAGGCACCGGTGTTCTCCTTCGCCATGGGGGTGTTCCTCCGGTCCGACTTCTTCTTCAGGGCGGCGGCGACGCGCAGCGCGACGATCCGGTCGACGGCGATGGCGAGCAGCAGCAGGACGCCGTTGATGGCGAGCACCCAGACGGAGCTGACGCCGAGAGCGGGCAGCACGCTGTTGATCGAGGTGAGCAACAGGGCGCCGAGAGCGGCTCCGTACACGCTTCCCGAGCCGCCGGTGAAGACGACGCCGCCGACCACGACGGCGCTGACGACGGTGAGTTCGTAACCGTTTCCGGTGCCGGAGTCGACGTTTCCGAAGCGGGCCAGATACATCGCGCCCGCGAGCCCGGTGAGGCCGCCGCAGAAGGTGTAGGCGGCCAGGATCCGCCTGCGGACCGGAATACCGGCCAGGCGCGCGGCATCGGGGTTGGAGCCGAGGGCGTACAGCTCCCGCCCGCTGCCGAAGTGTTTGAGGTAGTACGCCGTCGCCACCAGGACCACCAGCGCGATCAGGGCCAGCCATGGCACCGCCGAGACGCCCCCGGAGCCGAAGTCCACGAAACCGCCCGGGAGGTCGGCCGCGGTGATCTGGCGGGAGCCGACCCAGATGGAGTCGACGCCGCGGATGATGTACAGCGTGCCCAGGGTGACGACGAGGGCGGGCACCTGGCCGAGGCTGACCAGCAGGCCGTTGAGCAGGCCGAAACCGACTCCCAGCAGGACGGCGAGGAGGATCGCGACGACGCCGTCGCCGCCGCCGTGCAGACAGGTGCCGGCCGCGAAGGCGCTGATGCCGAGGGTCGAGCCGACCGACAGATCGACGTTCCTCGTGATCACCACCAGGGACTGGCCGGTGGCGACCAGCACCAGGATGGTCGCGTTGAGCAGCAGGTCCTTGATGCCCTGCTCGGACAGGAACTCGCTGTTGCCCGCCTGGGTGACGGCGATCATCACCAGGAGGACGGCCAGGATGGCGAGTTCGCGCATCTTGAAGACGCGGTCGACCAGCCGGGTGCCGGCGGAGTGGGGCACCTCGGCGGCGGGGGACTGATCCTGGGTGGTCACCGTCATGCGGCGGCCCTCCCGGTGGCTGCGGCCATCACGGCTTCCTCGGTGGCTTCGGCGCGGGGAATCTCGGCGGTGAGCCGACCCTCGTGCATGACGAGCACGCGGTCGGCCATGCCGAGGATCTCGGGCAGGTCGGAGGAGATCATCAGCACCGCCACCCCGTCGGCGGCGAGCTGGGACAGCAGCCGGTGCACCTCCGCCTTCGTACCGACGTCGATCCCGCGCGTCGGCTCGTCGACGATCAGCACCTTCGGGTCGGTGGCCAGCCACTTGGCGAGGACCACCTTCTGCTGGTTGCCGCCGGACAGGGTGGAGACGGCGTCGGCGATCCTGGCGTACTTCACCTTGAGCCTGACGGCCCAGTCGAGGGAGCGGCTGCGTTCCGCGCCGCGGTCCAGCAGCCCCGCCCTGACGGTCGTACGGAGACCGGTGAGGCCGATGTTGCGCTCGATGGACATGCCCATCACCAGGCCCTGGGCGCGCCGGTCCTCCGGGACGAGGGCCAGCCCTGCCGCCATCGCCGTGGACGGGGCGCCGTTGGTGAGCCTGCGCCCGGCGACCTCGACCTCGCCGGCGTCCCAGCGGTCGACGCCGAAGACGGCCCGCGCGACCTCGGTCCGGCCGGCGCCGACGAGTCCGGCGAGGCCGACGATCTCGCCGCGCCGCACCTCGAAGGAGACGTCGGTGAACACGCCCTCGCGGGTCAGGCGCCGCACGCTCAACGCCACCTCGCCCGGCGCCACGTCCTGCTTGGGATACAGCGCGTCGAGCTCGCGGCCGACCATGCGCCGTACGAGGTCGTCCTCGGTCATGCCGTCGATCGGCTCGCTGGAGATCCAGGCGCCGTCGCGCAATGTGGTGACCTTCTGGCAGATCTCGAAGATCTCCTCCAGCCGGTGCGAGATGAACAGCACCGCCGCACCCTGTTCCCGCAGGGTGCGCACGACCCCGAAGAGCCGCGCCACCTCACTGCCGGTCAGGGAGGCCGTCGGCTCGTCCATGATCAGTACCCGCGCCTCGAAGGAGAGCGCCTTGGCGATCTCGACGATCTGCTGGTCGGCGACGGACAGACCACGGGCCGGCCGGTCCGGGTCGAGTTCGACGCCGAGACGCTTCATCAGGGCCAGGGTCGCCGCATGCGTGGCCTTGTGGTCGATCCGGCCGAGGGACCGCTTCGGCCGGCGGCCCATGAAGATGTTCTCGGCGATCGGCAGGTCGGGAAAGAGGGTGGGTTCCTGGTAGATAACGGCGATGCCGGCGTCGCGGGCGTCGCCGGGGCCGTGGAACACGACGGGCCGACCGTCGAACAGCACCTGGCCGGCGTCCGGCCGGTGCACCCCGGCGAGGGTTTTGATCAGCGTCGACTTGCCCGCGCCGTTCTCGCCGGCAAGGGCGTGCACCTCGCCGGGCAACAGCTCCAGGGAGACGCCCCTGAGAGCGCGTACGGCGCCGAAGGACTTGGAGACGCCCTTCAGCGCCAGCACCGGCGTCGGCCCCGTGTCAGGCGGGTGGGTCATGTGAGGCTCCTCGACGACACCGGCCGGAGAACCCGAGGGCCTCCACCTGGTCGTGAAAGGTTTCAACTGGATTGCCGGGACCGTAGGCACGGCGGCCGGGGCGCGTCAATGGTCAGGGTCGAAAAAGTTTCAATAGCCCAAGTTCACGGCCGGATCACAGACAACAGGGTTGGTCGGAGCGCTTGACACCTTTCCGAAGGGGTCCTAGCTTGCGGGTCTGAATCGTTTCACCCAGCTTCGTCGTACGATCGAAATCACCAGGAGTCGCGCAGTGACCGACCTCGCCGCGGTGAAGGCCGCGCTCAAGACCCAGGCCGTCGAGACGCCGTCGTGGGCGTACGGGAACTCGGGAACCCGTTTCAAGGTGTTCGCCCAACCGGGCGTGCCGCGCGACCCCTGGGAGAAGCTGCAGGACGCGGCGAAGGTGCACGAGTTCACCGGCGTGGCCCCCACCGTCGCCCTGCACATCCCGTGGGACAAGGTCGAGGACTACGCGGCGCTGGCCAAGTACGCCGAGCACCGCGGGCTGGCACTGGGGGCGATCAACTCCAACACCTTCCAGGACGACGACTACAAGCTCGGCAGCATCTGCCACGCGGACCCGGCAGTACGGCGCAAGGCGCTCGACCATCTGCTGGAGTGCGTCGACATCATGGACGCCACGGGGTCCAGGGACCTGAAGCTGTGGTTCGCCGACGGCACGAACTACCCCGGCCAGGACGACATCCGGGCGCGGCAGGAGCGGCTGGCCGAGGGGCTGGCCGAGGTGTATGAGCGACTCGGGGACGGACAGCGCCTGCTGCTGGAGTACAAGTTCTTCGAGCCGGCCTTCTACGCCACCGACGTCCCGGACTGGGGCACCGCCTACGCCCACTGTCTCAAGCTCGGCGACAGGGCCCAGGTCGTCGTCGACACCGGCCACCACGCGCCCGGCACCAACATCGAGTTCATCGTCGCCACGCTGCTGCGTGAGGGGAAGCTGGGCGGGTTCGACTTCAACTCCCGCTTCTACGCCGACGACGACCTGATGGTGGGCGCCGCCGACCCCTTCCAGCTCTTCCGCATCATGTACGAGGTGGTGCGTGGGGGCGGGCTCGGGCCGGACGTCGCGTTCATGCTCGATCAGTGCCACAACATCGAGCCCAAGATCCCGGCGATCATCCGCTCGGTCATGAACGTCCAGGAAGCCACCGCCAAGGCCCTGCTGGTCGACCGGGAAGCGCTCGCGCCCGCCCAGCGCGAGGGTGATGTGCTCGGGGCGAACGCCGTGCTCATGGACGCGTACAACACCGATGTACGGCCGCTGCTGGCCGAGGTGCGGCAGGAGCTGGGGCTGGACCCCGACCCGATGGCCGCCTACCGCCGCTCCGGCTGGGCCGAGAGCATCGTCGCGGAGCGCGTCGGAGGGCAGCAGGCGGGGTGGGGGGCCTGAGGCGGGGGGCGGCCCGATCAGGCCGCGGCGGATACGCCGGCGTGATGGCGGCCGATCGTATGACGAAGCGTGACGACATCACGGTGACCGTGATCAATCCGCGCCGGGTCTTCGTCCCGCGGCTGCGGTCGGGCGGCCCGCTCGGCGGGCTCCAGTGGTCCGCAACTCCGGCGGCTGGTCGGGTCGTACATCGCGGAGCGGTCCCCGGATCGGCCTGGCTCGACGACGCGTCAACGTCCTCCACACCATCCCGTGCGACCGCCGGCCCCACCCGGGCCGGCCGCCTCTTCGCCTCGTGGCCTGACAGCGGTATCAGGGAGCCACGCCGACGGGGGCCACCGCGGTGGCCGCGCGGATCAGTGCCGCCGTGGCCGTCGAGCGGGACTGCTGGGGCCAGGCGATGGACAGGGTGACCGGGGGTGTGTCCGGCAGCTCGCG
The DNA here is from genome assembly GCF_042868225.1 of Streptomyces sp. NPDC007856. Lineage (NCBI taxonomy): Bacteria > Bacillati > Actinomycetota > Actinomycetes > Kitasatosporales > Streptomycetaceae > Streptomyces > Streptomyces sp. NPDC007856. The sequence goes on along the minus strand of NZ_JBIAEC010000005.1, from coordinate 89,197 downwards.
GTAGACGACGCCCGGGCGCGGGTAGCGGGTCGTGACCGACTCGGGCAGGAGCGTCACCACCTCCCCCAGTTCGACGAGGGTGAGCAGTTGCGGCAGGTCGGCGATCCTGTGGCGCTCGACAACGGTGTCCAGGTAGCGGTCCAGGCCGTCGAGGCGGCCGGGCTCGACGCCCGGGAGGGCCAGGTCGGCGAGGGTGAGGTGGTCGCGGGCGGCCAGGGCATGGGCGGCCGGGAGAGCGGCGAGGCGGGCCTCGACGGCCAGCGGCTCGGCGTCCAGACCGGTCCGGTCGAACGGCTCGTAGATCAGGGCCGCGTCGGCCTCGCCCTCGCGCAGCAGCCGTACCTGCTCGCGCCAGCCGGAGAGCCGGACGGTGACGGGCCGGGCTCCGGGCTCGGTTGCGTAGCGGGCCAGGATGGGCTCCAGCAGGCCCGCGTCGCCGTCGGCCTTCACGGCCAGGACCAGCTTGGGCTCGGGGTCGGCGGCGCGCTGGGCCCGGCGGCCGGCGGCGTGCAGCGCGTCGAGGGCGATCCGGGCCTCGGCCAGCAGGACACGGCCGGGCGGGGTGAGGGTGACGCTGTGGGTGGTGCGCTCGAAGAGGGGGACGCCGAGGTCCGTCTCCAGTCGGCGGATGGCACGGGACAGGGGCGGGGCGGAGATGCCCAGCCGTTCGGCGGCTCGGGAGAAGTTGAGTTCCTCCGCGACGGCGACGAAGTAGCGCAGTGACCGGGACTCCACGATCTGGCACCTCCGTTCGGTATGTCCCTGAGGGTAACAAGCGGGATCCGACCGGTCCTTCCGTGCAGTGCGGCTTCGGCGCAGGATCGGCGCAGGCGGTCTCCCGGTACGCCGGCTCGTGCCGCGTGGCGTCAACCGCCTTTCCCACGAACTCTCTTGGAGCTTCCTGATGCTTGTCGTCACCACTCCCACCGGCCAGATCGGCCGGCAGGTCGTCGACCGTGTCCTCGGCACAGAGGAGCCGGTCCGTGTGATCGTGCGCGATCCCGGCCGGCTCGCCCCGGATGTGCGCGAGCGGGTCGAAGTCGTGCAGGGCTCACACCGTGACCGCGATGTGGTCATGAAGGCGTTCACCGGCGCGGATGCCGTGTTCTGGCTGGTACCCCCGGACCCGCGCGCCGAGAGCGTGGAGGACCATGTCCTGGACCCCACCCGGTCGGCGTGCGAGGCGATCGGCAGCCACGGCGTCCAGCGGGTCGTCGCCGTCTCGACCATGGGCACCGGGATCGAGCGGAACGCCGGCCACCTCTCGGCGGCCCGGGCCGGCGAGGAACTGCTCGCGGGCACGGGCGTGAAGTTCCGGGCGCTGCGTCCCCCGGGCTTCATGGAGAACCTGCTCTGGCAGCTCGACACGATCAGGAACCAGGGCGCCTTCTTCTGGCCCCACCCCGCGGATCACACCTTCGCTCTCGTCGCCACCCGCGACATCGCCGCGAAGGCCGCCGCGCTCCTGCTCGACGACTCGTGGACCGGTCAGGGCGCCGTGCCCGTGGTCAGCCCCGACTCCCTGTCCCCCGCCGGCGTGGCCCGGATCGTCTCCGAGGTGCTGGAGCGGCCCGTCCGCTTCCAGCAGGTGCCGGTCGAGGCCTACCGCGCGACGATGCTGGAGCACGGGGCGAGCGAGGCCTGGGCGCAGGGTCTGGCCGACATGGCCGTGGCCCAGAACAACGGCGCCTACGACGAGGAGCACCGCACCACATCGCCCGGCCCCACCGGCTTCCGCCAGTGGTGCGAGGAGGTGCTCAGGCCCGCCTTCCTGGCCTGAGCAACCCCCGCGCGCATTCGAGGCCGGCGAACGGATGCCGGATCGCGGCCGACGGCCGGGCGGGCGCGCGGTACGGCCGCCGGAAGGTGCGGCGGGACGAGGACGTCGACCACGAGCGTCCCGTCCTCGCTCCGCCAACCCACCTCGCGCCCCGCGTGACCAACTCGCAGGCGAACGCCACCGCGCCCATACGTGCCGTCGACCTTGAAATGTCATGAAACGTTTCACATACCCGCGATGCCAAGGAGCAGAATGAATTCCCGCGCCCCGTGCACCCGCCGGGGCCGACTGCGCCGACATCTTGACGCCGCGCACCCATGTGACTAATTTCCTGAAACGATTCAAACAACACGCGACCGCAGCGCCGCCCCGCTCCGACGACGCAGGAAAGAGAACCGATCATGGCACCCCACCCCGAAGCCGCCGCCCTTCTGGCACGCTCCCATCGGCTCGGCTCCGATCCCCGCACCACCAACTACGCCGGCGGAAACGCGTCCGCCAAGGGCACCGCCACCGATCCCGTGACCGGCGGTGATGTCGAGCTGATGTGGGTCAAGGGGTCCGGTGGTGACCTCGGGACGCTCACCGAGGCCGGGCTCGCCGTGCTGCGGATCGACCGGCTGCGGGCACTGAAGGGGGTGTACCCGGGCGTCGAGCGCGAGGACGAGATGGTCGGCGCCTTCGACTTCTGTCTGCACGGCAAGGGCGGGGCGGCTCCCTCCATCGACACCGCCATGCACGGGCTCGTCGAAGCCGCGCACGTCGATCATCTGCATCCGGACTCGGGGATCGCGCTCGCCTGCGCCGCCGACGGGGAGAAGCTGACCACCGAGTGCTTCGGGGACATGGTGGTGTGGGTGCCGTGGCGACGGCCCGGGTTCCAGCTCGGGCTGGACATCGCGGCGGTCAAGGAGGCCAACCCGCAGGCGATCGGCTGCATTCTGGGCGGGCACGGGATCACGGCGTGGGGTGAGACGTCCGAGGAGTGCGAGCGCAACTCGCTGCACATCATCCGCACCGCGGAGGCGTTTCTCGCCGAGCGCGGGAAGCCGGAGCCTTTCGGGCCGGTGATCGAGGGGTACGAGGCCCTCCCCGAGGCCGCGCGGCGGGAGCGGGCGGCGGCGCTGGCGCCGTACGTCCGGACCGTCGCCTCGCGGGACAAGGCGCAGGTCGTGCACTTCGACGACTCCGGCGTCGTGCTGGAGTTCCTCGCCCGCGCCGAGCATCCACGGCTCGCGGCCCTGGGCACGTCGTGCCCGGACCACTTCCTGCGGACCAAGGTGCGCCCCCTGGTTCTGGACGTGCCGCCGTCCGCGCCGCTGGAGGAGGCCGTGGCCCGGCTCAAGGAGCTGCACTCCGCGTACCGGGAGGAGTACGCCGCCTACTACGAGCGGCACGCCATGCCCGACTCCCCCGCGATGCGCGGCGCCGACCCGGCGATCGTGCTCGTGCCCGGCGTCGGCATGTTCAGCTTCGGCAAGGACAAGCAGACCGCTCGCGTGACCGGCGAGTTCTACGTCAACGCCATCAACGTGATGCGCGGCGCGGAAGCGGTGTCGACGTACGCGCCGATCGAGGAGTCGGAGAAGTTCCGCATCGAGTACTGGGCGCTGGAGGAGGCCAAGCTCCAGCGGATGCCGCGGCCGAAGCCGCTGGCGACCCGGGTGGCGCTGGTGACCGGCGCGGGCAGCGGGATCGGCAGGGCCATCGCGCACCGGCTGGTGGCCGAGGGCGCGTGTGTCGTCGTCGCCGATCTGAACGACGAGAGCGCCCAGGCCGTGGCGGAGGAGCTGGGCGGGCCGGACAAGGCGGTCGCCGCCACCGTCGACGTCACGTCCGAGGAGCAGATCGCGGACGCCTTCAAGGCGGCGGTGCTCGCCTTCGGCGGAGTCGACCTGGTCGTCAACAATGCCGGGATCTCCATCTCCAAGCCGCTGCTGGAGACTTCGGCACGCGACTGGGACCTGCAGCACAACATCATGGCCCGCGGTTCCTTTCTCGTCTCACGGGAGGCGGCGCGGGTGATGATCGCGCAGGGGATGGGCGGTGACATCGTCTACATCGCCTCGAAGAACGCGGTCTTCGCCGGGCCGAACAACATCGCCTACTCCGCCACCAAGGCCGACCAGGCCCACCAGGTGCGGCTCCTGGCCGCCGAGTTGGGTGAGCACGGCATCCGGGTCAACGGGGTCAATCCGGACGGTGTGGTGCGCGGCTCCGGGATCTTCGCGGGCGGCTGGGGTGCGCAGCGGGCCGCGATGTACGGGGTGCCGGAGGAGAAGCTGGGCGAGTTCTACGCGGGGCGGACCATCCTCAAGCGGGAGGTGCTGCCGGAGCACGTCGCCAACGCCGTCTTCGCGCTGACCGGCGGCGAGCTGACCCACACCACCGGGCTGCATGTCCCGGTCGACGCGGGTGTGGCGGCCGCGTTCCTGCGATGAGCGGGCTCGTGAAGTCGTACGCCGCGGTCGACCTGGGCGCCTCCAGCGGGCGGGTGATGGTCGGCCGGGTGAGCGCGGACTCGCTGGAGCTGAGCGAGGCACACCGGTTTCCCAACCGCCCGGTGCGCACCCCCGAGGGCCTGCGCTGGGACATCCTCGCGCTGTACGGCGGTGTCCTGGACGGGCTGCGGGCGGCCGGCCCGGTGGACTCGGTCGGCATCGACAGCTGGGCCGTGGACTACGGCCTGCTGGACGCCGACGGAGCCCTGCTGGGCAACCCGGTGCACTATCGCGACGCCCGCACCGAGGGCGTCGCGGAGAAGGTGTGGGCGACCGTGCCGGCCGGGGAGCTGTACGCCGCGACGGGCATCCAGTACGCCCCCTTCAACACCCTGTACCAGCTGACGGCCGCCCGCGAGAAACGTCAACTCACGTATGCCCAGCGGCTGTTGCTCATCCCGGACCTGGTGTCGTACTGGCTGACCGGCGAGCAGGGCACCGAGCTGACCAACGCCTCCACCACCCAGCTCGTCGATCCCCGGACGCGGACGTGGTCGTACGGCATCGCCGAGCGGCTCGGAATCGACCTCGGCCTGTTCGCACCGCTGCGGCAACCCAGCGATCCGGCCGGGCTGCTGCGGCCGGAGGTGCTGGAGGACACGAGGCTGACCGGTCCCGTGCCGGTGACGGCCGTCGGCTCGCACGACACCGCCTCCGCGGTGGCCGCCGTCCCCGCCACCGGCGAGCCCTTCGCCTACATCTGCACCGGCACCTGGTCCCTGGCCGGACTGGAGCTGACCGCTCCGGTACTCACCGAGGAGAGCCGGGCCGCGAACTTCACCAACGAGCTGGGGCTCGACGGCACGGTCCGGTATCTGCGCAACATCATGGGACTGTGGCTGCTCCAGGAATGCCAACGCACTTGGGGCGAGCCCGACTTGGGTGTGTTGTTGCGCGAGGCCGGCGTCGTGCCGGCGCTGCGCTCGGTGGTGGACGCCGGCGACGAGACGTTCCTGGCGCCGGGGCGGATGCCGGAGCGGATCGCCGAGGGCTGCCGGGCGTCGGGGCAGCCGGTGCCGGTCACCCGGGCCGAGGTCACCCGGTGCATCCTTGACTCACTGGCCCTCGCCCACCGGCGGGCCGTCGCGGACGCGCAGCGGCTGGCCGACCATCCGGTGGACGTGGTGTACCTCGTCGGCGGCGGCACCCGCAACGCGCTGCTGTGCCAGCTGACCGCCGACGCCTGCGGGCTGCCCGTGGTCGCCGGTGCGACGGAGGCGGCGGCCCTCGGCAACGTCCTGGTCCAGGCCCGTGCCCAGGGGCTGGTCGGCGACCTGGCCGCGATGCGCCGGCTGCTCAGCCGTACCCAGCCGCTGACCCGGTACGCGCCGCGTGGCGACGGCGTGCGCTGGCGGGAGGCCGAGGCGCGGCTCGCCGCACGGTGAGCGGCGGTCTCCCTTCGGCGTTGTTCGCCTACTACCCTGCACTCGTCCGATGACCGATCCCGAGGAGCCGCGATGCGTGTCGCCCTGTTCCTGACCTGTGTCAACGACACGCTCTATCCGGACACCGGCCGTGCCGTGGTGAAACTGCTGACCAGGCTGGGTGTCGACGTGGACTTCCCGATGAGTCAGGGCTGCTGCGGGCAGGCGCACTACAACACCGGTTACCGGCACGAGGCCGAGCCGCTGGCCCGGCACTTCTCCGATGTCTTCCGCGAGTACGAGGCGGTCGTCACTCCCTCCGGTTCCTGCGGGGCGATGGTGCGGGAGCTGTATCCGCGGATGGGCGAGCGGGCGCGTGCCGAGGGGCGGGGGGACTCGCTGGCGCGGACGCTGACGCCGGTGGTGCCGAAGACGTACGAGCTGACCGAGTTCCTGGTGGACGTGCTCGGGGTGACGGACGTCGGCGCCTACTACCCGCACACGGTCACCTACCACCCCACCTGTCATGGCCTGCGCTCCCTCGGGCTCGGTGACCGGCCGCTCCGGCTGCTCCGGGCGGTCAAGGGCCTCGAGCTGGTCGAGCTGCCGGGTGCCGACGAGTGCTGCGGGTTCGGCGGCACGTTCGCGCTGAAGAACGCCGAGGTCTCGGCGGCCATGGGCACGGACAAGGTCCGCAACGCCGAGTCGACGGGCGCGGAGGTGCTGTGCGCGGCCGACAACTCCTGTCTGATGCACATCGGCGGCACCATGAGCCGACTGCGGGTCGGCATGCGGCCCGTCCACATCGCGGAGATCCTGGCGAGCACGGAGGAGGAACCGGCGGTATGAGCGGAACGTTCGTCGGCATGCCGGCCTTTCCGAAGGCCGCGCACGATGCCGTGCACAACCCCACTCTGCGCGGCAATCTGCGGCACGCGACCCACACCATCCGCGCCAAACGGGCCCGTGCGGTGGCCGAGTTGGAGGACTGGGCGGCGCTGCGAGAGGCGGGCCGCCGGATCAAGGACCACACGCTGCGTCATCTCGACCGCTATCTGGTGCAGTTGGAGGAGTCGGTCACGGCGGCGGGCGGTACGGTCCACTGGGCCGCCGACGCGGACGAGGCCAACCGGATCGTCGCCGAACTCGTCAAGGAGACCGGCGAATCGGAGGTCGTCAAGGTCAAGTCGATGGCCACGCAGGAGATCGGACTCAACGAGGCGCTCCTCGAAGAGGGTATCCACGCCTATGAGACCGATCTCGCCGAACTCATCGTGCAGTTGGGCAAGGACCGGCCCTCGCACATCCTCGTGCCCGCCATCCACCGCAACCGGGGGGAGATCAGGGACATCTTCCGCTCGGAGATGGGCGAGTGGGGCCGGCCCGCTCCCGAGGGTCTGACCGACACCCCGGCCGAACTCGCCGAGGCCGCCCGGCTGCACCTGCGGGAGAAGTTCCTGCGCGCGAAGGTCGGCATCTCCGGCGCCAACTTCATGGTCGCCGAGACCGGCACCCTGGTCGTCGTCGAGTCCGAGGGCAACGGCCGGATGTGCCTGACCCTGCCGGAGACGCTGATCTCGGTCGTCGGCATCGAGAAGATCGTGCCGACCTGGCGGGACCTGGAGGTCTTCCTGCAGACCCTCCCCCGCTCCTCCACCGCCGAGCGCATGAACCCGTACACGTCGATGTGGACCGGCACCACGGACAGCGACGGCCCGCGCACCTTCCACCTCGTCCTGCTCGACAACGGCCGCACCGACACCCTCGCCGACCAGGTCGGCCGCCAGGCCCTGCGCTGCATCCGCTGCTCGGCCTGCCTGAATGTGTGCCCGGTGTACGAGCGGGCGGGCGGCCACGCGTACGGCTCGGTGTATCCGGGCCCCATCGGCGCGATCCTCAGTCCCCAACTCCGCGGCACGGCGAGCGAGATCGACGCCTCACTGCCGTACGCGTCGAGTCTGTGCGGGGCCTGCTACGAGGTGTGCCCGGTCGCCATCGACATCCCCGAGGTGCTGGTGCATCTGCGGGAGCGGGTCGTGGAGGGCGGTCCGGCGGTACGGCAGGGCAACAAGGTGGTGCTGAAGCCGGCCAAGGGGCATGCGGCCGAGCGGGCGGCCATGCGGGCGGCTCGCTGGGCGTTCACCCACCCCGGGGCCCTGCGCTCCGGCCAGCGCCTCGCCTGCCGCACCCGCCGGCTGCACCCCCGTACCCTGCCGGGCCCGGGCAGGGCGTGGAGCGGCACCCGGGACCTGCCCGCCGTACCGGCGGAACCCTTCCGGGACTGGTGGCAGCGCACGCAGGGCAGAAAGGACGGGGCCAAGTGAGCAGCAGGGACAGGATCCTGGGCCGGGTGCGGCGGGCGCTCGCCGATGTGACACCGGACGAGAGGCCGTACGAGCAGGCCGTGAGCCGGGACTATCTGCGGGAGCACGGGACGCGCACGACCGAGCGGACGGTGGAACTGCTGGCCGAGAACCTGGCGGACTACCGGGCGGTCGTCCACCGGGCCACCGACGAGGAGATGCCGCATCTCGTGATGCGGCTGCTGGCCCGGCGCGGCTCGCAGGAGGTGCTGGTACCGCCGGGGCTGCCACCGGCGTGGCTGTCCGCCGCGGACCCGGTGCGGATCCACGACCGGGCGGTGAGCACGCCGCAGCGGCTGGACCGGGTGGGCAGTGTGGTGACGGGGTGTGCGGTGGCGATCGCCGAGACCGGCACGATCGTCCTGGACGGCTCCCCCGACCAGGGCCGGCGCCGTATCTCGCTCGTCCCCGACCACCACGTCTGTGTCGTCCGAGTCCCGGAACAGGTGGTTTCCTCGGTCCCGCAGGCCCTCGAACGCCTCGATCCGGCCCGCCCGTTGACCTGGATCTCCGGCCCCTCGGCCACCAGCGACATCGAACTGGACCGGGTGGAAGGCGTGCACGGTCCGCGCACACTGGAAGTGATCCTGCTGAGCTGACGGGGCGTCACTTCGGCTGGTCATCGGCGTTCGCCAGCGTGTCCTGGTTGCCGATGCCGCCGCCGCACCCCACGCCGGGGGCGGGGGCGATCGGGCTGTCCGTCGCCCGTCCCCCGGTGCCGATGACAGGTGTGCCGCGATTCAGCTGATCACCTGCTTCGGCGGGCGGCGCGCCGGTGTGGTCCGATCGGGGAGCCGCAGCCCCCGAACGGGTCCGGCCTGCGCCACCTGGTGGACCCCACCGCCGCGCGCCGCGCGCCCGGCCCCGCTAGCGTGCGGACATGATCCGGTTCGAGCAGGTCACCAAGCGGTATCCGGACGGCACGACGGCGGTGGACGACCTCTCCTTCGAGGTGCCCGAGGGCGAACTCGTCACGCTCGTCGGGCCTTCCGGCTGCGGCAAGACGACGACCATGATGATGGTCAACCGGCTCATCGAGCCGACCTCCGGCCGGATCTTCGTCGACGGCGAGGACATCGCCTCGGTCGACCCGGTGCGGCTGCGCCGCCGCATCGGGTACGTCATCCAGCAGGTGGGCCTCTTTCCGCATCGCACCGTCCTGGACAACACCGCGGCCGTGCCCGCGCTGCTCGGCTGGAAGCGGGCGAAGGCGCGGGCGCGGGCCGCCGAGCTGCTGGACCTGGTGGGGCTCGACCCGAAGACGTACGGGCCGCGCTATCCGGAGCAGCTGTCCGGCGGACAGCGGCAGCGCGTCGGTGTGGCGCGGGCGCTCGCGGCGGATCCCCCGGTGCTGCTGATGGACGAGCCGTTCGGCGCGGTCGACCCGGTGGTGCGCGAGCAGTTGCAGGACGAGTTCCTGCGGATGCAGGCCGCGGTGCGCAAGACCGTGCTGCTGGTCACGCACGACATCGAGGAGGCGGTGCGGCTCGGTGACCGGATCGCCGTGTACGGGCAGGGCCGGATCGAGCAGTTCGACACGCCCGGCGCGGTGCTGGGGGCGCCCGCGACCCCGTACGTCGCCTCCTTCGTGGGCGCCGACCGGGGGCTGAAGCGGCTGTCGGTCACCGCGATCGAGCCGGACGATCTTCAGCAGCTGCCCGTGGCCCGCGTGGACGAGCCGGCCGAACGTGCCGTCGAGCGGCTACGGGCCGGGGGTGCCCGGTGGGCCGTCGTCCTCGACGCGCACGGCGATCTGCACGGCTGGGCCGGCATCGACGAGCTGGTGCGGGGCGGCACGGTCGGGGACCACACCCGCCGGATGACCGCGTGGGTGCCGGTCGGCGCACCGCTCAAGCAGGCGTTCGGGATGATGCTCCAGTACGACGCCGGGTGGGTCGCGGTGCTGGACGGCGCGCGCTTCCTCGGCGTGCTCACCCCTGCGAAGCTGCACGAGGCCCTGCGCCGCTCGGTGGACGCGGACGCGCGGGGCGTGGCGCGGGGGCAGGTGCCGTTCGACTCGGTGGCGGATGCCTGAACCCGGTCACTTCAGCAGGCCCTTGTTTTCCAGGTAGGCGCGGGCGACGTCGGCGGGCAGCCGGCGCCAGCTGTCCACCTGCTGGTTCATGTCGGCCAGGTCCTGTGTGGTGAGGACGTCGTTGAGCCTGCCCAGCGCCTTGGCCACGCCCGCGCTGCCCGCCCGGGAGCGGTTGACCACCGGGACCACGTAGTCGGCGTTCTGCAGATGTCTGTCGTCGGCCAGCAGGACCAGGCCGAAGGAGTCGAGGGTGGCGTCCGTGGTGGTGGTCAGCACCATCTGGTCCCGGTCCTCCTGCACGGCCCGCTTGGCCTGCGTGGTGCCGACGCCCTTGGGGTCGACGCCGGTGACGTCGATGCCGTACACCTTCCTCAACCCGGGTGCGCAGTAAGGCCGTTGGACGCACTCGTCGCCAGCCGCGAGGCGCACCCTCAGCTTCGCCGCGCCGAGGTCGCTGAGGGACTTGAGGCCATGCCGGCGGGCGTAGTCCGCGTGCACGGCGAAGGCGTTCTGGTCGACCGCGCGGCCGGGCGGGAGGACGGTGAGGCCGCGAGGCGCGGCGAGCCGGCGCAGGGCGGTCATCGTCCTGCCGAGGCCGGGTGAGCCGACGGGCTCGGCGTCGGCGCCGTGTGTCTTGGCGTTCAGCCAGTCGGCGAAGGTGGCCGCGTACTCGGGGACGACGTCGATCTGGCCGGATTCCAGGGCCGGTTCGTACAGCTCCCGGTTGTTGACGGTGAGCAGGGAGGTCTTGTAGCCGGCCCGGTCCAGCAACTGGGCGTACAGCTGGGCGAGCAGATCGCTCTCGGTGAAGCCGGCCGAGCCGATGGTGAGGTGGTGGCTGTCGCCGGGCGATGCGGTGACCTGGCCGCGGTTCTCCAGGGAGGGGCCGGTGGTGCAGGCCGTGAGCGTGAGGAGCGTGACGGCTGTGAGCGCTCTTCTTCTCATCGGCCGCTCCTCGCCCACCCCGGTGCCAGTCGCTCGGCGATCTCGAAGACACCCTCGACGACGAGCGCGAACCCGGCGACGAGCAGGGCGCCCGCGACCACCTGGGGCGTACTGGCGAGGTTGAAGCCGGCGGTGATGATCCGGCCGAGCCCGCCGCCGCCGGCGAGCGCGGCGATGGTGGCGGTGGCGACGAGCTGGACCGCGGCGATCCGCACCCCGTTCAGGACCATCGGCAGCGCGAGGGGCAGCTCCACCCGCAGCAGCATCTGCCCTCCGGTCATCCCCATGCCACGGGCCGCCTGTACGACGCCGCGGTCGATCTCGCGCATGCCGACGTAGGCGTTGGTGAGCAGCGGCGGTACGGCGAACAGCACCAGGGCCACCACCGTGGGACCCTCGCCCCACTGGCCGACCGGGGTGAGAAGCAGCAGGACCAGGACGGCGAACGTGGGCACGGCCCGGCCGACGTTGGAGATGTTCACGGCGAGCGCGCCGCCCTTGCCGAGATGGCCGAGGACCAGGGCGACGGGCAGCGCGAGCAGACAGCTGAGGAAAAGGCAGACGGCGGTGAGCACCAGATGCTGGAGCAGCCGGTGCCGGACGCCGTCGTCGCCCGACCAGTGCGCGGGGTCGGTGAGCCACTGCCAGGTCGCGGTGAGTGTGCTCATGCGCGGCCCGCCTTCACCCCGAGGACCCTCGTGCGCGGCCCGCCTCGTCCAGCGGGCACCCCTGCGCGGGCCGCCCTGGTCCACGGCGTGATCAGCCACTGCACACCCAGCAGAAGCAGGTCGGCAGCGACGGCGATCAGCACGCAGAGCACGGAGGCGGTGAGCACCTGGGCCTTGAAGTAGGTGTTCATGCCCGCATAGATCAGGTTGCCGAGCCCGCCGAAGCCGACGATCGCGCCGACCGTGACCAGGGAGACCGCCGAGACGGTGGCGATGCGCAGGCCGGCCATCGCGGCGGGCAGGGCGAGGGGCAGTTCAACGGTGAGCAGCAGCCGGATCGGGCCGTAGCCGAGGCCGCGCGCGGCCTGCCGGATCTCCTCGGGGACGGCGCGCAGGCCCGCGAGGATGTTCCGGACGAGCAGGGTCAGCGAGTACAGCACGAGTCCGGCGACGACGAGCGTGGCCGAGAGGCCGTACAGCGGCAGGAGCAGGGAGAACATGGCGAGCGACGGGATCGTGTAGAGGATCGTGGTCACGGCGAGCACCGGCCCGGCCGTCCAGGCCCGGCGGCGCGCCAGCACGGCGAGCGGCAGCGCGACGGCCAGGCCGATGAGGACCGACAGCACGGTCAGCTGGAGGTGCTGCACGCCCGCGTCGAGGAGGATCCGGCGGCGGGTGCTCAGATAGGCGCCGCAGATCCATTCGTTGCGCGCGAGGCAGTCGTCCGGGGGCGCGGTCACGGTTTCATTGGACCGGGCGGGCGAGCCGGTCGGCGCGCTGGGCTGGCCCGTACGGGGTGCTGCGCGGGACAGCGGACAACAGCATGCGCGCCGGCCCGCTCCGCAGAATCCACGTGACAGCGGTGCTGAACAAGCGCTTAGATAGGAGTCCGCGAACCGCTCCCGACCCGCCGGAGGCCCCGTTGTTCACGTCCGTCGACGACGTCTCCGCCCGCCTCGCCGAGACCGGCTACCTGGCCTCGCCCGCCGTCGCCACGACCGTGTTCCTCGCCGACCGGCTCGGCAAGCCGCTGCTGGTGGAGGGCCCGGCCGGGGTCGGCAAGACCGAGCTGGCCAAGGCCGTCGCCCAGGTGGCCGGGGCCCGGCTGGTCCGGCTGCAGTGCTACGAGGGCGTGGACGAGTCCCGCGCGCTCTACGAGTGGAACCACGCCAAGCAGCTGCTGCGGATCAGCGCGGGCCGCGACGAGAGCTGGGACGAGACCCGCACCGACATCTTCAGCGAGGAATTCCTGCTCCCCCGCCCGCTGCTGACCGCGATCCGCGGTGACGAGCCGACGGTGCTGCTGATCGACGAGACCGACAAGGCCGACATCGAGATGGAGGGGCTGCTGCTGGAGGTGCTCAGCGACTTCCAGATCACGGTCCCGGAGCTGGGCACGGTCACCGCGACCCGGCGCCCGTTCGTCGTCCTCACCTCCAACGCCGGCCGGGAGCTGTCCGAGGCGCTGCGCCGCCGCTGTCTGTTCCTGCACATCGGCTTCCCCGAGGAGGAGCTGGAGCGGCGGATCGTACGGCTGAAGGTGCCGGGCCTCGACGCGGCGCTGGCCGAGTCGGTGGTCCGGGTGGTCGGCGCGCTGCGCGCGATGGACCTGCGCAAGGCGCCGTCCGTCGCGGAGACCATCGACTGGGCGCGCACCCTGCTCGCCCTGGGCGCCGACGCCCTGGACGAGACGTTCGTACGGGACAGCCTCGGGGTGATCCTCAAGCATCAGGACGACATCCAGAAGGCGGCGGCGAAGCTCGACCTGGACGCGCTGTGACCGCGGTCGCCGAGCGGATCACCGGGCTGGTCGGGGCGCTGCGCGCACACGGCGTGCGGACCGGCACCGGCGAGACCGTGGACGCGGCCCGTGCCGCGGAGGCGCTGGGGCTCGCCGACCGGGAGCGGCTGCGCGAGGGGCTGGCCGCGACGCTGCTGCACGGCCCCGGTCAGCGCGCGGTGTTCGACCCGGTCTTCGACCTGTACTTCCCGCGCGGGGTGGGCGGCCCGGACGGAGAATCCAGGGACCGCGAGGCGCTGCGCGACCGGCTGGCGGAAGCCCTGGCGGCGGACGACCGTGCCCTGATGGCCCGGTTGGCGGTGGACGCGGTCGACGCCCTCGGCGGCTACGGCAGTTCACCCGGCTCGGACGGCTGGTCGGCGTACCAGACGCTGGACCGGCTGCGCCCGCAGACCCTGCTGGCCCGGGTGCGAGCGGACGTCCGGGGCCGGGACGGCAGCGGTTCCGGTTTCGCGGACCGGCTGCTGGACGACGAGATCCGGGGCCGCATCGAGGAGTTCCGGCGGATGGTCGGGGCGGAGGCGCGGCGCAGGGTCGCCGAGCGGCGTGGGCGGGACGAGATCGCCCGGCGCGGCGTCGTACCGACCGCGGACCGGGTGGACTTCCTGTACGCGAACCGAAACCAACTGGCCGAACTGCGCAGGGCGGTTCAGCCGCTCGCGCGCAAGCTGGCCACCCGGCTCGCCGCACGCCGCCGCCGGGCCGCGCGCGGCACCGTCGACCTGCGCCGCACCCTGCGCTCCTCGCTGTCCACGGGCGGGGTGCCGATGCGGCCGGTGCTGCGCAGGCGCCGCCCCGTGCGCCCCGAACTGGTGCTGCTGTGCGACGTGTCCGGCTCGGTGTCCGGCTTCTCCGACTTCACGATGCTGCTGGTGCAGGCGCTGCACGACCAGTTCAGCAAGGTCCGCGTGTTCGCCTTCGTCAACCGGCTCGACGAGGTGACCGGTCTGCTCGACCACGGCCGCGCCGACCCGGAGGGGCTCGGCGCCCGCATCCACGCCGAGGCCACGCTCACCGGCTGGCACGGCAGCAGCGACTACGGCGTGGCACTGGGCGAGTTCGCCGCGCGATACGGCGACGCGGTGGGCCCGCGCACCACCGTGTTCGTCCTCGGGGACGCCCGGACGAACATGAGCGACCCGAACCTGGCCGCCGTACGCGAGGTCGCCGGGCGGGCCCGCCGCGTGTACTGGCTGAACCCCGAGCCGCGGGACCGGTGGGGCACCGGCGACTCGGCCGCGCCCGCGTACGCCGAGCTGGTCGAGATGCACGAGTGCCGTACGGCCCGTCAGCTCAGCGCGCTGATCGCCCGGCTGCTGCCGGTGTGATCGACTGGTGCCGAACGACCGCGACCGGCATCGAAGGACGTACGCCATGGGCCACTCCCCCGTTCCGCTCGGCACCTTCCCCACCCCCGTCGAACCGGCGCCCCGGCTCGCCGCGGCGCTGGGGCTCGGGCCCGAGGACCTGTGGATCAAACGGGACGACCTGACCGGTCTGGGCGGCGGCGGAAACAAGATCCGCAAACTGGAGTGGACCGTGGGCGCGGCGCTCGCCGAGGGCGCGGACACGCTCGTGACCACGGGCGCCCCGCAGAGCAACCACGCCCGGCTGACCGCCGCCGCGGCCGCCCGGCTGGGCCTGTCCGCCGTCCTCGTGCTGCGCGGCGCGCCGGGCGTCTCCCGGTCCGGGAACCTCGCGCTGGACGGGCTGTTCGGGGCGCGGATCGCCTGGGCGGGCGAGGTGGACCAGGCCGGGCTGGACGCGGCGGCGGCCGAGGTGTGCGCACGGCTGCGGGCGAGCGGTGCCCGGCCCGCCCTGATCCCGTTCGGCGGGTCGGGGGTGCCGGGCGCCCGGGGCTATGTGCGCTGCGGCGAGGAACTGGACGAGCAGGTGCCCCAGCTGCGCACGGTGGTGGTCGCGCTCGGCTCGGGCGGCACCATGGCCGGCCTGGTCGCGGCCCTGGGCGCCGGCTCGGTCCTGCGCGCTGGCCGACCCGGCCGCCGCCGTCGCCGAGTTCGCGGCACCGCTCTCGACCGAGGAGATCACGCCGGAGGGGCTGCGGGTGCGCCGGGACCAGGTGGGCGGCGGTTACGCGACGCTGACCGGGCCGGTGAAAGAGGCGCTCCGGATCGCAGCCCGCACCGAGGGCCTGGTCCTCGACCCCGTCTACACGGGCCGGGCTCTGGCAGGGCTCCGGGCGGCCGTCCGGGACGGTGACGTGCGGCCGGGCGAGAAGACGGTGTTCGTACACACCGGCGGCCTGCCCGGCCTGTTCGGGCACGCGGACGCGGTCGCGTTCGCGGAGGGGGAGGTGGCGGCGTTCGACGGGTGACTCCGGCGGACCGTACCGCCCTCGACATGCGCGAGCCTCGCAAGGAGGCCGGACGGCCCGCGGCGAGGGGGCCGACCGTAGGCTGGCCTACAGATGTCCCACCCGATCATCCGAAGGTGACCATGTACGCGACCTCCCTCGGTGCCGACGGTGCCGAGCTGTGTCCCCTCCAGCCCTGGCAGGCCGAGGAGTTCCTCGCACATGTGGACCGGGGCCGGGAGTTCATCGGACGGTTCAACGCTCTCCCGGACGTGGTCACGGATCTGGTGGCCGCCCGGGAGTTCCTGACGGCGTACGCCGGGAAGGAGGCGGCCGACGCGGGCCTCATCCGGGGGATCCGGCTCGACGGCACGCTGGTCGGAGCGGTGATCCTGCGCCGGATGGACGTCCCTCGGGGCACGGCGGAGGCGGGCTGCTGGCTGGAACCGGCCGCGGTGGGCCGGGGGTTGGTGACCCGGGCCGCACGTCTGCTCATCGACTGGGCGATCCGGGAGCGGGGCATCCACCGCGTGGAGTGGTGGGTATCGGCGGGGAACGCGCCCAGCATCGCGGTCGCCCGGCGACTGGGTATGCGCAAGGAGGCGGTCCTGCGGGAGAGTTACCCGTACCGGGGCGAGCGACACGACGAGGAGATCTGGTCGGTGCTGGCGCCGGACTGGACGGTGATTGCGCGGACTGACGGCGTGTGACGGGCCGCCCCGTCACCAGCGGCGGTCCCTTGCAGCGGCGAGAGCGGGCGCCCCTCGAAACGGCGCCAGGGCCATTGCATTTCAGGGCACCAGCGGGCGCCGCCCCCAAGGGCCACGGCAGTCAGGATTCCGCAAGGGCGGCAGGGCGCGGGTCCGCGGGGGCTACGAGGAGGGGGAGGTCCCAGGCCGGTCGCGGGCTCGGACCTCGACGGACACCAGCGAGGAGCGGTCACGCGGGGCGCGGTCCTGCCGATGTCCCGCGGGCGCGAGGAGGGGCGCGTTCCCTCGAAGCCATAGTGGGTGCAGTCCCGCAGGGGCGTCGGCACGCGCGGTCCCCGGGAGGACGAAGGGCTCGCCTCGCTCGACGACCCGGAGGCCTATCTGCGGACCAGCGTCGTCAACGCGGCCCGCTCGGTGCTGCGCCGGTGCAGGACCGTACGGGCGCACACCCCCGCCCTCGAGCAGCACGCTCACTGCCCCGGAGGAGGACGTGCTGCTGCACGAGGACCATCGGGAGGTGCTGGCGGCGCTGCGCACGCTGACCCGGCGGCAGCGGGAGGTGCTGGTGCTGCGCTACTGGTCGCATCTGAGCGAGGCCCAGATCGCGGCGACGCTCGGCCTGTCGCGAGGTGCCGTCAAGTCCACGGCCAGCCGGGCCCTGGACGCCCTCGGCCGACGTCTGGAGGGTCTGCGATGAACGAGTCCGGTACCGGAACCGCGTACACGCCGGTCGAGGAGCGGCTGCGGGCCGCACTGGCCGCGCGGGCGCATTCCGTGGGTCCCGCCGACCTGCGGCCACTGCGCGTGCCGACGGCAGCGAGGCGGCCCCGCCGGGCGCTGCCGCGCCGTACGGCGCTGGGCACGATGGCACTGGCCGCCCTGGCCGTGCTGGTGTTCTTCGCGGTGCGCGGCGGCCAGTCCCGCCCGACCGAACCGGCCCGCCCACCGCACCCGGCAACCGGCACGCCGTCCCCGGTCCCCAGCCCGGCCAGCCCGTCCACGGCCACTCCGTCCACGGCCGGGCCGTCACCGAGCGCGCGGCAACCATGAGTCCGGCGCCGTCCCCAGCCCCGCCCCCCGCCACCTCGTCCACGGCACGCCAGGCCCTCACCGATCCCACGCACCCCCGCCCCGACAGGTCCCCGGCAGGTCCGCACAGGTCCGAACCACGCCTTGGATGCGCAGTTCGATGTCGTGGCCGAATGCACGTCAGTCGATCGACTTAACCAGGGCGAATGCGGGTCCACGCTCACCGGTACGCCGCCCGCACCGCTAAGTTGTCCGCCATGAGCAACCTTGACCGCGCGCCCGTGCCCAGCGTCTGCGGCGGCCGCGGATTCGTCGTGGCCGAGCCCGTCCGCGAGCTGCTGAGCCCCCGTCAGGTGAGGCTGGGCGAGTCGACCGAGGTGCGCCGGCTGCTGCCTAACCTCGGCCGTCGCATGATCGGCGCGTGGGCCTTCGTCGACCATTACGGCCCGGACGACATCGCCGACGAGCCCGGCATGCAGGTCCCGCCGCATCCGCACATCGGGCTGCAGACGGTCAGCTGGCTGCACGAGGGCGAGGTGCTGCACCGCGACTCGACGGGCAGCCTGCAGACGATCCGGCCCGGACAGCTGGGCCTGATGACCTCGGGCCGCGGGATCAGCCACTCCGAGGAGAGCCCGCGCCCACACGCCCGCTTCCTGCACGGCGCCCAGCTGTGGGTCGCGCTGCCCGACGAACACCGCCACACCGACCCGCGGTTCGAGCACCACCCGGACCTGCCCACGGTCACCGCGCCCGGCCTGACCGCCACGGTGATCCTCGGCGACCTCGACGGCTCCGCCTCGCCCGGTACGACGTACACCCCCATCATCGGCGCCGACCTCGCCCTCACCCGGGGCGCCGGCGTACGGCTGCCCCTGGAGCCCGACTTCGAGTACGGCGTGCTGGCCATGTCCGGCGAGGTCCACGTGGACGGCGTACCGGTGCTCCCCGGTTCGCTGCTCTACCTCGGCTGCGGACGCTCCGAACTCCCGCTGCGCGCCGAGTCGGACGCCGGAATCATGCTGCTGGGCGGCGAGCCGTTCGCGGAAGAGCTGATCATGTGGTGGAACTTCGTCGGACGCACGCAGGACGATATCAAACAGGCCCGGGAGGAGTGGATGAGCGGGTCGAGATTCGGGGAAGTGAAGGGGTACGACGGGGATCGCTTGGCGGCACCGGAGCTGCCGCCGGTGCCACTGAAGGCGCGGGGTCGAGTGCGCTGAGCTGGCACTTTCCACTCATGGAGCGAGTACCGCCTGGTGACGATCAGCGCACCCCGTCCGGTTAACTCGACCTGCGTCAGCAAACACTCCTCACGTCAGCATTCGACTCGCCCTCGAAGTGCAAGTTTCGCCAGGCGTTGTCAGCTTTAATCAGACTGATGCTGACCCAATGCTGACTCCAGTGACAGGTAGTCAGGTCTCCTTGGGAGCTCCGCTCGCACTTCCCTTGCCCTTCCCACCGCCTCGTCTCGAGCCCCGTGTCGTGAGTCGCCGGCGGATCGCGCTTCCTCGGCGAGCGCGGAAGCACATCCTCTTCGGAACCATGCTGACCGCAACCCCCGGGTTATCGGGTCTCCACAAACTCAGCCGTAACGCGGCCTGACATTGGGCAATACCCGCGTCTCCGTCGCAGTTGGTGCCGACATAGTGCGCGGCGTCCACACCAGCCCAGGCACCAGATGCCGCCTCGCCAACTCGGATGCGCCCCCAGGACTGACGCACCCTATGGCTGAGCCGGGAACAGGGTGAGACGGACGCCGCGGTTCAGCCGGTTGCTGAACGGCGCCACAGTGGCCTCACCGATGTGCTCGACCTGTCATCCGTCGTCACCGGTCTGGGCTCGGCGCACCTGTCGCTCTCCACGAGCGTGGGGCGCGCTCCGGTCGCCCGCGGACGTGGTCAGCGAAGGCGAGCTCACCGGCCTCCCAAGACCACGTGGCCACGGGCCCCGGGCCGGACCGTGATCAACGATCGGCCCGGCGTGGGTCCGTCCTCGCCATGGAATGAACCATCAGGATCATCAGTTACACGAGGAACAACCGACAGCATGTCGTTCCTCTCGGCTTGGAGGAGCTTTCCATGACTGCAGAACTGGACGGATCCACCGCTCTTGTCACCGGCGCCACGGCTGGCATCGGCCGGGCCGTTGCCCTTCGCCTGGCAGCGTTGGGGGCCTCGGTCATCGTCCACGGGCGGGACGAGCAGCGAGGTACTGAGACCGTCAAGGAGATCGCTGCCGCAGGCGGGAAGGCCCGGTTCGTTGCTGCGGATCTGAGCCGCTCTGAAGATGTGCTGCGTCTTGCCGCCGAAGCAGGCGAGGTGGACATTCTGATCAACAACGCCGGTATCTACCGGTTCGCCAGTACGCCGGACACCACCGCCGAGATGTTCGATACGCAGATGGCCGTCAACTCACGCGCGCCGATGCTCCTGGTCGGTGCCCTCGCCCCGGGAATGGCTGCACGGGGGCGTGGCGCCATCGTGAGTGTGAGCACAGCGGCGGCTACCACGCCGGTGCGGGGAACGGGCGCTTACGGGGCCTCCAAAGCGGCACTCGAACTGCTCACACGAGTATGGGCTGACGAGTTCGGCGGCCAGGGCGTCCGTGTGAACGCCGTGGCCCCGGGCCCTGTCCATACCCCCGGGACGGAGGAAATGGGAGGTGAAACCCTCCAGGTGATCGGGCGAACCACCGTACTGGGGCGGGTCGCAGACCCTGAAGAAATCGCGGAAGCGGTTGTGTTCCTTGCCTCCTCCCGCGCCAGCTACATCACCGGCGCGGTGCTCGAGGCACGCGGCGGACAGCTCGCGATCGGCTGACTCCGGGCTGGGCCGCGATGGGCATGCCAAACCTGACACCCATGCCCATGATGTCCATGGACTGGTCGGCATGCCTGACGGGAGAGGCCCACACCACGAGCAGCGGCTCGATGCCCGAGAGCGGCCCGTTCGGGCAGGAGGCGGAGGTCCCCGGGCGCTCGGTTCGGCGACGGCTGCCTCGACCCGTAAGAAGTGTTTCTGATCCTGACGTGAGCAGTTGACGCGGTGTAGTTACGTCAGCAGCAGGCGGGACGATGATCGCTGCCCAAGCATCTGGTGGCCATGCCGGTCACTGTCGGTCTGCACTCTTCGGCATGCGGTCAGGGCCGGTCCGGGCGGGGCGGACGTGATGGTAGAGCTCTGTCTGATCGTGTACCCGCTGTCGGGCTGGCGTTGATGTATCCCCACACCGATCTCTTTCACGGCGCCTCCGTTCCTGTGTGCCCGATCGCAGCCTCATTCCGGCCCACCTGCGCGTTCTCGAACGCCCCTTGCCCGCTGGATCTGATCCCGATGGAGTAGCCGGGCGAGCGCCTGACGCATTCCGAGCCTAGAAAGAGACAGGGAGCTCAAGGCGACGAAGGGAGAGGCTTGGGATGCGGCTCGTCGTGGACCTCACCCGCTGTCAGGCCTACGCGCAGTGCGTGTTTCTCGCACCGGAGATGTTCGAGCTGCATGGCGAGGAAGCGCTGCTGTACCGCCAGGAAGTCCCGGACGAGCAGTTGGAGCGCGTGCGCCAGGCCGCCGCGGCGTGCCCGGTCCAGGCGATCCTCGTGGGTGAGGCGGTGAGCGCCGGTGCCCGGTGACCTTCGGGAGGGCCCCATCGTCATCGTCGGCGCGTCGCTGGCCGGGTTGCGGGCTGCCGAGACGCTGCGCGAAGAGGGTTTCACCGGCTCGCTGACCGTGGTCGGGGACGAGCCCCACCCGCCCTACGACAGGCCGCCGCTGTCCAAGCAGGTTTTGCTCGGCATGTCGGCGGCGGACACCACCGGGCTGCCGATGCGCCGCGACCCGGACGCCGACTGGCGGCTCGGAGTGCGCGCCACGGGGCTCGACCCGGTCGGCCGTCAGGTCCTGCTGGCCGACGGCGAGTCCCTGCCCTACGACCGGCTGCTGATCGCCACCGGAACCCGGGCGCGCCCCTGGCCCCAACGGGAGCAGGCTGCCCTGGACGGAGTCTTCTCCCTGCACACTCTTGACGACGCCGGGTGCCTGGCCGAGCGGCTGGCCGCCGGGCCGCGCCGGGTGCTGGTCATCGGCGGGGGCTTCACCGGCTCGGAGATCGCCTCGGCCTGCCGGGAGCGGGGCATCGAGGTCACGGTCGCCGAACGCGGCACCGCACCGCTGGTGGGCGCCCTCGGCGGCACACTGGCGAAGCTCGCAGCCGGCCTGCAGCGGGCCCACGGCGTGGACCTGCGCTGCGGGGTGACGGTCACCGCGCTGTGCGGGAACGACAGCGGGCGGTTCACCGGAGCCGACCTCTCCGACGGCAGCCACATCGACGCGGACGTGTGCGTCATCGCCATGGGCGCGGTCCGCAACGTCGAGTGGCTGGCGGATTCCGGGCTGGCGGCGGGCCCGCACGGGGTCGCCTGTGATGCGGGGTGCCGCGCCTTCGACATGTACGGGATCGTCACCGACGACGTCTTCGTGGCCGGCGACGTCTCCCGCTTCCCCCACCCGCTCTTCGACTACCAGATGCTCTCCTTGGAGCACTGGGGCAACGCGGTCACGCAGGCCGAGGTGGCGGCCCACAACATGATCAGTCCCGGGCCGCCGCGGCGCCCCCACCTCGCGGTTCCGGTCTTCTGGTCTAGTCAGTTCGGGGTCAACATCAAGTCCGTGGGCGTCCCCACCTACTCCGACCAGGTGGTCATTGCCCAGGGCTCACTCAGTGAACGCCGTCTGGTGGCGGTCTACGGCTACCGGGGCCGCATCACCGCCGCCGTCACCGTCAACATGGCCAAGTGGCTGGAGTACTACCAGACCCTGATCGAGACCGCCGCCCCGTTCCCGCCCGCGCCCGGCGCGGCCGACGGCCACCCCCTGATCACCGAATTCGCACTCCCCTCCGACGTACCGGATCCGAAGGGACTGTCCCACGGCCCCACCGTCGCACTCACCGGGCACCTGCCGGACCGCCGACTGACCGTGGTCCGGCCCACTGGCTGACCCTTCCGTCCTTCCCTGTCACGAGGAGCCCGTCGATGGCTGTCGACACCCTGCTGGAGCGGATCACCGACTACGCCAACCGCCCCGACCCCTACCCGCTGTACGCGGAACTCCGCGAGGCGGGCGTGGCGCGGCAGACGGACGGCAGCTACCTGGTCGGCGGGTACTACGACATCGTCGCCCTCTTCCACAATCCACGGCTCAGCTCCGACCGCCGCAACCTCGCCGGCACCTACAGCGGCCTGCTGGCGGAGGAGGAAGAGCCCCACCCTTTCATCCGGCTCGACGACCCCGAACACCACAGGCTGCGCAGCCTGGCCACGCGGCCGTTCGGTCCCCCGCACAGTCCGGGCCGGATCGACGCGATGCGAGACGAAATCAGCCGGATCACCGACGAACTGATCGAGTCCCTCCAGGGCCGTACGCGAGTCGACATCGTCGACGACTTCGCCTACCCCCTGCCCGTCATCGTCATCTGCCGACTCCTCGGTGTACCGCGCGAAGACGAGCCCACCTTCCACGAGTGGTCCAACGCCATCACCGACTCCGTCGACATCCGGCCCGGCGAAGACCTCACCATGCGCGAACAGGCCGGCAACCAGGCCCGGGCGCAGATGGGCCGCTACCTGGTGGACCTCGCCGAACAGCGCCGCGGCCACCCGGGTGACGACATGCTGTCCGCGTTCGTCAACGACCCCGACCCGACCGGAGGGCTCACCCGCGAGGAACTGGCGGCCACCGCGGTACTGCTGCTCGTCGCCGGACACGAGACCACGGTCAATCTGATCACCAACGGCGTGCTGACCCTGCTGCGCCACCCCGACCAGCTGGAGCGCCTGCGCCGCGAACCCGACCTGCTTCCCGGCGCGGTGGAGGAGCTGCTGCGCTACGAACCCCCGGTCCATTTGCTGGAGCGCACGCCCCTCACCCACATCGACGTCGCGGGTACGACCATCCCCAAGGGCGTACCCGTGGTGCTCGCGCTGGCCTCCGGCAACCGTGACCCGAAGCGGTTTCGCGACCCCGAGCGGTTCGACCCCACCCGCCGGGACAACCAGCACCTCGGCTTCGGCAGCGGCATCCACATCTGCTACGGCGCACCCCTCGCCCGGGTCGAAGCCCAGATCGCCCTGGGAGCACTCCTTCCCCATCTCACCACCGCAACCCTGGTCGAAGACCCTCCCCCCTACCGGCACAGCGCCGTGCTGCGCGGCCCCCGGCACCTTCCCATCGAGCTGACCCCGTCGCCGTAGACGCAATGAACCGCCTCGCCGTGGCGATGGAACCGAGGCGGCACGCGGAACGGAGCTACTCAGTCGCGGGCGCGCCGGTAGACGGTAGCCAGATCCCGCTGACGGTGGCGAAGCAGGCGATCGCGTGCCGGAGCATGTGGGCCCCGGTCTCCTGTCCACGCCCCAGGAAGCAAAGTAGAGCAGCACCGGTCGTTCGTTCGGTTGTTCCTCGGCCGGCTCGGAGCGCCGACGAACCGCAGGGCAGGGCGCGGCGGAGCGAACTCGCCGAGTGAGATGCCGCTCAAACGAACGGCAAGCCGATCGGCATGTGGCTGACCGGGTTGCTCAGACCGTGTCCTCCATGGCTATGGGCCGTTTCGAGGTGAGAGAGCAGGTGACCGTGAACGCTGGGGTGCACATGACGTCCACTTCCCCCCATCAGGAGCCGATCCACGTCGGTGTCGTAGGACTGAGCGCGAGCGGCGGGTGGGCGGCCACCGCCCATGTGCCGGCGCTGGCAGGACTCGACGGATACGAGTTGCGGGCGTTGAGCGCCAGTAGCGCCGTGTCAGCGCGTGCGGCCGGCGAGAAGTACGCGGTGCCGCTGGCCTTCGGCAGCGCGGAAGAGCTGGCCCACAGCGAGGAAGTCGATCTCGTGGTGGTGACGGTGAAGGTTCCTCATCACCTGGAGCTCATCCGACCCGCGCTGGAAGCGGGAAAGATGGTGTTCAGCGAGTGGCCGCTCGGTGCCGACCTCGCGCAGGCCGAGGAGCTGGCCGACCTCGCGCACCACAGGGGCGTGCTCACGGCCGTCGGCCTGCAGGCCCGGTCGGCTCCACCGCTCCGGTACCTGCGGGACCTGGTCGCCGACGGCTACGTGGGGCGGGTGCTGTCGACCAGCATGCTCGGGTCCGGCTGGATCGGCGGCGCCACCTACGACGACAACTATGCGTACGTGCTGGACGGCACGAGCGGCGCCACGCTGCTGTCGATCCCCTTCGGGCACTCGGTCGACGCGCTGGCCATGGTGCTCGGGGAGTTCCGCGAGGTGTCGGCGCTCATCGAGAACCTGCGCCCGGAGGTCACCCACGTCACGAGCGGGGCGGTCGCGGCCAAGACTGCAGAGGACCAGATCGCCGTCACCGGGGTGCTGGAGTCGGGGGCCGTGGCCGCGGTGCACATCCGCGGTGGGACCTCACGCGCCACCGCGTTTCACTGGGAGATCAACGGCACAGACGGCGATCTCGTCGTCAAAGCCGACCAGGCACAGTGGTGGTACGGGGGGCTGCGGCTCATCGGAGCCCGGGGAGAGGACGGCACGTTGGCCGAGCTACCGGTTCCCGCCCGCTATCAACGATCGCTGACGCAATGGACCGAGCGATCCACTGAGCCTGCCTGCAACGTCGCACACGCGTACGCGCTTCTGCGCGACCAGATCACCGGGAACCTTGCGCCAGATGAGGACGGCGTTCCCGACTTCCGGCACGCCGTCCGGCGACACCGCATGCTGGAGCGGATCCGAGAGGCGGCGCGCGCGGGCCGGAAGGTCACACTCGCAGAGCAAGGCGCGTAGGCCCCGAAGTGAGCCAGGTCGGGAGCTCGACCCTTTCGCCCTCGGCGAGGATGACCACGGTTGCGGTGTTCCCCGAGGCCGTTATCCCAATAGAGAAGCGAGCCTGCGCCATTCCTCCCTCGGGAGCTTGTCCCCGTGGGTGCCGGTGAGCACCTGGAGGGCCACGTGGTCCCCGCCCGCCTGGTGGAAGGTGTCGATGCGGTCGCGGATGCGGTCCTCGTCGCCCCAGGCGAAGACCGCATCGATCAGGCGGTCGCTGCCGCCCTCGGCCAGGTCGGCCTCGGTGAAGCCGTGCCGCAGGAAGTTGTTGGTGTAGTTCGGCAGGGTGAGGTACATGGCGAGGGCGTCGCGGGCCAGCGCGCGGGCCCGGGCCGGGTCGGTCTCCAGGACCACCTTCAGCTCCGGGGCGAGCAGTGGGCCCTCGCCGAGGATCTCGCGGGCCTGGGCGGTGTGTTCGGGCGTGACCAGGTAGGGGATGGCGCCGGCCGCCCGCTCGCCGGACAGCTTCAGCATCTTCGGGCCCAGCGCGGCCAGCACCCTGCTGTCGGCGGCGACGCCGGCCTCGTCCAGCTCGTCGAGGTAGCCGGTCATCGCCGCGTACGGGCGGCTGTAGTCCTTCACCAGCGGGCCGTGGCTCACGCCGAGACCCACCAGGTAGCGGCCGGGGTGCGCCGATTCCACCTCGGCGAAACCGACCGCGGTCGTGGCGGCCTCCTGCTGCCAGATGTTCAGGACGCTGGTGCCGACGACGATGCGGCGCGTCGCCCCGATCAGCGGGGCGGCGTGGTCGGCGGTGCTGTTGTTGCCGAGCCAGATGGCTCCGTACCCGAGTTCCTCCAGTTCGGCCGCGGCCTCGTCCAGTTCGCCGCGCCGGGCCGGGTCCTCCGAGCGCAGTTCGACGCTCCAGGCGCCGTACCGGCCGACTCGCCGCTTCAGGGGGACTGTGGTGTCGCTCATCGGGTGTTCCTCCGGGTGGTGAGCTGTGCCGTGATCATCACGTCTCCAACCACTGCCGACCGAAGGGCGTTCCCAGCCGATCGCCGCCGTTCCCTCAGTTGGTCGAACGGACCATAAGACGTCGAACACCCACGAGCCCGCCACTTGGTGGCGGGCTCGTGGGTTTCGTCGGGCTGGTCGTCTACGGTCCGGCGACCAACCACAGGATGAGCGCGCGTCGAGATCTTGCGAGTAGCGGTACACGCCTGAGTCTCCGCGGCCGCCGGTCTGTTCCGGCCTCGGGGAACACCGGAACCATGGTTAGCGGTAGCGTCAGTTCCGGTTCGGGCTCTCACCAACGACCATCTGTGAGAGTTCTGCGACAGCCGCCGGAGCTCAAGCCGTCCGTGCTCGCCCGTCTCGCCGGCGAGGCCTTGGTGGTTGTGGTGGTCTCCTGTGATGGTGTCGTCGGGGGGCTTTGTCGTGGCTGCGTGCGGCGTGGATGGACCGGCGGGACCGGGGAATATCCTCATTTCCGGGTGTCCTTTCATTGCGCCGGTCTGATCACGCCGTGATGTAGACCGCGGACAGGTCCTCGTCGGCGTGCTCGACGGCGGTGTGCCGCCAGCGAGGCAGCAGCGCTTCGGTGAGCGGCAGGTGGGTGCCGATGCCGTACGCGGCCTGCACCGCCAACTCGGCGTCCTTGACGGCGTGTTTGAGCGCGAAGGCCGGTGTGAAGTCGCCGGCCAGCATGGTGGTGGCCTTCTGCACCGCATACGGCGAGCCGAGCGGGGTGGACTGCAGCAGTGCCACGATCGAAGCGGGGTCCAGGCCGAGCCGGCCGGCGAAGGACAGGGCCTCCGCGGTGGTTTCCACGAGGTCGACCAGCCAGGTGTTCAGCACCAGCTTCGCCTTGGTGCCGGCGCCGGCCGGCCCCAGCCAGACCGTGGCCCGGCCCAGCGCGCCGAACACCGGGGTGAGCATGTCGTGCACCCGGTCGGGACCGCTGGCCAGGATGATCAGCTGCCCGGTTCGGGCCGGTCCCTGACTGCCCGAGACCGGAGCGTCCACGAACGTCACCCCGTGCCGGGCAGCTGTCACGGCGAGCCGGGCCGACCAGCGGGCTCCGACGGTGGCCATCTGCACCCAGATCAGTCCGGGGCAACAGGACAGAAAGCCGTCCGGTCCAATCGCCGCCCGCTCGGTGGCGGGCCCGTCGGCGAGCATGGTGATGAGGATTCCGGCGCCCTGGACCGCCTCCGCAGGGGTGTGTGCGACGAACGCTCCGTGCTCGGCCAGGGCGGTGGCGCGGCTACTGGTTCGGTTCCATACCCGAAGCCGGAAGCCGCTGCGGGCCAGGTTCTCCGCCATGGGGCTGCCCATCCGCCCGGTGCCCAGGAAGGCGATCACCGGTGTCTTAGCGGTGTGGTCGCCGAGGGCGACCGGCGTGTCGTGCGAGGGTGGCTGGGTGGTGGTCATGACATTCCTTCCGGGGTAGGACCGCCGACAGGGACCGCGGCGGTCATGATGTGGTCGATCTCGGCCAGATCGGACCGGCTGAGGGCGAGGTCGAGGGCGCCGAGGCTCTCGGCCAGATGGGCCGGGGTGCGGGCGCCGACGATGGCGACCTGGACGGCAGGGTGGGCCAGCACCCAGGCCACCGCCAGTTCGGCGACCGATGCGCCGTGGTGGGCTGCGAAGGCACGCAGCGCCGCCACCACCTCGAGATTGCATGCGAGCCCTGGACCGGTGAAGGACGGGCTGCGGCCACGCCAGTCGTCGGGACCGAATGTGGCATCAGGGGTGAGGGCCCCGCCGAGCAGCCCGTGCGCCAGGGGCCCGTAGGCCAGCACGCCGACGTGGTGCTCGGCGGCGTAGGGCAGCAGGTCGGCTTCGACGTCGCGGCGGAAGAGGTGGTACGGCGGCTGGATGGTTTCCACCGGCAGCACGGTGTCGAACTCAGCCATCTGGGCGGGGGTGTAGTTGGAGACGCCCACGTGATGGATCAGGCCCTGCGCCCGCAGTTCGGCGAGCGCGGCGGCGGTGTCCTGGAGGGGAGTCCGCGGGTCGGGCCAGTGCACCTGATAAAGGTCGATGTGGTCGGTGCCCAGCGCTTCGAGGCTGGCTTCGACACCCTTGCGCAGCCATGCCGGGCCGGCGTCGCGGACCAGCCGGTCCCCATCCATGCGCAGCCCGCCCTTGGTGGCGATCACGACCGACTCGCGGTCCGAGCGCAGCTCGTCGGCCAGCGCCGCTCCGAGCAGCCGCTCGGAGCGGCCGAAACCGTAGGCCTGGGCGGTGTCGAAGAAGTTGATGCCCGTCGACCTCGCGTAGCCGATCGCCTCGATCGCGGCCCGCTCACCCACAGGTCCCCAGTCCCCGCCGAACTGCCACCTGCCGTACGCGACGGGGGTCACCTCCAGGCCGGATGCGCCCAGTGTCACCGTCTGCATGTCGTCCTCCTCGGGTGGGTGGAACCTCCTGTCTCGACGCTCACACCCGCGGGAAGCCGCCGGTAGTGGCCCTTCGCTTGCCGGGATACAAGCCCTCCTTGTACCGGGCAGGCATAACGCGATCGGCGGCCGATGCCGGAGTCGGCAGCACTCAGCAGCGCCCCGGACGGCACCCGGGCGACAGGGTGTGGTGTCGGAAGCAGAGGGGCGTGCCGACGCGACCGTGCATGCAGAGAACGCGTTGCGTGGGCCCGGCGCCGTCACGCGGCGGAACGGCGACGGATGTGGGTGCCGGTTTCCGGCCCCGCGCCGGATGTGGGCCCGCCCGTCCGCCCGGTTTGATCGCGGCGGGTGATGTGAGCGATCAGATCCCGTGCCACTCCGCTCGGCGGAGTGGACGCTCCGTCCCAGATGACGCGCAGAGTCCTGCGGAGGTCGAGTTCCGGTGTCTGCACCATCACGAGCCGGCCTGTGGCCAGATCGTCCCTGACGGCCAGTTCGCTGATGACGGCTGGTGCGGTGCCGGCCAGTGCGGCGGCACGAACCGCTGCCGTGGTGGGCAGCGACAGCGCCGGGACGGACTGGGTAGTACCGGGACCGAGCACCGCGGCCAGCGCGGCGGTGAGGGTGTCGAGGGTGCCGGAACCGCGCTCCCGGCTCACCAACGGCGCGGCAGCCAGCTCGGCGGCGCTGACCGGTCGGCGCCGCCGAGCCCAGGGGTGGCCCGGAGTGACGACCACGGCGAGCCTGTCGTGGCCGACGATCCGGCCGTGGAGCCCGGTCGGCCGCTGTGGGCCCTCCGTGAATCCGATGTCCGCCGTGCCGTCGGCGACGTGGGCGATCACTGTGGTGGTGTTGACGGCGGTCAGCAGGATCTCCGGGGCGCTGGTTCCCGGTCGTTGTGCCGCACGGAACGACGACAACCAGCCCGGCAGGAGCTGCTCCGCGATGGTCAGGCTGGCACTGACCCGCAGTCGGTCACGCCGGTCGGCGCGCAGGGCGGCGATCCCGGCATCCATCTCGGCCGCGACACCCAGCAGCCGGGCGGCCCACTCCGCGATCACGACGCCTTCGGCGGTCAGGCTGGACCCGCGCGGACTTCGGTGCACCAGCGTGACGCCGGTCTGGGCCTCCATCGCTCTGATCCGCGCGGACACCGCCTGCTGGCTCACCCCCGCCGCCCGGGCGACGCTGTTCAGGCTGCCCTCCTGCGCCACGCCCAGCAGCAATTCCAGCGCGGCCAGGTCAGGAACGTGCGTACTGAGAGCCATGAGCCGCCCTCCCAGCTGCAAGCCGGGGTTGTATCCCCTCAAGCCTACGGCCGCTACCGGAGCGGGGCGGCCTCTGCGAGTTTCGAAGACACCACCGGGGAGGCCGTCCGGCCACCCGACGGAGGGCGTGGCCGGGAGTCCGGCAGGTCTTACCCCCGCACCGCACGGTGCCACCACCCTCTTTTCGGACTCCGCGTCTTTTCGGAGTCCGCGTTGGGCCCGATGGGCGACGACCACCAGGAGACACATCATGAGCGCCCCCACGCTGCTGAGTCCGCCCGAACACGAAATAGAGCGATCCTTTCTCCTGAAGCGGGCACAACCCGCCATGAACGGCCTGATCGACGGCTCGCTGTCCACGCTGGCACCGATCTTCGCGGTCGCGTTCGCCACGCACCAGCCGCACTACGCGTTCTTCGCCGGACTGGCCACGGCCATCGGCGCCGGTGTGAGCATGGCCTTCTCAGAGGGCCTGTCCGACACGGGAGACCTGACCGGCCGCGGCAACCCCTACCAGCGCGGAGCGATCACCGGGCTGGGCACGTTCCTCGGTGGGGTGCTGCACACCCTGCCCTTCCTGATCCCGCAGTACCGCGTCGCGCTGGTCGTGGCGCTGGCCACGATCACCTTCGAACTGCTGACCCTGGCCTGGATCCGCTGGCGCTTCTTCGGCACGGGCTTCCTGCGCTCGTTCGTCTCCATCGCGATCGGCGGGGCGGTCATCGCCGGCGTCAGCGCTGCGCTCGGCGCCGCCGGCTGACCCGGCTCAGAGCCATGGGCGTCACTTCTCGATGTCCAGCACCGCCATCATGCCCCGGTCCTCGTGATTGAGGATGTGGCAGTGCAGGACGGTCTTGCCCGTGTAGTCCTTGAAGCGCATCCGGATGACGAACCGGCCCTTGGCGGGAACGCTCGCGACGTCCTGCAGGCCGTGACTCTGGTGCGGGCGGCCGTTGATGCTCATCAGCTGGAAGTGATTGGTGTGCACATGGAAAGAGTGTTCCTCGTTGCTTTCGTTGACCACGGTCCACTCCTCGACCGTGTTCAGCTTGGCCCGGATGTCCACCCGGTTCGGATCGAACTGCTTGCCGTTGATGTAGAACTTGGTGCCGGCTGCGTTCTCGGAGAACACGACGGTGCGCCGCGCGGCGATCGTGGCGTGGCTCAGATCCACTGCCGGCGCGAAGGACGAGGTGGGCAGCGGCGCCGGTGACGTGGAAGGCCCTGCCGAGACCAGGGTGGCCAAGGTCGCCTGCGGGAAGAGGTTGCCGCCGGGGCCGGTCTGGTACGGGAGCGTCTGCAACTCGGTACTGCCGGCCGGACCGCCCTGTACGAGCACGTCGAAGCGGGCCCCGGCCGCAAGGAGCAGCGAGTCGGCTGTCCAGATGCGGTCGACGGGTGTGCCGTCGTGGGCGATGACACGGAACTTCTGTCCCTGCAGGTGGACCCTGTAGTAGATGTTGGCGCTGATGTTGGCCAGCCGCCACAACTGGGTCTCGCCCGGCCGGATGTGGATGACCGGGTTCAGCTGGCCGTTGACGGTGCGATGGGTGGGCGCACCGATGTGCAGACCCTGGGTCTTGATCGCGTCGCCCTGGAGCTGGAAGTCCTTGAGCGCGATGACGTGCTCGGTGATGTGGCGCAGGTTCGCCGGAAGGTACTGCTGCAGGCCGTCGACGACGAGGAGGCCCGACATGCCCCCGGCGACCTGCGCCGCAGAGGTGTGGTCGGTGTGTGGGTGGTACCAGTAGGTGCCGGCACGCAGAGTACGGGGGAACTGGAAGGAGTAGTGGAACGTCTGGCCCGGACGGATGTGGAGGAAGATGTTGTCGGCGGCTCCGCTCGGTGACACATGGAGACCGTGCACATGCAGGTTGGTCTCCTCGTCGAGCGTGTTCTTCAGGGCCAGCTCCATCTTGTCCCCCGGCCGGATCCGCAGCGTCGGCGGCATGTAGCTGCCGTTGTAGGTCAGACCCCACAACGCGTGGCCGCCGAGGTTCACCCGCCGTCTCTCCACGACAATGTCCGCCCTCAACACCCCGTTGTGACTGACCAATTGCGCCGGCTCCCTGAGAGGAGCCCCTGCGGCGAACGAGGGTGTGGGCGGCGGCGACGACGGCGTCGCGGACTCCGACGACGCGCTGGTGCAGCCGCTCATCAGGGCGGCGAAGGCAACGAGCAGCGCCATGGTGATGCAAGGCAGCCTGGAAGGGGATCGCATGACGCCTCCGCTGAGGGACACCAGGGTCGCGTAGCTGATCACCACGAAACCCCTGAAGGAAGCCACACGCACCCCGCCTGAGCCGTTCGAGCTACGCTGTGCACCCCGATGCCGCGTGAAGTGTGCGTACCTGCTCGTCGACGAAAATGAGACGGGCCCTGTTGCGCGGTGCGCGGGTGGTGCAAAGAAGTCGGTGGAGAGAGCCCGGGCAAGGTGGTTGCCGGCCAGCGCGTCCAGGCACCGCCCCAGGACCAGGACCCGGACGTCGGTGAGAGTGTCCACCAGCAGCCGCAGGCCTGGGCGGAGGCGCTGTGGCGGCAGCGGGCGTGGCCGGGCGCGGGACGGGTGAACCGAGCACCTGCTGGCGCTGGGCGAGAGTCGCCGGGAGCGGGCGGCCGCCACCGGCGCTGACAACATCCACACAGAGGTGTCGGACTGGCCGATCGAGGCGGGCGCCTCGGCTGCCACCGACGACGGCCAGGGACCAGTGCCCGATCCTGTAGGCCCGGGTCAACGGGTGGCTCTCGTGACCCGCCCTCAGAATCGAACGCGGACCATCCAGAGCTGGAACCTGTCAGGTCTCTCCGATCACTCGCGAACAACGGTGTCGTGACCAACCGTCGTGACGGGCCCCTGCAGCCAAGCGTGGCGGTCAGCGCCCCACGGGCTTCTAGGCTTGGTAGGCGGCGGAGATCTGGCCGACCAGGACGGCGAACGGCATGTCGAGTGCGGCGTAGCAGGGTCCTGCCTCGGGGGAGGCGTTGTCGGCCAGGGCCTCGACCATGAGGGTGGCGTAGTCGCTGACGATGACGCCTGCCTGTTGCATGCGCAGCAGTCCGGCCTCCCGCTTGGTCTGGCTGAAGGTGCCGGAGGCGTCCACGGCGACGTAGGCGTCGTACCCGGCGGCTGTCGCCGAGATCGCGGGAAGTGCCGCGCATACCTCGAGCGACATCGAACCGTCGCCGGCTCTGAGAGCTGTCGGAAGCCGGCATGCCTTACAGCCCCGCCGTCACCTTCGTGAGTGCCGGCAGACCGCCGTCACGCCGTGTCGGGGTTGACCAAGACGATCTTGCCGATGTGGTGAGCGCCCAGAATCCGGTGCGCCTCGGCAGCCTCGGACATGGGCAGGGTCTGGTCGATGACCACCTGTACGGACTCGTTCTCGATCAGTGGCCACACGTGGTCTTGGACCTCGGCCACGATGGCTGCTTTCTGCCCGGTCGGGCGGGAGCGCAGGGTGGTCCCGTGCACGGACGCGCGCTTGAAGATGAGTTCGGCGAGGTTGAGTTCGGCCTCCAGGCCATTCTGCAGACCGATGATGACCAGTCGCCCGTCGGGGGCGAGGGAGCTGACGTTGCGCTGAAGGTAGTGGCCGCCAACGATGTCGAGGATCACGTCGTAAGGGCCGTGCTCAGCGAAGTCGTCAGTGTGGTAGTTGATCGCGAGGTCGGCGCCGAGGTCTCGCACCCTGGCAGCCTGTTCGGGGCCACCGACAGTGGTGACGACGCGGGCGCCGCGGGCCTTGGCGATCTGGATGGCCATCGTGCCGATGCCGCCCGCTCCGCCGTGCACGAGGAAGGTTTCGCCTGCCTTCAGGCCAGCTGTCATGAAGACGTTTGACCAGACCGTGGCGGTGGCTTCGGGTAGGGCCGCCGCTTCAACAAGGCTGATGCCCTGGGGCACCGTGAGCAGCTGCCCGGCAGGGACGGCGACTTTCTGCGCGTATCCGCCCCCTGCAAGCAACGCGCATACATGGTCGCCGGGTTGCCACTGGGTCACGTCCTCGCCGATGGCGCTGATCTGGCCCGAGACCTCCAGTCCCGGGTAGGGCGATGCTCCTGGGGGGACCGGGTACCGCCCCATCCGCTGCGCGACATCTGCTCGGTTGACCGCGCTGGCCACCACATCCCTGCCTGTTGCCAGGGCCCCAGACGCCGCCGACAGGTCTGCCCAGAGCCGGACCCGAGCTCCAAGGGCAGGAGTTGCCACGCAAGGTTCTGGTGCAGGACGTAGAGGGTGCCTTGCAGGCATAGCCGGTCGGGCACCGTCTCGGCCCCGGCGACCGCTCGCGCCAGGGCGGCAGCAGCGGTTCGATCAGTGCCCACAAGTCGTCGTCCACGATCCACGGCCGAGCCGTCACACCCACCCCAACGGTCAGATTCACAACAGTCACGCTCGAGCACTGTTCAGCAAGATCCTGTTACGAGCTCTAAGCTCACGCTCGCCGCGTGATCAACGAAGTGTGTCCACGATCATGAAGGGAAGGCCCCCTTTCGAGTACGCGCGCCCTGCCAGCCAGAACCTCCAGGGAGTGACCTCGCCATGCCGTCACACTCCCAAGTGGTAGCACTGACACATCCGACATAACATATTAGACCAGGCTTCGGTCGATGTTCGGTTGATGGAGAATGCCATGACCGACGAGGCGTATCCCCACGAGGAATGGAGCGGAGCGGGTTGCCCGGTGGGGGCGTTCGCCCGGCGGACGTTTCTGCAAGGCTCCGCAGCCGGCCTCGTGGTCGGAACCGCGGGCGACACCACCCTCAAAGGTGGTACAGCAGTCGCGCGAACGACACCCGCGGACACGGACGAACCCAAGTCCCGGACGATTCCCTTCCACGGCTACCACCAGGCGGGCATCGCCCTTCCTCCTCACCCACAACGGGTCGCCATTTTTGTCGCGCTCGACGTCACCGCATCCGGCCGCAACGAACTCACCGAGCTGTTCCGCACGCTGACTGCGCGCGCCCGCTTCCTCACGTCCGGTGGAAAACCGCCCGAAACGTCTCCGACCGCGGCACCGTCAAGCTCGGGCATCCTGGGACCCACGGTCGTGGCAGACGGTCTCACAGTGACCGTAGGCGTGGGCGCCTCTCTCTTCGACGACCGATACGGTCTGCGCGCCCGGAAGCCGGTCCAACTCGTCACGATGAAGCCGTTCCAGCATGACGACCTGGATCCGGCGCTGAGCCAGGGGGACCTGCTGCTCCAGATATGCGCCGATAACCGGGACACGACGGTGAACGCCCTGCTCGACATCCTGATGCACACCAAGTCGGCGGCGAAGCTGCGCTGGCGCATCGACGGCCAGCGCAATCCGCATCGCCCCGTCGGTGTCCGGCGCGACTGGTTCGGTTTCAAGGACGGCATCTCCAACGTCGACACCACCAGCGCATCCCAGATGGACCAGGCGGTCTGGGTCCAGCCGAAGAGCGCTGAACCGGCGTGGGCCGCGGGCGGCACCTATCACGTGGTGCGTATCGTGCACTTCTTCATCGAGGCGTGGCAGAAGGTGCCCGTCGCCCAACAGGAGCGCATCTTCGGCCGCCGCAAGGCGAGCGGCGCCCCCCTGTACGCGCTGGGCGAGAACGACAACGACAAGTTCGACCCCATCTACACCAACGACCCCCAGGGACTCATCACCCCGCTCAACTGCCACATCCGGCTCGCCAACCCCCAGACCCCGGAGACCGCGGCGACCAGCACGATCCTGCGCCGGAGCTTCGACTACGACCGGAGTCCCAACCTGCCCGAGCTCGACATGGGACACGCGTTCAACTGCTTCCAGCAGGAACTCAACACCTACATCACCATGCAGACCCGGCTACAGCGCGAAGCCCTCGTGCCCTTCATCAGCCCTCGGGGCGGAGGCTACTTCTTCGCGCTCCCGGGCGTCCGGGACAACAGGGACTACTACGCCCGCGGGCTGCTGACCTGATACCTGGCCGGGGCACCGGACCGGACCACGGCACTGCGCACAGGAGGCGAGATGTTGTCTGCCGCGCGGACATCGGCAGGGAGCCGCCAAGGCCATGGCAGGGCAGTACGGCCGGTCCTCGTGATAGGCGTTGCCGTGCTTCTGGTCTCCTGTGCGCCCACCGCCTCCGCGCACCCGGTGACCGCCGACCCGTCGCCGACGTCTACCCGCCCCGACAGCCGCGTCTACGTCACCAACCAGCAGGACAACACCGTCTCGGTGATCGACGCCCACGCCCACAAGGTGATCGCAACCGTGCCGGCCGGCACGGCCCCCGAGGGCGTGGCCGTCTCCGCGGACGGCAGACGCCTGTACGTCGCCGACAGCGGCTCGGCCCGTGTCTCGGTCCTCGACACCCACACCTACAAGACCGTCGCCACGGTGCCCGTCGGCAAGAGCCCCACCGGAGTCGCCCTGAGCC
Source organism: Streptomyces sp. NPDC007856 (assembly GCF_042868225.1). Lineage (NCBI taxonomy): Bacteria > Bacillati > Actinomycetota > Actinomycetes > Kitasatosporales > Streptomycetaceae > Streptomyces > Streptomyces sp. NPDC007856. Next base: position 52,829 of record NZ_JBIAEC010000005.1, on the reverse strand, counting down.
CGGACAGCGGGTCCCTCTACGTCACCAACGGCACCTCGAACACCGTCTCCCTGATCGACACCCGCACCCAGCGGGCCACGGCCACCATCCCCGTCGGCAGGTCCCCAGTGAACGTGGCCCTCAGCCGCGACGGCGCCCAGGCGTACGTCACGAACGCGGGATCGGGCACGCTGTCGGTCATCGACACCCGCACCCACCAGGTCACCCGGCAGCTCCCCGCGGGGCAGTCCCCGGTGGCCGTCGCCGTCACCAAGGACGGCAAGGCGGCCTACGTCGCCGACGAGGTCGGGACGCGCGTACTCGCCATCGCCACCGACAGCGGCAAGGCTGCCACCGTGAACGTCGGCACGGGCCCCTTCGACGTGGCCATCGGCCCGGACGGCCGCCACGCCTACTCCGCGAACCTCGGCCCCGGCAGCGTCTCCGTGATCGACACCGGCAGCAAGCACGTCTCGGCGACCATCGACCTCGGCCCGCCCGGCACCGACCCGTTCAACCTGGCGGTCACCGACGACGCGATCTACGTCACCAACCAGGGAGCGGGTACTCTCGCCGTCGTCGATTCCGCATCCCGCAAGGTCGTCGCGACGGTCACCGTGGGCGCCCAACCGTACGGGGTGGCGGTGAGCTGAGGCGGTCAATCACGTCGAGTGGGTTCGGATTCAGGCTTCAGCCTCGTTCAACGATGCCGAGTACGCGCCGTCGGTCGGCATGGTGATCAGGAACTCGGTGTCCGGGGCCGGCGAGGAGGCGACATGCACACCGCTGTCGTCCAGAACCTCGGCCTTCTGCCGGGTCCGGTTCCACACCCGCACATCGAAGCCGACGTGCAACAGATTCCGCGCGATAGGGGCTCCCACACCGGTGCCGATGACGGCGACCGTCGTCCGCCCACTCCCATCCTGCCCAGCCGTCACACACTCTCCGGGGAGGGGCCGGCGACCGGGGCGGCCGCGGCCATGATCGAGTCGATTTCCTTCAGGTCGCTCTCGTCCAACGACATGTCTGCAGCTGCGAGGCTGTCCTCGACGTGGTGGGCACGCCGCGTACCGACGATCGCCACGTCCACTCCCGGCTGGACCAGGGTCCACGCGAGGGCCAGTTGACTCACCGTCATGTCGCGGAAGGCGGCGAACTCCTGGAGCTCGCGTACGACAGCGAGGTTGCGCCCATAGGTCTCGCCTCGAAAGACGCTGCTCTTCGCGCGCCAGTCGTCGGAGGAGAAGACGGTCTCCTTGGTGAGGATGCCCGTCAACAAGCCGTGCGCGAGTGGCCCGTAGACGAGGACGCCGATGCCGTGCTGCCGGGTATAGGGCAGGACGGTGTCCTCGATCTCGCGGTGGAAGAGGTGGTAGGGCGGCTGCAGCGTCTCCACCGGAAGGGTGCGGGAGAAGTCGGCCATCTGGTCGGCGGAATAGTTGGACACGCCGACGTGCCGGATCTTGCCCGCCTCGACCAGTTCCTTGAGTGCACCCGCGGTGTCGGCGAACGGCACCTTCGGATCGGGCCAGTGGACCTGGTAGAGGTCGATGTGGTCGACGCCGAGCGCGGTCAGACTCGCGTCGACGCCCTCGCGTAGCGCCGCGGGACTCGCATCCCGGGCGATCCCGGCAGCGGTCCTGCGCAGACCACCCTTGGTGGCGATCACCAACTCATCGCGGTAACGCCGCAGTTCGCTCCGCAAGGCGGCACCGAGCAGTCGCTCCGAGGCACCGAATCCGTACGCCTGGGCGGTGTCGAAGAAGTTCACCCCGAGCTTGCGGGCCCGGTGGATGGCGGCCTTGGCATCGTCCTCGGCGAAGTCGCCCCAGTCGCCTCCCAGCTGCCAGGTGCCGAAGGCAATGCGGGAGACCTGCAAGCCGGTCGTTCCAAGTGTGGTGCTGCGCATGGTTGTCCTCCGTGCGTCATTGATCGTTTGGCTTTCTGAACCCACCTCGTTCGGATCCGCGCCGAGTTCCTCGCGGACCATCGCGTTCAAGGCAGCGGCGGGATCCCTCATGATCGCCGTCGCAACGTGCTGGGCGTCTCGGCAGCCGTGCCGGGACCGTGGCGGCTCGTCCGTACGGCGACAGCGGCGAGGAGTGCCAGCACGACGACGGTGAACCACGTCGTCGCATCGGTCAGGCTCATGGACCGGCTGGCGATGCCCAGGCTGACGGGCAGCACGGCCAGGCCGAGGTACGAGGCGAAAAACAGGCCAGCGAGGGCTTCGCCGCGCTGAGCCGAGGCGGCCGTGTCGGCCACATGTCCGACGGCGGACTTGAACAGCACCCCGGCACCGGCTCCGGCGATGATCCCCGCGAGCAGGAACACGGGCAGGCTGCCAAGGCGCATACCGACTGCGAGAACGGCCATTGCCCACGGCCTGAGCGAGCAGCCCGAGGTACCAGCGCGTCCGGGTGCCGAGCCGACCGGTGCCCGTCTGGGCCGCCGCGGCGGCTCCGAAGACCGCGAACACGACCAGTCCGGTAAACGCGCGGGACGGCTGGTGCAGGACCCCGCCGAGGAAACCCGGGACCACGGCCCGGCACCCGTCGGCGTGATCAGCGGGCTCGATGCGGTCGTCCGATCGGTGGCGCAGCAGCCGGGCACACGCAGGAGGAACGCCACCGGTTGATGCGGCCCCGGTCAAGAGGGAGGGCATGCGTGCCGACACGGCGACACGGCTGAGCCGATTGCCGCGACCGACAGCGTCGCGACGCCAGGTGGCCCGGGGATCCACACATAGAGATCCCGAGCACCTCGAGCGTCCACGCGGTCGGGGTCTGCGCGCGTGCGAGGCAGCGAGACGCTCAGGAGCGGACGTGGGCGCCGTGATACACCTCACCCATCTAGTTCATCATTCAACCTCTTGCGCAGAAATATCTGGCTTGGAAGATTGATTGATACGGGCGTCCCACCCGGGGACGGACCCCGTCCTCACGAGACACCCGAGGAGGCCGCAATGCCGGCATCCGAGAACCGACCACAGGGACTGCTCGCGCGGATCGGCCGCTTCTTCGGCCGACCCTCCGGCAGGCACGCAGGACGCGTGTCCCTGCTCCTTTCAGAACAAGAGGAACCCATCATGTTCAACATCGGCAATGTCAAGGCCGCCCCCAGCCCGGATCTGCTGACCCCTGAGAACTCGGTGATGCTGTTCGTCGACCACCAGCCGCAGATGTTCTTCGGGACTGCCAGCGGCGACCGCACCGCGATCGTCAATGCCACCGTGGGCCTTGCGAAGGCGGCCAAGGCGTTCGGTGTGCCGACGGTGCTGACCACCGTGGCCGCCGAGTCCTTCTCCGGCCCGCTCCTGCCCCAGCTGGCCGAGGTCTTCCCGGGCCAGGAGATCATCGACCGCACCACGATGAACGCCTGGGAGGACAACGCGGTCGTCGAGGCGATCAAGGCCACCGGCCGCCGGAAGATCATCATCTCGGGCCTGTGGACCGAGGTGTGCATCGTTCTCCCCGTGCTGTCCGCGCTCGGACAGGGCTACGAGGTGTACGTGGTGGCCGACGCCTCCGGCGGTGTCACCCCGCAGGCTCACGAGCACGCCATCGAGCGGATGGTCAATGCCGGTGCCGTGCCGGTGACTTGGATCCAGGTCCTGCTCGAGCTGCAGCGCGACTGGGCCCGTGCCGAGACGTACCTCCCTGTCATGGAGATCGTCAAGGAGCATGGCGGCGCCTACGGTCTCGGCGTCGTGTACGCCCAGTCCGTCATCGGCGCCCACGCCGCGGGCTGATTCACCGGGTCGCCGGCCCGCGGGCGCCCCGCCCCTGGGCCGGCACCGGCCCGCAGCCTAAGACCTCGAAGTACCCGCCGTCCGGGGATGCAGCGGCGCAGAGGTCATCCCGCGTCCCAGAAGCAGCGGGCCTGCCACCGAGCGGCCGGCCCATGGACGGCCCACGTTCGCGTGCGCGAGCAATCCGAACCCGGCATGGGCCGTGACCCAAGGAAACGACAGTGAACCTCAATCATTCCTCGGCACCCGGCGCGTCGGGCGGTCGTGAGCCGCTGCTGCCGGCCCTGATGACCGTGACGGCGGTGAGCGGGCTCATCGACGCGGTCAGCTATCTGGGGCTGGGCCATGTCTTCACCGCGAACATGACCGGCAACGTGGTCATCATCGGCTTCGCCGCCGCCGGCGTCCCCGGCTTCTCGGTGCTCGGCTCGCTGGTGTCGCTGGCCGCCTTCCTTCTCGGGGCGGGGGCGGCCGGCCGTCTGGCAACCGTGATGGGCCACTGGACGTCGCCGAGCCGGCTGCGCTGCATCCTGCTGCTGGAAACGGTGCTGCTGGCCACGGCCACCACGGTCGCCTTTGTCGCGAACCATGCGGTCCACGCGCTCATCGCCCTGATCGCTCTGGCCATGGGCCTACGCAACGGGACGGTCCGCAAACTCGCCGTTCCGGACGTGACCACGACGGTGCTGACCCTGACGCTGACCGGCCTGGCATCCGACTCGACTCCGGCAGGCGGTACCAATCCGCGTGCCGGCCGCCGACTGGCCTCGGTGCTGGCGATGCTGGCAGGCGCGTTCGGCGGAGCCGTGGTCGTGCAGCACACGGGGCTCGGCTGGCCTCTGCTGGCGAGCACATTCGGTACCGCTGCCGCCGTCCTGGCCGTACCACGCGGCCCATCCGCGGGCTGACTCGGGCCCGCCTGTCAGTCCCCCCTCACCGCGGCCCCAGCAGCCGCTTCACCCCCCCACACACACCCGTTTTTTGGGGCTTGCTCATTGGAGATGATTTCCATGGCCACTATGTCCGTGGCTGGCCTCCCCCCGGTCAGCGACGACCACGTCGCCGACCTCGTGATCCGCAACGCCAAGCTCTACACCGGCGACCCGACAAACCCCCAGGCCAGCGCCGTCGCCATCAAGGACGGCAAGGTCACCGTGGTCGGTGACGACAAGGACGTCGCCCCGCTGATCAGCCCCCAGACCCGAGTGGTCGACGCGCTGGGCCGCCGGGTCGTCCCCGGCCTCAACGACTCCCACCTGCACGTGATCCGCGGCGGCCTGAACTACGTCCTGGAACTGCGCTGGGACGGCGTACCGACGCTGCGCCAGGCCCTGGCGATGCTGCGCGAGCAGGCCGCCCGCACCCCCAAGGGGCAGTGGGTCAGGGTGGTCGGCGGATGGTCGGCGGACCAGTTCGCCGAGAAGCGCCTGCCGACCCTCGCCGAGCTCAACGCGGCCGCGCCGGACACCCCGGTGTTCGTGCTGCACCTGTACCAGTCCGCCCTGATGAACCGCGCGGCGCTGAAGGCGGCCGGCTACACCAAGGCCACCCCGGACCCCAAGGGCGGCCAGCTCGTGCGCGGCCGTGACGGGGAGCCGACCGGCATGCTCCTGGCCGCCCCCAGCGCGCTGATCCTGTACTCCACCCTCGCCGCGGCACCGACCCTGCAGGGCGAGGACCTGAAGACCTCCACCCGGCACTTCCTGCGCGAGCTGAACCGGTTCGGCCTCACCTCGGCCATCGACGCGGCCGGGGGCTTCCAGAACTTCCCCGACAACTACGGCACCGTCATCGACCTCGCCAAGGCCGGCCAGCTGTCGCTGCGCATCGCCTACCACCTCTTCCCGCAGACCCCGGGACAGGAGATCGACGACCTCAAGCGCTGGATCGACATGGTCAAGCCCGAAGACGGCGACGAATGGCTCCGGCTCAACGGCGCCGGAGAGAACCTGACCTGGTCGGCGGCCGACTTCGAGAACTTCACCGAGCCCCGGCCCGAACTGGCCGACGGCTACGAAGACGACTTCGAGAAGGCCGTACGACTGCTGATGGAGAACGGCTGGGGCTTCCGCCTGCACGCCACCTACGACGAGACCATCCGCCGCGACCTCACGGTCTTCGAGAAGCTCGCCGCCGACGGCCTCTTCCCCGCCGGCAACCGCTGGCTGTTCGACCACGCGGAGACCGTCTCGGGCGAGAGCCTGGACCGCGTCGCGGCACTGGGCGGCGCCATGTCGATCCAGAACCGCATGTCCTTCCAGGGCGAGGCGTTCGTACGCCGCTACGGCGCCGCTGCCGCAGCAGACGCACCGCCGGTGCGCGCCATGCTGGAGCGCGGCCTGACCGTCGGCGCCGGCACGGACGCCACCCGGGTGTCCTCCTACAACCCGTGGGTCGCGCTGCACTGGCTGGTCTCCGGCCGGACCATCGGCGATCTGACGATCTACCCGCCGGAGAACCGCGTCAGCCGGGAGACGGCACTGACCATGTACACCCAGGCCGGCGCCAAGCTCACCGGAGAGCAGGACGTCAAGGGCATCCTCAAGCCCGGCTTCTACGGCGACCTCGCCGTCCTCTCCGACGACTTCTTCACTGTCCCGGAGCAGGACATCCCGCACATCGAGTCCCTCCTGACCATCACCGGCGGACGCATCGTGTACGCCGCCGGCGAGTACGAGGGTCTGGACGAGTCGATACCGGCGATCAGTCCGGCGTGGAGCCCGGTCGCCCACTACGGGGGCTACCAGGCCACCGTCAAGCCCAGCATCTCGGGCGCGCGACAGGCGGAGCTACTCGGCCAAGCCGTCGCCGAGTCCGAGCAGCACCGGCACTGGCGCGCCCAGCGCGGCTTCGCGCCAGAGGCTCCGACCGAGATCTTCGACACCTGCTTCGTGCTCTGAGGCACCGCAGCCGACCTTTACCGCACCACCCACCACGCACGAGGAGAGTGTGATGAACACCGGACTGCTCATCCTGAGGCTGGCCGTCGGCCTGCTGTTCGTCGGGCACGGAATCCAGAAGGTCAGCCACCGCCTGGGAGGTCACGGGATCGAGGGTGGAGCGGCGGAGTTCCGGGCGGACGGGTTCCGCGGCGGCCGGCTCACTGCGGCCGCCGCGGGCCTCGGACAGATCACCGCGGGTCTGCTGCTCAGCGCGGGAGCGCTCACCCCTTTGGCTGCCACCATCTCGGCGGGAGTCATGACGGTCGCGGCCACGGTGAAGTGGCGCAACGGGCTCTGGGTGCAGCACGACGGCTACGAGTACCCGCTCGTCCTGACCGTCCTGCCGGCCGTACTGACGCTCACCGGGCCCGGCCGCTGGTCGGTCGACCAGGCCATCGGCCTGCTTCCCTGGGCCCCCTGGTGGGCGGCCGCGGCCGTCGGCCTCGGCATTCTCAGCGGGCTGATGACCCGCGCCGTCCTGGCACAGCCGGGCCTGCCCATCTGAGTCATCAGGAACATCTGCGCCGCCGGCGCGTTGAGACTGGCATGGAGAGAGAGACGAGAGGGCGGCGGAGGGCGGAGCCCACGCCGCCCTCCGCCAGTGGCGACGTCCGTGGTGGCGGCGAGAGCATTGACCGTGAGCTGCTCGACGGGTGGATGCTGGTGATGCAGGGCTTCCAGGCCACGCAGGACTCTCTCGCGAGCGAACTGGCCGAGCGCTTCAACCTCCGCCAAGGCGCCGCCGAGGTTCTGGTGCGCTTGCTCACCGCGCCCAAGAACCGGATGCCGATGACACGCCTGGCACACGAGACACGCATGTCCAGTGGTGGGTTCACCAAGCTTGCCGACCGGCTCTGTGCGGCCGGTCTGACTCGGCGTATGACCTGTGAGGAAGACCGGCGCCTCATCTACCTCGAACTGACGGACCTGGGCAAGGACACGGCCTGGGCCATCTCCGAGGCAGTTACGGGGATTCTGCGCGATCGAGTCCTCGCCCCTCTCGGCCGCGACGGGTTGGGCAAGCTCGCCGATGCCATGCGCGCGGTGCGCGACGCCAATGACGATCTCGGGAAGTGACGTCGGCACGCAGAGCGTCCGAGGACAGAAACGTCGTCTGCGAATGCACTTCCTCATGCGTGAAGCGCAATCACCGAGTTGCGGTGACGGAAGGCGACGTCAGGCCGACCGTTCCGTGTATTCCGAATTCGCACTGCCGCCTTCGTCGTGGTGGTCGACCGGCCCGATAAGTGCCTCACTGATCTCGCGCAATTGCTCAACCTGGGCAGGGGTGAGACGGTCGAGGAAACTAGAGCGCACGCAGGCGAGCTGGAGGGGAGCTGCGGCCCGCAGGGCATCTCTTCCCGCACCGGTCAGCCGCGCCAGGACGATGCGGCGGTTGAGGGGATCCGGTACGCGCACCACCCAGCCGTGCTCCCGTGTGCGGTCCACCAGATGGGAGAGTCTGCTGGTCGATATGCCCATCCGCCGGGCCAACTTGGTCAGGCCCAATTGCCCCTCAGGGGCTTCCGCCAGCCAAGAGAGCATCTCATAGTGGATCTGCCACATGCCGGTCTCACGTCGAATTTCCTGCCCGACCTGCTCAGTCAGCCACCGTGCCGCACTACTGAAGACGCGCACAGAGTGCTGCGCGTCAACGCCGGCCGATTCAATGCTCTCCACAAGGACTCCTTGAATTTTGCGACACCCCTCAGTGTAATTTAATGTTGAACCAAATGGGAAGTGACGTACGCACTTGGTCAGACGCCTTTTCCGGTTACCAGCACGGCATGGGCGATTCCGGTGAGGTTGCCCTGTGCGACGAGGATCTCCTTGCGGTCCGATCCGTCGAGGCCGGCGGTGTAGATGCTGCCGCCCAGGTCGGTCACGTACATGCGGCCGCCGTCCAGGTCGAGGGTGATGCCGATGCCTTCCATCAGGTGGGTGAGGAGGATCTCGGGCGAACGTACTGCGTTCGGCGGGTGCATGGGTGCGCGGTTCACGGTGTTGCCCCGGGGCGGGTCGCCGCGGTCCGTCCAGTACAACAGGCGCTGCACGTAGTCGAGTTCGAGGTCGATCGGCTCCGGCAGACCTTCGAAGAGCACTTCGATGTCGCTGCGTTCGGCCGCGCTCTGGCCCTCGGGAAGGTCGATTCCGGCCCGCAGGATCTTCCCCTCCCCCGCGTCGCTCGGGCCCTTCTGGGACCAGTAGACATGTCCGCCGGCCGGGTCGACGGCGACTCCCACGCACCACCTTCTCTCGTCCTGGCGGTCGTCGGCTCCCTGTCCCGTCTGCAGGAGTGTCTCGACGTTCGAGCCGTCGAGTTCGCAGCGCATCACGCGCATGCCCTCACGATCAGCCCAGTACAGCTTCCGGCCCACGGCCTCGAAGTGGAGCTGCTTCGGGGTGTGCGTGACGCCGCTCGGCACGATCGTCGTCCGGTTGCCTCCGTCCAGGTCCACACGCTCGATCGAGCCGTCGTTCTCCGCCGGCACACCCATGTTCGTCCAGTAGATGTGCCCGGCCGCCACATCGACCGCCACCCCGTCAGGAACCCTGCACCCGGTGACGAGGACCGTCTTGCCCGAGCCGTCGGGGTGCACACAGAACAGCCGGCCGCCACCGCTGGCTTCGAGTACGAACAGCCTTTCCTGCCGCTGTGTCATGTCCCCTCCTCTGTCACGGGGTCGGTTGTGAGCCCCGGGCCGGAGGAGTCATGCCGTGCGCGCACGGCCAGCAGGGCCGAGAGCATCGCGTCGCGCCGGTCGGCCAGCTCGTCGACCGAGTGGCCGTTCGCCTCGTCGAGGACACCGGCCACGATCGTCTGCTGGAGCTCGGGTGTGAACTCGGGGGTGCCCAGGTCCTGCCAGGACGCCACCATCCGCGGCATGAGCGTCTCCATGAAGTGCTGGATGCCGCCCTCTCCTCCGCCCAGATGCCACAGCAGATGGGGTCCCATGACACCCCATCTGAGCCCCGGGCCCCAGGACACCGCGTCGTCGGAGTCGGCCACGTCGAGCACGCCCTCCTGGACCAGGTACACCACCTCGCGGTACAGGGCGGCCTGGATGCGATTGGCGACGTGCCCGGGAAGTTCCTTCTTGAGGTGGACCGGTTTCTTGCCGATCGCGGCGTAGAACGCCATGACGTCCCGGACCGTGTCCGGATCGGTCCTCGTACCGCCGACGACCTCGACCAGCGGGACGATGTGCGGTGGGTTGAAGGGATGTCCGATGACGGTGCGCTCCGGGCGCCGGCACTCGGCCTGGATGACGCTCATCGTGATGCCCGATGAACTCGACGCGAGAATCGCGTCCGGCGGCGTGGCCTCGTCGATGTCGGCGAACAGCTTCACCTTGAGCTCCGGCCGCTCTGGTGCGTTCTCCTGGACGAAGTCGGCGTCCGCGACGGCCTGACGCAGGTCCGCGGTAAAGCTCAGCCGGTCGGGCGACGCCCCAGGCGCGAGCCCGATCGAGGCGGCCGCGTCCCAGGCCGCCTCCACGTACGACCGCAGAGCCGTCTCCGCGGTGGGGGCGGGATCGGTCGCCGTGACGTCGAAGCCGCGGACGAGATAGTGCGTCGCCCAGCTCGCACCGATCGTGCCGGTCCCGACGATCGCCACGCGCTGGACAGGCCTGTGCGCATTCATGACTGGTCACTGCTCCTGAGGGAATCGGATACGGGCGGTAGGGGGCCGACGTGACTGGTATCAACGGCCGTGCCAGACAGGTGCGCGCTTTTCAGCGAACGCCCGTGCGCCTTCCCTGGCGTCCTCACTGGTGGCCAGCCCGCTGGTGATCTCGTCCTGGCGTGTGAACGCGTCGCTCTCGTTCAGGCCCTGTGTTTCGCGCAGGACCTCCTTGACGGCTGCGAGCGCCAGCGGTGCGTTCCGCGCGACGCGTCCCGCCAGTTCCCGGGCCACAGTCAACGCGACGCCGGGCGGGGTCAGTTCGTTGACGAGCCCGTACTGCTTGGCTTCTGCGGCGGTCAGCGGCTCGCCGGTGAGCAGTACGCGCGCGGCGACGTGGTACGGAAGGCGGCGCGGCAGCCGGACCAGTCCGCCCTCTGCCGCCACGAGACCACGGGTGGTCTCGGGAAGCCCGAACCGGGCGTCCTCCCCGGCGACGATCAGATCGCAGGCGAGTACCATCTCGAAGCCTCCGCCGAGCGCCCAGCCCTCGACCGCGGCGATCAGCGGCTTGCGCACCGCCGCGCGGGTGAGCCCGCCGAATCCTCGGCCGGGGAGCACCGGCAGCTCCCCCTTGGTGAAGGCTTTCAGGTCCATGCCGGCGCTGAACACCCCGCCCGCGCCCGTGAGGACGCCGACCGAGAGTTCCGGGTCCGCGTCGAGCAGATCCACGGCCGCCGCGAGTTGTACCGCGACCTCGTGGTCGACGGCGTTCTTCTGTGCCGGACGGTTGATGGTGAGGGTCAGCACGCCGTCGCGGCGCTCGTGCAGCACCATGGCGGCCGCGTCGGGCGCTGTGCTCATTGCGGCGCCTGCGCTTGTGTCGGGCCGGGAATCGCTCCCTGGGCGCGCAGTTCGGCGATGTCGGCAGGGCCGAATCCCAGCTCGGCGAGGATCCCGTCGTTGTGCTCGCCCAGGTCCGGGGCCCGCTTCGCCGGGACTTTCTTGACACCTCGCACATTGACCGGGCTGTTGATGGTGTAGTCCAGCCCGTTGACCCCTGCCAGCGGCACGACGATGTCGTTCGCGCGCAGCTGCGGGTCCTGTGCTGCCTCCTCGGGTGTCTGGATGAGGCTGTAGGTGACGCGTTCCCGGGTCAGGGTGTCCTTCCAGTGGGCGAATGGGCGTGAGCGGAACTCTGCGTCGAGCAGTTCCGTCAGTGCGGCGGAGTTCTTGACGAAGCCCTCGATGCCGGTGAAACGGGGGTCCTCGAGCAGCTCGGGATGCCCGATGGCCCGCGTGAGTCCCGGCCAGTGCGGGGGTGAGGCGACCAGCATGAACCACTCGTCGTCCGCGGTTCGGTAAGGATTGATCAGGGGGTTCGCCGGTGCCTTCCGGTCGTGCAGCTCGAACGGCGTGCCGCCGGCGAGCGCGCCGGCCACGAGTGTTCCCGTCGCCCATACGCCTGCGGCGAGCAGCGACGTCCCGACGCTGGCCCCTTGTCCTGTCCGCTCGCGGCGGTACAGGGCGGTCACGATCGCGGCGTAGATCGCGATCGCCGACATGTAGTCGCCGCTGCCCCAGACCGGCACCGTCGGCGGCGCTCCCGCGTCCCGGGTGGAGGCCAGCAGCCCGCTGCGCGACCAGGCGGCGGTCAGGTCGAAGCCCGGCAGTCCGGCGTCGGGACCGGCATCCCCGAAGCCCGTGATGTCGGCGTAGACGACTCTCGGGTTCCAGCCCGAGACCTCTTCGTAGCCGAGGTGCAGCTTCTCGCGCGTGCCGTGCGGGAAATTGGTGATCACCACGTCGGCCCACTGGACGAGGCGCTTGAGGACCTCGGTGGCCGCCGGGGACTTCAGGTCGAGCACCATGCCCCGCTTGTTGCGGTTGGCGAGGTGCCAGCTGTAGTTGGCCTCGGCCCGGGGGCTGGGCGGCACGGAGCTCAGCAGCCGCTGGGGGTCCCCCTTCACCGGTGGCTCGATCTTGATGACGTCCGCTCCGAAGTCGGAGAGCACGGTGGCCGCGGCCGGTCCCGCGATGAAGCTCGACGCGTCGAGGACCTTCAAGCCGGTGAAGACGGATTCGGTGGTCATGGTCGTCACCTCACGAAGGCGCTCAGGCCGCCGGTCACGGCACGTCCGACGATGAGGGTCTGGATCTCCCGTGTGCCCTCGTACGAGTAAATGGCCTCCGCGTCGGCGACGAAGCGGCCGATCTTGTAGTCGAGGACGATCCCGTTGCCGGCCATCAGCTCCCGCGCCCACCCGACGGTCTCGCGCATCCGCACGGTGCAGTGGGCCTTCGCCAGCGCGGACTGCTCGTCCCGGTACACCCCGGCGTCCTGCAACTGGGCCAGGCGCGTCACCATCCCGCACGAGGCCGTGGCGTTGCCGAGCATCTTCACCAGCAGGTCCTGCACGAGCTGGAAGCCCCCGATCGGGCGCCCGAACTGCTCGCGCTCCTTCGCGTAACTCAGGGCGATCTCGTAGGCGCCGAACATCACTCCCACCGCCTGCCACGCCACGCCGCTGCGCGTCTGGCGCAGGATCTTGGCGGTGTCCTTGAAGGAGTTCGCGTTCTGCAACCGGTTGGCCTCCGGAACGCGGCAGCCGTCGAGCACGATGTCGGCGTTCTGCACGATCCGCAGCGCCATCTTGTTCTCGATCTTCGTCGCGGTGAACCCGGGGGTGTCCTTCTCCACGACGAATCCCAGCACATGCTGTGTCTCGACATCGCGGGCCCAGATGACGACCAGGTCGGCGAACGTCGCGTTGCCGATCCATCGCTTGGCTCCGTCGAGGATCCATCCGTCGCCGTCACGTCGCGCGGTCGTCCGCAGGCCGCCCGCCACGTCGGATCCGCCGTGCGGCTCGGTCAGCCCGAAGGCGCCGATCTTCTCGAAGCGGCTCATCGCCGGCAGCCACCGCCGCTTCTGCTCGTCGGAGCCGCAGGCGAGGATGGTGCCCATGGCCAGACCTGTGTGCACGCCGAAGAACGTCGCCAAGGACGCGTCGAAGTGTGCGAGCTCCAGCGCGGTGAAGCCCGAGAAGAGGTTGCTCGGCCTGGATTCCGGGGAGTCGGGGTCGGCCCATTCCATCAAGCCCAGCTGCCCGAAGCCCCCCACCAACTGGAAGGGGAACTCGGCCCGGGCCCAGTAGTCGTCGACCAGCGGGGCGGCCTGCGTGCGCAGGAAGTCGCGCAGCGATGCGATCTTCCCCCGTTCCTTCTCCGACAGCAGTTCCTCATGGGCGTAGAAGTCGGCGGGCAGCAGCCCTGTGTCCAGGTACGGACCGGACGGTGTCGGCAAGGTCGTCGTACCGCTCATGGCAATCTCCCTCAAACGCAGTGGGCATGGCTCGCAGGTCCGCGCCCTGGAGCCGACTTCTGCGCGGCGAATCGGTTCTCTGCCTCGATTGAACGAGGAGTCGTGGCCGGTTCCCCGGCCCCTCGCCGCTGCGGGGTGCCTTTGCCACCGCGTATCACCCCAGTGGCCCGCCGCAGCCCGGTGAGACAGAGGCGCGGGGCGCGCAGCATCAGCCCATCGGGTCTGTACAAGATCCGCCCAGGCCCCACCGCGGCGGCTTCTGACATGGCCTCGCGAAATGCCTCCGCCAGACCCGGCCCGCGTCTCCTCCTCGGCTGCCTGGTGGGAGCCGGTGAGTCGGCCGCCGTGCCGGAGCCGGTGTTCCTCCTAGGAAGCCTGCAGAAACGTCTCGAGGCAGTGGTCGGGATGCGCCCCGTCCCGGCAGAGGTGCCAGGGCAAGGCGCCGGCGAGCCACTCGGGCGGTTGTGGCCTCGCTCGCCGTGGCTGTCCGCCCTGCGGCACCGTCATGTGATCTGATCACCGCCTTGATGGCGATGCAGCGGCTTCTTGCACGCCCCAGACCCGCCTGATCTCCAGCGATCACGTAGTCGTGCACGGAGCGCAACCACGAACTGCACGTGATGTGGCGCTACGCCAGAGGTGACAGCATGTGTACACAGGCACCGCCTGCCAATGCGGCAGGTCTGACTCTGTTGCAGCAGTCATGTTGCGTGGCGCTCGGCTTCGCTGCGGCTGCCGATCTTGCTTTGGTCCTCCCCCACCGCTGGGAGCGGCTTCACCGCAAGACTGCCAGGAGACGAGTTACATGATCGCGATTCATCTCGTTCAGTTCGGGAAGCCTGAGCAGAGCCTGAAGGTGGTCGACGTTCCCGAGCCACCGGCTCCCGCCGCCGGCCAGGCGCTGATCCAGGTCGAGTACGCCCCGCTCGACCACCACGACCTGCTCTTGGCGAAGGGCGTCTATCCGGTCCGCCCGGTACTGCCGAGCGTCATCGGCAATGAGGGTGCCGGCACGGTCCTGGCCGTGGGGGCGGACATCACCGACGTCCGCCCCGGCGACACGGTCCTGCTTCCCTTCGGCACCTTCGCCTGGTCCGAGCAGGTCCTGGCGGAGGCCGCGAAGCTGACGGTCGTCGACAAGGCCATCAGCCTCGACCAGGCCGCGATGCTCACCATTAATCCCATCACCGGAGCGCTCCTTGTGGAGTCGCGTGACCTGCCCGCCGGCTCGTGGGTGGTGCAGAACGCGGCGAACAGTGGGGTCGGCCGTTCCGTCATCGCTTTCGCCCAGGAGCGCGGACTTCGCACGATCAACATCGTCCGCCGAGAGAAGCTGGTCACCGAGATCGAGGAACTGGGCGCTGTCATCGTGCTCGTCGATCATCCGGACGTGGCCGCGCGGGTGCGTGCGATCATCGGCGACGATCCGGTGCTGCTGGGACTCGACGGCGTCAGCGGAGAGGCCACCTCACTGCTGCTGGACGTGTTGACCGAGGGTGCCCTGCTCGTGATCTACGGCTACATGAGTGGCGAGCCCTTCGCCCCCGCTCAGGACATGTTGCGGACCAAGAACATCACCACAACGGAGTTCTGGATGCATGACGACGAGTATCTGCCCCGTCATCCGGCCCTGAGTGCAGAGTCCGCGCAACTGGTCGCCGATGGCAGGCTGACGTCGCCCTCCGCTCCCGTCTACAAGGCCAGGGACTCCGCCAAGGCCCTTGCGTACCTGCACGAGAACGGCAAAGTCCTTTTGGACTTCAACCCCCGGCGCGCGTAGCGGCCGATGAACGAAAGTGCACACGAGCCGGTGTCGGGCAACCGAGTGGTCTTTGCACACGATCAAGGAACAACACCATGACCCCACACAACATCATTGGCGTACTCGGTGCAGGAGAGGTGGGCCAGGCGGTCGCCGACCAAGCCGTCCGCCACGGCCATGAGGTGGTCATCGGCAACAGCCGGGGCCCCGATACCCTCCAAGCCCTCGTGACCAAGCTGGGGCCGATGGCCCGCGCAGCGACGGCCGAGGAAGCGGCCGAGCCGGGGCTCGTGTTCCTCTCGGTGCCGTTCTTCGCCGTGCCGAAACTGACCGGCCTCACCGACTGGTCCGGAAAGATCGTCGTCGACACGACCAATCAGTTCGCTGCGGCCAACCCCTGGCGGGGCAGGTACGACGTCGGGGAACTCACGGGCAGCGAGTGGGTCGCCGAGCACCTACCCGGAGCACGGGTCGTGAAGGCTCTCAATACCCTGTTCGCCCCCTTCATCGCCGCGGACCCCCGGCATGCCGAAGGCCGGCAAGTGGCCTTCTACGCGGGTGATGACACCGATGCGAAGGCAATCGTGGCCGGATTGCTGGGCGAATTCGGATTCGCCGCCCTGGACCTCGGCGGCCTGCGTGAGGGCGGGCGACTGATGCAGTTGGACGGAGCACTCAGCGCGAAGCACTTGCTGCTGCAGGACGTCGGCTGACGCCGCGGCCCAGGTCTGCGCACACCCGTCGCGCGGGAGGAGAACCATGAACCGTCGTGTCGTCTGCACCCATGGGGGGCTGCCCGCCGACGTCCTGACTGTCATCGAGGAGCCGGAGCCGGCAGCACCGGGGAGTGGTCAGGTCCTCATCCGTACCACGGCATTCCCGGTGCACCCTGGTGATCTGCAGGCCGTCGAGGCCTACCCGAGGAAAACTGCACAGCCGGTCCCAGCCGGTGTCGAGGCCACGGGCGTGGTGGAGGCAATAGGGCCACATGCGCGTGTGGCCCCAGGTGTCGAAGCCGGCGGGCGCGTAACGGTCTTCCCTCAGCCAGGTGCGTGGTCCCAGTGGATCGTGGCGAACGCCGACGTGGTCGTCACCGTACCGGACGAGCTGTCGAACGAGATCGCCGCGCAGATGCTGGTGAATCCACTCACCGCGGTCATGCTGCGCCGTGAGGCGGAGGAGCACCAGGCCATCGGATACGACGGTGTTCTGGTGCAGACCGCTGCCGGCTCGTCGGTCGGGCGGCTGGTGACCGGCACGTGCGAACTCCACGGCCTCGGCGTCATCAACGTCGTCCGCAGCGACCGAGGCGCCGCCGAGCTGCGCAAGCGGTTCCCGAACGTTCCGGTCGTGTCGACCGCGCATTCAGGCTGGGCCGACGAGGTCCTCGAGGCGGCCGCCGGCCGCCCGGTGAGTGTGGCCTTCGACCCGATCGGCGGGAAGCTGGCGGAGAGCCTTCTGGACCTGTTGACGCCGGGCGGGAAGCTGGTCAGCTACGGGCAGATCGCCCAGGAGCCGATCTCGGTGCACGCGTCGAAGCTGCTGCACAAATCGCTGACGCTGCAGGGCAAGAACATCGGCCGGTGGCTGTCCGAGGTCTCCGCCGAGAGGCGGGCATCCGACGTCGCCGCCGCGAAGCTGATCGCGCTGGCGCTCAAGGACCAGTTCGAAGTGGCCGCCACGTACGGCCTTGGCGCACTGACCGACGCCGTTGAACACGCAGTACGGCCAAGCAAGGTCGGCACCGTCCTCGTCCGCCCTTGGTAGTCGTCCCGGGCCCTGTCGGTCCCGCCCCGTGGCCGGGAAAATTGTGGCTGGTGCCCGTCCGGAGGACGTCGATGGAGCTTGGTGCCGAACATTGAGCCCGTTTGGTAGTCGGACGCGGGGGCCGAGCGCAGGAGTCCAGTGGTGTTGCCGCGAGCACGCAAGAGAGCTTCTTTGAATCCTGTGGTCCCTGATGGGCGGGCACCGCTATTGGTGCACGCGAGGAAGGGTGGGGCGGGACATGAATGTGATCGAGGAGCGGTGCGGGGGCGCCGACTTGGGCAAGGCGGATGTCAAGGTGTGCATCCGGGTGCCGGGCACCGGCAAGCGCGCCCGTTATGAGATCCGTACGTTCTCCACGATGAACGACGGCCTGCTGGAGTTGCGGGACGTTTCGGATGGGACACCCCGGGCCCGCGGCGCGCATCTGCCGAGCGGTGACCGGCTCGCGTCGGTGTCACGGGCTACGCGACCCGCTGCTACCGAGCGTATCGGCTCATCGGGCTCCGGTTGCGCCCCGGCGACGTGCACCGCACGCTGCTCGTATGGACCGCCCCCCGGAAGGCAGTTTGCTGCCCATACTGGTGACGGGCGCGGCGGGTAGCGTCGGCGCCGTCGGACGAACCGTGGTCGAAATTCTCCGGCAACGCGACCTGCCCGTGCGGGCCATGGTGCGTCGCGACGACGAACGGGCGGAGGCGCTGCGCGCGACGGGTGCCGAGGTCGTCGTCGGAGACCTCACGCGAGCGGGCGATGTGACTGACGCCCTGTCCGGTTGCGGGCGGATGTACTTCGGCATGGGCGTGTCGGCGCGGTATCTGGAGGCTGCCCTGACGGTGGCGGCCGTCGCGCGTGCGTACGGGCGCCTGGAAACGTTCGTGAACATGTCGCAGCTGACCGTCTCCGAGATGGACCTCACCAGCACCTCCGAGTCTGTGCAGCAGCGACACCACTGGCTGGTGGAGCAGGTCCTCGACTGGTCAGGCCTGCCCGTCGTCCAGATCAGGCCCACCGTGTTCATGGAGAACCCGCTGTTCCGTGTCGGCTTCTCCTCGATCGCGAAGGACGGAAGCATCAGACTGCCCTTCGGCCAGGCGAAAACCTCCCCCGTGGCAGCCGGGGACGTCGCCGCGGTCGTGGCGCAGATCCTGGCCGATCCGTCCCGGCACACCGGCCGCATCTATGAGCTGACCGGCCCTCGCTCGGAGGACATCTCCGCCATGGCGGCGGAGGTTTCCACAGCTCTGGGCCAGCCGGTCAGTTACACCGACGTCGGCCTGCAGGAATGGATCGACGACGACCTCAGACCGCTGGGGCTGCCGGACCACGTCTTCCAGCACATCTCCACCATGGCTCGCCTTCACGCGGAGAATCGATACGACCGCACGGCGGACGGCGTCGAGCAGGTCACAGGGCGGCCTCCTACCGGGGTGGCCGAATACGTCCGTGAGCACCCCAGCCTGCTCAGTCCCTGAAGCCGAATCCTCGCGGATCGGGTCGCGTAGATGTTAGAAGAACACATACTGGGCAGCTGGGGCGGTCACGACGCGTGGCCGCCACCGCTCCACGCCGCCATGGGCTTCGAGGACATCCGAGACCAGGTCGCTCATTGCCTGGACTCAACCGGTCATTGCAACACCGGCTTGTTGGAGCAAGAGTAGCTGCTCGTTGAATGCCTCGGCCGGGGTCCTCCAACCAAGTGTCTTGCGGGGTCTGGTGTTCAGCGCGTGAGCAACGGCTTCGATTTCTTCGGCGGACCAGCGCGAGAGGTCGGTGCCCTTCGGGAAGTACTGGCGCAGGAGTCCGTTGGTGTTCTCGTTCGTGCCTCGCTGCCATGGGCTGTGCGGATCGGCGAAGAACACGGGGATACCGGTCTCGACCCTGAACTGCGTGTGCGCCGACATTTCCTTGCCGCGGTCCCATGTCAGCGACCGCGTCAGCTGCTCGGGGAGCATCGACATCGTGTTGGCGAGTGCCTTCTTCATGGAGATCGCTCCGTAGCCGGGCCAGTGCGGGGCCATTCTTCGTTCGAGGGATCGTGCCGTATCCCTCTTCGCGGGGCAGATGAACCGGCATTGTGAACCGGGTCGACCGCTCGACAACGGTGCCGATCGCGGAACGCTCCAGCCCGATGATCAAATCCCCTTCCCAGTGGCCGGGGACAGCGCGGTCCTCGGCCTTCGGCGGGCCTCTCGCTGATCAACGCTTCTGGCGTGACGTGCGCCCAGGTCTTCCGCCGTGAACGCGCCCGTGGCGCACGCAGAGCGCGGCCGGTCCGAAGACACAGGATGAGCTCGCGTTTCAGCGCCCCGCGGCCCTGAATGTAGAGAGCCTGGTAGATCGCCTCGTGACTGATGCGCATGGATTCATCATCCGGGAAATCAAGTTTGATCCGGTTCGCGATCTGCTCTGGACTCCATGCCTGAACCCACGCACGATCCTTGCGATGCGGCTTGTTCCGCCCCGTCCACGAGCCCGTCACCGGTCCCGCGATTGGCATGCCGCCAGATGTAGTGATCTGGCCGGACAGCCTCTCCTGGACGTAGGCGTGCAACCTCGGATCGGCGACCAACTTCGCTGTCTTCGGACGCCGGGCCGCCACATCTGCTTTCCACTGCGCCACCGACGCCCGGTAGTCCAGCTTCCCACTTCTTGTGGCGGCGTTGCGTCGCAGCTCGCGGGAGATGGTGCCTGGATGACGACCGACGTCTCGAGCGATCTCGCGCACTCCCTTGCCCTGGGCCCTGAGCAACGCGATCTCCTCTCGCTCGGAAAACGACAAGTACCTGCCCGAGGGCGGCTTCGAATCGAACGGTCGCATGCCGCCACACTGGCGGTACCAGCGCGTCGCGACCGCCGGCGCCACGCCGATGACGGCGGCGGCCTCCTCAGCGAGAAGGCCCTTGGCGATCTCCGTCCAGAACGCCGCCTCGATATGACGCTGATACTTCGGATGCCCCGGAGACCTCAGCTTCGGACGCAGCGCCCGGTCCGCTGCCTGCTGACGACGCACCATCCAACACCTCCATGCGTACGAGGTGTTGCGACGACCAGTTGAATCCGCCGACATAGGAGCAAGCGGACGTGACCCGTCGTGGTGGTGGTTCAGTTGGGTGGTGTACGGGTGATGGACCGGTTCCGGATGAGGGTACTGACGGCCGGTCGGGCAGCGCGGCGTTG
Source organism: Streptomyces sp. NPDC007856 (assembly GCF_042868225.1). Lineage (NCBI taxonomy): Bacteria > Bacillati > Actinomycetota > Actinomycetes > Kitasatosporales > Streptomycetaceae > Streptomyces > Streptomyces sp. NPDC007856. Next base: position 32,501 of record NZ_JBIAEC010000005.1, on the reverse strand, counting down.
TCTGGTCGCGCTCACTTGCCAGATGGCGAGGAGCAGCAGCGTGCCCGTTTCGGCGAGGAGGCTGAGGACGGCTTGTGGTGCCGGTTGCAGACCGCGCTCGGTGAATCCGAACACGCCTACGGTGCGCGAAGCGGTGAAGCCGCCGAGGGCGCCGAGCGCGACGCCTGCCTCGGAGATCCTCAGCAGCGGGGGTGGTGTCCCGATCAGTAGCAGGGCAGCGAGGGCGAAGGACGCGCTGGCCTGGAGCAGGAACAGGGGGCCAATGACGTGGATGAAGCGGTACCCGTCGATGTAGAGCTGGGCGTGGATGTATCCGCCCGCGGCGAGGGTTGCGGCGGTCGCCGCCCGCAGGGTGGGGACGAGGAATCTTTGGGTGTTCATGCCAGCCTCTGGTCGTTGATGGCCAGTTCGCGGTCGCCTTGGCGGTAGCCGACGCTGCGGATGCCGAGTGCGTCCTTGAGCTGCCGGGCAGGGACGACCTGGGGCGTGGGGGCGGGGGCGCGGCCCGGTTTGGGCAGGGGGTAGGCGGTGGTGGTGGCGGAGTGGAAGGTGATGTTGCCCTCTGCCTTGTCGGCCGGTGCTCCGTCATGGCGGTCGTAGTAGTCGGTCATCGGGTCACCTCCACGGTGGCGGTCATGAACGGATGGATGGTGCAGATGTAGGAGTAGGTGCCGGGCTTGGTGAACGTGTAGCTGTAGGCGGCGTGGGTGGCCAGGGCGGCCGAGTGCAGGAGGCCACCCGATGCGGCGCTGGTGACGGTGTGGGCGTCGGTGTCCTGGTTCGCCCACGTCACCGTCGTGCCCGCTTTGACCTGCAGCGTGGCCGGAGAGAATGCGAAGTTCTTGATCGCGACGGCATTCCCGGTCACCGGCGCGGCCGCCGCGCCCGCGCTCGAGGTACTCATGGGCATGCTCATGCTGGGCATCGGGGAGGCGCCGGGAGCGGCGTTCGCCGTTTTCCCGGACCCCGTGGCCCCGGGCGTTCCGGCCGCCTGGTGCTGACCCGGACCGGGCGTGATGGCGCCGGTCCCGACGGACGAGGTATGCGACGACGGGCCGCATGAGCTGAGGAGCCCCAGCGCACCGGCAGTGGCGATGGTGGCGACGGCCAGCCCGGCCGCAGCACGGGATCGCCGAGTTGGTGGGCGAAGGTTCACGTACATGGCGTCCGTTCCTCACTGATCAGGCGGAGACGGGAACTGCGCCGGCTCGGGCGCACGCAACCGCAGGGATGTGGTGGATGCCGCGTTCATGGGCACGTGTCCCTCGCGGACCCAGCGAGCGAGCCTGGGTGCTGCCCCGTGCCGGCTGCCCGCCTCGAGGTGCTCCGCGCTGCGCATCCGCCCTGCCACGCCACGAAGATGAAGGCGGCACGCGGCAGTTCCCCCGAGCAGGCAGCCGCGAGCGACTCGGGGCAGGTCGGCGTCGCCCATACGGGTGATGCGCGCACTGGCCCGGATGGAGCTCTGCCCCGGTCGCCGCACAGCCGCAGATCACTGTGCGTAGCGCCATCGACGTGGTGTGTGCTGGACATCGGTCGGGGCCGCAGAGTGGCACCGGCTTCGATGCACGGGGCTGGGGAGCGGGGCCGATGGCGAGAGCGCGTGCGTCGCGTGGTGCATTTCGGTCACCCCTGTTCCATCCCTTGCCGTAGGGGAAGCGATGAGGAGTTGCGCGTAAGCCGGTTCTTGTTCGCCTCCACGGACGGCGCGGCTCCTGCGGTTCGATGGATACGCACCTTTTGTGGGACTTCATGGGATCGCTGCAGTTCAGCCGGCCCCGGACCCGCGCATGCTTGATCATGGCGAGGCCGTAACGCCGCAAGGGCGTACCACCTGGAGCACTCACAGCGCGTGACCGGCACCGAGCTGCTCGTACAGGACAAAGCGGCGTATATGCCTGATGATCGTCTTATGCCCTGGAGTTCCCGAAAGCGTGGTTCAAGGACCGATCCGGATCGCTCCGCGCACCGTGTCTCTGATAGAGGGACCCTCTCGACCGCAGATGAGGAACTGCTGCGCACTCTGTACGCGGAGCACGCAGGAGCCCTGTTCCACTACGTGCTGCGACTGACCTCAGGAGACTGGCAATGGGCAGAGGACGTGGTACAGGAGACACTGCTGCGAGCGTGGCAGCATCCCGCCGCGTTCGACCCCGCACGCGGCCCGGCCCGGGCATGGCTGTGTACGGTCGCTCGACACCTGGTCATCGACGCCCACCGGGCCCGGCAGTCCAGGCCGGCCGAGGCCGGCGGCGATGTGCTGGAGCGAGCCGCCGAGCAGAAGCCGGGCAAGGACGAGATCGAGCAGGCACTGCAGAGCTGGGCGGTTGCCGAAGCCGTCCGGTCACTGTCCCCGGACCACCGCGCCGTCCTGCTGGAGACCTACTACCGGGGCCGGACCATGGCGGAGGCCGCACAGGTGCTGGGCATCCCGCTGGGCACAGTGAAGTCGCGGACGTACTACGCCCTGCACGCCCTGCGGCTGGCGCTGCAGGAACGCGGGATCGAGCCATGACCGTGGCGGGCAGGAGGCGGCGACCATGAGTGCGGAGCACGACGCCCTCCGGCTGACGCTGGGAGGTTACGTCTTGGGCACGCTGCCCTCGGCGGAAATGGAACAGGTGCGCATCCACCTCGCGGCATGCACCGAATGCCGGGCCGAACACGCCCAGCTGGCGGGATTGCCTGCGCTGCTGGCGACGGTGACCGAAGCCGAAGCCTCGGGCCAGACGGTGCCGGCGGCCGAAACGGACCTGACCGACCGGCTGATGGCACGGGCAGCCGAAAGCGCGCAGGGCTCCCCGCTGCCCGAACGGCGCGCCGCGCCCGCGGTGTCGAAGACCCCAGAGGGGGGTGTGCTGGAGAGGCTGCTCCAGCAGGCTGCGGCCAGGCGCCGCAGGTCCTGGCGTCTGCAACTGGCCGGCGCTGCAGTCTCGCTGACGTTCATCGCGGCAGCGGCCGGTGGCACATGGCTGGCGGCCATCGGATCCGTGGGCAGTCAGGCGAGGCCGCCCGGGCCGACCGCGCCGACTGTCTGGCGCACCTTCTCCGGGAGCGATCCCACCACCGGCGTCTCCGCCTCGGTGAAGGTCTCGCCCTCTGCCTGGGGCAGTGTCCTGCAGATCTCCGCAGGAGGGGCACCCGCCGGAATCACCTGTCGGCTGCAGGCGGTCGGGCCCGGCGGGGCCAGGACGGACGGCGCTACCTGGCGGGCAGGCGAGTACCCTCCCGGCACCACGATCCCAGGAGCGGTCGCCATGGCTCCGGGAGCCATCGAGCACTTCGAGATCCTCTCAGGCAACGGTCAGAAGCTGGTCACCATCCGAGCGTGAGGCCAGACCATGGCGGTCATGTCACTGGGCGGCCGGTCGCCCAGTGGCATGACGGCAGCAGCAGGGCGTGAGGATTGGTGGCACAAGAGGCCAAGACGACGTCGCCTTCGAAAGGCCGGGCGCTCCGCGGCGAGGGACCCCGGACATTCGACAAGAACCGGGCCGCCTCTGCCCGTGACACCGGCTGGACGGGCACGCTCGTGATCACCGTAGCCCCTCGATCCCGCCGCACCGCGTGGCTCCGGGATCGGCGGGACCGTCCGACAAGGGCTCGCGGCCGATGAGTGTGGCGGCCTCGGAGGCCGACACTGGCACCTGCATGGCCGAGGGGCTGAGCGGCAGCCAGCGCGCGGAGGCGGCTGATGGTCGAGTCGGCCGCCGCCAGCCGGGAAGGATCACCCCCGGCCAGGTTGATCAAGGTCAAGGCCATCCGGGTACGCGACCAGCAGGTCGAGGGTCGAGGGGTGGGTTGAAGCAGCCATCCGATCGATCTGTCCGCGGTGGTGCCACACATCGCGGGGCCGGTCAGCTGCGGCGGCTGCTTCCCCTGCACGACCTGTCTCGGGCGGCTGTGTCGGTACCGGGGCAGTTCTGCAGCTCGGTCGTGGGGCTCTGGTCTGCTTCCGTCACGCGACCTCCGCAGGGGCCGGTCGGCCATCCCGCGCCGGGCCCCGCGGGTGCCGGCCGCGTACACGGGCGGGCACGGCTGTGCGAAAGGGGGGCGGCGGCATACATCTCCGCTTCCGCCGGAGGAGGCGAAAACCGACACCCTGGCCCTTCCCGCGACGCGCCGACGGTTTCCGGGCCCTGGTCACTCTCGCCCCCGCACCGTCGAACCGGCCCAGTCCGCAGCTTACTTCGTGCATGAGCGGGCCGACGGGGCGCGCACGACTCTTCTTTTTCCCGAAGTCCGCACAACCCGGAGAAGAGGATCCATCACGTCTGCACGCGGAGCACCGCGATCCAGCCGAAATGTAGGCACGGACGTCCGTCCCGGTCTACGGCGCGACGCTTCCACGGGGTCGTCCGGAAGACCACGGGCGAGGGGACCGAGCTGCCGGTGCCCAGTCCGGCCGCGCAACAGCGTGCTCTGGACAGAGGCAGCTGAGCCCAGACAGGCGCCGACATTGACATGACTCGCAAGAATCGGAACAAAAAAGGCAAACAGCTCGAACCATCCGGCATGTGTCGTCCGTGGAACTGATTGAGCGCGCCCACGCAGGATCAGGATCCGGCCTACCGACCACCCCCGAACTGCTTGCGGTCACCCCGTTCCGGTCTCCGCACATCGACAGAAGAGCCAGAAGACCATGTTCGTGACCGATTCCCCCCGCCCGACTTCACTGCTCGGCCGGCCCTGCCGCCGCCATGCACTGCTCGCCCTGCCGGCGCAGGAGGCGCACGTCTCCGCCGCTCGTCACTTCGCAGCCGATTTGCTGGAGACCTGGAGTGTGCCCGCGGGTGAGCGGGACTCCGCCATTCTCATCGTCGACGAACTCGCCGCCAACGCTGCCCAGTACGGCCATGAGCGCATGACCCTGCTGCTCGCCCTCGACCACGAAACTCTGCACATCGTGGTCACTGACTCCGGCGCGGCCGTGGAGCGTCATCGCCCCGGCATCGCCTCCGACGAACACGGCCGTGGCACCGGCATCGTCCAGTCCCTTGCCGAGTCGACCGAGATTCGCCAGACACGCAGCGGCCGCGAAGTCCGCGCCTGCCTGAGGTGCTCGCCATGACCGGGCCGGACGCTCCGCACGAGCTGCGACCCCCTGCCAGGGCCGGCACTGCAGCACAGCGACGGGCCACCGGGGGCGGCCGCGGCGAAGGGCCCTGTGAGCGTGGACGTCACCCCGAACAGCGGCAAGGGCATCGACGCCCCGCCCCCGCACGAGGCATATACGCATGCGCCAGATTTGCGCCGCGAGATGCACCAAGTGCTGGCCCCCGGAGCCGAACGCGCCTGGCTGCTACGCCGGAAGGCCCTCATGGACCGGAGGGCCCTGGACGACCCCGGCCCCGTCGCAGCTGCCGCGGAACCCGCCGAGCAACTCGTCCTCCACGACCGCCGCCATCTCGACCTGGCTGCCGGCCCGCACCACCCCGACACCATCACGCTCGCGTGGCCGACACAGATGAGCCACGCGCATGACCGCCAGTTGTCACAGCCCGCCACCAGCGACAAGGAGCCACAGAACATGGGTGGAAAGCAGAAGACACTCGCCATACTTGCCGGAGCCGTGCTGACAGCCGGACCCGCCGGCCCGGCCTTCGGGTCCACCACCGCTCACTCGCCGGCCCTGCGCACCGCCGCGACGGGGGCAGGGATGTCGGTCGTGGAGTGGAACCGCGAGCTCGTCACCATCCTCAGCAATCCGAAGGCGCAGCCGTCCACCGTCCAACCCACGCGCAGCTTCGCGCTTCTGCAGGCTGCCGAGTACGACGCGGTGGTATCGATCACCCGGGCCGGCCCCGCCTACGTGTTCTCGATGACGGCGCCAAGAGGCGCTCGTGCGGACGCCGCAGCGGACCAGGCAGCCCACGATGTGCTGGTCGCCCTCTACCCGGCCAGGCGCGCAGGCTTGAACCAGCGGCTGAGCAGCCAATTGTCCGCGATTTCCGGCGGCCCGGACAAGCAGGCGGGCATTGGTGTGGGAGCGGAGGTCGCCCGCCGGCTGATCACCCTGCGGTCCAACGACGGATCCTCAGCCAAGCCACCGCGGTTCCGCCCCGGCGACAAGGCCGGGGACTACCGGCCCACCCCTCCCAATTTCCCGACACCGGTGTTCACCGACTGGGGCTCGGTCAAGCCGTTCGTACTGGCCGACGGACGGCAGTTCCGCCCGGCACCGCCGCCGGCCGTGAGCAGCGCCGCGTACGCCACCGCCTTGAACGAGGTCAAGAGCCTGGGGAGCAAGACCAGCACCACCCGCACTCCCGATCAGACGGCAGCCGCGAAGTTCTGGGCGGCGGCACCCGTATGGAACGTCTGGAACCAGATCACGCAGAACCTCGTCACCTCCCAGAACGCGAACCTGGAGAGGGCGGTGAAGGTCTTCGCCCGGCTCGACCTGTCCCTCGCCGACACCGCGATCGCGATGTACGACGCCAAGTATGTCTACCACGTCTGGCGGCCCGTGACCGCCATCCGGCTCGGCGGTACGCACTACAACCCGAGCATCGTCGGCGATCCCAGCTGGACCCCTCTGCTGCCGACCGCACCGGATCCGTCCTATCCCGGCGCTCACGGCGCTCTCAGCCAGGCTGCGGCAACGACGCTGACCGGACTCTACGGGGGGCGGCATCATTTTGCGGTGACCTCGAAGGGCGTCACTCGAACCTTCACCGGCTTCCAGGACGCCGCCACCGAAGCGTGGCTCAGCCGGATCTGGTCCGGCCAGCACACCTCCCTTGACAACCACGCGGGCCAGCAACTCGGCACTCAGGTGGCCGACTTCGTGGCAGGTCGGCTCTGACCGCACCGCCACGCTACAACCATGCACATGGTAGGGCCGAGAAGCCAGTGGTCCCGGCGCATCGGGTACCACTGGCTCGGGCCACGCTCAGAGGGCGGCCATCCTCCACGCCGAGGGCCCGCAGCTGCTGGCTGGCAGGGATGTCTGCCCGCAGGAAGTCCTGGCTTCCTGTCACCGCGACGCACTGACTGAATGACTGTCGTGGTCGGACCCACCCGGTTGCCCCAGGTCGCTGAGCGCGGGCCCGCCCATGTCACTGTCGGCGGACCCGCAGTCTAGGGCCTCGCCCGAGTTCCCGTAGGTACCTCAACACCTCTGGGTCTGTGGGAGGTTCGAACCGCCGATCGGATCCCAAAGGAGCTCAGCCGAGTGACCACTGCCGCCACGCGTAGGGCTCGGCGAGGCCGGATCGGCCGCAGGCCGACGTCCTGGGGCCGTTTCCCTGGGCGGGTCGGTGCCGGTGGCAGGATGCGAAGCTGCACGGCCACTGTTGTCCGGCCGAGTCACATGGTCGGTCTCGAAGGGCCACGACCATGCTCCCAACGCGTCGTGACCGGCCCCGAAAACCTCGGTCCCGCCGGCCGTGAAGGAACGCAAGCGGGCCGCGACATCCGGACTCGTAGTGGCTTTCGAACGCACGACGAATGTGGTCTCGGCCTGGTTGAACTCGCGCGCCACCTTCTGCATCCAGGCGACGGGCGGGTCGTTGTCGAGGTGGCTCAAGTCGACGACAGCCAACGGGTTGCGGCCCAGTGGCCCGTTGGCGCGGCGTTCGCCCCGTACGTGTCGAGGCCCTGGTCCTGCAGGGCGTAGGCGTCGAGCTTGTTGTAGAGGCCGATGCCGCGGCCCTCCTGACGGAGGTAGAGCAGGACGCCCCCGGTGATGGCGATGCGCTCGACCGCCTCGCGCAGCTGCGGGCCGCAGTCACAGCGGGCCGAGCCGAGGACGTCGCCGGTCAGGCACTCGGAGTGGAGACGCACCAGCGGGGTCCGGTCGGGGTCGGATGGGCCGAGGATGGCGGCCACATGTTCCTGGCCGTCGGCAAGGCTGTGGAAGGTGACGAGGTCGGCGGTGACCGTATAGCCGTCGTCGAAGCGGAGTGGAACCGTCACACGGGTGCGGACCGTGGCCGTCGGCAAGCCGGCCGTACTGCTGCTGTCGGTGGGTGCGGGGGTGTGGCGTGAGTTGCGCATGTCGATCGTCCTGGGCGGCGGTTGCGGGTGTCGGTCGCGCGATGGGCCGCGCCGCTGTGGCCCGTCGATCAGGACGAACGCACCGCATTCGGCTTCGTTCTGCGCAACCCTGATCGTCGCGGGACCCGCCGGCCGCACGTCTCCGAAGAGTGCGCGGCCGGCACGCTCGCGTGCTCGGGGCGAGTCGTCAGGGCACGAGGATGAGACGGATCGGATCGCCGATCTTGTGCTCCAGGCGGTGGATCGCCTCGGGGGCGTCGGCCAGGGGGATGTGGTCGGTGATGGACGGCGCCAGGTCGAGACGGCCGCTGCCGGCCAACCGGATCAGCTCGTAGACGTGGTCGAACGAGGATCCGTAGTGCCCGTAGACCTTCTTGTTCTTCAGGTTGAAGGTCATCTTCTCGGAGATCGTCAGCGGTTCCATGGTGATACCCACCAGGACCAGCGCGCCTCGGTTCCCGAGAAGGGGCGACGCCTGTTCCCGGACCCGGGGAACGCCCGCGAAGTCGAAGGCGTAGTCCAGGCCCAGTCCCTCGGTGGCCCGCATAACGGCCTCGGCGAAACCGGGGTCGGTGGGGTCGAGCGCGATGTCCGCGCCGAACGCGAGGGCTCGCTCGCGTGCACGGGGCAGCGGGTCGACGGCGATGATGGGCGCCGCGCCCATCATGCGGGCCAGCCGGACGGCGTGAGCGCCCACTCCACCGACTCCCCAGATGCCCACCGACTGGGCGGAACGCACCTGCACGGTCTCGACGAGGGCCGCGTAGGAGGTGGAGACGGCGTCAGGGATGATGGCCGCCTGGTCGAAGGGAAGTGAGTCGGGAATGGGGACGACGGTGTCCTCACGGGCGATCGTGTACTGGGACCAGCCACCGTCGTAGTCGACGCCGCGACCGCGGAACGATGTGCACGTGCCGCCCCTGACACAGGTGGCGCACTCACGGCAGGGCTGTCCCGCCTGCAGGGCGACCCGCGTGCCGACGGCCAGGTCCCGCTTGAGGCCGGGGCCCAGGGCATGGATGACACCGGAGAGTTCATGCCCGAGGGTGAGCACATTGGACTTCAGGTGCACCGGCGAGATGCTGCCGTCGATGAGGTGGAGGTCGGAAAGACACACCCCGGCCGCCTTCACCTCGATCAGTACTTCGCCCGGTCCGGGCTCGGGGACCGGGATCTCCTCCACCAGGAACTTCTTCGTGTCCAGGTGGACGCGTCCTGCCAGCATGGTGTCCATCGTTGTGGGCCTTCTTGAGTAGTGGTTGCGGCTCCGGGGGCTGCAACGGCCCGTGGAACCACCAACGAGTAAGGGATGTTGCTCAGGGGACGAGGGTCAGGGCGTCGCCCGTTGAAGTCTCGGGCCGCGTCTGCCCTCGGCGAGGTGGTGCGGGGTCGGCCGGACGCACCCTCTGACGTCCGGCCGACCCCGTCGGTGCCCCATGGCCGCCGCCGGTCGACGGCTATGGGGCAGCTTGTGCAACCTGGTTCTGCGCGAGGACAGCGCGCTGGAACAGGGCATGGGCTCGGGCTGTCTGGCGGAATGCGAGGTTCTGCAATGCCAGTTGGAGCCCGCGGTCCGCGTCGTCCCCCACGGTGAGCCAGAAGTCGGCCGCGTGGTCGGCGTAGGCCTCCGGGTGACGCAGCACCAGGTCGTCGTAACGCGCTGCCGCACGCTCGCGCCACTGTTTCGCCTCGTGGACCCGGCCGACTGCGTGCAGCGCGGCCGCGAAATGGGCGGCGTACTCCGGGTCGTCGCTGGTCCGGGTGAGAGGACGCAGTAGGGCGACAGCGGCGTGAAACGATCCGCGCGACAGCTCGACCTCGGCCAGGTGGCCGAGTGCCGGCGCGTAGCCGGGTACCCGTTGCCGGGCGGCTTCGTACCAGGAGCGGGCCCCATCGAGGTCGCCCTCGCGGTGCCACATCACACCGCGCCTGAAGTCCAGCTGGGCCGGCGGGAACGGCGAGGTCGCCCGGTAGCGTCGCCGCGCCTTGTCGAACAGCCGCTCCGCCTCGGTGACCTCCCCGCGCTCCGCGTGGAGCACGGCGAGCGCGCCGAGCGTTGAGAACTCGCTCTGCCGCTCCCCCGCTTTGTGGATCAGGGCCATGGCATCCGTGAAGCAGCCGAGGGCCTGCAGGACAACGGATCGTTCCGCGGCCAGTGTGGCCTCGTCCGCGCCGCTGCGGCCCGCCGCACCGAGGTCTGCGGCGGCCTCGGCGAAGCGGTGCAGGGTCGCTCGGGACCTGGCTCGGGCGAGGAGGGCGGTAGCGTCGTCCGGTGCCGCCTGCACCAGCCGCTCAGCCAGGGCCGCCGCCTGTTCGTAGTCGGCGACGCGGCCCAGGAGATGGCCCCGGAGGTTGAGCAGGTCGATCAGGGCTGCCCCTTGGGCCACCACCAGAGGCGCCGACGCCGCCGAGTGAGCTCCCTGCGCCTCCCCCGCAACCGTTCGGCTGAGCCGTAGCGCCAGCCCGTCGATCTGCGCGTGCAGATTCGTCACGGCGATGGTGCCGCTCGTCGTGACCGGCTCGCACTCCTGGGTGGACGCCCCGGTCATGCCGCTTCCTGGGGAGGCATCATCGCGGCCAGGCGGGCGCCCAGGTCCGGCGGGGTCGGGTTCGGAGCGTTGAGGTAGGGGAAGGTGCGGGTGGCCGGCTTGGTCGCCTGGTCGACGCCGTCGCTGAGGCGCTCGCCGTCGACGCCGCCCACGAGCAGGGTGTAGAGGGTGTCCACGATGTCGTCGTTGAGCGAGCGGCCACCGCAGGTGGTGTGCGGGCGGCCGGCGACCAGGGCGGTCTCGATCTCGAAGCAGCCGTCCTCGGAGAAGGGCTTGGACAGGTCGACGACGAGGAAGTCCGCGAGCAGCAGTTCGGTCAGCGGGTGGTTGCCCTGCTCGTCCAGCGGCCAGTCGGTCTTGCCGTCCAGGCCGTCGAACCAGGCCAGGTTGGCGTTGAACCGTGCGCGGTAGGCGCCCGCGTAGTCGGGCCGGATGTTGAAGGTGTCTTCCTCGTTGTAGAGGTCGCGGATCTCCAGGTCACGGTTGACGGTGTCGTACTTCTTGCTCGACAGGACCACGTTCTTGATCTCCGGTCGGCCCATGCGCTCCAGCTGGATCGGGCGCAGCCCCCCCGAGGTCAGGGTCTCGCCGACGACCGCCACCAGTGAGCCGGCGGCCGGTCCGAGCACCGCGGCGTCGACCTCGAGGACGATGCTCAGCACGTTCAGGTCCTCAAGGACGTTGTCGGCGTCGGGCCTGAGGGACAGCTGCCCGGTCAGATCGGTGGCGATCACGCCCACGAAGTCGATGAAGAACGGGTCGAGCCGCGATCCGGCGAAGATCTTCAGGCCTTCGGCCTCGGTGGGCACCTCGTTGCCGACCTGGAAGGCGACCGTCCGGCCGCCGGGCGCCCGGCACGTGCCCATCTGCACCAGAGTGTCGGCGCCGTCGAGCTGGTGGGGGGCGGCGAAGGTGAAGTCGAACAGGTACTCGCCCTCGCCGACTTGGAAGGCCGCAGCGGCGCCCTCGGTCACGGACGTGACCGGCCGGACACGGAAACGGTGGGTGATCGCGTCGGAGAACAGCGCCGTGGGGGCCGAGGCCGGCAGCACGTTGAGGACGAGCACCAGGTTCCCCGGCCGCTCCGGGCTCGGGAAGGCGTAGACGTCGCAGATGTCGGATGCGGGGTCGGCCATGACGCGCGGCCCGGAGAAGTGGTCAGCCATGAGAAAGCTCCTTGTCGTGTTGCGGGCGGGGAGAGGTCAGGTGTCGAGGTCGGCGATCCAGCGCAGCGCCGAGAGCCCAGGCATGAAGCAGTACTCGCCGCCCCGGTTGACGACGAACGGCGGAAGCCCCTTGAAGCGGCGCCGGATCGGCTCGCGCGGGATGGTGAACTGGCCGTCCTCGTTCCCGCCGATCAGCGGGTCCTTCTCGTCGGGGGCCCCGATGAACTTGCCGTCGTTCAACCACTGCCGCTGCACGAACTCGAACTGCCGCGCGAGGTGGGCTCCGACGAAGGCGAACATGATGCCGCGGTCGGCGCCGTCGTCCTCCAGCACACCCTTGGGCAGCGGCGGACCATAGGTCGTGCCCCGCCTGATCATGCGGTGCAGGCGCACCTCACCGGTGACGACCGCGTCCCGCGGGTTCATCCGGCGGGCGTGGGCTCCCACGGGGCACTTCAGGCCCTGCGGGTCGTCGCCGTACATGAAGTCGTTGTTGCGCGCGGGATCGGCACCGAGTTCCGGATCGTCCTTGTCCGGCATCAGTGCCAGCGGGGCGCCACTGGGCCAGCGGCCGACGAACTTGGCCGCGATCAACTCCTCGTCCGCGGGGTCCTTGGCTCGGTCGCGTATGTACTGACGGAACTCCGCCACTCGCGTGTGCAGTTTGCGGAAGACCACGTACGTTCCGTTGCGGCCGAGCACCTCGGGCTGCGGGACGGGTGCGATGTCTCCGGTCTCGTCCTCGTATCCAAGGACGAACTCGCCTGCCTTGAGCGGGACTTCTCGGGGGTTGGTGCCGGGAATCCCGGTGCCCTCGATCGCCGGCTGACCGATGCCGTCGCGGAAGCCGAACGGTTCCTTCTCGTCCGGTCCGACGTGGACGTCCTGCTGCCAGATGGGGACTACCCCGGGCAGATCGCGCAGGGCGTCACGGGCGAGGAGGACGATCGTCTCCAGGCGGGCGTCGTCCGGGGCGAGGGCGGCCAGGATGATGTGCACGTCCTCCGACCCCAGCGGGCCTTCCCAGTTCTCCGGCGCGCTGTCCCCCACGTCTCCGAGTTCGTCCGCCCGCGCGGCCATGCCCTCCTGGAACTCGGGCGGGAAGGTGGCCAGCGATTCCTCGGGCACGCCCAGGGCCTTCAGACCCTGGAAGCTGAGTGCCACCGCAAGCGAGACCTGGCGCTGGGGGTCGAACGAGGCGACCGAGTCGAGGACGGGAGTGAGTCGCCGCAGCAGCTCGCGTCCCTGCCGCCGGTCGTCGATGCGAAGGGCGAGGTAGGAGCCCGCGTAGGGCGTCGGGCGTGGCTCCAGGGCGGCTGCCTGGATGTCGTCGAGTTCTAGGGCGCTGCCCTTGACCGTGGTCATGATGCCTTCCAGAACTGTGTAGCGAGGGCGCGGTCGTCACGCCCGGTGGGGTTCCTGGGAGGGGGTGGGAGGTGCCACCCCCTCCCAGGGGTGTGGGGGGTCAGCGGGTCAGCTGGCGGCCTGGGCGAGGAGGGGCTTGAGGGCGGGGTGGGCGAGGGCTTCCTCGGCGGTGGGGTCGTCGAGGACTTCCTGGAAGGCGGCGTCGAGCTTCTGGGCCTTGACGACCTGGGGCATGGTGAGGGTGCCCAGGGGGTTGAAGTAGGAGGCGGCCTGCTCCTGGCCGTCCTGGAGGATCTTCTTCAGGCGGGCGGTGGAGTTGCGGACGTTGTCCTCGAAGTCCGGGCGGTCCATGTCGGTCAGGGCGCTCATGCCGCCGGCCTCCTCGACCCAGGCGAACAGCTCGTCCCACTCGGTGGTGTGCTGCAGCCAGTCCGCGAAGTGCTCGAAGCCGACGGTCAGGATTGCGTCGTCGACGTAGGGGTCCCACTCGGTCTCGAAGGTGGTGGCCCACAGCAGCATCCTGCCGCCGTCGAAGACCACGTGCCGGGTGTCGCGCAGACCGGTCTTGATGGTCTGCGCCGGGTCCTGGCGGCGCAGCTCCTCCACGAACCGCTGGACCGCCGCCCGGATCTCTTCCTCGTGTCCCGGCTTGATGTGGAAGTAGGTGGCCAGCTCGGAGACGACCCCGTCGGTGCGGCCCTTGCCCGCCTTCTTCGTGAGCGTAGCGGTCATGGTTTCCTCCAATAGCACTTGTGCGTGAATGCGGTGGCATCTACGGCATCTGCGGATGGTCGCGAGTTCTGCGCTTTCACGACCCCCTCTGTGAGACAGATTGCCTCACAACCAATCTATGAGTCAACTTGTCTCACTATGACCTGGGTCACATTCACGGTGGCACTCGCGACGTACTGGGGCCGGGCGCTCAGCCGAGCAGCATGTCGACCGCCTCACCGCGCCCTGGCCGAGCTGATGGCCCAGCACTTCGAGCGCACCTTGCTGGTCCTGTGCGCCACGCTCGCCGGTAAGGCGAGCACACCGTCGGACCGGCCGCGTGCACGTGGCGCTCCGGCCGACGGGTGCAGGCGGAGCACCGCTGGAAGACGACTCTCAGCAGCCGGGCGACGGGACGACCAGGACGAGCGAGGCCACGACATTCCGGACACCGGCCACACCGTATGGATCCACCACTTCAGACCGCCCGAGGACTTTGCCCAGGTGCTGCCGGCCAGTCCCACCGCCACACGCGACAAGGTGACCGGCAGGCTCGGTCACCTGCCCGTGTCCTGGGCGGCCGAGGAACCGGGGCGTGGCGGCGCTCAGGAGCTGGCAAGTCGCGTGATCACTACGGCTGCGGCCACTACCGCGAACAGCAGAGCCGGGATGAGGGCCTTGGGGGCGTCCTTCATGCTCAGGTGCGCGCGCATGGCGCCGGCGCACACCAGAAGCAGTCCACCGGCAGCCGCCACGCCCAGCGGCCAACACCACAGGCCGACGACGACTCCGACGGCCCCGGCCAGCTCCAGCAGCCCGATGGCTCGGAAGGCGGTGGTCGAGTAACCCATGCGCTCGGCATCGGCGGCCGCGGAGGGCTGCGCGAGAGCCTTGGGGAGTCCGGCAGCGGCGAAGCCGAGGGCCGTCAGGGCGGAAAGGATCACTGTCGCGGTGAACATCGAATACCTCATGTGAGCGGGGACCGCCAGGCAGGCGGTCTGAAATGGGGGCGGTGTCGCCGAATGTGGCGCTTGGGAGTCGCGGAACGCTGCCCGATATCAAGACGCCGGGCAAGACGAGGGTTGCGGGGTGCTCAGGCGTCAGCGGTACTGAAGGCGGGCCTGGTTCGGGATGCCGCCGAACCTGCCGCTCTGGAAGTCGCGAAAGGCCTGCTCGATCTCGTTCGTGCTGTTCATCACGAACGGGCCGCCCATCACGACAGGCTGACCGATCGGCTCACCGCTGTAGACCATGACCACGCTGAACTCGTCGCCGTCGGCGGTCTCGAGTGTGATGGTCGAGAGGGGAGCCTGAGAAAGGGGATCGGACCAGGCGGTCTCACCTGCGCGAACGAGGCGCCCGGCGATCGTCACGGTGCCGGACAGGACGTGGAGGAAGGCACGGTCCCGGCCCGGCAGCAGATGATCCAGGCGCCGGCCGGGCTCGAGGGTGATCACCGCCCCGGAGATGGGCCAGTTGTTCAGTGCGGGACCTTGGACACCGCCGGCCTCGCCCGAGATCAGGTCGATGCGGGCGCCGTCTGTTTCGACGACCGGTCGCCGGCCGGCCAGCAAGTCCTGGTACCGGGTGTCGACCATCTTCATCTCGCGCGGAAGGTTCACCCATAGCTGCAGGGTGTGCGCCCGTTCGTTGCGGAAGGCGAGTTCCCGGTGAATGATTCCGCGCCCTGCGGTCATCCACTGCACGTCTCCCGTCGTCAGCGCGCCGGCGTGACCGATGTTGTCGCCGTGCTCCAGAACGCCGTCGAGGACCAGGGTGACCGTCTCGACACCACGATGGGGATGCCATTCGAAGCCCGGTGAGGAGAACCAGTCCTCGCTCAGCAGCAGGAACGGATCCGTGAGTTCCGGCCTCAGCGGAGTGATGATCACGTTCCTGTCGTCGACCTGCGCGTCCGGTCCGAAGTGCACCTTCCTCTCGACGCGGACGACGCTTCGTTGCGCTGCGCCTTGCGGGACCTCCATGGCGTGCATTGGTTCCTTACCACCCTCGAGTTGATGTGTCACCTCAACAGTACGGCGGCGAGTTGATGTGTCAACCCGTCGCTATGATGAGGACATGGAGCAGCAGGCATTGAGTGAGCGCGAGCTGTGCGCCTGGCGGGCGTTCTTCCAGATGCAGGAGGTTCTGCGATCACGTATCGAGCAGCAGCTCCAGACTGGCAGCGGCCTGTCGAACGCCGATTACACGGTGCTCGTCGCCCTGTCCGAAGCCCCCGGCGGACGGTTGCGTGCCCATGAGCTCAGCCACGAGCTGGGCTGGGAGAAGAGCCGCCTCCACCACCAGCTCACCCGCATGTGCAAGCGCGGCCTGGTGGAGCGCCGGAGCGGCGCGTCACGCGCCATGTACGCGGTGATCACGACAGAAGGGCGGACCGCCCTGGAAAGAGCCGCGCCCAGCCATGCCCAGGAGGTGCGGCGCCTGGTCATCGACCGTCTCACACCCGAGCAGATCGAACACCTCGCCGAGATCTCCCATGCCATCCTTGACCATCTGCAAACGGATCACCCGGCTGTCGGCGAGTGACTCAGCAACGGCTCTCGCGCTGATCGGCGGGATGGTGAGAGCCGGTCACGAGCCGACCCAAGAGCTCTCGGCGCGGGTACAACACCAAAGCCGGCCCCTCACCACCGCGGACATCGAGATGATCCGCGTCCAGGGCGGTCCATGGCCCCGCAAGCTGACCGTCCTTGTCACGAACTGAGCTGGGCCGTGCTCGACGGGCGCACCGCGGGGCGTTGAAATGAGACCAGCGCTACGGCAACCAGGACCCACTCCCATGGCACCCACAGCAGAAACCCGGCAGTCGCGCCGTCCACGAACGGCTGTGACCACGTGGCTGCGCCGGACCCTGAGCGCAGCGCGCGCGGGGTTTCCGCTCGCCGCCGCCCTGCGCGGCGTCGTCGCTCTGGCTCTTCCCCTCCTGCTCGGGCTGTGGACAGGACACATGGTTCCGGCCGTGTTCGCCGGGATCGGTGCCCTGTGGGGTGTGGGGCAGGACGGCTCGTCCCCCTACCGCTTGCGCATGCAGCGACTGCTGGCCGTAGGGCTGGCCAGCGCCCTCGGCCTGCTCATCGGAGAACTCGCGCTGCGCAGTGGGCACGCGGCGGCAGTGGCGGGCTGTCTGGTCTCCACCGCTGTGGTCGGGGGACTGATCAGTCTGCGTGGTCCCGTTCTCTCCGTGACCGGCATGCAATTGCTCCTCGGAGCCGCCGTCGGCAGCGGCATCGCCCTGTCCGGACCCTGGTGGCAGCCGCCCCTGGCACTGCTGTCCGGAGTGCTCCTGGTCACCTTCTTGTCCACGAGCCCGTGGCTGTGGCGGCGGCACCGGATCGAGTCCGACTCCGTGCGCGCCGTGTACCACGCCGCCGCGCAGGCGCTGACGGCCGTCGGCACCCCGCACGCCGAGGCCGCACGACGCTCCATGACGCTGGCGCTCAACGACGCGCACGACGCCATGGCCCCCGACCTGGCGGCCGCAATCCGCCATAGGCCGGAAGATCCCGACACCAGTCGACTGCTCGACGCTCTGCGCCTCGCCGTTCGCCTCGGCGAGGTGGTGTCGGCGCTCGTGTGGGAGGGACGCCCCCTCCCACCCGTCGTGGCCGACCTCCCCTTGAAGATGGCCGAGCGCCTGCTTCCCACAGGAAGGAGCACCGCCACCGGGCAGAGCCTCTTGCCGGCCGAGAAGGCGGCACCCGAGCGCGACCTGCGCTCACCCGCAGTACGAGCGCTTGTGGAACTGTGCGGGACAGCCGACGCGGAAGCCGGCGCGGACGTGGTCCTCTCGGTACCGGCACGCCCACGCCCAGGTCGGACCGTCCGTCTGCGGTACGCCGTTCTGCTCTCTGCCTGTGTCCTCGTCGCCCACATCAGCGCCGTCCTGCTGCACGGCCCGCGAGGTTACTGGCTGCCCATGACCGTGGCCTTCATCTACAAGCCCGACTTCGGCCCCGTCCTGCGCCGGGCGGTGCACCGCTGCGTCGGCACGGTCGTCGGCGTCGCCGCGATCGGTGCGGTTGCCCTGCTGACCGGCAACACCCCGTACGCACTCATCGGGACGGTGGCGGTCTTCGGCGCGCTCATGGCCGTAGGCGTCCGCCATCACTATGCCGTCGCCACCACCGGTCTGACCGGGATCGTCTTCGTCCTCGTCGATCTGCTCGGAGACCACCGGACGCTGTACGCCACCCGCATCCTGGACACCACCCTGGCCGCGGCCATCGTGCTGGTGGCGAACTTCCTGGTGTGGCCGGACTCCGCCGGCAGTTGGGCCGCGACGCAGACCGAAGCCGCTCTGATCGCCGTCCGCCGCTACCGCGACCTGGCGCCGAACGCCACGTCCGCCCAGCGCCAGACACTGCGCCGCGCCGCCTACCGCCGCCTGGCCGACGCCCGGCGCGCGGCGGCTCAGGCCCGCGCCGAACCTCTCCCGCCCAAGCGCACCCTTCCGGACTGGGAGGCAACGATCACAGCCGCCGAGCAGGTCTGCGACGCCGTTACAGCCGAGATCCTGGCCGACACCGCAAGCTCCGGAGGAGATCATGCGCCGGGCAGTGTCTAGGCCCAGGCCCGCAGAGCGGCATCCACGACGATCTCCACCGTGTCACGCCCCAGACGGTTCCCAGCGATGAAGCGCTCGAAGAACAGGGGGCCGACCGTGGCCATGGCCATGGTCTCGGCAGTGACGTCGGACCGGAGCTGGCCGCGCTCGACGGCCGCGGCAACAGCGGGACGCACGGCATCGGCGATCTGGGTCATCAGCGTCTGCCGGAGGTGGCGCATACCTTCGTCGTTCCGTGAGCCACCGATGACCGCGACGAGAACGGCACCGGTGTTCTCGTCGTCCAGCCGCTCGGCGAGAACGCCCAGATTATGGATGAGCTCAGCTCGCGGATCGTGACCCGAAGCGGCCCGAATCTCCTCGGGCACCGGGGGCAGTGGGGGCATGCCGGCCTCCAGCGCGGCCAGGCGAAGCTCGAGAAGGCCGGGCCAGTGCCGGTAGACCGTGGCCCTGCCGACGCCGGCCCGGGCGGCGACCGCTTGATGCGTCACGGCCTCCAGCCCGCCCTCCGTGAGCAACTCGGTGGCCGCCGCGACCATGGCCTCGCGACTGCGCAACAGACGCGGATCAGTTCTGACTTGCATCTACTCCACCTTTCTGTGGGACGATGCGTCTACAGCGTCACTATGAGTCATCTTGTCTCATAGTAGAGGAAGAGAGAAGCCCCAGACCCGTACGACTCGCGCGGCGTACGTCACATGTGAACGGCGGGTGCGGCACTCTCGTCGTGCTGCGGCACGCCACGGCGGTACAGCAGTACGGTCACCACCAGACCCACCACGAAGACGGCCGCCGACCACCAGTAGGCCGTGGAGTAGCCCTCGAGACCAGCCTGTGCCAGGACGCCGGGGTCCTTGGGGTTGCGGCCGGAGAGGTAGTTGGTGGCGGCGTCGGAGGCCATCGTGCTGAGCAGGGCGACGCCGATGGACCCCCCCACCTGCTGGACGGTGTTCACGGCGGCGGACGCGACTCCGGCATCGGCCGCGGCCACGCCGGAGGTGGCCAGGCTCATCGCGGGCGCGATCACCGTGCCCAGTCCGACGCCGACGAGCACCAGCTGGGGCAGCACCTGCGTCATGTATCCGCTGCCCAGGTCCAGCGTGGTCATCCACACCAGGCCGGCGGCCGCGATGGCCATCCCCAGCGGAACCACCGGCTTGGGACCTATGCGCCGCACCAGGACGTTGTTGGCCACCGCCGACGCGGACGACGACGCCACGATCATGGGCAGGAAGGCGAAGCCCGTCTTCAGGGCGCTGTAGCCGAGGCTCTGCTGCAGGTAGTAGGTGAGGAACAGGAACACGCCGAACATGCCCGCGCCGGTGACGAAGAGGGCGGCGAAGGAGGCACCGCGGTTGCGGTCCAGCAGGACCCGCAGGGGCAGCAGCGGATACGCCGCCCTGGTCTGCCACCACACGAAGACGGCAACCAGTACGGCTCCGGCCGCCAGCATGCCCCAGGTCGCCGACGAGCCCCAGCCGTGCGTCTCGGCGTTCGAGAACCCGTAGACCAGGCAGAACAGGCCGATGGAAACCAGCAGAGTGCCGAGGACATCGAGCTTGGAGGACGTATCGCGCGGCGTGCGGTGCAGCAGAGCGGCCCCACCGACGAACGCCACCCCCGCGAAGACCACGTTGACGTACATGGTCCAGCGCCAGTCCAAGTACTGGGTCAGCACCCCGCCGAGGATCAGGCCGATGGCTCCGCCGGCACCGGCGATCGAGCCCGCGACGGTGAAGGCCTTCGCCCGCTCGCGCGGATCGGTGAAGGTGGTCATCAGGAGCGACAGCGCGGACGGGGCCAGCAGGGCGGCGAACAGGCCTTGGACGGCGCGCGCGATGACGAGCATGGCGAAACCGTTCGCCGCACCTCCCACCATGGAAGCGGCCGCGAAGCCGGCCAGCCCCACCAGGAAGGTCACCTTCTGACCGACCAGGTCCGCGACCCGGCCACCGAGCAGCAGCAGGCTGCCGAAGGCCAGTGCGTAGGCGGTGACCACCCACTGCCGGTCGGCGTCCGAGAAGCCGAGGTCGTGCTGGGCGGACGGCAGGGCGATGTTCACGATGGTGCCGTCGAGGACACCCATCAGCATGGACAGGGAAATGACCAGCAGGATCCACCAGCGGCGCTGGTGCGACGGGTCGACAGACGCATTCTCAGGTGCGGCCTCAGCGCCGCGAGCTGCGGCGATGGCGTTCTGGGACATGGGGACAGCCCTCCAGACAAGGACAGACACAAAGGGGGGGAAGGGATCAGGTACGGCTGCGCGGCGGCGTGGCCGCTTCGGTGAACGGGTCGCGCGGGTGCTCCAGTTCGATGAGGCCCACGGTGTCCCGCTTGAGCAGGGAGGCCAGGAACCAGTCCACGAACACGCGTATCTTGCGGTTCAGCGTCGGGACACGGCTGCCGTGGTAGAGCCGGTGGAACCACCACGCCGGCCGTCCCTTGAGCTTGAGCTTGTTGAACAGGATCGCGACGCCTTTGTGGAGGCCGAGGCCGGCCACCGCGCCGAGGTTCTTGTGCCGGTACTCCTTCAGCGGTCGTCCGCGCAGAGCGGCGATCACGTTGTCGGCCAGCACAGGGGCCTGTCGTACGGCGTGCTGCGCGTTGGGCGGGCACCACGCGTCCTGTTCGCCGGCCAGGTCGGGGACCTGGGCGTTGTCGCCTGCGGCCCACACGTGATCGAAATCCCTGACCTGCAGCGTGGGCAGGGTGTCGACGTGGCCGCGCGGGCCGAGCGGCAGGCCGAAGTGGGCCAGGGCGGGGTTGGGGCGGACGCCGGCGGTCCACACGATCGTCGAGGCGTCCGTCTCGACACCGTTCGCCAGTACCACGTGCTGGTCGGCGCAGGACTCCATGGAGGTCTCGAGGTACACCTCGATGCCGCGTGCCTGGAGCTTCTCCATCGTCCAGACACCGAGGTCCGCACCCATCTCGGGCAGGATGCGACCGGCGGCCTCGACCAGGATGAAGCGCATGTCTTCCCTACTGACATTGCGGTAGTTACCGGCGGCGTCGCGGGCCATGTCCTCGACCTCCGCGATGGTCTCCACGCCGGCGAAGCCTCCCCCTACGAAGACGAAGGTCAGCGCCTTGCGCTTCACCGTCTCGTCCGACGTCGAGTCCGCCCGGTCGAGCTGGGCCAGGACGTGGTTGCGCAGGCTGATGGCCTCCTCGACCGACTTCATGCCGATGGCGTGCTCGGCCAGGCCGGGGATCGGGAAGGTGCGGGAGACCGAGCCGAGCGCGACGACCAGGTGGTCGAAGGGCAGCTCGAGCGTGTCACCCGCCGCGGTGCTGACGTGGGCGACCTTGTCCGCCTGGTCGACGGAGACGACGTGGCCGGTGACCACTTCCGCGCCGGTCAGAACGCCGCGCAGCGAGGCGACGAGGTTGCGCGGGGCCACGTTGCCGGCTGCCGCCTCCGGGAGGAAAGGCAGGTAGGTCATGTACGAGCGGGGGTCCACGACCGTGACGGTCGCCTCGCCGCGGCGCAGCTTCTTCAGCAGGCGCACCGCGGTGTAGAGGCCCACGTAGCCGCCGCCGGCGATGAGGATGCGCGGCCTGTCCGGGACAGGGGCAAGGGTCATGACGGTTCCTTGTGCGTGAGACGGGACGTGAGAGCGTGCGGGAGCGGCTCCGGATGAGTCGGCCCGCGGGATGTGCTGGGTGCCGATGCGCTTGCGGAACACCCAGTACGTCCAGGCCTGATAGCCCATGACCAGCGGCGCGAAGACTGCGCCCACCCACGTCATGATCCCCAGCGTGTAGGCCGAGGAGGACGCGTTGGTGACGGTCAGACTCCAGGCCGGGTTCAGCGTGGACGGCATGACGTCGGGATAGAGCGTCAGGAACAACGTGGCTGCCGTGGCCGCCACCGTGGCGGCGGAGAAGGTGAACGCCCACCCCTCCCGGCGAGCCCTGGTGCAAGCGAGTGCGATGCCCCAGGCCACCAGCGCGACGAGCACCGTCACCAAGCTGCGGCTGTTGCCACGGTCCCCTTGCGTCCAGAGCAGGAAGGACGCGGCGGGCGCGGTGGCCGGAACGCCGAGCCTGAGGGCCAGAGTTCGGGCACGGTCACGGATGTCGCCGACCGTCTTGAGCGCGACGAACACCGCTCCGTGGACGGTGAAGACAGCCAGCAGGGTCACAGCGCCGAGCAGCGCGTACGGGTGGAACAGGCCGCTCAGGCCGCCGGCGTAGACGTGCCGCCGGTCGATGGCCACGCCGTGGACGATGTTGGCGAAGACCAGCCCCCACAGCAGCGGCGCCAGCAGCGAGCACCAGAAGATGGCGTGCTCCCAGTTCCGTTTCCAGCGGACGCTGTCGCGCTTGGCGCGGTACTCGAACCCCACCGCCCGCACGATCAGGCAGACCAGGACGGCGAACAGGAGAAGGTCGAAGCCGCTGAACAGGGTGGCGTACCAGCCCGGGAAGGCGGCGAAGGTCGCGGCGCCGGCCGCGATCATCCAGACCTCGTTGCCGTCCCAGACGGGCCCGATGGTGTTCAGCAGCACGCGGCGTTCGGGCTCGTCACGGGCGAGGAGCTTGGTGAGCACGCCGACGCCGAAGTCGAAGCCCTCCAGGACGAAGTAGCCCGTCCAGAAGAAGGCGATGAGCAGGAACCAGAAGTCGTGGAGGTGCATGGCGAAGGTCCTGACGGCTGGTCAGTAGGCGAATGTGAGGATCTTGTCGTCGTCCTCGGCGGAGGACGGACCGCGCAACCGGGGGTCACGCTGCGGCGGCTGCTCGTCGAGCCGGGGCCCGGCCGTGGCGTACTTGACCATCAGCTTGACTTCGATGACGGCGAGGATCCCGTACAGGAAGGTGAAACCGATCAAGGTGGTGAGCATCTCCCCGGCGCTCACCCCCGGTGACACGGCGTCCGAGGTGCGCATCAGGCCGTAGACCACCCAGGGTTGGCGGCCTGTTTCCGTGAAGATCCATCCGAAGGAGTTCGCGATCAGCGGGAATCCCAGGGTCCAGACGGCGGCCCGCCAGGCCCACTTGGTCAACACCGGCCCGAGGGCCCGGTTCTTGGTGAGCATCAGGTGCGGGACCTCGTCCGGCCTGGTGACGAAGTCCTGCGCGATCCAGCGCCGGTTGCGGGTCAGCCACAGCCCCACCACGCCGATGGCGACAGACGCCATCCCGAATGTGATCATGAAACGGTACGACCAGTACTCCAGCGGGACGTTGGGAAGGTAGTCCCCCGGTGCGCCGCCGTATCGCGCCGCCATGGCCGACGCCGCGTTGTTGATGCCGGTAACAGGAGTGTGCGGGTCGCTGTGGGCGAGCAACGACAGCACGTACGGGATGTCGACGTCGACGGAGTTCTGGTGCTTGCCCACGTTCGGGACGGCGAACAGCGAGAACGGGGCGTTCGCCGCGGTGTTCCACAGACCTTCACCGGCGGCCATCTTCAACGGTTGCTGGTCGACCATCAGTTTGCCGAGGGCGTCGGCGTCGAGGACAGTGGCGAAGCCCGCGACGGCGAGCACGGCGAGGCCGACCCGCAGGGAGGTCCGCATGACGCTCACCCGTCCCGACTCCACCACGCCGCCCCGGGCCTGGGTGCGCTTCGCGCGCCACAGGTGCCAGGCGGCGATGCCGGTCACCAGCGCTCCCCCGGTGACGAAGGCGGCCGTGAGCGCGTGCAGGGCGGCGAACACCGCCGTGGGCTGCAGGAGCACCTCGGTGAAGTCGGTCAGCCGGGGTCGGCCGTGGTCCATCCGGTAGCCGACCGGGTGCTGCATCCACGAGTTCGCCGCCAGGATGAAGTACGCCGACAGCACGGTGCCGAGGGACACCATCCAGATGCAGAACAGGTGCAGGCGGCGGGGAAGCTTGTCCCAGCCGAACATCCACAACCCGATGAAGGTGGATTCGAAGAAGAAGGCGATGATCGCCTCCATCGCCAGCGGCGCCCCGAAGATGTCGCCCACGAAGCGGGAGTACGCCGACCAGTTCATGCCGAACTGGAACTCCTGGACGATGCCGGTGACCACGCCCATCACCATGTTGATCAGGAAGAGCTTCCCCCAGAACTTGGTGGCGTGAAAATACTTGTCCTGCTTCGTGCGCACCCACGCCGTCTCCAGACCGGCCGTGATGCCGGCCAGACTGATCGTCAGCGGCACGAAGAGATAGTGGTAGACGGTGGTGATTCCGAACTGCCAGCGGGCTATCACGTCGGGGGACATGGGCGTGTGCACTCCCTCTCCAGGGAATCCGTCAGGCGACTTTGTGAAAGTGAATACATTCACAAAGTCGCCTGCGGTTAGCGATCGAGGTCCTGGGAGGAAGCGGGAATGGTCGCTCCCTCCCAGGGGTGTGGGGGGTCAGCGGGTCAGCTGGCGGCCTGGGCGAGGAGGGGCTTGAGGGCGGGGTGGGCGAGGGCTTCCTCGGCGGTGGGGTCGTCGAGGACTTCCTGGAAGGCGGCGTCGAGCTTCTGGGCCTTGACGACCTGGGGCATGGTGAGGGTGCCCAGGGGGTTGAAGTAGGAGGCGGCCTGCTCCTGGCCGTCCTGGAGGATCTTCTTCAGGCGGGCGGTGGAGTTGCGGACGTTGTCCTCGAAGTCCGGGCGGTCCATGTCGGTCAGGGCGCTCATGCCGCCGGCCTCCTCGACCCAGGCGAACAGCTCGTCCCACTCGGTGGTGTGCTGCAGCCAGTCCGCGAAGTGCTCGAAGCCGACGGTCAGGATCGCGTCGTCGACGTAGGGGTCCCACTCGGTCTCGAAGGTGGTGGCCCACAGCAGCATCCTGCCGCCGTCGAAGACCACGTGCCGGGTGTCGCGCAGACCGGTCTTGATGGTCTGCGCCGGGTCCTGGCGGCGCAGCTCCTCCACGAACCGCTGGACCGCCGCCCGGATCTCTTCCTCGTGTCCCGGCTTGATGTGGAAGTAGGTGGCCAGCTCGGAGACGACCCCGTCGGTGCGGCCCTTGCCCGCCTTCTTCGTGAGCGTAGCGGTCATGGTTTCCTCCAATAGCACTTGTGCGTGAATGCGGTGGCATCTACGGCATCTGCGGATGGTCGCGAGTTCTGCGCTTTCACGACCCCCTCTGTGAGACAGATTGCCTCACAACCTCTCTATGAGTCAACTTGTCTCACTATGACCTGGGTCACATTCACGGTGGCACTCGCGACGTGACCTCCTCATTCGCGATCGACGCCAACAGCGCTCGACAGTTCCGTACGCCATATGGTACGAATTGTCTCGCTTCCATACGACGTATGGAAATTGCGCAGTGCCGCCGTATCTGTGGCCTGCGTCGAACGTCGGCCGCAGTCGGCCCTCACAAGGGGTTAATCACGCCGTTGCGGCCTCGACTACCGATGGCGCATCCATCACTCGCACCAGCAATCGCTGGGGAGCGGACTGCGCCCGCCTGAAGGGAAAATCATGAGGAAGCTCACGAAGCGCTTCGCTCTCGCTGTCGCCTCCACCGCGGTCGCGGGTGGAGCCGTTCTCGGTGCCGGTGGCACCGCCTCTGCCGCGACGCCTCTGTCCGAGCATGTCCAGCGCTCAGCGGTGAGTATCAAGACCGACGGTCACCGCTGGGACCGCGATGTCTCCTACCGGCACGGCCACGAGTACAAGTACTGCCGGGACGACTACCGCGGCCGACAGCGCAACATCGGGGACAGGTACACCTATTGGGACCGGTACGACCGTCACGTTCGCTACTGCAGCTGGGACGACGAGTACCGCGGCCGGCAGCACGACAGAAACTACCGGTACGACCGCGAGTCGAACCGGTACGACTACGACTGGAACCGGTACGACCGCAACTCGTATCGGAACGACCACGGCTCCTTTCGGAATGACGGCGACTGGAACCGCTACGACCACGACGGGAACCGCAACCGGTGACACTGACGCCGCTTGCGCTGCGGACTCAGCCGGGCCCGTGGCTTGAACGCGCTTGAGGCGCCCGGTGGACGGGAGCGGGCTCAATTGGCCCCTTCTCCCCTACCGGGCGCCTCACGGCCTGTCTCGTAGAAACGAAGGAAGACCACGCATGACAGCCGCACGCACGGCTACCAGCAGATCCACTTCCCGCTGGCGCCGCATATCCGGTTCGATGAGCCGCGCCGAGTGGGGCCGCGTCGCCGGAATGGGCGTCTTCATCATCGGACTCCACGTCATCGGGTGGTT
Source organism: Streptomyces sp. NPDC007856 (assembly GCF_042868225.1). Lineage (NCBI taxonomy): Bacteria > Bacillati > Actinomycetota > Actinomycetes > Kitasatosporales > Streptomycetaceae > Streptomyces > Streptomyces sp. NPDC007856. The sequence goes on along the minus strand of NZ_JBIAEC010000005.1, from coordinate 5,966 downwards.
CACGCTGGTCGCGATCGTGGCGCCGGAGCACTACAGCCTGGGCACCAAAGGTTTCGGAATCGGCATTGGAGTGAGTGCCTACACCCTCGGCATGCGGCACGCCTTCGACGCGGACCACATCGCGGCGATCGACAACACCACTCGGAAACTGATGGAGGAGGGCCGACGTCCGCTGTCGGTGGGCTTCTGGTTCTCCCTGGGGCACTCCAGCATCGTGTTCTTCCTGGCGCTCTTGCTCTCCCTGGGCATCAAAGCCCTCGCCGGACCGGTACGGGACGACAACTCCGAGCTGCACCACGTAACCCAGGTGATCGGTACGACCGTCTCCGGGGCCTTCCTCTACATCATCGCCATCATCAACAGCATCATCCTGGCGGGTATCTGGGCTGTGTTCCGGCAGATGCGCTCGGGCCACTTCGACGAGGCCGCGCTGGAGCAGCAGCTCAACAATCGTGGCCTCATGAACCGCCTGCTGGGACGCGTGATGCAGTCGATCACCAGGCCTTGGCAGATGTATCCCCTCGGCCTTCTGTTCGGTCTCGGCTTCGATACCGCCACCGAGGTCGCACTGCTGGTGCTGGCAGGCTCTGGAGCGGCATCCGGGCTGCCCTGGTACGCCATTCTCTGCCTGCCGGTACTCTTCGCGGCCGGCATGAGTCTGCTGGACACCATCGATGGTTGTTTCATGAACTTCGCCTACGGCTGGGCCTTTTCCAAGCCAGTGCGCAAGGTCTACTACAACCTCGTCATCACCGGCCTGTCCGTCGCCGTCGCGCTGATCGTCGGCACTGCCGAGCTGCTGGGCCTGCTCGCCGACAAGGCCGGCCTGCACGGCGCGTTCTGGGACTGGGTCGGTGGCCTGGACCTCAACATCATCGGCTTCGTCATCGTGGGACTCTTCTTCGCCACGTGGGGTACTGCGCTGGCCGTGTGGAAGTTCGGGCGGATCGAGGAGAAGTGGACCGCTGGGCTGCGGCCGGCCGAGCAGCAGGCCGACTGACAGCGGTAGTGCCCCTCCCCCATCGCCCGCACGTGCCGCTCCTGGCGGCACGGGCGGGCGCAGCTGCAACGGTGCTGGGGACCGACCGGGTCGTCAGGCCCAGGCGACGGCGTCCTCAACGGGGACGCGGGGCAGCCTCGGGAACCAAGGGTCGGCACCGGGATGACCGATGTTGACCACCAGATGTGAATGCCAGCTGGTACCCGTGAAGAACTCATCGTCCACGCCGGCCCTGTCGAAGCCCGCCATGGGGCCGGCGGCGAGGCCCGCCGCGCGCACCGCGAGAAGGAAAACCCCTGTCTGCAGTGCGGAGTTGTAGCCCGCGATGCTTTCGCGCTTCTCGGTCTGGTCGGCGAACGCCGCTCGCAGCATCTCGCCGCGGGCCGGGAAGACGGTCGGCATCTGGTCGTGGAAGTCGACGTCGTACGCGAGGATCGCCACGGCCGGCGCACTGAGGGTCTTGGCCCTGTTGCCCTCGTCGAGATGCCGGACCAGTCGCTCCTTGCCCTCACGGGTGCGCACGAAGAGGACACGCAGAGGCTGGCCGTTGGCTGCGCTCGGCGACCAGCGGGCGAGCTCCCAGATCGTGGCGAGTTCGTCGTCGGTGACAGCCGTGGTGGCGAAGGTGTTTGCGGTGCGGGCTTCGGTGAAGAGGATCTTTCGCCCGGCATCGTCAAGGACATCGAGGGGCTGTTGTTCGCGGTCGGTGATGCTCACGGTTTCTCTCTTGCTTCGGTGTGGGGTTGGTGTGGTGTCGGGGCAGGGTCTCCGCTCCGACGGTCAGGTGTGGTCTGTCGACCGCTTCTTGCGCTCCGCGCCCAAACGGGCGAAGTAGGCGATCAGTTCGGGGTTGTCGACGGCTCCGGGGTTGAGGACCTGCGCGGCGGCAGCGCCTTGAAGGAGCCGCTTGACAGGAACCTCGAGCTTCTTGCCGGTCTTCGTGTGAGGCAGGGCCGGTACGGCGAGGATCTCGTCGGGGAGGTGGCGGGGTGAGGCTCCGGCGCGGATCGCGTCGCGGATCCGGTCGCGCAGCCCGTCGTCCAGGACGGTCTCTTCGGCGAGGACCACGAAGAGCGGCATCCAGTAGCCGCCGTCGGGTTCCTCCGCGCCGATGACGAGGGCCTCGGTGATCTCGGGGAGGCGTTCGACGATGTCGTGGATGTCGGCGCTGCCCAGGCGCACGCCGTTGCGGTTGAGGGTGGCGTCGGAGCGGCCGTGGACGATCACCGAGCCGTGGGAGGTGTGGGTGATCCAGTCCCCGTGCCGCCACACGCCCGGGTAGGCGCTGAAGTAGGCGTCGCGGTAGCGGCTGCCGTCAGGATCGTTCCAGAAGTACAGCGGCATCGACGGCATGGGCCGGGTGACGACGAGTTCGCCGACCTGGTCACGGACCGGGGTGCCCTCGGAGTCGTAGGCGGCCAGTGCCACGCCCAGGTTGGGGGCGGACAACTCCCCTGCCCAGACGGGGGTCGTGGGTGCGCTTCCGGCGAAGCCGGAGACGACGTCCGTGCCGCCGCTGGTGGAGGCCAGTTGGATGCCTTCGCCCACGTGGTCACGGACCCACGGGTAGGTGGATGCGGGCAGGGCGGAGCCCGTGCATCCGATGACACGGACGGCTGACAGGTCGTGCGCGGAGGGTTCGATGCCCAGTTTGGCCATGGCCAGCAGGTACTGGGGGCTGGTGCCGAGGACGGTGACCCGGTGGCGGGCCGCCTGCTCCCACAGGATGTCCGGGCGGGCCTGCGGCGCGGGGCTGCCGTCGTAGGTGCAGGTGGTGGCTCCGGTCAGCAGGGTGGAGACGACCAGGTTCCACATCATCCAGTGGGTGGTGGTGTACCACAGCAGCCGGTCCCCGACGCCCAGGTCGCAGTGCAGGCCGAGGGTCTTGAGGTGCTCCAGCAGGACGCCGCCGTGCCCGTGGACGATGCCCTTGGGCAGGCCGGTGGTACCGGAGGAGAACACGACCCACAGCGGGTGGTCGAACGGCACCGGGGCGATGGTGAGGTACTCGGTGCGGGTGGCCGCGTCCTCCCAGGGAACCACCAGTCCCGAGGGTTCGCCTTCGGGCCAGGTGAGGCCCACGTGGTCCACGAGCACCGTGCCCTTCAGCGTCGGCAGGGCGGCTGCCAGCTCGAGCGAGGCGGTACGGCGGTCGTGCGTGGCCCCGTTGAAGAGGTAGCCGTCCGCGGTGACGAGCACGGCCGGTTCGAGCTGGGCGAAGCGGTCGGCGGCGGCCTTGGGTGCGTAGTCCTGGCCACAGACCGACCACACCGCGCCCAGGCTGGCCGTTGCGAGGAAGGCGACGATGGCGTGGGGCGTGTTGGGCAGGTAGCCCACTACCCGGTCGCCCTGTCCGACGCCCAGGTCGCGCAGGGTGGCGGCGACCGAGGCGACCTGGGCGCGCAGCTGCCGGCCCGTGATCTCGTAGCCGGCTCCGGTCTCGTCCAGCGCGGTGATCGCGGGCGCGTCCGGGTGCAGGTTGCGCACCGCGTGATGGGCGTAGTTGAGAGTGGCGCCCGGGAACCAGCGTGCGCCGGGCATGGTTTCCTCGGCCAGCACGTTTTCGTACGGAGTCGTTGAGTCGATGTCGAAGTACTGCCACACCGCCTCCCAGAACCCTTCGAGGTCGGTGACGGACCAGCGGTGCAGAGCCTCGTAGTCGGTGGGTTCGTCAACTCCCTCGGCGCCCTGGTGACGTGCGGCCCACCGGGCGAAGTCGGCGATGCGGCTGCGGGCGGCCGCCTTCGGGTCGGGAGTGAAGAAGGGGGCCGGGTACGGCGTGGGGTGCGGGGTGGTCATGGTGTGGTGCTCCTCGGCGGGGGAACGGCCCGGGCATCAGGCGCACGGCGGCCCGTGTGCAGCAGGGGAGCCCAGGCGGCGGTGCCTGTGAAGTCGCCGGTGCCGGCGGGGACGGTGTCCATCACGACGCGGTCGGGGCGCAGCAGGACGGCGTCCGAGCGGCCGCCTGCCAGCCAGGCCGCCAGAGTGCCGTCGTCGCCCAGGTCGTCGACGTGGATCGGCGGTGCGCCCAGGGCCGTGGCCACGGCCGTCATCCGGGCTGTGGGCGGCACAGCGGTCAGGACGGCGAACGAGTTTCCGAGGACGTCATCGAGGCGGACCGCCCCGCCGTCGTGCCGTACCCAGGGCTGCGGGCAGAACGTTCCGGCCAGTGTCCGGCCGGCCATCCGGGGGTGACGCCGTACGAGCGGGCCGGCGGTCAGAGCGGGGCTGAGGTCGCGGCTCACTGCCGCGGTCACGCCGGGGATGCGGCAGGCCGTTCCCACGAGAGTCCGGCGGAATGCCGCACCGCGGCCCTGGCCGCCGGTCATGGCCCAGCCCACGGCGACCGCGACGCGGATCAGGTGGCGTGCGTGCGGCTTGCGTTCGTGCTCGTAGGTGTCCAGCAGTCCGTCGTGTGCGCCCTGTCGCAGGACACGGGCGAGTTTCCAGGTGAGGTTGTAGGCATCGCGCAGCCCGGCGCACAGGCCCTGCCCGACGAAGGGCGGGGTGAGGTGGGCGGCGTCGCCCAGCAGGAAGACGCGCCCTTGGCGCCAGCGGTCGGCGAGGCGGGCCCGGAAGGTGTACTGCGCCTGCCGGATCACCTCGAAGTCGTCGTCCTCTGGCCCGTCGGACGGCAGATCCACCCAGGGGGCGACCAGCTCGCGCAGGCGCTCCCGGCCCTCCGCGCCGTCCAGGCGCTCGTCGTCGTCCAGCCGGAACTCCCAGCGGTAGCGGTCCTCGCCGACCCGCATGTAGGTGGCCGGACGGGTGGCGCAGCAGATCTGCTCGGCTCCCTCCCAGCTGTTCACCCGGCGGCTGGTGCGCACGTCGATGACGCGCCAGCTCTCCTCGAAATGCAGGTCCTCCCAGACGGCACCGATGGCCTCTCGGGTGAGGCTGCCCGCACCGTCGCAGCCGAGGACGGCGTCGGCCCAGAGGTGCTCCTCCTCGTCGCTGCCGTCGCGGCGGAAGGTCACCCGCACCGGAGCCGTCCCGTCGGCGGGCTGCGTGACGGACACGGCCTCCACGCCGCCCCACAACTCGCATTCGGGGCGGCGCGCCAAGGCGCGCCGCAGCAGGCGCTCCAGCTCGGGCTGGTCGAACATGTTGGTCTGCGCGAAGCCGTGGTGGCCCTGCAGGGATCGCGGGAACTCGGTGATCAGGCGGCGCCGGGGATCCAGGAGCCGCAGGCCCGGCGCCGGGCGCGAGACGGCTGCGAACTCCTCGTGGATGCCGACGCTCTGCAGGATCCGGCAGATCTCGTCGTCCGCGACGACGGCGCGTGGCAGGGGATAGATGTCCCGGTGGCGTTCGAGGAGCAGGCTGCGTACCCCGTGCCGGGCGAGCAGGAGGGCGGCCGTGACCCCGACCGGTCCCGCGCCGATGATCACCACCGGTCTCCGGGCTTCGGCGCTCACCTCGCGTCCGCCACGGCGGTCCGCTGCTCACCGAGGTCGATCCGCCCGTCCGGGGTGGCGATCGTGGCGGTGATGAGGTCACCGTCACGCAGGTAACGCGGGTTCCTGGCCTGGCCCTTGAAGAACGCCTTCCACCTCGCCGCGGGCGGCAGCAGCGCACTGATCTTCGCGACCGGCGCGGGCGGGGCCTTCAGGGCGGTGCCGCCGGGCGTACCGGTCAGCAGCAGATCGCCCGGGTCGAGGGTCTGGAAGCGGGCGAGCAGGGTGAGCGCCTGCGCGGGCCGCACGATCATGTCGGCGAGCGTGCGGTCCTGACGCGGTACGCCGTTGACGTTCAGCCGCAGCCGCAGGTTCAGCAGATGGGCGAAGTCCTCGGGCTCCAGCAGGGCCAGGTACGGGCCCGTCGGCGTGAAGGTCGGGTATGACTTGCTCTCGTAGAACTGGGTCTTGGTCAGCTGGACGTCGCGGGCGCTGACGTCGTTGGTGAGGACGAGCCCGGCGACGTACGAAGAAAGGTCCTGCTCCTCCACAACTGTGCCCACCGGGAG